>NZ_JBQUZN010000004.1:364-776497 GCF_056313825.1 Microbacterium sp. DMC48 | reverse complement strand
CGGAAGCTAAGCCTCACAGCGCCGATGGTACTGCAGGGGGGACCCTGTGGGAGAGTAGGACACCGCCGGACTTCTTTCCAGGAAATGGCCACCCAACGCTGGGTGGCCATTTCCCGTTAACACGACTCCACGCGCCGGCCCCGCCGATGGCGGGACGTGCGGCGGCGCCGTGGTCGTGTCGGCACCGGCGACTATCGTGGAAGGTATGTCCATGAACGCCGACGACTCGCACGCCCGCCGCGAGGACCTGCTGTCCGCGCTCGAGGTGATCGAGGAGCAGCCGCTCGCCGAGCGGGCGGCCGCCTATGCCGCGCTGCACGATGATCTGTCGCGCCGGCTGGAGTCCGGCCCGCGCGACGGCGCGCAGTGACGGCTCGACTGGACGCGGCGCTGGCGTCTCGGGGCCTCTCGCGGTCCCGCACGCAGGCGGTGCGTGACATCGAGGCGGGTCTGGTCAGCGTCGACGGCGTCTATGTCGTCAAGCCGTCGACCCCGGTGTCGGACGATGCGGTTCTCGTCGTCGACGGTGCCGACCATTACGTGAGCCGAGCGGCCCACAAGCTCGTGTCTGCGCTGGATGCTTTCGACGTGCAAGTGGCCGGACGCGAAGCGCTCGACCTCGGCGCCTCCACGGGCGGGTTCACCCAGGTTCTCCGCGAACGCGGTGCGCGCCGGGTGGTGGCCGTGGACGTCGGCCACGATCAGCTGGCGCCCGTGATCCGTGCCGACGCGCACGTCACCGTCGTCGAGGGGTTCAACGTCCGCTACATGACGGCGGCGTCGCTGTCCGAGGCTGCCGGGTTCGCGGTCGATCCCGAGGTGATCGTCGCTGATCTGTCGTTCATCTCGCTCACTCTCGTGGTGCCGGCTGTCGCAGCCGTCGCGACGGCGGAGAGCGACATCGTTCTGCTAATCAAGCCGCAGTTCGAGGTGGGGCGGACCGGCGTTCGTGAGGGACTGGTCACGGATGCCGCGGCCCGTTCCGACGCGGCTGCCGGCGTGCTGTGGGCCGCGTGGGACGCGGGGCTGGCGACGGCGGGATTCATCGCCTCGCCCCTCGCCGGCACGCATGGCAACCACGAATACCTCGTCCACCTGCGTCGGCGCGATCAGCCTCCACTCGGCCACGGTGACGGTCCGGTCGCCAGCGGCAATCCGACAGAATGGCTGAGGACGATCGACGAAGCGACGGGAGCGGTATGACAGATTCGACGGTGCCGCGCTCCATCCTCGTCGTGGCGCACGCGCGCCGCGACGACACGGTGGCAGCGGCTCGGCGTGTGATCGCTGCGCTCATCGCCGCCGAGGCGCGTCCCGTTCTCGCCGTCGACGACCCGGAGCTCGTTGACGCACTCTCTGATCTCGGCCCGCTCGCCGCCCTCGGAACGGACGTGCCCGTCGCCGACATCGAGCTGGCGGTGGTGCTGGGCGGCGACGGCACGATTCTGCGCGCCGCCGAACTCGTGCGCGACGGTGCCGCTCCGATCCTCGGTATCAATATGGGACATGTCGGCTTCCTCGCCGAGATCGATCCGGACGACATCGATGACGCGATGCGTCGGATCATCGCCTGCGACTACCAGGTCGAGGAACGGATGACGCTCTCGGTGCGTGTCAAAGACGCCGGCGGCGACGTCATCTACGAGACGTGGGCGCTCAACGAGGCGACGGTCGAGAAGGCGGCGCGCGAGCGCATGATGGAGGTCGTCATGGAGATCGACCGCCGTCCTCTCTCGAGCTTCGGTTGCGACGGCGTCGTCATCGCCACACCGACAGGCTCCACGGCGTACAACTTCTCCGCCGGCGGGCCGGTGATCTGGCCGACCGTCGAAGCGATCGCCGTGGTTCCGCTGTCGGCCCACGCACTGTTCGCACGCCCTCTCGTGGTGGGGCCGGAGGCGACGGTCGCGATCGAGGTGCTGGCGCGCACGGACGGCACCGGGATCATGTGGTGCGACGGGCGACGCTCGCACGACCTGCCGCCCGGCGCCCGCGTCGTCGTGGGCAAGTCCTCGCGCCCCGTACGCCTCGCTCGCCTGCATCCGGCGCCCTTCACCGACCGGCTCGTCCGGAAGTTCCAGCTGCCCGTCACCGGGTGGCGGGGTCCGGATGAGACCTCCGCGACGCGACCGACGAGTGCGGAGGGCCGGGCGTGATCGAGCAGATGACGCTCCGCGACCTCGGTGTCATCGCTGACGCGACCCTCCCGATGGGTGCCGGCTTCACGGCCATCACCGGAGAGACCGGCGCCGGCAAGACGATGGTCGTCACCGGTCTCGGTCTTCTGCTCGGAGCGCGCGCGGACTCGGGCGTCGTCCGCGCGGGCGCGGCCCAGGCCGCCGTCGAGGGCGTCTGGCTGGTTCCCGAGTCGGGCCCGGTGGCCGACCGCGTGACGGATGCCGGGGGAGAGGTCGAGCCGATCGGTGGGGGGCGTGCCGAGCTGTATCTGGGGCGCACGGTCACCGCCGAGGGGCGCAGTCGTGCGAGCGTCGGCGGCCGCGCCGCGCCCGCGGGCGTGCTCGCCGATCTCGCTGAGCAGCTCGTGGTCGTCCACGGCCAGTCCGATCAACTGCGGTTGCGTTCGAGTGCGGCCCAGCGTGATGCGCTGGACCGCTTCGGCGCCGCCGAGATCGCGCCCGTCGCGGAGGAGTACCGCCAGGCCTACGCCGCGCAGCGTGAGCTCGCCGCTCACATCGCGGAGATCACCGGCAATGCGCAGGCGCGCGCGGCCGAAGCCGAGCAGCTGCGCATCGCCCTCGCCGAGATCGAGCAGGTCGATCCCCAACCGGGCGAAGACGTCGAGCTCGCGCACCGCGCCGAGAGACTGGCGAACGTCGAGGCGCTGCGTCAGGCGGCAGCCATTGCGCACGACGCACTGTCGGGCGGCGGTGACGTTCCCGACGTGGGCCTACTCATCGCCGAGGCGCGTCGTGCTCTGGAACGGGCGGTGCGCGCCGACACCGTGCTGGCCGCCCACGCCGCGACACTCGACGACATCTCGTATCGGGTCGCCGATCTCGCCACAGAGCTGAGCGCGTACCTCGCCGATCTGGACGATGCCGGCCCCCACGAACTCGCCGCGGTCGAAGAGCGCCGCGCCGCCGTGACGAGCATCGTGCGAGCCCACGGCAGCCTGGACGCCGCACTCGAACTGGCCCGATCGGGCGCGTTCCGACTGGCCGAGCTCGATGACGACGGCGAGCGGATCGCGCGTCTGCAGGACGACGAGCGCGAAGCTGCGGCCGCGCTGGACGCGGCCGCAGCGCGGCTCACCGCCGCCCGGCGTGCGGCGGCGGAGCGTCTGGCTGCCGCCGTGACCGAGGAGCTGCACGCCCTGGCGCTGCCCGACGCGCGGGTGGTCGTCGCCGTCGAGGAGGCAGTCGCCTCGGCATCCGGTCGGGACGAGGTCACGATTCTGCTGGCGCCGCATCCCGGCGCCGAGCCCCGCCCGGTCGCCAAGAGCGCGTCCGGCGGTGAGCTCAGCCGCGTCATGCTCGCGATCGAGGTCGTCATCGCGGGCACCGGCGGGGTGCCCACGTTCGTGTTCGACGAGGTGGATGCCGGGATCGGCGGTGCCGCGGCGATCGAGGTGGGGCGCCGCCTCGCCCGCCTCGCCGAGACGAGCCAGGTCATCGTGGTCACGCACCTCGCCCAGGTCGCCGCTTTCGCCTCGAACCATCTCAGCGTCGTCAAGGCCGGCGACGGCTCGGTCACCGCCTCGAGCGTGCGCGCGCTCACCGGCGCCGACCGCGAGGCCGAGATGGCGCGGCTGCTGTCCGGCCTGGCCGATTCGACGACCGCGCTCGAGCACGCCCGGGAGCTTCTGAGCCTCGGCCACTCCGGACTGATAGGATGAAAGCCCGTGACGGACACTCATTCAGCAGGTAAGACGGCGGGCAAGACTTCAAGCGACACCACCAAGCACATCTTCGTGACGGGCGGTGTCGTTTCGTCTTTGGGGAAGGGTCTGACCGCCGCGTCTTTGGGTAATCTGCTGACAGCGCGCGGACTGCGCGTGGTGATGCAGAAGCTCGACCCGTACCTGAACGTCGACCCGGGCACGATGAACCCGTTCCAGCACGGCGAGGTGTTCGTCACCGACGACGGCGCGGAGACCGACCTCGACATCGGCCACTACGAGCGCTTCCTCGACATCGAGCTGAGTCAGGCCGCCAACGTGACCACGGGGCAGATCTACTCCCAGGTGATCGCCCGCGAGCGCCGCGGCGAGTACCTCGGCGACACGGTGCAGGTCATCCCGCACATCACCGACGAGATCAAGCGCCGCATGCGCCTGCAGGCCGACGAGACGCCCAAGCCCGATGTCATCATCACCGAGATCGGCGGCACCGTCGGCGACATCGAGTCGCAGCCGTTCATCGAGTCGGCGCGTCAGATCCGCCATGAGCTCGGACGCAAGAACGTCTTCTTCGTGCACGTCTCGCTCGTGCCGTTCATGGGCGCGTCCGGCGAGCAGAAGACCAAGCCCACGCAGCACTCCGTTGCGGCCCTGCGCTCCATCGGCATCCAGCCTGACGCCCTCGTGCTGCGCAGCGACCGCCCCGTCACCGAATCGAACAAGCGCAAGATCGCGCTGATGTGCGACGTGGACGAGGATGCCGTGGTCAACGCGGTGGACGTGCCGTCGATCTACGACATTCCGACCATGCTCAACGAGCAGGGCCTCGACGGCTACATCGTCGACGCGCTGGGCCTTACGAACAAGGCCGCCGAGGTCGATTGGACGCGCTGGAGCAAGGTGCTCAACGCGGTCCACAACCCCAAGCACGAGGTGACGATCGGGCTCGTCGGCAAGTACATCGATCTTCCGGACGCGTACCTGTCGGTCACCGAGGCCCTCAAAGCCGGAGGATTCGCGCAGGAGACGAAGGTCCAGGTGCAGTGGATCGCCTCCGACCTCTGCGAGACGCCCGAGGGTGCCGAGAAGGCGCTCGGCGCGCTCGACGGCATCGTCGTTCCCGGTGGCTTCGGCATCCGCGGTATCGAGGGCAAGCTCGGCGCGCTGCGCTTCGCCCGCGAGCAGGGCATTCCCACGCTCGGCATCTGCCTGGGACTGCAGTGCATGGTCATCGAGTACGCGCGCAACGTCGCCGGCATCGAGGGGGCGTCGTCCAGTGAGTTCGATCCCGACACCACCCACCCGGTGATCGCGACGATGGCCGAGCAGGTCGACATCATCGACCACGGCGACATGGGCGGCACGATGCGGCTCGGGCTCTACGAGGCCGAGCTGGCCGAGGGGTCGCTGGCGGCGGAGGTGTATGGCGCCGAGCGTGCCAGCGAGCGTCACCGCCACCGCTACGAGGTCAACAACCGCTACCGCGATCAGATCGCCGACGCCGGCATGTGGTTCTCGGGGCTGTCGCCCGACCATGGGCTCGTCGAGTACGTCGAGCTGCCGCGCGAGGTGCACCCGTACTACATCGCCACGCAGGCCCACCCCGAACTGCGTTCGCGGCCGACCGAGGCGAACCCGCTGTTCCGCGGTCTCATCGCGGCGGCACTGGAGCGGCACCGCTCGAGCGAGCTCTTCGAGGTGGAGGGTGACTGATCCGAGCGGTGCGGAGCCGCTGGCCGACGAGGCAGTGGACGTCGAGGTCGTCCGCAGTGAGACGCCGTTCGTCGGTCGGGTATGGAACATCCGTCGCGACGAACTCGCCTACAACGGGACGTCCATCGTTCGCGAGTACATGGATCACACCGGCGCGGTGGCGGTGTTCGCGCTCGACGAGAACGATCGGGTGCTGCTCATCAAGCAGTACCGTCACCCCGTGCGACTGCGCGACTGGGAGATCCCGGCGGGGCTGCTCGACATCGGAGGGGAGTCGCCGCTCGTGGCGGCCCAGCGTGAGCTCGCCGAGGAGGCGGACCTGGTCGCAGCATCCTGGCACGTGCTGGGGGAGTTCATGACCTCGCCCGGCGGCAGCGACGAGACCATCCGCATCTACCTCGCGCGCGACCTGCGTGCGGCGGACGAGACGTTCGCGCGGGAGGCGGAGGAAGCCGACATCGAGGTGCGGTGGGTGCCTCTGGACGAGGTCGTCGACGCCGTGCTCGCGCGCCGCGTGCAGAATCCGTCTCTGGTCGTCGGCACGCTCGCCGCCCACGCGTCGCGTGCGCGGGACTGGGTGACGCTGGCTCCGGGCGACGCTCCCTGGCCGCGGCGGTCGCGGCGCATCGGCGAGGACGGATCCGGCTTCGCGCGATGACGCGTGTCGGTGAGCGTTCCCCGCGGCCGGTGACGCGGTGAGGCTCGAGCGTGCGGTCGACGCGTACCTGCGTCACATCACGATCGAGCGCGGGCTCTCCGAGCACACGATCGCGGCCTACCGCCGTGACCTCGAAGGCTATCGCGAGTGGCTTGCGGTAGCAGGCGTCGAGGACACGTCGGCGATCACTCCGGCGCTCGTCGCGCAGTTCGCCGCCGATCGCGCCGCTGCTGATCCGCCGCCCGCGGCGACGTCTCTGGCGCGGTTGCAGTCATCGGTGCGCGGCCTGCACCGCTTCCTCGTGCGGGAGGGCATCGAGACGTCGGACGCGAGCGATCGCCTGACCCCGCCGAAGACCCCCCAGCGCCTGCCGAAGGCGTTGACGATCGATCAGATCGGCGCGCTCCTGGATGCCGCGGGCCCCGCACCCGGCGCCGCGACCGAGACCGATGTGATCCGACTTCGCGACCGCGCCCTGCTCGAACTGCTCTACGCCACCGGCGCGCGCGTCTCGGAAGTGATGCAGCTCGACGTCGATGACATCGCCGGCGACGCCGATCTGCTTCGCGTACGCGGAAAGGGACAGAAGGAGCGCATCGTGCCGGTCGGCTCGTACGCTCGGGCCGCCGTCGACGCCTATCTGGCGCGCTCGCGCCCGGAACTTTCACGTCGCGGGCACGCGACCCCGCGATTGTTCCTCGGCGCGCGTGGGGCGCCTCTGTCGCGCCAGAGTGCGTGGCTGATCATTCAGGCGGCGGCCGAGCGGGCGGGCCTGCGCGCGCACGTGTCGCCGCACACCTTCCGGCACTCCTTCGCGACGCACCTCCTGCAGGGCGGGGCCGACGTGCGCGTCGTGCAGGAACTGCTCGGTCACGCATCGGTGGCGACGACGCAGATCTACACGCACGTGACCGTCGACGCCCTGCGCGACGTGTACCTCACGTCGCACCCGCGGGCACGCTGAGCCGCGCGCGGATGTCGGCTCCCGCCGCCGCGGCGGTATAAATACGGCGCATCGAGACGACGCGACGACCGACGGCGAGAGACGATGGCGCCATGATCGTTGCGCCTTCCGCCCCCGCGACCACCGCCGCGACGCCTCGCCTTCACCTTCCGGGGCGCGGTCTTGCGATCTGGTGGATCGTCGCCGGGGCGCTCGGCGGCATCGTCGCGTTTCTGCTGTACCTGGAGTACATCGGCCAGCTGACCGGTGGCACGCCGCTGATCAGCTGCAGCATCAGCCCGATCGTGACGTGCGGGCCGAACCTGCTGTCGCCGGGTGGCAACCTGCTGGGATTCAGCAACGCGATCATCGGCATCATGCTGTTCTTCGGGCCGGTCTACGCCGGTGTCTCGGCCCTCGCCGCGCCCGGAGGGCTGCGTACGTGGTTCTGGCGCGTGTACGCGATCTTCGTCGCCGGCGCGTTCGTGTTCGTGCACGTGCTCGCCTACCGCAGTGTCTTCGAGTACGGCTCGCTGTGCCCCTGGTGCATGGTCATCTGGCTCGTGACGATCCCGCTGTTCTGGACGGTGCTGGGGTGGACCCTGGCCGACGGCGTCTGGGGCAGTGCGGCCGGCGTGCGGCGCATCGGCGTCGCCGTGCTGTCGTGGCTTCCCCTGGTCGTCGTGCTGGACTACCTCGTGATCGCGGTGGCGGCCCAGGTGCGACTGGACGTCATCGGCAGTCTCATCTGAACCTCGGCGGCGTCCGGATCTTTCACGGCCGGAGCCCCGACGCGGACCCGAGAGGTCCGACCACAATGGCGGAATGGATGCCGCGCGCCGACCGACCCGACGAGGCCTGTTCGGCCGGCACGCCGACCGCGCGTCCGGCGCGCCGACGGCCGCAGCCGGCGGCCGACCGGGCTTCGGGTATCTGAGTGCCGACGAGGTCTACCTCGACTCCGCCTGCCAGACGCTGCGACCGCAGCCGGTGATCGACGCCGTCCAGGACTACTACCAGCGCCTCTACGCCTGCGGAGGGCGTGTGCGCTACGACGCGGGGCGCCGGGTCGATGCCGAGGTGGCACGGGTCCGAGAGCGGGTCCTGGCCACCCTGGGGGTGTCTCCCCGCCACTACTCGTGCGCCTTCACACTGAACACGACGTACGGACTCAACCTGCTGCTGTCGGCACTTCCGCCCGGGCGCTTCGCGCGTATCGTCACGACCGTCACCGAGCACAACGCCGTGTTCCTCTCGACGATCGCGGCCGCGCGGCGTGCCGGCATCCCGCGCGTCGTCGTGGAGCGAGACGACGACGCCCGCGTGCTCGTCGATCCCGAGGCGGTGCGGGACGCCGTCGTGGTCGTGTCGGCGATGGACAACGTGATCGGTGCCGTGACGCCGGACCTTCGCGAGCTCATCGCGAGTGTGCACCGCGGGGGCGGCATCGTGATCGTCGACGCGGCTCAGGCGGCGGGTCACGCGCTCGACGCTCTTCGCGGTCTCGACGCCGACGCGATCTGCTTCTCGGCGCACAAGATGTACGGCCCCTCGCTCGGTGTGGTCGTCGCCACCCGTGAGCTGCTGCTCTCACTCGATCCCGTCCTGGTGGGCGGCGGCCAGGTCAGTGCCGTCACGGCCGACGACTTCGCCCTGCTGCCCGACCCCCACACGCGGCTCGAACCGGGTCTGCAGGCATGGGCGGAGATCATCGGGTTCGGGGCTGCATTGGACTGGCTGGGCGACGTCCGCGGCGCCGGCGGCGAGACACTGTCCGCGTACGAAGCCCGACTGGGCGCGCGACTTCACGACGGCCTCGCCGCGCTGCCGCGTCTGCAGATGGTCGGTGCGGCGTCGCCGGTGATCTCGGTGCTGCCCGAGCGCGTCGACGGGCACCGGCTCGCCGCCTTCCTCGCGCGCGCCGGCATCGCCGTCCGCAGCGGCGCGTTCTGCGCCCACTACTGGATTCTCGAGCGCCGCGGCCTCGGGCCGCTCGTGCGCTTCAGCGTCGGCGCCCACAACACCGACGCGGACATCGACCGCACGCTCGAGGTCATGACCGCGATGATGAAGGGACTGTGACATGGTCTGCATCGTCGCGTTCATCGTCGTGCTGGTGCTCTCGGCGGTATCGGCAAAATACCGCAGGCTTCTCGGCACGGCGTGGAGCTGCGCGTGGCGCCGGGTGACCATGCGTCCGTGCGACACGACGTTCCGCGACGACGTCAAGAACTCGCTGCTGGCGCCTCTGGCGCTGCGGGCGCCGCGACTGGTGCGTCCGGCCAGCATCGCGATCGAGGTGGTCGCGTGGCTCATGGTGCTGAGCCTCGTCGTCAGCCTCTATCTCGTCGGGCGCAGCGGCCTGAACCTCTTCGTCTACGGCACCTGCGACAAGCAGAACGCGCAGGCCTGCTCGCTGGCCGCGCAGGCGTGCTCGATCGACGCCGGCCAGCCCGGCTTCTGGGAGTCGATCGGAGAGGGCGACGTCTTCGGCGCTTTCGGACGCGAGTTCGCGTCGGTGGGCGACACGATCGCGACGATCCCGAGTCGACTGCGCACCTGGGATGCCGCGGACTTCGCCTCCGCCGACGCCACCTATCTCGGCGGGTACACCGCCGGGCGTCCCACGGCGCTGGAGGTTCTCGATCCCGGATGCCGCTACTGCGCGCAGTTGTTCCGCAACATGCGCGACGCCGGCTTCGACGGCACACACAACGTGACCTACCTCGCGTATCCGATCCGCGGCGGCTTCGGTGACAAGTTCGCCAACTCGCAGCTGGTCGCCACCTATCTCGCCGCGACCCGCGCGTTCGAGGCCGAACGCGGGGCCGCGGGCGCGTCGAACGCCGCTGCCGCACAGACCGGGGACTGGTACATCCTCGAGCAGCTGTTCACGACGCAGGCGTCCGACGGCACCACGACCCAGGAATGGATGAACGCCGCGAGCGCCGCCGACGCGACCCAGCGACTGCAGCAGTGGCTGACCGACGACGGCTACACCGCGGACGATGTCGCGCGGATCGCCGCCCTCACCGGATCGCCGGAGGTCGCGGCATCCCTCCAGCACGCACGCGACGTCGTCGAGAACGAGATCCGGACCGTATCGATCCCGTCGCTGATCGCCGGTGGAGGGCTTCACGCCGGGCTCGTCGACGTCGACACCCTGCGGGGCCTCGGCTGAGCCGCCGCCACCCTGTGCGAGAATCGAGGAACACGGCGGCGCAGGTCCGTCCGGCCCTGGGAAGGGCATCAGGAAGCAGGAGTGTCGGTGGCGGATAAGACGCGGGGGACGAAGAAGGCCCTCTCGGAGGACGTGCCCATCGGTCCCACCGGTCGGCCGTACCAGGGCTTCCCGACCCCGCCGCCGCTGTCGGCGCACGGCCCCGCGCGCATCATCGCCCTGTGCAACCAGAAGGGCGGCGTCGGCAAGACGACGACCACGATCAACCTGGCCGCCTCGCTCGCCCAGTACGGGCGACGCGTCCTCGCCATCGACTTCGATCCGCAGGGTGCGCTCTCGGCGGGCCTGGGCATCCAGACCCACGACATCCCGACGATCTACGACCTGCTGCTGGACACGAAGCGCGATCCGCACGAGACGATCGTGCACACCTCGGTCGAAGGCCTCGACGTCATTCCGGCGAACATCGACCTGTCGGCGGCGGAGGTGCACCTCGTCAACGAGGTCGCCCGTGAGACGATCCTCGCCCGCGTGCTGCGCAAGGTCGCGGGGGAGTACGACGTCATCCTCATCGACTGCCAGCCCTCCCTGGGTCTGCTGACGGTCAACGCGCTCACGGCGAGCCACGGCGTGCTCATCCCGCTGGAGTGCGAGTTCTTCGCCCTGCGCGGGGTCGCCCTGCTCATCGAGACGATCGACAAGGTGCGCGACCGGCTCAACCCGGCGATCGAGCTGGACGGCGTGCTCGCGACGATGTACGACCCGCGCACGCTCCACTCGCGCGAGGTGCTCGAGCGCGTCGTGGAGGCGTTCGGCGACGACGTCCTCGAGACGGTGATCGGGCGCACGGTGAAGTTCCCGGACGCGTCGGTGTCGGGCGTTCCCATCACGACGTTCGCCCCGGAGCACGCCGCCGCCCAGGCCTACCTGCGCCTCGCGCGGGAGCTGGTGGCTCGTGGCGCCGTCGCCTGACGACCCCGAGGTCGTCACCGCGGAGAGTCCGACCGCCCCGGAGAGCGAGTCGACCGGGTTCCGGGTCTCCCTCGGCAACTTCGACGGCCCGTTCGACCTTCTGCTGACGCTGCTCGGCAAGCATGAGCTCGACATCACCGAGATCTCCCTCAGCACGGTCACCGACGAGTTCATCGCGTATCTGAAGGGTCTCGAGTCCGACGACGAACTGGATCAGGCCTCCGAGTTCCTCGTCGTGGCGGCGACGCTGCTCGACATGAAGGTCGCGGGCCTGCTGCCGCAGGGCGAGCTCGTGGATGCCGAGTCCGTCGCCCTGCTCGAAGCGCGCGACCTGCTGTTCGCGCGGCTGCTGCAGTACCGCGCGTTCAAGGAGGTGTCGGCCTGGTTCGAACGGAGCCTCCGCCGCGAAGACCGGCGGCACGTGCGCGCGGTGCGCCTCGACGAGAAGTACCGTCGCGCCGTTCCCGAGCTCGTCTGGACGCTGTCGAAAGAGGACTTCGCCGCCCTCGCGATGCTCGCCTTCGCCCCCAAGGAGATTCCGCACGTCGGGCTCGACCACCTGCACGCGCCGCTCGTATCCATCCGCGAGCAGGCCGCGATCGTCGTGACGCTGCTGCGTGACGCCGGAACCCTCAACTTCCGAGAGCTCGTCGCCGGGGTCGCGCAGACCGGTGTCGTCGTCGCGCGCTTCCTCGCGGTGCTCGAGCTCTACCGTCACGCCGCCCTCTCGTTCGAGCAGCTCGAGCCGCTCGGCGAGCTCACCCTGCGCTGGACCGCCGAGCGGTGGTCCGAAGAGAACCTCGCCACCCTGGGAGCCGACTATGACCACTGAGACCGACAACGACACCGCCCCACCGGTGCGCTCACAGGAGCCCGCTGATGTCGCGCGCCGCATCGAGGCCGTCCTGCTGATCGTCGACGAGCCGCAGAGCCTCGTCGCCCTCGCCGCCGCCGTCGGTGCCCCCGTGCCGACCGTTCGTCAGGCCGTCGAAACGCTCGTCGCCGACTACGACGGCGAGACGGGCGGCCCTCGCCGCGGTTTCGAGCTTCGCGAAGTGGGTGGCGGCTGGCGGCTGTACGTGCGCGATGAGCACGACGACCTCATCGCCGAGTACGTCGGCGGCCAGGCCCCGTCGCGCCTGTCGCAGGCGGCGCTGGAGACGCTCGCCGTCATCGCGTACAAGCAGCCCGTCACACGCAGCCAGGTCGCCTCGATCCGCGCCGTCAACGTCGACTCGGTGGTGCGCACGCTGCTGGCGCGAGGCCTCATCACCGAGCTGTTCACCGACCCCGAGACCGGCGCGATCAACTACGGCACGACCGACGCGCTGCTGGTGAACCTGGGCATCAACTCCCTCGACGAGCTGCCGCACATCTCGCCGCTGCTCGACGACGGCTCGGACGGTTTCGACGCGGAGGTGCTGCGATGACGAACACAGCGGATGCCGAGGGCGTGCGCCTGCAGAAGGTGCTCGCCAATGCCGGAGTCGCCTCGCGTCGGGTCTGCGAGCAGTACATCGTCGAGGGCCGGATCCGCGTGAACGGAGAGGTCGTCACCGAGCTCGGACGCCGCATCGACCCGGCATCCGACCTCGTCGATGTGGACGGCACCGCGATCCAGCTCGACACCACCAAGCGCTACGTCATGCTCAACAAGCCGACCGGCGTCGTCTCGTCGATGAAGGACGAGCAGGGCCGACCTGACCTCCGCCGTTTCACGAAGGACTGGGACGAGCGGCTCTACAACGTCGGCCGGCTGGATGCCGAGACCTCGGGACTGCTCGTGCTGACCAACGACGGCGAGCTCGCCCATGTGCTGGCTCACCCCTCCTTCGGGGTCACGAAGGTCTACATCGCTAAGGTCACAGGTCGCGTGACCGCCCAGACGATCGCACAGCTGACCGCGGGCGTCGACCTGGAGGACGGTCCGATCGCCGCCGACAAGGCGCGCCTGCTCGACACGTCCGGGGGCACTTCCCTCGTCGAGCTCACGCTGCACTCCGGACGCAACCGCATCGTCCGGCGCATGATGGCCGCCGTCGGTCACCCCGTGCTCGACCTCGTACGGCGTCAGTTCGGGCCGCTCCACCTGGGAACCCTCCCGGCGGGGCGTGCCCGCGAGTTGACTACAGTGGAACGCGGCGCGCTGCTCACCGTGGCGCGCCAGGCGGCGCCCACGCCGCCCGGGGACAGCTGAGGCGGAGAACAGTGACCGAACAGGCCGTTGCCGATCTGCGCACCCGCGCGGCCCGCACCTCCGGCACGGTCCGGATCGTCGGTGCCGGGCTGCTCGGTGCCAGCATCGGCCATGCGTTGCGCGCGCTCGGCGTCGACGTCGCCCTCGCCGACGCGTCGCCCGCCCAGTTGCGGCTCGCGATCGACTACGGTGCCGGTCGTGCGGCAAGTGACGACGACCGCCCGCTGCTGGTCGTCGTCGCCGTTCCGCCGGACGTGACGGCCGACGTCGTCGCCGACGAGCTGGCCGCATTCCCGGATGCCGTCGTCACCGATGTCGCCAGCGTCAAGCTCGACCCTCTGCACGAGCTCCGGGAGCGCGGCGTCGACCTCACGCACTACATCGGCTCGCACCCGATGGCGGGTCGTGAACGCGGCGGGGCCATCTCGGCGCGCGCGGACATCTTCGTGGGCCGTCCGTGGGTCGTCTGCCGCGATGCCGAGACTCCGGCATCCGATTTGGCCCTCGTCGAGGGACTCGCCCTCGACCTCGGCGCGACTCCCATCGAGATGACGCCGGAAGAGCACGACCGCGCCGTCGCGCTCGTGTCGCACGTGCCGCAGCTGGTGGCATCGCTGCTGGCCGGGCGGTTCGTCGACGCCCCCGACGGCTCGCTGCGTCTGGCCGGGCAGGGCGTGCGCGACACCACGCGTATCGCGGCCTCGGCGCCCGAGCTGTGGGTGCAGATCCTGGGCGCCAACTCCGCCCCGGTCGTCGACGTGCTCGACGCACTCTCCGATGACCTGCGCGCCGTGGCCGACGCCCTCCGCGCCCCCGACGCCCCCGGCGCACGTCGCGCCGTCGCCGACACGATCCGTCGCGGCAATGACGGGGTGGAGCGTCTTCCCGGCAAGCACGGGCAGAACCGGCGATACGAGAGTCTCGTCGTCATGGTCGACGACACGCCGGGGCAGCTCGGACGCCTGTTCGGCGAGCTCGGCGAGCTCGGGGTCAACGTCGAAGACCTGCGCCTGGAGCATTCGCCCGGAGCGCAGTTCGGTCTGGCCGAGATCAGTGTCGACCCGACCATCGTCCGTCACGCCGAGGAGGGCCTTCTCGCACGCGGCTGGAAGATCGCGAGCCTGCCCTCATGACCCTCACCATCGCCATCGACGGGCCCGCCGGTTCGGGCAAGTCCAGCGTGTCCAAACAGGTCGCGCGCGCACGCGGCTACGGCTACCTCGACACCGGCGCCGCCTACCGTGCCCTCGCATGGCACGTGCTGGCGCGGGGGACGGGCGCTGCCTCCGACACGGCGGACGAAGCGGTCGTGGTGGCTGCGGCATCCGACTTCCCCTACGCCATCTCGCTCGACCCCGACGACTACTGGGTGCGGGTGGGAGAGACCGACGTCACCGCCGCGATCCGTGAGCCGCGGGTGACCGCCGCCGTCAGCGGCGTCGCGCGCGTTCCCGCCGTGCGCGCGCAGGTCAACGAGCTGTTCCGCCGGCTCGTCCGCGAGTCGGGCCGTCCCGGTGTCGTCGTCGAAGGCCGCGACATCACCACCGTCGTCGCCCCCGACGCGCCGGTGCGGATCCTCCTCACCGCCGCACCCGACGTGCGCGCCGCCCGGCGCAGCGCGGAGCTGTCCGGCGAAGACGCCGGCGCCGTCGCTGCGGCGCTGCACCGCCGGGATGCCGCCGACAGTGCCGTCGTCGACTTCCTCACCGCCGCCGACGGCGTGACGGTCGTCGATTCGACCGATCTCGATTTCGCTCAGACCGTGGAGGCCGTCCTCGACGTGATCTCTGCGACTGTCCCCACCCCACAGGAGAACCACGATGGCCGCTGAAGACGAGTACGAGGCCGGTCCCGACCAGATCGAAGAGAAGCTCGCGAACCTCGACGAGGAGCTCGCCGAACAGCGGGCCGCCGCGCTGCGCGCGTCGCTCGCCGACTACGACCTGGACGAGGAGGACGACGACCTGCTCGCCGGCTTCACCGCCGGCGGCGAGGTCGTCGAGATGCTGCCCGCGCTGCCGGTCGTCGCGATCGTCGGCCGTCCGAACGTCGGCAAGTCGGCGCTGGTGAACCGCATCCTCGGCCGGCGCGAGGCGGTCGTCGAGGACACCCCGGGCGTCACGCGTGACCGCGTCACCTACAAGGCCGAGTGGATGGATCGCCGCTTCTCGCTCGTCGACACCGGCGGTTGGGAGCCAGACGCGCGCGGCATCGACCGCTCAGTCGCGGCGCAGGCCGAGGTCGCCATCGACCTGTGCGATGTGGTGCTGTTCGTCGTCGACGCCATGGTCGGCGCCACCGCGACCGACGAGGCCGTCGTGAAGCTGCTGCGCACGACGAAGAAGCCGGTCTTCCTCGTCGCGAACAAGATCGACGACGCCCGCCAGGAGCCCGAGGCCGCGGCGCTGTGGAACCTGGGCCTCGGTGAGCCGCACCCCGTGTCGGCCATCCACGGTCGCGGGGTCGCCGACCTGCTCGACGAGGTCATGAAGGTGCTGCCGGAGGTCTCGGCGGTCGCCAAGGGCGAGCTCGGCGGACCGCGTCGCGTCGCGATCCTCGGCCGCCCCAACGTCGGCAAGTCCTCACTGCTGAACAAGGCCGCAGGTGAGGAGCGCGTCGTCGTCAACGAGCTCGCCGGCACCACGCGCGACCCGGTGGACGAGGTCGTCGAACTCGGCGGCAAGCTGTGGCGCTTCGTCGACACCGCCGGCATCCGCCGTCGGGTGCACCTGCAGCAGGGCGCCGACTTCTACGCGTCGCTGCGCACCTCGGCCGCGCTCGAGAAGGCCGAGGTGGCCGTCGTCGTGCTCGACGTCTCGCAGTCGATCAGCGTGCAGGACCTCAACATCATCGACCTCGTGCTCGAGTCGGGGCGGGCGCTCGTGCTGGCGTTCAACAAGTGGGATCGCCTCAACGACGACGACATGGAGAACGCCGACCGGCGCCGCTATCTGGAACGCGAGATCGAGCAGGACCTCGCGCACGTCGCGTGGGCTCCGCGCGTGAACATCTCGGCCCGTACCGGCCGCCACCTCGACAAGCTCGTCCCCGCGCTGGAGACGGCGCTCGAATCGTGGGATCAGCGCATTCCGACCGGAAAGTTCAACGCGTTCCTCGCCGAGCTCATCGCGGAGCACCCGCATCCGCTGCGCGGAGGCAAGCAGCCGCGCATCCTCTTCGGCACGCAGGCGGGCACCCGTCCGCCGACCTTCGTGCTGTTCACCACCGGATTCCTCGACCCGGGCTACCGCCGATTCATCCAGCGGCGCCTGCGCGAGATCTTCGGCTTCGAGGGCACCCCGATCGTCGTCAACATGCGGGTGCGCGAGCGTCGCCAGCGCTGAGCGCGCGTCTGCGCTCCTGCCCCGCCCTCAGCGGATGACCAGCGAGCGGAACCGCTCGACTGGCAGGTCGTCCAAGCGCAGGGGAGCAGCCTCGGCATCCGTCGCGCTCACGCGGGGCAGTGGCTGTCGAGCTCCCGTCTCGCGGAACCGCTGCACGGCCCACGTGTCGACGCCCGCGTCGGCGAGACGGCATCCGAGCTCGCGGAGTCCCGCGTCGTCGATCGCCGCCGGGTGCACGGTGGTGCGCACCTCGTAGTCGAGCGGGTGATCCGATCCAGCGCGCAGCAGCCGGTTGCCGAGCACGAGTTCGAGCGAGCGCCAGGCGTGTCCGCCGCTGGGGGCGCGGCCGGTGACGGTGGCGTAGTCGTCGGGCGCGGCTTTGATGTCCAGTCCCACCCAATCGACGTAGGGCAGCGCACGAGCCAGCAGCCCCGGGTAGGCGCCCGCGGTGTGCAGGCCCACCCGGAAGCCGAGCGTGCGCACCATCTGCATCGCCGGAACCAGCGCGTGCTGCAGGGTGGGCTCGCCGCCGGAGAAGACAACGCCGTCGAGCAGTCCCATCCGTTCGCAGAGCAGGTCGGTGACGTCGGCCCACGTGACGGCGCCCTCCGCCCGCGGATCGATGAGCGCCGGGTTGTGGCAATAGAAGCAGTTCCACGGGCAGCCCTGCAGGAAGACCGTCGCGGTCATCATGTCGGGCCAGTCCACGGTCGAGAACGCCGTGACCCCCGCGATGTTCAGTTCGCAGGCTGCAGCGGTGCGGACCATGTCGCCTCCTCGGCGGGAAGGGCAGCGGAGAAGTACTCCCGCTCCTCAGCTTCGCCCTTCTTCCCGATGTTGAAGCTGGCGATCGGCCGGAAGTAACCCATCACGCGCGTCCACACCTCGCACGCGGCCCCGCAGTCGGGGCACTGCTCGTGGTGGCCGGACCGGTAGCCGTGACGGGGACAGATCGAGAAGGTGGGTGTCACCGTGATGTACGGCAGTCGGAAGCGCGACAGCGACCGGCGGACGAGTTCGCGGCAGGCCTCGGCCGACGGCATCGCTTCTCCCATGTAGAGGTGCAGCACCGTTCCGCCGGTGTACTTCGCCTGCAGCGCCTCCTGCATCTGCATGGCCAGGAAGGGGTCGCTCGTGTAGCCGACGGGCAGCTGTGACGAGTTCGTGTAGTAAGGATTGTCGGCGGTGCCCGCATGGCGGATGCCGGGAAGGCGCGCGATGTCTTCCTTCGCGAACCGGTACGTCGTTCCTTCGGCGGGCGTCGCCTCGAGGTTGAACATGTGCCCGGTCTGCTCTTGGAACTCGACCATGCGCGCGCGGACGTGGTCGAGCAGGCGCGTGGCCAGGCTCATGCCGCGTGCGGTGGTGATGTCGTCGGCATCGCGCGTGAAGTTGCGGACGTACTCGTTGAGGCCGTTGACGCCGATCGTGGAGAAGTGGTTGTCGAGCGTGCCGAGGTAGCGCTGCGTGTAGGGGAAGAGGCCGCCGTCGAGGTGGCGGGCGATGACGGCGCGCTTGGCGACCAGGCTGTCGCGGGCGATCTCGAGCAGTTCGTCGAGGCGGGCGATGGCGGCATCCTCGTCGCCGGAGTGCACGAACCCGAGGCGCGCGCAGTTGATGGTCACGACGCCGATCGACCCGGTCTGCTCGGCGGAGCCGAACAGTCCGTTTCCGCGCTTGAGCAGCTCGGTGAGGTCGAGTTGCAGCCGGCAGCACATCGAGCGGATCATGTGCGGGTCGAGGTCGGAGGTCACGAAGTTCTGGAAGTAGGGCAGGCCGTACTTGGCGGTCATCGCGAAGAGGGCGTCGGTGTTGGGGCCGTGCCAGTCGAAGTCCTTCGTGATGTTGTAGGTCGGGATGGGGAACGTGAAGGCGCGGCCGTCCTGGTCGCCCTCGGTCATCACATCGATGAAGGCGCGGTTGATGACGGCCATCTCTGCGGCCAGGTCGCCGTAGGCGAACGCCTGCACCCGGCCGCCGACGAGGGGATGCTGATCTGCGAGGTCGTCGGGGCAGACCCAGTCGAAGGTCAGGTTGGTGAACGGTGTCTGCGTGCCCCAGCGGGACGGCACGTTGAGGTTGAAGATGAACTCCTGCATCGCCTGGCGCACTTCGTTGTAGCTCAGGTCGTCGATGCGCACGTAGGGGGCCAGATACGTGTCGAACGAGCTGAACGCCTGCGCACCGGCCCACTCGTTCTGCAGCGTCCCGAGGAAGTTGACCAGTTGGCCGAGGGCGCTGGAGAAGTGGCGGGGAGGTGCCGAGGCGATCTTGCCGGGCACGCCGTTGAAGCCCTGTTCGAGCACCATGCGCAGCGACCACCCGGCGCAGTAGCCGGCGAAGACGTCGAGGTCGTGAATGTGGAGGTCGCCCTCGCGGTGTGCGGTGCCCGCCTCGGGTGCGTAGACCTCGTCGAGCCAGTAGTTGGCGATGAGCTTTCCCGCCGCGTTCAGGATCATGCCGCCCAGCGAGTACCCCTGGTTCGCGTTCGCGTTGACCCGCCAGTCGGCGCGGGCGAGGTACTCGTCGATGGTCTCGGCGACGGAGACGGAACGGGGGGAGGTCATGATGATCCTGCCTTCGATATCTAGGGAGGCGAGCTTGGTCTGACCACAATATGTGGGGGTGTGAGTCGCTGTCGCGTCCAGATGTGGGCGTGTCGGGGAGTCATGCGCCGTGCAAAAACTTCGCCACAGGGCGGTCCCTGCCCGAGCGGTGTGACAGGCTGGGCGGGTGACGATCGTGCCTCCCGCCCCCGGCGAGCCGCGCCGCCCCGACGGGCCGCGTGATCCGGGTGACGCGTGGGTCGTGGCCGACGATGGCACGCGCTACTGGGGGCGCTTCGGTGCCGCGGGCCTGCTCGCCGTCGATCCGCAGCGCGGCGTGCTCTTGCAGCACCGCGTGGCCTGGAGCCACTTCGGCGACACGTGGGGGTTGCCGGGTGGTGCGCGCCATCAGGACGAGTCCGCATGCGAGGGGGCGTTGCGCGAGTCGGCGGAAGAGGCGGGAGTGCCGGCATCCGCCGTGCAGCCGCGCCTGATCAGCGTCTACGACGTGGATGTGTGGACGTATGCGACGGTCGTCGCGCATGTCGTCGTGCCGTTCGAGCCGGTGATCAGCGATCCGGAGAGCCGTGAGCTGGCGTGGGTGCCCGTGGATGCCGTCGACTCCTTCCCGCTGCACCCGGGCTTCGCCGCGTCGTGGCCGCTGCTGCGGTCGCTGCTCGAGGTGCACCCGGTCGTGGTGGTCGACGCAGCGAACGTGGTCGGATCGGTGCCGGACGGCTGGTGGAAGGATCGGGCCGGCGCGACCGCGCGGCTGCTGGATCGACTGCGCGCACTGGCGGTGCAGGGAATGGATGCCGGACGGCTGGGGCTTGCCGCGGACGTGTGGT
This sequence comes from Microbacterium sp. DMC48, assembly GCF_056313825.1. Lineage (NCBI taxonomy): Bacteria > Bacillati > Actinomycetota > Actinomycetes > Micrococcales > Microbacteriaceae > Microbacterium > Microbacterium sp. DMC48. The sequence continues at coordinate 756,236 of NZ_JBQUZN010000004.1, read as the reverse complement.
TCCCCGAGCTGCGTGTCGTGGTCGAGGGGCAGGCGCGAGCGGTCGAGGAGGTTCCGGGACTCACGGTGGTGCGCGCCGACGCCGAGGGTGACGATGCGATCGTCGCGGAGGTCGCAGCGCTTGCTGCTGCGGGCCGGAGTGTGGTCGTGGTGACGAGTGACCGGGAACTGCGGGCGCGTGTGGGTGCGCTCGGTGCCGTGACACACCGGCCGTCGTGGCTCGACCTCGACTGAGGTCGCCGGGCGGTCAGTCGTCGTCGATCGCGTAGCCGGTGACAGCGTCGCGTCCGCGCAGGCGGTCGATGTCGCGGCGCTCGCGCTTGGTGGGCCGGCCGGCACCGCGGTCACGGACGGCGAGTTGGGCGACCGGCTCGCGCGGCGGTGTGCGGTCCTCCGCGGCGAGGGCGGCGATCGGTGCGCCGACGCGTTTGGTGAGCAGTTGGCGTACGACGAGGATGCGGTCGAACCCGGCGATGCGCACGCGGATCTCGTCGCCGATGCGCACCGCCTGGGCGGCTTTCGCCTTCTCGCCGCCGATGCGCACATGCCCGGCGCGGCACGCCGTGGTCGCGGCGGAGCGGGTCTTGTAGACGCGCACCGCCCAGAGCCACGCATCGATGCGGACGGACGGCTCGCTCATCCCTCGATTCTGCCCTGTCGGATTCTTCGGCGTGGTGAGCGGGAGATCAGGCCACGGTGAGGGAGACGATCGCGCGCCGGGCGCCCGGACGAGCGACTTCGATGAATCCGGCATCCTCGAAGCTCGATAGCGCGCCATGGTAGAGGTCGTTCGACGACGTCTTCCCCGCGTCGGTGTCGACGGGGTAGCCCTCGATGATCCGTGCGCCGTGGGAGCGGGCGTGCTCGACGGCGGCGTCGAGCAGGCGCCGGGCGAGCCCATGACCGCGGAACTCCTTGCGGACGACGAAGCAGGTGATCGCCCAGACGGATTCGTCGTCGAACGGCTTGGGTGACTGCTGGAAGGCGCGGGTGGCGGCCAGCCGAGGCTGGTCGGGTCGCGGTGAGACTTTCACCCAACCGGCGGCGATGCCGTCGACGTAGGCGATGAGCGCGGATGCCGGGGTAGCCGCGAGGTCTCTCCGCAGCAGCTCGCGACGCTCGTCGGTGGTGGCGGCTTGGAAGTCTTTGTTGCGCAGCATCCACCACTGGCACCAGCACGAGGCGCCGTCGCCTCCGCCGTTGAGGGCGTGCTCGGCATCGGCGAAGCGATCGGCCGATGCCGGCAGGATCTCGATCTGGCTCATGACCAGACCGTACTCCGGACTTGCGACACGCGTTCGCGAGCGCTCCGCGGAACCGGTAGGATAGGGGAGTTGTCCGCGAGCGGACAGCAGACCGGGATGTGGCGCAGCTTGGTAGCGCACTTGACTGGGGGTCAAGGGGTCGCAGGTTCAAATCCTGTCATCCCGACGGAAAAGCCCTGATGAGGAGCGATTTTCATCAGGGCTTCGTCATGTCTGGCGACGGGTTTTCGTTGGTCCCCCTCTGGTCCCCTCGCCAAGGTATCGGCGCCAGCCCGCGGACGGCGGAGGGCGTAGCCGGCTCCCTGGAAGTCGTCGCCTGTGAGTAAGGGGACCAAAAGGGGACCAGAGCATCTGATCGTGGCTTCTGGCTACCCGTCACAGCGACCTCGACGCCTCGCGCCGGCTCGGTCTGCTTGCCTTGGAGGATCGGGCCAGGAAAGCGTTGGCTTGCTCTGCGGCTGATGCAAGGTGTCGGTCGTCGGGGTGCACGTATCCGCGGGTGGTCTCGACGGAGGCGTGGCCGAGGATGTCCTGGAGGACGTGCAGCGGGATACCGGCGTCGGCCATCCAGGTGGCTCCGGTGTGCCGGAGGCCGTGCCGAGTGAGGTCGGGGAGGCCGAGATCACTGACGATCTGGTGCCAGTTGGTCGCGTCCCGCACGGTCGCGGTCGTGAGAGCGCCGCCCTTCGGGCCGACCAGCAGCCTGTCCTCGGGTTCCTTCCTCTCCGTGAGGCGTTCCAGGATCGGGCGGAGCGGGTCGAGGATCGGGACGCGTCGCTCTCTGCGGCCTTTGGTCTGCTTCGTGATGAGCCCGCCTTTGACGGGGTAGGTCTGCCGGACGATCACCACGATGTTCTTATCGAAGCGGACGTCACCGGCCTGAAGGCCTGAGACCTCGGAAGAACGCGCGGCGAGGAGCGCTGCGAGCATAACGAAGTCGGAGTACGACTGGTGAATTTTCCCGCAGGCTTCAGCGAGCCTCGTCAGCGTTGCCATGTCGGGGATCGCATGGGCGCGTGGGGAGGCATCCTCCGCAGGCTGGAGACGGAAGGCGTTGCGGTTCAGGCTGCGCTTGGCACGGTTCTTGGCGGGGTTGATCGGGATGAGCCCGTCACGCACTGCTTCATCGAGGACCCGCACGAGCGGGGCGATGGAGTTCTTGATCGTTGACGCGCCATGGTACTTCTCCCATGCGTCGATGGTGCGGTCGATCATGCCTGCGGTGATCTGCGTCACGGGCAGGTGCCTGAGAGCAGGCAGTACGCGGAGCTTGAGCCCGTACCCGTAGGTCTCCGCGGTTGAGGTGGGGTCGAGGCCGCGCGCCCAGCGGTCGCCGATCGTGGTGACGAACTCGGTGAGCGTCGTGGACACGTCCATGCCCTTGGCCGATGACTGCCGCAGCGAGTCGAAGAACTCATGCGCTGCAGCCTGGTCAGCGACGATCTCGGAGCGGATGATGCGGCGTTTGCTGATCGGGTCCGTCCAGCGGGCACGGGCGCGGATGCCATAGGAGCGACGTTCCAGGTCGGTGGAGATCCTCACGCCGACCGGAGACACCGGCCCGCGAGACAAAGCTCACCTGTCGGAGCGTCCCAGTAGAGTGTGACCATATCCTCTACATCAACTCAGGGAGCTGCGATGAGTACCTCAGAATCTTTATTCGGGATGCTCGCCGTCAGCGGGCAACGTCCGGAGCCTGAGCCGCGCCCTCGACCCGCGCCCTCGACACTTACGGCTACGATCGAGACCTCCGATCACGGGTTCGGATACGTTCCGACGATTATCTCCAGTGTTGGCTGATGTCGCTTCGACCTGCCCGGCGATCACTGTTCGTCGAGCTCGCTCGCTCGTCGCCGATCAGAGCGGAGCGAATGCGCGGCACGGCGACGCTCACCGAGTCCATCGAAACGTCCGATTCTGACGAGTCAGTTGCTCCTCTCGTCTTGACCTCTCGCCAGTAACCTTGTCTCTTGAAGCACCGATCATCATCGGACATCGAGAAGACCCGCACGTTGTAGTAGTTGCAGATGCGCTTATGGCGCGTGGCCACGGACCGTTCATAGTCGATCTGGAGTCGATCATGGATGATGGCGACGGTTCGGGACTCGTGATCGGCGACACCGGTTGCGTCGTGAACGCGGAGGGAGAGTCGATCGACCTCGATCGTCCCCGCGCCGGATGGTTGCGGCGTTTTCACCGTGCTGATTGGGGCCTCGGGGTTGAAACCGGTTCGGTGGAGGCTCTGGAACTGGGCACGTGGCACTCGGCCTACTCATGGCTGATAGATGCGGCCAACGTCAGCTGGGTTACAGAACCGCGTGCGCTTAGAGGCGCTGAGTCGAAACTCACCCAGTGGCGGACGGCGCGGACACTTGGTGTCCCTTACCCTCGAACGCTGGTAACGACGAGCAGAAGCGCCGTCGTGGCTGCCTTCTCCGGGGAGGTGGTGGTCAAGCCACTCGGGACCGGTCAGTTCGTTGCCGACGGCGACGTCAAGACCGTGTACGCGGAACCAATGATGCCGGACGATGATCGCTTGCGCGCCTTGAGTTCTGCGCCCTTCATCATCCAAGAACGCCTGCATGCATCTAGGCACCTCCGCGTGGTGACCGTTGGCGATCGCGTATGGGCGGCCGCTCTGGACGTGCAAGCGAGCGCTCCAGCAGATTGGCGACAGAGTTCGGCGAATCACTCGGATTTCAAAGAAGCCAACGATGTGTCGCCGATCGTTCGGGATGGGGCTGTAGCGGTCGCGCGAGAGCTGGGGTTGGGTTACACAAGTCAAGACTGGATTCAGGAGCCTGATGGCGAGACGTTCCTCATCGATGTGAATCCGGCTGGACAGTGGCTCTTCTTGCCTCGCGTGATTGGTGACGCCGTCGCCGAAGCGATCGCAGATCTATTACTCGTGACGTCATGAGTATGGAGGAGCTTCGTGACGAAGCGCGCATGGTCGCAAGCACAGTAGCTGGACTCCTCTTCGGTAGAACCGTGTGGCTACCGGAAGAGGAGGCGCCCGACACGAAGTGGATTGACGGGACCCACAAGCGAAACATCACTGTCATTCGCGATATCTATCAAGATCGTTTGAAATCCGAATCGGAAGGCGTCGAATCTGTGCGGCGCCGTGCTGAGTTCGCGCTCACCGCGATTATCGCTGCGGTAGGGCTCAGCGCAGGTGCTTTCGAGCGACTTTGGGCTGTCACTCCGGACTCTCCCTGGCCGCTCATCATCTGGAGTATTGGTGTTCTAATCGTCGTCCTTTCTATCTTGATCTTCGGGGGCGTCGCGGTATCGAAGAAGGTTCTAGGCGTCGTGGACGTCAAAGAATTCGCCCACCTCAAGGACGGACAGCGCGAGGAGCTTCGTCAGTACGTCTGGGCAGCGTACGTGACGTCAAGGACACGTCGCGCGATGGTCACGGTCTTCCGTGATGGGTTCCTGATCGCGTTGCTTGGGTTGGCATTGCTCGCAGTCGCTCACGCCGTATCGTGGGCAGTTCCGCTGGATGACACTCCCTCGCCCGTAGTCGTCAACATCATTAGTCCTTCTCCCGCTCCATAAATGGACGTCGAAGTGACTACGTTCACAGGGTTTTGGGTCCTAGAAGGTGCCGGTCGGTGCCAGGAAACCGCTTCAAGTGTCAGAGGTGACATGTGACGACCTGTATCGACGGGTGGGCTGTCTGCGAAGATGGCGAACGGCGGACCTTCTGGGGGGGCGTGGGGTCGGACGCATCGCCCGATCTGCGTGACCCGTCCGTCCCGCAACAGCGGTTGCGTCCCTCGTCTCTAGAAGCCCCCGGACGGCATCGCCGCGTTTCATAGCCTTTGAGACTGGAGGGATGAACGAAGAACAACGGTCCAACCCTCACGGTCTCGAACCGCTCCTGAACATCGACGAACTCGCCGGCTACCTCGGCGTTCCCGTCTCCACTATCTACGACTGGCGTACCAACGGCAAAGGCCGCCGCGCCTACCGCCTCGGCAAGCGCATCATGTTCGGTATCACCGTCATCCGCGCCTGGATGGACACCATGCGCGAGCCCGCCGCCCCTACCGGGGCCGCCACTTTTCCCGGAACGGGGGAGGGCGCACGTGGGTAGGCCCCGCACGCCGATCGGCACCTTCGGAGTCATCGCCACCAGTGCCCAGTCGAACGGCAACCACGTGGCCCGCGCTCGGTACCGAGACTGGGACGGCAACAACCGGCTCGTTCAGGCCACTGGTCCCTAACGAGCTGCCGCGGAGCGCAAGCTCAAGCAGAAGCTCGCCGAACGCTCCCTCTACCAGCCCGGTTTCGACGGCATTAGCGCCGACAGCTCGTTCCCGGAGCTCGTCACCTACTGGCTGGAAGACATGGAGATCGAAGACCGCCTCTCACGAACCACAAGGAACCTCTACTAGCGCGACATGCGCGCCCTCGTCCTCCCCGCGTTCAAAGACCTCACACTCCGGGAGATCGGGGTCGCCCGCTGCGACTACCTCCTCAAGCAACTCGCCAAGCGCAGCTACAGCCGCGCCAAGCACGCCCGCGTCGTCCTCCGCCTCGCCCTCGCCCTCGCGGTCCGTCACGAGATCCTGCCTAGCAACCCGATGGATCACGTCTCCCGGCTCCACCGGAAGAAGACCATCCCCGACGCGTTCACAATCGGCGAGGTGCAGGACATCCGGGCGGCGATCAAGGCTTGGGAGTCCCGGCGGGTTCTGGCGGGACCGAGGCCGGATCGGCAACTCGGGCAGATCGTCGAGGTCATGCTCGGTACCTCTGCGCGCATCGGCGAGGTCCTGGCCATCCGACTCCAGGATCTCGATCTTGATGGCCCGATCCCGACAGCGAGGATCGCCGGGACGATCATCAGCCGCAAGGGTGAGCCGACCCACCGGCAGGATCATCCGAAGACGGATCGCTCGGTTCGCCGCGTCGCGCTGCCGTCATTCGCGCTGCAGGCGATCCGATCACGGCTTCTGCGTAGTGGCGAGACGGAACCAGGTGCGTTGTTGTTCAGCACGCGGATGGGGACGCCACACACGACAAACAACATCCGCCGACTCCTGCGCGATGTGATGGACGAGGCCGGAATCGAGAACGTCACCCCGCACCGCTTCCGCCGCACCGTCGCCAACGACGCCCAAGGCGCGCTCCTCGCCTCCGAACTCCTCGGGCACACCGACCCGCGGATCACGATGCAACACTACATTCACCGAAATGAGACCGTGAACCCCGCCACCGCCGAGCACCTCGAGCGAGCTTTCGGAAGAGCGGGGTGAGGACCCGTGACGCACGAAGCAAATTAGAAGACACAAGACACGCTGGTAGTAAAAACTAATGCGCAACTTACTGACCTGGGTGTAGGCTGACCTTGTGACTGCTGAAGACGACGCCATCGCGAGCCTCCGGACCTCCGGCCTCCTCGACGTGCTCGCGTGGGCCGCGCCAGCAGCCTTCGCCGCCACCGATCAGATTTATGACGAGGACGCCGGACATGACCAGGGAGTCATCGGCTACCTGAACTTCAAGCACCTCAAGGATCTGATGGACCGCGCGACCTCGAACGGGCGGTTCGCTCTGGGAGAAGATGTGGATGGAACTGGCTCAGATGTTCTCGAGCGCGGTATCGCTCCCGAGGCGTTCCGGTCTATGCCGTCACTTTCTCCCGAGGCGATTGCGCGGCGCAACTACCGGCAGTCACCAGGCTGGGCAGCCGACGGGCACCGTGTGCTGCTGCAGTCCTACACCTTCGGCCGCATCGACGACATCAAGTGGGTGGAGCGCAGCGATGCCAAGCGCCGAGTCGCCTCCCAGCAGTTCATCGGCGGGAACACGCTGTTCGACGACGCCGACTTCGGTCTGGAGTCGATTCCCGGTATCCCTGATGATGACGAGTTCGTCGGCGTGACGCTCGTGGCGGCACATGCCTTCAACCCGATCACTAAGCATTTCGAGGTCTACCTCGGCCAAAGCAAGAACCCCGTTCATCCCGAGGACTCCTGCTGGCACTGGCGTCAGTTGCTGCTTTCAGGCGGAGCTCCGATGGTCGGCACGGGTGTGCGTGTGCCGCCCGCCCTGCCTGGGGATTCGGCATCGACCAATGTGGACGATGTTGTCGTGCGAATGAAGAAGCCGCTCGCGGGCGAGGGGGCGGGCGCGGCGAATGGATAGCCCGCGTCGGCCGTCCCAGACGCTCGCCGCCGCCGCCTCATTTTTCAACGGCGAGCGTCTAGCAATGGCGCGACAACTCGCAGGGCTAAAGAAGGCGCATCTCGCTGCCCTGATCGAAATGTCGCCGGCTTCAGTGACAGCGTGGGAGAGTGGCGCGAAGCAACCCAACCGGGCCACTGTGGCGAAGCTGGCGCTTGCCCTGAAGGTCGAGCCGCAGTTCTTCGGCGGAGGCGCCCCGCCACGAGTGAACAAGCCGCACTTCCGGTCGCTCCGCTCCACCCCGCAGATCGCTCAGGATGAAGCCGAAGCGTATGGGCAGTTCGTCGCCGAGGTGACCGGCATGCTGGAAAACGCCGTCGAGTTTCCGGAAGCGCTGCTGCCCGATCTGCCTGTCGACCCTGAAGAGGGCACAACAACTCCGGAAGAGGCGGCCAGGGATGCCCGTGAGTTCTTCGGCGTCGGCCCAGGACCGATCCAGCATGTGATCCGTCTCGCCGAGCGCGCGGGCGTAGTCGTCGTCTTCAGTGAGCCGGGGATTGCGGCTATCGACGCCTACTCCCTGCACACGGCCACGCGGCCGATTGTCGTTCTGAATCCCGCCAAGGACGACTACTACCGGCAGCGGTTCGACGTCGCCCACGAGCTCGGGCATCTGATCATGCATCACGACGCCGAACCCGGCGGGAAGATCGCTGAAGAGCAGGCTCATCGATTCGCATCCGAGTTCCTCATGCCTGCGGAGGAGATCGCCCCGTTCCTGCCGAGTTCTACGGCTGGCCGTGCATGGGCACAGCTCGCCGAGCTCAAGGAGCATTGGGGAGTCAGCCTGGCAGCGCTGCTGTACAGGGCTCGTGCACTCGGCATCATGGGCGACGTCTCATACCGGAACGCCATGATTCGTATGTCACAGAACGGCTGGCGCCGCGCCGAGCCCGGCCGGGTCGCATCACTTGAGATGCCCTCGATGCTGCCGCGCGCCCGTGAGGTCATGAGCTCCTCAGGGATCGACGACGACAGATTCCTCTCGGGATTGGGGCTCCCTGCCCATCTCTACGAGATAGCCGCATCTCGCGTTCCGCTGACCGGGGATCGATCGTGAGATTCTCGGAAGCCTTCGGGATCGAGCGCTCCGAGGCAGACGACTGGTTTGATCCGCACCTCACCATCGACACCAAGCTCTTCATTGACCCGTTGCTTCTTCTCGAAGCGGGCGGCAAATGGGCACAAGCGCACAACGAGCTGATCGCCCACTTCGTCCACTGCTACGGCCTCGTCGCCAGGGCAACGAGCAGCACCTCGGTGTCAGCACAGGCGGCGCGGCGACTGCTCACTTTCCCGGAGCCCTTCGAGCTCGGCCTCGGATATACGGCCGAAGGAACCCGCGGTTCCGGCGCCGGCGATCGCTTCGCGGCGCGGATGGCCGACGGTATCGCCGTTGCGATCGCCGCCGGCCTCGGGCAGCCCGAGCACATCGAGGAAATCGGCATCCTGAACGAGGGAATCGGGGCGGATCGGATCTCCGATGCGACCGCCAATGTCATCAAGAGCCGCCTGATCGCATACACGCAGGCCATCGCAATGCACCACAACGTCCCCCTCGACCAGCACAAGGTCCGGCATGCTCGTGTCAGCTTGGATAGCGCCAGATGGCATGACGAGGACGTTGCCCTTCCCACCAACCCTGTCACTGGGCGCCCGGTGATCCTCGTCCCGGCGTTCATCCTCAATGGCCTGCCGACGCTGAACGCCGATGACTGGTTCGACTCCCACTTCAATGACGACATCCGCCTGTCTCTCAACCTCCAGGTCGGTCAGGCAGTGACTAAGGCGAGCATCGTCGCTTTCGCTCGCCAACACCCCGATCGAGTCCGGGACTGGGCGCGAGCCCAGACCAGCCGGGAAGACCTCATCGGCTACGACTTCGGCGCTGACCCGCTCGGCGTCGTCCAATGGGACCGGGAACCGGCACAATACGCCGCTGAGCATCCTCTCCCGCCGCGCACGATCACAACTCACGATGATCTCGTCGACCTCGCCGCCGAAGTCGTGGAACAGTTCCGGCATTTCATCGAAGACCAGCGAGGCTGGAGCCTGCTGTGGAACGATGATGGCTCCGAGAAACCCGAAGAGGCAGCACAGCTGGTGTTCCTGGGCATCGCTCAGCAGTACCTCCGGCAGTTCGATGTCGAGCTCGACCGCGAAGTAGAGCTCGGACGCGGTCCGGTTGATTTCAAAGCATCCTCAGGCACATCTGCCCGTCTGCTGATCGAAGTCAAGAAGCTCCACAACGGCAGGTTCTGGAACGGGCTGCGGTACCAGCTCCCGAGCTATCTGCAATCCGACAACGCCACCAAAGGCTGGTTCATCGCGCTGCAATACCGGAGCAACAAGGCCGCCGTGGACCGCCTCCGCGCACTCCCTGCCGAGGTGTCCGAAGTCTCGACTGCGACCGGCAAGGAGATCCGCTTCACCGCGGTCGATGCTCGCCGACCGCTCTCCGCATCCAAGATCAACGGCGATCCGCAACTCGACAGATAGGTCGTCATTATGAGTTCACCAGCCTTCTTGACTCCGCTGCTGACGCTTGAAGAAAGCGATGGCAAGTCGAAGGTTGAGTACGTCATCGGTGGCGAGCAATTGGTAGATGATGCGCGCGACCTTGCCGCCGCGATCATCGCTGACGATGCGATGGTCGTTGCATGCGGGAAATCACCGGTACTCGACCGGTGGCGCACGCGTCGTGACGGGGGCGCACCCTCAACGGGAGCACAACTAGAAGCCGTCAAAGCATTTGTTTCCATCGGTTTCGGCCTTCCGGATGCTCCGAAGCCCGCCGATCATGTACAAGGGCACGTCGCGGAGTTGCTCTGGCACCGCGTCGTGGCCGAGCGTACATCCTGTCGGGACGGACGCACTCTCGTAGAAGCGCCACCCATCAAGGCCGATGCACTCGAACCAGGGGGAGATGGGCTCGTCGTCTACGAGGACTCTGGCGGAACCCTCGTTTTCCGGCTCTGGGAGATCAAGAAACACGACGCAGATGCTCGGGTATCGAAAACGATCAACCGGGCGGCGAAACAGTTGCGCAAGAGAGGCCACCACTACCTTGCCAAGTTCGTGGGACCGGCGACCCTCACTGCTGAAGGTGCCCTGGGGGAGCTTTACGACGGCATGGTTGACCTCTGGTTCGAACGGAGCGCAAGAGCAGGCGTGGGGGTCTCCGTAGGGGCGTCTCTCGAGCATCGCCCACGAAACAGCAACACGTTCAAATCGCTCGGCACACAATTCCCGGAGTTTGTGGCGGCTGGACAAACCGAGTCAATCGTTATTGCGCTGCCGAACTTTCCTGATTTTGCCTCGAAGGTAAAGGAGATCGTATGGAGCGGTCTCTAGACATACATCTACTTGGGGAAGCGCTCGCGGGTCGCTCGGGTCTCCCGACGGCTGAGCGCTTACAAGAGCGCATGGCGCAGGCTGAAATCGCCCTAGTGCTTAATCGTCCATCTGTTGACGAGAAGCTAATTAAGACAGCATGGTACTTGCATGGCGTGGCATCGGTAAGTGATGCGCGCCAACGTTACTCGGCAGCTCGCCAACGTCAAGCGTTCTTGGTGAGCGCCCATATTTTCGATCTCGCTCTGGCTCACAATGACTGGAGCGATGAAGATCGCCTATCAATCGGATTTGCTGCTGCGATCGGGTATCGCCGAGGTGGTCGTGACCCAAACGCGTCCGCGATCATAACCCGACTTCAGCCCCTCTTAGGTGGAGCAGATAGTACGCAAGAGCCGTCACTCGAGAATCTCTCCATGCGTGCCGGACTCGTATTTTTGAGCTTCGATGCTAAACGAGCCTTCGGCTGGCTGGCTCGGTGGCGCAGATACTTCGCATCAATAGCACAGCAGTCGGCGATGGATAGCCTGCACTCAACGGCCCTCGGTTCGCTGCAGACGCTCGTCCTGGCTGTGGAAGACATACTCTCGTACCTGACTCGTGGAGACTACGAACGCTACAGTCAGGGGTCTCAACGACTGCGGGAGGTAGCGACTGGCGAAACCGGGGGCGCTTCGCTCGACGCGCGATGGGTCGCTACACATCTACTGAACTTCGCGACCATCGCGGAGGCAGGCTCACCCTGGAACCCGTCGATCCTGCCGCCAGACGTACCGATCGCCGTACGCCAGGCTTTCGCGGTTGGCAGCCCTGCCGTGCTGACGCTCTGGGAGCCGCAGCGAGAGCTGCTCACCGGAGAGCCATCACCGTGCTCGCAAGAAGTCAAGCGAATGGTACTTTCCGTTCCCACAAGCGGGGGGAAGACGCTCGTCGCCCAAATGCTCGCCGTCGCGCATTTGGCGCAGACGGACACGAGTATCTGCTTTGTCGTGCCAACAAGGAGTCTTGGTCGAGAAATTCGGCGCGCGATGAGCGCACGAGTCCGTATTCTCCAGAAAGAGGTCGGAGCGGAGAAGACTGACTTCTCCGCCTGGCTGGAAGAATTGGGCCTCTCGCTTTCGGAGGCTGAGCAGGCCGACGTCGATGTTATGACCCCGGAAAGACTCAGTCATCTCCTGAGAAACGACTTCGAAGCGGTACTCGACAAGTACAGTCTGTTCATTTTCGATGAGGCACAGTTGTTGAAGGAGAAGGGGCGTGGCTTCGTGCTTGAATCCGTGATATCTGCCCTGAACCTGCAAACACAGGGCCGACCGCATCGCATAATCCTCCTTTCGGCCGCGATGGGAAACGTCGGTGGGATCGCTCAGTGGCTTGATCCAAACGGCGGTGCCCTGAGTCAGACAAGTGACTGGCGGGGGCCCAGGCGACTGCATGCAGTCTTCAATACCGAAGCGCAATGGGATCAGACCGTCGTTGAAGGAGGGGCCGGGTCCGTGTGGCCCTACCGGCACACCACACCGCTCTCGGGACTGATCCGATTGCGGCTCGGAAACGGGAGCACCAAGTCACTCCGCACTCAAGGAGACACGGGTTGGCGTCTAGTCCGAAAGTCGAAGGACGGGGGAGAGCGTCCAGTCGAAGTGAAAGTTGATTCTTCACGAAACACGAAACACTACTCGATTGCCAGCGGCATGATTACCGCTCTAGGGCACGCAGGATCGGTACTAGTTGTTGCGTCAACAAAGAAGCAAGCCCAGACACTCGCTCGTGGCATTGCGGACGAGCTCGATGAGCAACCGCACCTGGCCGCGCTGGTTGACTTTGTACGCCAACAGTTGGGCGACGCACATCCACTCGTCGGCACCCTTAGGCGAGGCGTGGGATTCCATCATGCAGGGTTGCCCGTCGAGGTGCTCGAAGCGCTTGAGGCTGCCGTGCGAAGTGATGATCTCCTCTATCTGACTTGCACTTCAACGCTCACGGACGGGGTGAACTTGCCGGTCAGGACCGTCGTCCTATACGACACCCCATACCCAGACCAGCCCGAAGATACCCGCTTACGCGGTGCCCGGCTCGTGAACGCGATGGGACGGGCAGGGCGGGCAGGACGCGAGACCGAGGGCTGGATCGTACTAGTAAGGGCGGCCTCGCCGAGCAGTCAGGACTTCGCCGACCTCAACCCTGACGATCAGGACCTAGAGGTCACGTCCTCCCTGCTGACTGACTCCGCACTCCAGGCTGTCGCCGAACTCGAAGGTGTTCAAAGGGCCGACGCCGACGCAGTGTTCGCAGCCAACGGTGCGGCCGCGGACTTCATCAGCTTCGTCTGGATGATGCTAGCCGCGGCCGAGCGGGAACTGACCAGCCCAGAGACGGTCGACCTCGACACGGTGGTGAGGTTCACCCTGGCAGCAAATCAATCCACCCAAGCTAGAACTCGATATACACGACTCGCGGGGCGAGCTCGGGAGGCGTATGTATCTGTCGATTCCGCTGCCCGTCAGAGATGGTCGCGGATCGGCTGCTCTATCGGTTCCGCTCGTAAGATTGATGAATGGGCGTCGCAGATTGCCCGTGCCCTGATCTCCGCAGACGTAACTTCTGTCTCTACGGCTCTAGAAGCGGTGGGAATCCTTCGTCCGACGATCGCAGAGTTGCTCCGGCTTCCTGAAGCACCTCAATGGGGATTTCGCGAGTCTGTACAGGGCGCAACTCTAGATGTAGATGCCGCCGATGTCTTGCGCGACTGGCTCGAAGGTGCTTCGCTACCGCAGCTGGCAGAGAGTCACTTGGGCGCCGTCGCCGATCCAGCATGGAGGATTGAACAGATAGTCACTGCGACCACAGAGCACTTCGAGCACTATCTGTCGTGGACAGTTGGAGCGCTCATCGACCTCGTAAACACGCACCTGCAAGCAGCCGGCGGCGACGAACTCGTTTGTCCAGAACTCGGCGGGTACATCAGATACGGAGTCAGCTCGCCGGTCGCGCTCGCACTCGTGACCGAAGGTATTCGTTCACGACGGATCGCCAACCTAGTGGCAAGTCGCTTCGATCGGGTAGCGGAACTGGACGTGGTGAGAGAGCATCTGGCATCACTCGGCGTGTCCGGCTGGCGCCAAGAGTTTGCCGCATCGACCTCTGAGGTAATTGATCTCCTCGACTTTACGCGTCAGCGACGGCGAAGCCTGCTGAAGAACTTGCTCGATCGCAATCAGGCGAACGTGCCCGTCCACCTCCAGGCTGCGCCTACTACAGGATCTATCCCGCTACGCCTGGCGGAGATAGAGGGCGAGACCCATCCCGCTCCGTTCGGCCTCTACCAAGGCGTGCAGCTGTTGGGGACGATCTCGGCCAAAGACCACTCAGATATCCAGAGCATTTTGGACACGGGGTTTGCGCTTCGAGTCGAGCTTGAGCATCCCGACGGGCATGACCAGTTGCAGATCACGTTGCTTGATCCCCTTGATGATCGCCTCTTCTGACCCCCACATGGGGGACCAAACGCATGCAGCTCATGCGCCTCGTGACATCCTCTGCATTATCTGAGGCCTAGAACTGCGCGAATTCGGACCTCGACGACGCCGTTTGGACGCCTCGCGGTCAAGTTCACGCTGTGGATGCCGGGCTGAGCCGATCGAGCGTTCGTTCCTCACGCCCAACGATTATTGAGGAGACCTGCTATTCAGTGAACTTGTGTCGGCCGCGACCAGCCCGATCTGATTGGCTGCGTGCTCGACCATGGAGCGGACGGTCGCAATCAAGGCTGGCACCTCGTCGGCTGTTACTCCTAAGACGCCGTCGCCGTACCTAGCGGCCCCTCGTTCTCGCCGGAGCCGCTGGAGCGTGGCGAAGAAGCCTTCCGGGGCATTGCCAAGCCGTTCGTTCTCACGCAGCCATCGATCTCGCACGTTGTGGAACTTCGTCTCCTGCGACTGCGCGAGCATCTGCGCCTGAACGGTGAGTTCCGCCGCGGAGAGGAGATTGTCGACGGCTGGTCGCAGCGCGACCTCCCGGACCGCTTCGACTACGTCGAGGTAGTCGTCAGCAAGGCTGAGCAACTCCGCACTGCGCTGTTTGTTATAGCGCAAGTCGAAGGCAATGTATGCGGACTCGCCGACGATGATGTAGGCCAGCCATCCGCTGTTCGGGTTGACATCGACAGGCCAGAAGGCTTCGAGGCTGCTGATGTTCGCTGCAGTGACCGGCTCGCCCTTCTTGATGGGCGCCGACGCGACCGCCCGCGCCTGCAGCGACACCTCCTCGTTGATTCGGACGATCGGTGCACCACCCGATGGCGGGAGCTCAACCACCGCGCGGTACACGAGCGCCCGCGTGAGCTCGGTTGCGCGCTGTTCGAGGTCGAGATCAATCCACGTTGCGAAGAGGTTCTCGACGAGATGTTCACCGAACGTCTCTTCGCCGCCAGGAAGTTGGAGATCGCTCATGTCAATGCAGAAGGGTGACAGGTAGTTCGGCCTGCGTATCGTGACCGTTGACGTGTGCGTAGGCCGCGATCGTGCCCACCGCGTCCAGGCCCAGACTTGCGTCGTGGAAGTGCGCCGTCACGGCATCCTTCGTGGCCGTGACGGACGTGGCCTCGTAGTTGGCCTGGGTGGCACTGGCGTTGTCGAAGACCCACGCCGTGATCGCGTCGCCGAAGCGAACGCCGAGTCGTTTTCCGCCGTTGCCGGTCGGGTCGCAGTAATAGACGCCATAGCCGAAGAACTCGACATCGCCGACATCGACTGGCTCTCCGAGCCCCCACGTAACGGTGACGCTGTCGGTTCCCACTTCTGCCAGCACGGACGTGACTGATCGGGGTGTATGCGTGGTCATAGCTTCCTCTCGATTACCTCACCAGATCGGCAGTTGGAGTGCCGCGATGACCGTTCCTGCGATCGTGGCGAGTCCAACGGCCGCTGCACCGACGAGCTTTGCTCGCGTCCAGAAGCGCGGCTTCGCTTCTTCGGGGGCAGCAGTGATCGTGCTGCCGTCCGCGGCTTGTGCGATGCTCACGCGGTTCCCGCGCCCGTTGATGACGAAGTTCACGGCGTTGGCGGCCTGCGTTGGGGTTGGTAGATTCTGGCCCTGTGGGGTTGCGGAGCGCAGCTCGGCGATGAGTTCAGCCAAGCGAGTGCGAATCTGGTCGAGCACGCCTGCGAGCGCGATAGTGCTGACGCTCCAGTAGAGCGCAGTGATGTGGCCGTTCATCTCCCGGGTGCCGTTCATATAGGTGACGAGGTCGGGAGCACCCGGTGGCTGGAGCTTGACCATTCTGTCGGTTCGATGCTGATCCACCATGCTGTGGATCTCGCTCACACCCATTCGAAGTGGAACTTGTTCGCTGAGTTCATCACGAGCGAAGTCGGGAATGTCCATCGAGCCGATTGTCTCGTGACGCACGATCCCGCCTGGAACGGCACCGTCGATCTGCAGCGGAGCGGACACAGTGCGGTACAGGGGCAGCTCCGCGTCCCGCCCGTAGCCGCGTAGCTCTAGCGAAGCCCAGTTGCGAAGCTCGGGCGAGCCCGCGTTTCCGCCGAGCAGTATGAGCTTGCGGAGGAGGGTGTCTAGGGGCTTCTCATCGAGGAGGTCGCGCTCGATTTGCGCCATGAGATCTGCTGGCCGTTTGCCCACAGCCAAATTATCTCCCCCACCGCCGACACCCCGGAGCAACCACGACGATGCCGAAGGGGACCAACGGGGACCAGAATCGTCTCGTTCCTACATGTCGATGCGCCCGGCTCGACGGGCTGTCCGTGCGACGCGGGGGAGAAGCGTAAGAACCACTTGTCCAGGTCAAGCCCGCTGACTACGCGAAGGTCGTGTGGGCTGGGATTTCTGACCATCGGCGCCCTAGCGGAGCTCCTTCTCAGGCTCGCGCGCCTTCGGGTGGGGGGACCAACTGGGGACCAGAATCATGCAATCCATGCATCTCGTGACGTTCTCTGGATGAATTGAGACCCGGATTCACGCGGTTTTTCGTTCTGACGACGCCCTCTGGACGCCTGGGGGTCAAGGGAAGGGGTCGCAGGTTCAAACCATTGGACGAGGTGAGCCTCATAGAGGTCGACGAAGAACCTCCCGCAGTGATGCGGGAGGTTCTTCTCATTTCCGGCGTGACGGGCTCGGCATCGCGACCACTAACCTCGGCTGCCGTGACAGCTGTTGTCGACTTCTTCAAGAAGCGCCGACAGGCGAGGCTCCCGCCCATTCCCTGCTGGCGCCTCGTATCGTTGCCGAGCGGGTGCGCCTGTGGGGCGCCGCTCAGGCGACCTTGAGCGTGACATCCAGGTTGTTTCGGGTCGCGTGGGAGTACGGGCAGATCTGGTGTGCGGCGTCGACGAGCTCGCGGGCCTGGTCGGCGGGGATGCCGGGTAGCACAGCGGTGAGGGCGGCGGCGAGTCGGTAGGCGCCGTCGGTGTCGGCTCCGATGCTGACGCGGGCGGTGACGCTGGTGTCGTGAAGGGAGACCTTGCGCATGCGTGCGGCGAGCTGGAGGGAGCCGTGGAAGCAGGCCGCGTAGCCGGCGGCGAAGAGGATCTCTGGGTTGGCTGCTCCACCAGGGCCTCCCATCTCGACGGCGATGCGCATGTCGATGTCGAGGGTGCCGTCGGGGGTATCGACGTGGCCGGAGCGGCCGTCTCCGTGAGCGGTGGCCTCGGCGGTGTAAAGGATATTCACGGTTGTTCCTTTCGTGGGGTGGTCTGGGCGCGGGGCTGGAGGGAGCGGGATGGAAGCAGAGATGTGGCGGCGGCGATCGCGGCGAGCAGTGCGGCGATGAGGAAGGTGGTCTGCGCGGCATCCAATGAGCCGTTCGCTCCCGTGTCCGACCCGGCGGCGAGTGTGGCGTAAAGGGCTCCCATGGCGGAGGCGCCAGTGATGAGGCCGAGGTTGCGCGAGAGTCCAAGTGCGCCGGCGATGGCGCCGCGCTGCGTGGAGTCTGTAGCGCTGAGGGTGTGGGTGTTGTTGGCGGCGAGGAAGAGCTGATAGCCGGGCGTGAGGATGAAGAGGGCGCCGATGTAGCCGGCCACGCCCCACCAGTTGGGCACCGTGGCGAGGGCTGCCGCGCCGACGGTCAGGATGGTCAGGCTGACGGTGATCATGATGGGTGGTGAGGTGCGGTCGACGAGTCGCCCGGCGAGGACGCCGCTGATGGCAGAGGTCACGGGACCGACGGCCATGACGAGCCCGACGAGGGGGAGCGGTAGCTGCAGTCCATCGTGGAGGGCGTAGGGTCCGACGACGAGCGTGGTCATCATGACCGTGGCAACGAGGACGTTCGTGATCATGCCGGTCGTGATGGTCCGGTGGCGCAGCACCGCTGGGGGTAGGACGGGGGCGTCGGCGCGTCGCTCGACGGCGAGGAAGCCGATCAGAAGTGCTGCGGCGCCGACCAAGAGCGGTCCCGTCGGCCAGTTCGGCATCGGCGCGGTGAGCGCGAGGGCGTACGCGGCGATGCCCGCGCCGAGGAGGACGTTTCCGGTGGCGTCGAAGCGGTGGCGCGGACGAGTGATCGTTCGCGCTGAGGGGACCGTCAGGGCGAGGGGCAGTGCCGCCGCCCCGAGAAGGGCCATCATCCAGAAGGGCGATGTCCACCCGCCCCATCCGATGAGCGCGCCGCCGAGAGCTGGTCCGAGGGCGGTACCGACTGCGGAGGTGGTGCCGAGGAGCCCCATGATGCGCCCGGTGTGCCCGTCGGCAACGAGGTCCCTCGCGAGGGCGAGGGGCAGTGCCGTCATGACGGCCGCCCCGACCCCCTGGACGGTACGCGCGATGATGAGCGTCACGAGCGACGGGGCGAGAGCGCAGACCGCAGCGCCGACGGTGAAGAGGGCGATCCCCGCGAGCAGCACCCGGCGCCGACCCCACCGGTCACCTGCCGATCCGACGGCCACGCTCACCGAAGTGATCGCCAGCAGGTATGCGACGACGACCCACTGCACCTGACCTGGCGTCGCGGTGAACGCCGTGACGAGCGAGGGCAGCGCGACGTTCGCGGCGCTCGTACCCACCGAGGCCGTGAGTATGGCAAGAGCGAGGCCCGCGACGGCTCGCGATGGTGTGGACATGGACACAGCCTCGATTCACGAGTGCTGATACCGCAACAATTCTTGCCGAAACAGGGACGAGCGTGTTCGATGGTGTCCGTGGAGGCGACCGAAGGAGCGGATGTGCGCTCCGTGCTGGACCGTGTCGGACCGCGGTTGCAGGCGTTGCGTGAGGCGCGGGGATTGACGCTCGCGGACGTCTCGGAGCGGACGGGCGTCTCGTCGAGCACGCTCTCACGTCTGGAGAACGGGCAGCGTCGCGCCAGCCTGGAGGTGCTTCTGCCGCTCGCGCAGGTGTATCGCGTCCCGTTGGATGAACTGGTGGGTGCTCCGGAGACCGGCGATCCCCGGGTGCGGTTGCGTCCCCGGCGGGTGAACGGGCGCACGGTCGTGCCACTCGCTCATCAGCCCGGGATGCCGCAGGCTTGGAAGATCGTGGTCCCGCGCGGACACTCGGTTCCTCGGCTGAAAACGCACGAGGGCACGGAGTGGCTCTATGTTCTGACCGGGCGGATGCGGTTGATCGTAGGGGAGCGCGACCTCGTGCTGAAAGCTGGGGAGGTCGCCGAGTTCGACACGCGCCTGCCACATTGGTTCGGCAGCGATGGGGAGATTGATGCAGAGATCCTCAGCATCTTCGGCCCCCAAGGTGAACGCGTCCACGCTGGCCCTAGCTGAGCATCGGCTCCGTCGCGCTACGTGAAGTCAGCCGCCGAGTTGAGCGGCGATGCCGGCGGTGTCGATGAAGACGCGTTCGCCGATGACGCGGCCGTCGTCGGCGAAGGTGACGACGGCGATCATCTCGAGGGCGATCGTGCGGCCGGTGGGAGGGAAGTCGCCGTACGCACCGTCATGGGTGCCGTCGAAGCGGACGAGCATCGCGCCCGTGTCGCCTTCCTGTCCGAGCGGGGTGATGGTCGCGGTGAGGTCGCTGAACCCG
This sequence comes from Microbacterium sp. DMC48, assembly GCF_056313825.1. NCBI lineage: Bacteria > Bacillati > Actinomycetota > Actinomycetes > Micrococcales > Microbacteriaceae > Microbacterium > Microbacterium sp. DMC48. The sequence continues at coordinate 736,420 of NZ_JBQUZN010000004.1, read as the reverse complement.
CCGAAGAGAGCCTCCTCCCGCGCGCGCAGCGCGTCGAGCCCGGACTGGGGTCCCGTGAGGGGGGAGTCGTAGGCGGCGGGCTCGGCCCAGAGCGCGACCACGGCGGCGGGGTCATGCGCGTTGACGGCGGCGGCTGCGGCATCGGCGAAGTCGTGGATGTGCATGGGCGATCTCCTTCGATCGTTGGGGTGGTGGGATGCCGGGTACCCGCGTGCCCGGGCGTTCAGGGGCGGACGGAGCGTTCCGCGATGTTCAGCGCGAACCGTTCGGGCAGGCGCGGCGCGAGCCAGGAGACGAACGCGTTTCCGCGGCCGTCGACGACCGAGGGTCTGCCGCGGTGCAGTGCGCGCAGGGCGGTGTCGACGACCTGTTCGGGAGTCCGGCGGCTGCCGACGGATGCGGCGTCGCCCGCGGTGGCGAAGAACGCGGTGTCGGTCGCTCCGGGGCAGAGGGCGAGTACGTCGACGCCGGTGCCGCGGGTCTCGCGCCAGAGGGCGCGGGTGAAGGTGAGGACGTACGCCTTCGAGGCGGAGTAGACGGCCATGTGGGGCACCGGCTGGAATCCGGCGGTGCTCGCGACGTTGATGATCGCGCCGCGGCCTCGCGAGAGCATCGGCGGGAGAAGGAGTGCGGTGAGCGCTGTCAGGCTCCGCACGTTGACGGCGATCTGCGTGGTCGCCGAGCGCAGGGGCGTGGTGCCGAGGTCGCCATGGATGCCGAGGCCGGCGTTGTTGATCAGTGCGTCGACTGCGATCTGCTCAGCCTCCAGGCGTGCCAGAAGGGTTTCGGCGGCGTCCGGGGCGTCGAGGTCATGCGCGAGGACGGTGACGCTCGCGCCGTGCCGTGCGCGAAGGTCTGCGGCGATGTCTTCAAGCACGTCGGCCCGGCGCGCCACCAGAACGAGGTCGCTCCCGGCGGCGGCGAGTCGATGGGCGAACGAGCGCCCGATCCCAGAGGACGCTCCGGTGATGAGGGCGGTGGTTCCAGCGGCGATGGTGCGCACGATGCTCCTAATAAACAAACCAGTCGGTCTAATAAAATGCGACTATAGTACGAGCATGACCACTCGTCCACACCGCGATGACGACATCGTTCCGGCGCGCCGCGTCGGACGTCCCACGGGCCCGACCGCTCAGGGGGCTGCGTCGCGCGATGTGATCATCGATGCGGCGGCGGCCGTCTTCGCCCGTCTCGGCTACGACCGTGCCCGCATGGTGGACATCGTGGACGCGAGCGGGCTGTCGAAGGGCTCTGTCTACTTCCACTTCGACAGCAAAGAGGCTCTCGCAGTCGCGGTGCTCGAGGAACGACACCGCCGATGGATCGCCGACGTGGAGCGCATCCTCGCCCAGGCCGCGGAGGGCGAAGCCCGCGTTCGGCGGCTCCTGCCCGCGATGCTCTCACTCCATGACGAGGACTCTGATGCCTGGGTGATCTCACGCCTCACCCAGAGCCTCGCAGGCGTCCCATCCACCCGTGATCTCGCCGCGGCGATGACACAGCGGTGGATCGACGTCGTCGCGGGCTTTATCCGCGACGACGGTCTCGTCGCCGACCTTGACCCGCCCCTCGATCCCGACGCGCTCGCCACCGTGCTCGTCGGCGCCTTCGACGGCCTCAAGATGACCGTCGACGTCCTGAGCTCCGGTGACCGTGACGCGGCCGGTCGCCTTCTGGCCGAGCGTGGCGCGCTTCTGGAGCGAATGCTCTTTCAGACCGTTGGGCTCACTGAGCGTCAAGAGACGAGCCCGCTGCGGGCTTGACGGCGCTTCGACGACGGCGAGCTGGGTGAGACGAAGTCGAGTCGTTAGCAGTGCGGCGCGAGGCATCCCATCTGACTTCATCCCGTCCAACCGCGGCTGCCGAGTGGGCCAAGCAGGCTCTCGTGGCAGGAGGCCCTCGTCCGAACCTGCGCTGCGTCACGGTGCACGCGGCGGAAGGTACGTCCCTAACAAGAAGGGTTACGATCGCCTGCGTGCGGCCGAAAAGAGGAGCACCACATGACCACCTACGCTCAGAACCTCACCGAGATCCTCGACCGTGAGGCGCTTCCCGCGGGCGGAATTATCTCCGGCGACGTCGACTACGCCGCGGACGGTCTCGTTTTTCGCGGGTACCACGCCCGTCCCGCCGCGGACGGCCCCTACCCGGGCGTTCTCGTCGTGCACGATTGGCTCGGCGTGACCGATTATGTCCGCATGCGCTGCGACATGCTGGCCCGGCTCGGCTACTCGGCATTCGCTGCGGATGTCTACGGGGCGGACGTTCGACCCGCCCCTCAGGATGCCGCGGCCGTCGCCGGTGGCTTCTATCGGGATCGCGCGCTGTGGCGCCGACGCCTCACGGTCGCGTTCGATCGACTGCTCGCCGAGCCGTCCGTCGACCCGGCGCGCACCGCGGCCATCGGCTACTGCTTCGGGGGCACCTCTGTGATGGAACTGGCCCGCACCGGCGCCGCCGTCGACGCCGTCGTGAGCTTCCACGGCGGCCTGCTCACCGGTCCCGAGGGTGAGGCGGCACGAATCGGGGCGAAGGTGCTCGTCCTGCACGGGGCGGCCGACCCGGTCGCCCCCGACGAGGCGCTGCTCGCGTTCGAGAACGACCTGCGGACGGCTCCCCACATCGACTGGCAGATCGTCACGTACGCCAACGCGATGCACGCCTTCACGCTCCCCGACGCGAATGCGCCCGAGCAGGGCGCCCTGTTCGACGCCACCGCCGAGCGTCGCAGCTGGACGGCGATGAAGACGTTCCTGAGCGAGGTCTTCGCCTGAGGTCACCTGTTGACCTTGCTCCGACGCGGTCGGCCCCATCGACGTTGCGGGTGTACCCGTACCCGTCGGAGTGTCACATTTCGCAAAAATATGTAGACCGGTCTATTGTGAGCGTATGACTTCCAAGGGCGACCTGACGAGATCGCGGCTCTCTGCGTCGATGCTCGAACTGATCCAGACCAGCGGCTACAGCGGCACAGGGTTGAACGCGGTGATCGACCATGCCGGCGCCCCGAAGGGCTCGGTCTACTTCCACTTTCCCGACGGCAAGGAGGGGCTCGGGGTGGCCGCGGTCGATCTCGCCGCTGCTCAGTTCGCCCAGCTGATCGCCGAGGCTGCGGCATCCGCCGGCGGCGCGGCGGCGGCGGTGCGAGCCGCCGTGGAGGCGCTGACGGCGATCGTGAGTGACAGTGACTACCGGCTCGGGTGCCCGGTGTCGGTGGTCACTTTGGAGATGGGAGCCGAGAGTCAGCGACTGCGGAACGCGTGCGCCGCCGCCTTCGAATCATGGATCGCCCCGACCGCCGCGCTGCTCGAAGCCGAGGGTCTGGATGCGGCACCTGCGCGGTCGCTCGCGACCGTCGTCGTATCGACCATCGAGGGGGCGGTCATCCTCTCGCGCGCGACGCGCAGCCCTCAGCCGTTGACCTCGGCCGCCGACGTTCTCGCCGAGCTCATCGACGTGCGGTGCCAGAAGGTCGGAGGGGCACAATGACGGCGTCCGACGTGTCCCGCCATGCGCTCGTCTTCGGGGCATCCGGCCTTGTCGGCCGCCACCTGGTCCTCGCCCTCGCCCGCGCGGGTGCCGAGGTGACGGCAGCGGTCCGCAGTGCCGAGTCCGCAGAGCGCGTCGAACGGTGGCTGCGGGGTCGCGGCCTGACGCGCGGCATTCAGACGATCATCGTCGACGTCGAGGCGCCGGAGATCGTCCGGGGTGGCCCCTCGGCCGTGTCGACCGTGACCGAGATCCACAACTGCGCGGGGGTGTACCGCTTCGGGATGTCGCCGAACGAGGCCCGCAGCGCGAACGTCGGGATCGTCGCGCGGGTCATCGAGTTGGCGGCCGCCCTGCCCCGGCTGCAGCGAGTCGTCCACATCTCCGGGTACCGCGTGGGCGGTCAAGATCCCGCGACGATCCCGTGGCCCGACGAGCACCGCGCCGCGATGTACCGAAAGCTCGGCGCCTACGAAGCGTCGAAAGTGGAATCCGACGCCGTGTTCCAGGCCCGCGCGAACGAGCACGGCATTGCCTGGACGATCGTCAACCCCTCGAGCGTCATCGGTGACAGCGTGACGGGGGAGTCGGACCAGCACATCGGCCTCGCGGCCACCATCGAACAGCTCTGGAACGGCACAGCGACGGCGCTGCCGGGGAACGAGACCACCTTTCTGCCCGTCGTCACCGTCGACTATCTGGCGGCCTTCATGGCGGCCGCTGCGGTCGATCCGGATGCCGAGGGTCGTGCCTACTGGATCCTCGACGACGCCACGCCGCCGCTCGCCGATCTGCTGGCCCACGTCGGCCGTCACATCGGCGCGAAGGTTCCGCGCCTGCGCATTCCCGTCGGCGTCATCTCGCGGTTGCCGTCGTGGATCACGAAGGCGGATCCCGAGACGCTGAGCTTCATGTCGTCCGATCGCTATCCGACCGGGTCGGCCGTCGAGTTCGCACACCGCCACCACCTCGAGATGCCCGATGCCCGGGTGTCGCTCGAGCGGTGGGCCGACCATCTGGTGGCGCATCGCTTCGGCGCAGCGCCAGCGGATCGCCGGAGGGTCGTGGAGAGGGGCGGCGTGCGGACGCTGGAGATCGGTCCGTCGGACGCCGACCGCTTGATCTTTCCCGGCCTGCCGGTGAACGCCGACACGTGGGCCCCGGTGGCGGTCGGCAGTGGCGCACGCGTCGTCGACCTGCCCGGGCTCGGGCTGAGCGGCGGAACGGGGATCGACGACTGGGACCGGTGGCTGCCCGCGGTCATCGGGGAGGCGCCGATCGATCTCATCGGACATTCCCTCGGGGCGGCGGCAGCCGTCGTCGCGGCGGACCGCTTTCCGGAGCGGGTGCGATCGCTGACGCTGGTGGCGCCGTTCTTCCTCCAGCCGCGCGCGGGTGTCGCGGTGCGACTGCGTCCCCTCGTGACGGCCTTCTTGCGCCGTGCCAGTCCCGTGCGGCTGTCACGCCGGCTCACCGGCGCAGAGTCGAGCGCCTCCGCTCTCGCTTCGAGCGTCAGCGACCTCCGGGATCGGACCGCGAAGGCTGTGGCCCAACACGTGGCGCGTACGACATCGCCACAGTGGCGAGCCGAGATGCGGGATGCCGCCGCGCGGTTTCGTGGCCCGGTGCGCATCATCACGGGCACCGGCGACCCGCTCACCGCGGATGCTGTCGCTCAATTCCGATCTCTTCCGAACGTCGAGCTGGTGGCGATTGCCGGGGCCGGTCATCACCCCCAGCTGACCCATCAGACGGATATCGCCGGCCTGCTCGCGACGCCCATCCGGCTGGCGGCACCGCGCTGAGGTGGCGTCGAGACGTCACGCGACGGTCTCAGCCCAGCAGGTCATCTGCGGTCGCAGCGGTCGCAGCGACCGTCACCTGCGTGCCCCACGGATCGCTGACGCGTACGGCGCGACCGTCGTCGGAGAACGGGATGCCGCGGCTGGACAGCCGCTCCGCGAGCGCATCGAGGTCTTCGCGCGCCGGCACCGAGACGGCGACATCCCCGAGCCCCAGGCTCGCCGCGCGTGGGCCCGCGCCCGCGGAATGCCACGTGTTCATGGCGATGTGGTGGTGGTACCCGCCGGCCGACGCGAACAGGGCCCCGGGAACCCCCGTGGCGGTCGACTCGAATCCCAGCGCGTCGACGTAGAACGCCCGCGCCGCCGCGACGTCGCCGACCTGAAGGTGCACGTGTCCGACGCGTCCGGCGTGCTGCGCCGCGGCATCCAGGGCCTCCTGCGTGAGGTGCTGCTGGAGGTACGCGCGCGGATCGAGGTACTCCGTCGTCATGAAGATCTCACCGTCGTCGTACTTCCACTGGCTGCGCGGTCGATCCCGGTACAGCTCGATGCCGTTGCCCTCGGGGTCGGTGAAGTAGAACGCCTCGCTGACGAAGTGATCGCTCGATCCGGCGAACCGGCTCGTCGGGTTCTGTGCGGCGCGATAGACGGTCGCCGCCAGGCTCGCCTCATCGTCGAAGAGAAAGGCGGTGTGGTACAGGCCCGCCTGTCGGGGATCGACACCCGGCAGGTCGGGTGTGTGCACCAGCTTCACCATCGGTACCGTTCCGCGCCCCAGCACGCGGTGCACCTCACGTCCCTGCGTACGCTCCTCGAGGGGAGTGAGCGCCAGCGCCCCTGCGTAGTACGACGACATCGTCTCGAGGTCGCCGACACGGAGGGTGACGGCGTCCATCGTCGTCGCGGGGTTGAGCGTGTCCATGGGGATCTCCACGTCTGGGTGTCGAATGCGGTCAGCGGGCGACGGCGAAGCCGCCGGTCCAGGAGATCTTCTCGCTCGCGGCGAGGGTGAGCTGCAAGAAGCCGATGGCCTCGAGCTCGTGCGCGCGCGACAGGGAGCCGGCGTCGATCGCGCTCACTCCACCGGCCTCGACGGCGGCGGCGAGCGCCTGCTTGGCGGTGGCGTCATCGCCGGCGATGAGCACGGTGGTGGGAAGGCCCCCGATGGTCTTGCCGACGAGGGTGCCGGCGAACGTCGTGTTGAACGCCTTGAGCACGTGGGCATTCGGGAGCTTCGCCTGGATCTCGGCCGCGGCCGAGCTGCCGACCGGGACGGTCAGCGAATCGAAGGTCTCGAAGTCGAGCGGGTTGCTGATGTCGACGACGGTCTTGCCGTCGAACCGGTCGCCGTACGCGGCGATGATGCCCGCAACGGCGGGGTAGGGCACGGCGAGCACGACCACGTCGCCCGACAGTTCGGCGGTGCCGACCTGGTCCTTCGCGATGTACGTGACGCTGCTGCCGCCGTCGGCGAGAACGCCGCCGATCGCGTTGGCCATGGTGCCGGTGCCGATGATGCTGAACGCAGTCATGATGTCTCCTTTGGTTGTACCTACAAGCAAAACGATAGCCTCAATCCGTTGTAGATACAACTAATGCGGTAGATTGCTTCCATGACCGGCTCGGCACTCACCCACGCTCAGCGTGTCGCCGTGGCGCGCCTGCACGCTCTGCTCGAACTGCTCCCGACCGCGCTCGACAAAGAGCTCGCCCGCGCGGGCATCACGTCTTTCGAGTTCACCCTGCTCGAAGCGCTCTACGAAGCCGACGACCACCGCCTGCGCCTGAGCGCCCTCGCCTCGCGCACCAACGCGACCCTCGCCCGGCTCTCGCGCGTCGTCACGAGCCTGGAGCGCAAAGATCTCGTGCTGCGCGCGCCCTGCGAACAGGACGGCCGGGCGACGAACGCCGTGCTCACCGCGGCCGGCGAGGCGGTCTACCTCGACAGTGCGGCTCTCTACGCAGATGCCGTGAAGCGCATGGTCCTCGACGGCCTCGACGACGACGGCGTCGACCAGCTGGCGGCACTGTCGCTCGGCATCCTGAGCACCCTCGACCCCGAGAAGCGGCTCGCGATCACCGCCGATGGCGGCATCACCTGTACCGCCGACCCCGCCGCGACGGAGAGCGCGGTCCACCCGCGCAGCGGAGGAATCGGATGACTGCTCGCAGCATCGGTTTCATCGGCCTCGGCATCATGGGGGTACCCATGGCCACCCATCTCGTGCGGGCGGGGTTCGACGTCGTCGTGTGGGCGCGATCGGCCGGTCCCGCGGACGAGCTCGCCGCCCGGGGTGCGCGCGTCGCCACGGACGTTGCGGGCGTGTTCGCGGAGGCTGAGACGGTCATCCTGATGCTCCGCGACGAGGCGGCGGTCGACGCGGTGCTCGGCCGGGGAACCGACGCCTTCGCGCACCTCGTCGCCGACCGCACGATCGTGCAGATGGGGACGTTCACGACTGCGTTCTCGCAGGAGCTCGCGCGCGAGGTGCGATCCGCCGCCGGGCGCTATGTCGAGGCGCCGGTTTCGGGGTCCCGGGGCCCGGCGATCGAGGGCACGCTGGTCGGGATGCTCGCGGGAGAGGCGGATGCCGTCGCCCACGTCGAACTGGTCGTCGCCGCCATGTGCGGGCAGGTGTTCCGATGCGGCGCGATCCCCGCGGCGCTGTCGATGAAGCTGGCGGTGAACACCTTTCTCATCACGATGGTCACGGGTCTGGCAGAGACCTTCCACTTCGCCGAACGCGCCGGCGTCGACGCGAACATTCTGCGCGACGTGCTCGACGCCGGACCCATGGCGTCGGTCGTATCGCGGGGCAAGGCGCAGAAGCTGACCGAGGGCGACCTGACGGCGCAGGCGGCGATCGCCGACGTGCTCAAGAACGCGCGGCTCGCCGAGGCTGCGGCGGACGCGGCTGGCTCCGCCCACCCGCTCATCACGGCCAGCCGCGATCTCTACGAGAGCGCGGTCGTCGAGGGCAGGGGAGCGCTCGACATGATCGGCGTGATCGGTGCTCTTGAGGCGCGCGCCGACGGACGCGCGCCCGCTGACGCCGGAGCGGCTCCTCGTGTCATCCCGCCGTCAGCGCTGTGACGGCCGCTGACGAGGGTGACCGGTGGACGACACGTGCACCAGGCCGCCGAGGATGACCTCGATCGCGAAGTCGCGTCGTGAGCGCTCATCGGCGTCTGTCAACGCGGTCGCGAGTGCCGACACGCGAGGGAACTGCTGCGTGTCTGCGTTCGCGTAGGCCGACGTGGCCTCGGTGCGCTGATGGTCGGCGCGCATCAGGCGCCGTCGCCCGGTGCCCTCGACTGCCGTGGCTGCCGCGAACTGCGCAATGACGTCGACTGCCAACGCGGCGGTCTTGGGCTCCACACCGCCGATCTCCATCAGAGCGAGTTCGTGCTCGGCCAGTCGCAGCGCCCCCGGATGGGTGGGAATGGGCCCCAGCGCCACCGCGCCCAAGCCGGGGTAGCTCTCGAGCGTGGTGATCGTGTTGGTGATGGTGGCGGCCAGGGCGGGCCGCCAGTCTCCGTCCACGGCTGGCACCAGTGGCACGCGGCCGTAGGCGTCGTCGAGCGCGTGTTCGAGAAGCACGTCGCGATTCTCGAAGTACGCATAGAGCGATGCCGCTCCGGTATCCACGGCCTTCGCGACGTCGCGCAACGACACCGCCTCGACGCCGCGTTCGCGGATGAGTGCCATCGTCGCCTCGAGGATCGACCGCCGCGACAACGGGGCTTTCGCGGGTCGGGTCCGCCGGGAGGTGGGTTCCGCGCGTGAGGACATGTCTTGAGAGTAGCGACTTGACGCGATCACTGTTCTAGACGAACATTGTTCGCGAACAGTGTTCGCAATGTGCGAGCCGATCAGGAGAAGAGGTCGCCATGACGGTCGTGGTTTTCGGTGCCAGCGGCGCGGTCGGGGGAGCGGTGCTCGCCGGCCTGCGCGAGCGTGGGGTCGATGTGCGGGCGACGAGCCGTCGCCCCGACGCGCTCGTGGTGCCGCCCGGGGTGCCGGTGGCTGCCGCCGACCTGAACGATCCGCGCTCGCTCGGTGCTGCCCTGTCGGGAGCGGAGCGGGTCTTCCTCTACGCGGATGTCGACGACCCTGAGGCGGTGGCTCTCGAGGTCGCGGCGTCGGGGGTGCGTCATGTCGTGCTGCTGTCGTCCTCATCCGTCACATCTCCGGATGCGAGCAGTGACTTCAACGCCTCGAGGTTCCTGCGCGTCGAGCGGGCGGTCCGCGAATCGGGCGTCGACTACACCTTCGTGCGTCCGGGCGGGTTCGCGAGCAACGCCGCGCGCTGGAGGTGGGGCATCGCGTCGGACGGCGCGGTCGCCTTTCCCTACCCGGATGCGGTGCAGGCGCCGATTCACGAGGCTGATATCGCGGATGTCGCCGTCGCGGCGCTGACCACCGACGCCTTGATCGGTGGCGCCCCCGTGCTCTCCGGCCCCGCGCGACTCAGCCTGCGCGAGCAGGTCGCCGTCATCGGCGCTGAGATCGGGCGGGACCTGGTCGTCGTCGAGCAGACGGAAGAAGAAGCGGCTGCGATGTTGTCCCCGCACGTGCCGGAGCCGTGGGTCCGTCAGATCATCAAGGACTGGCGCGAGGCCGTCGGTGCGGTGCCGGACATCTCCGACGAGTACACGCGCATCACCGGTCGCCCTGCGCGATCCTTCCGCACGTGGGTCCGCGACAATGTGGACCTCTTCCGCTGAGCCCAGCCGCTCGCCGTCGTGCGGTGACGCCATCGGCCAGAATGTTCTTCTGAGCGTGCGACCGCCGCTCTGCGGCTGACGAAAGGCCTCCATGCCCTGGGCTCTCCAGCACACTCCGTTCGACGACCCCGACGCCGACCTCCTGCGACGCGCCCAGCGCGAAGAGCTCGACGCACGCTACGGCTCCGACGACCACGAGCCGGGTGTGGCACCGTCAGCCGCCGACGTGCCGGTCTTCATCGTGGCGCGGGACGAGGAGGGGACACCGGTCGCCTGCGGCGGGCTTCGCCTGCTGCCGGATGATGTTCTCGGTCCGGGCGTCGTCGAGATCAAGCGCATGTACGCGGCGCCCTCGGTTCGCGGCACCGGTGTCGCCAGGGCGGTGCTGCGCGAGTTGGAGGAGCAAGCTCGTCTCCTCGGTGCCCGACGTCTCGTGCTGGAGACCGGTACGGCGCAGCCCGACGCGATCCGTTTCTACCAGCGCGAGGGCTACGCGCCCATCCCGCTGTTCGGTTCGTATGCCGGGTCGGAGGTGTCGGTCTGCTTCGGCCGTGACCTGCTCGTCCCGCGCTGACCGATCCGCACCCTCTGGCGCGGGCCTGTGGTCAGATCGACAGTCGCTCCAGTGGATTGTCCGCGAGCTTCTCGATGACGCCACCGTCGACGAGTCGTCGTGCCGCGGTGTCGGGCTTGCGCGCGGCCTGATCGATCACGCACGCCCCGAACTCCGCGGCCAGCGTGCCGCGCGGGTAGACCGAGAGCACCTCGCGTCGGAACGCCTCGGGAAGCGCCTCGGGGCGTGCGCCCGAGATGTCGAGACCGGTCGCGACCTCCAAGAGATAGCCCTCGGCATCGATCGCCGGATCGACCCGCGGCCAGTTGTGGCGCACGATCACCTCGAGCACGCGTTCGCGCCGTTCCACCGGCCACCCCGCCCCGGCGGTGAGGGCGACACCGACGTGACCGCCGGCGTGCTCGTACGAGATCGTGTGGTTGTCGAACGCGGTCACCGTGCCGATGTCGTGGAGCACGGCGGCGACGTAGAGGAGCTCGTGGTCCACCTCGCCGAGACCGTCGATGCGCGCGAACGCCTCGGCCCAGAGCCAGGACCGCAGCGCGTGCGCCGTGATCGCAGGCGACTGGTACTGGCGGGCGAGTTCGAGTGCTCCGCGCGCAGCCAACGTGTCGGGTGCGCGGAAATCAGTGAGGTGCATTGATCCAGTCTCCCGACACCGACGCGCAGGGCGTATGCTGCCGCCCGCCGAGCCTCGTCGTATTCCTGCCAGACTCCGCACCGCCGAACGTCGTCAGGTGTCGGAGGTCGAGAGGACCGGGGCCTGCGACGCCGCGTGCGCGGTAGCCGAGCCCGATTCTGATGCCGACGCCGTGATGGCCTCATCGGGCTCGCGCAGCGGCTGGGCGGCGAGGCGCGCCGGATGACCGTCGGGAAGCTCGTCGATGGCGACGCGCACCGGGTGCGCCGATCCGCCGATGACGAGGTAGCGCTGGCCGGGCCTGATGCGGAGGAGCTCTTCGTCCGAGAGCTGCACGGCGAGCGCTGGCGCCGGGAGCTCGAGTTCGGTCGGAGGCCCGCTCACAGGGCGCTCGGCGGAACTCGGAGCCGAGACGGCGGCATCGCCGGGCGTGGGTGAGACCTCCAGCGCCTCGCGGATGATCGTCCTCGGGTCGTACTGGCGCGGATCGAGGGCGCGCCACTGCGCCGCGCTGACACCCGTCTCCGTCTCGATGCGGGCGCTCGCCGCGTCTACGTGCGAGCGCAGGGCGCGCACGAACGCGGCGAACCGGCGCGTATACGCCGGCAGTCGCGTCGGGCCGAGCAGCACCGTGGCGATGAGGAGGACGACGAGGAGCTTCTCAAACGTCAGCCCGAACATGCGAGGGCTCCTTCGCGGCGGGGGCGTGACGGGGTGATCGCTCGCCCGGCCCTGCGGCGATCGGCGATCGATGTGACCAGCACCGCCGCGCCGTACAGCATCGACATGGGAGCGGCGACCAGGAACATCGACAGCACGTCGGCGGCGGGGGTGACCACCGCACTGAACACGGCGATGGTGACGACGGCGATGCGCCACTGACGACGGATGGTGCGCGCCGACAGGGCACCGAGAGTGTTGAGCAGGACGAGCAGAACCGGAAGGACGAACGCCACTCCGAAGGCGACGACCAGCTTGAGGACGAAGTCGACGTAGTACCCGGCATTGAGGATCGAACTGTCCTGGTCGGAGGCGAAACCGGCGAGAACCTCCACCATGTGCGGGAACAGCAGCACGCCGAACGCGCTCCCCGCCGCGAACAGCACGATGGCGCACGCGGCAGAGGAGAACGTGTACCGGCGCTCGCGCCGCGTGAGCCCGGGGGAGACGTACGCGAACAGTTCGAACAGCCACACCGGGCTCGACAGAACGATGCCCGAGAACAGTGCGATCTTCACCCTGAGGTCGAACGCGCCCGTGATGCTGTCGTAGTTGAGGCTCGCGTCGCGTGACTGGGCGATCTGCTCGATGGGGGCGCGCAGGATGGCGAGGATCTGCTCGGAGAGCAGGAAGCCCGCCGCGATGCCGATCGCCAGAGCCACCGCCGCGCGGGTCGAACGCGTGCGGGCTTCGCGGGCGTGAGCCGCGAGCGGCATCGCGCCGCGCGCGGCGGTGGCGGCGGTCACGACGCGCGCTCCGGCATTGCGCGCGCGGGCACCGGCGCGGTCGGCGCGGCGGGTGCGGATAAGAGGGTGTGCGGCTCTGCGGCGGCGACGTCCGTCGGCGCGGCGGGCACCGTGCCGGCCTCTGCCGCGGTCTCATTCTTCAGAATGCGCACCGACTGCCCGATGCTGCGGGCGAGGGCGGGCAGTTTTGCGGCTCCGAAGAGGAGGACGACGACGGCAAGGATGATGAGGGCGTGCCAGCCCGTCAGATTCTGCAGCATGATTTCTTTCCTTCGGTGGGGTGAGAGGTCACGGGCGGCTGCCGCCACCGGGCGACGAGACCGTGGCCTGGGTGCTCGCGTCGATAGCGACCGAGAGCGATCCGACGTACCCCGAACCGGTGTCGCCGGAGAAGGTGCCCATCTCGAGCTCGTAGCCGTCGGAGAACACGTTGTCGTTGTCCAGGCTGCCGATATCGGCGAGGTTCGCCGACGATCCCGGATAGCTGCTCAGCGCATACACCGCGTCGAGCATCTCCTGGGGGAAGGCCACCTGTGACGTCGCGATCTGGTTCTCCACGTTCGTCGCCGAGGCGGCATCCGGGTAGACCTCGAAGTGGATGTGCGTCCACCGGCCGCGGTAGCAGCCGGGCACGATGGTGGAGAAGGTGACCTGGCCGCTCGCGTCGGCGACCTGGATGCCGCGGAGGTAGGTTTCGTCGACGATGGCGTCCGAATACATCGAGTACAGGCCCTGCGCATCGCAGTGCCAGACGTAGATCGCCGCGCCGGCGTAGGGCGCGTTGCCGTTCGCGAGGTCGCTGAGCGTGAACGTGAACGTGAGCGGCACTCCCTCTGCCGTGGCGCCGCCGTCAAGACTGGAGCGGATGTCGCCGCGCACGATGCCCGACTCGCTCAGCACGTTCACCCCGCCGGTTCCGTCGGCAGGGTAGGGGCCGTTCGTTTCCTGGTTGATCTCCGCCGTGGCGTAGGTCGCCGACGACGTGGCTGAGGGGGAGGGGGAGCTCGAGGGCGTCGTGCTCGCAGTCGTCGTCGCGGTGGATGTCGTCGGGCTGGCCGCGCTCTGCGCGCTGCAGGCCGCCAGGGTGGCGGCCCCGGCGCCGAGGCCGACCAGCGCGAGGACGTTGCGGCGGCTGACGAGAGTGCGCATGTCGAAGCCGGCGCCTTGGTCGACCACCTCGTCGTCGGGGCGGTCCAGCAGGCGACCTTCGAAGGCCGGACCGTCGGGCGTCTGGTCGGGTTCGGGGATGCGGTTCATGTCGTTCTCCTCAGGAGTGCGGTCGAGATGTTCCGAGTGTGGAAGCAACGCCTAAGCGCACCCCTCATCGATTCTTTGGGTTTCCTATGGGAGCTTCAGGGCCTCCCTTGGTCGGCCTCTCCAGAACTCACAGCCGCCGCCCAGCCTCACGGGACCAAATCGGGCGCATCCTCTGTTGCAACGAGTGATGCCGCAGCCAGCGGTATTCGCAGAGGAGACACCATGTCGAAGGACTACCGCAAGACTCCCGAGGCGCTCAGCCGCCTCACCGACCAGCAGTACGCCGTGACGCAGGACGAGGGCACCGAGCCGCCGTTCCGAAACGCGTACTGGAACCTGCACGACGACGGCATCTACGTCGATGTCGTCTCGGGCCAGCCCCTGTTCTCATCGACGGACAAGTTCGACAGCGGCACGGGATGGCCGAGCTTCACCCGCCCGATCGATCCGGATGCCGTGGTCACCACGACCGACCGCACGCTCTGGATGACGCGCACCGAGGTGCGCTCCTCCGGTGCCGACAGCCACCTTGGTCACGTCTTCGACGACGGCCCACGCGCCGAGGGTGGCCTGCGCTACTGCATGAACTCGGCATCGCTGCGCTTCGTGCCCGTCGATGAGCTCGCCGACCAGGGTTACGGTGATTATCTCGACCGATTCCCCACCGCCCCCACCACCGACCCGACGACCACCCAGGAGGATGCAGCATGACCAGCGGACCTAGCGACACCGGAGCCATCACCCAGCCGGCCGGCACCGAGACCGCGATCCTCGCGGGTGGCTGCTTCTGGGGGATGGAGGATCTGATCCGCCGCCAGCCCGGTGTGATCAGCACCCGCGTCGGGTACACGGGCGGCCAGAACGACCACGCGACCTACCGGCATCACCCGGGCCACGCCGAAGCGGTCGAGATCGTCTTCGATCCGGGTGTGACGACGTATCGCGACATCCTGGCGTTCTTCTTCCAGATCCACGACCCGTCGACGCTGAACCGCCAGGGCAACGACATCGGTACGAGCTACCGCTCGGCCATCTTCCCCGTCACGCCCGAGCAGGAGCGCGTCGCCCGTGACACGATCGCCGACGTCGACGCGTCCGGGCTGTGGCCGGCCCCGGCCGTCACGACGATCGAGCCCCTGGGTGCGTTCTGGGAGGCGGAGCCCGAGCACCAGGACTACCTGCTGCGCTATCCCAACGGCTACACGTGCCACTTCCCGCGTGCCGGCTGGGTCCTTCCGTCCCGCGCCGACGCCTGAGCGACGCGCGGGAGTACGCCCCGAAGCTGTGAGGCGCACATCTTCGGGGCGTACCGTCAGGTCATGAGTACACAGAGCACGACGAAGAGCCCGTCCCACAGCGCCGCCCTCGGCCTCGGATCGGTGCTGGCGGGCTCGCTGCCGTCCGCATTGATGACAGCGGACGCCCCGGCCCGCTACACCGTCGAGGCGGTGTTCACCCGTCGGCCGCAGCGCGAGGAGATCGCCGATCTGCTGAGCGACGAGACGCGCGAGATGCTGATCCGCAACGGATACCCCGTGGTCGAGCTGACGGTGTCCGATCGCCGCCTGGAGATCGCGAACACCAACCTCGAAGAGCTGCGCGACGGTCTCGGAACGGTGCTCGCCGACCGGCTCGCGGAGATCAGCGACCGCGCCGTCGAGCGCCGCGACGCGGCCGCCCTGCGCGACGAGAAGACGGCCGAGGGAGAGCGCGAGCGCGCCGCCGCCGTCGTGGCCCTCGCCGCGTCGGTCAGCTTCGAGCGCGCCGTGCCCGCTGCCGGATGATGCCGAACACGACGGTGCCGACGGTCCGATCGACCCGGGACTGAGGCGGTCAGCACTCCCACAGTCCGGTGTGAGACGGTGGACACATGCTCCACTGCGGTGATGGCATACCGACCCGAAAGGAAGGTGCCATGCCAGCGTGGTGGGAAGAAGTGCTCCATGTCGTGACCGGTCGTGTCAGCCGGCACGACGATCTCCCCGATCTGCGCGGGCTCGAGACGCGGCGGGTCGCTCTCGAGAAGACACATTTCCTCGTCAACGACCGTGAGCGTCGCGGTGAGGAGCGGCGCACCTACGTGATGCGCCACGTCGCCTCGACCCGGCACGACACGACCACGGTGGCCGTGACCTCCAACGGCCGCGGTGTCGGCTCGCTCCCGCGCGAGGTCGCCGCGTCCATCGCTCCGCTCCTGCGTCGAATCGGCGGCGCGGCGATCATCAACGGGGCCGGAGCGCGCCCCGGCAGCCTCCGGCTGTGGGTCGATCTGCCCACCTCCGCCGCCCTCGGCGACTTCGCGCTGCAGCGGGACGGGGCGGCCACGCAGGACTCGTGACGCGTCGCGCCGGGCGCCGGCCCCGCCGCGGAGCACAATGTCCTCATGGCCGACCCCATCTGGAAGAACGACCCCGACGAGCATGACTTCCCCGCGGCGGAGGACTACCTCCGCCTCGTCGCCGATCCCGAGCGGGCCCGTTCTCTCGTCGCGGCCCTGCGCACGCGGGCGACGGTGGTGAAGAAGGCGAAGGACATCCTGCGGGCGGCGAACCTGCCGCTGCTTCCGATCGACAACCCGCACGTCGCCGATGACCTCCGCAAGGTGCGCGCGGGCAAGCCGCTGTCGCCCGTGCTCATCGTCCACGGCGACCTCACGCGCGCGCTGCCCGCGCAGATCGCCGACGGCTATCACCGCGTCTGTGCCAGCTGGTACCTCGACGAGAACACGGAGATCCCGTGCCGCATCGTCGGGCCGGACGCCGCCGCAGCGTGAACGCATGAACCTGCAGACGCTCGCGCTGGTGGGTGCGGTCGCGCTGCTCGGTCCGCTGCTGTCCGCCGGCAGTCGGTGGCGCGTGCCGGTCGTGATCGGCGAGCTCGTCGCGGGCATGGTGATCGGCGTCTCCGGGCTGCACCTGGTCGACCCCACCGACCGCACGTTCAGCTTCCTCGCGACGCTCGGCTTCGGTCTCACGATGTTCGTCGCGGGCACCCACGTGCCGCTTCGCGACGCGCGCCTGCGCCCGGCGCTCGGCCGGGGCGCGCTGCAGGCCGTCGTGGTCGGCGTGGTCGCCGCCTTCGCCGGCTGGGGACTCGCGACGCTGTTCGACACGGGGCACGCCGCCGTCTACGCCGTGGTCATGGCGTCGTCCTCCGCCGCGCTCGTGCTGCCCGCCGTCCAGCAGACGCGTCTCGGAGGTGCGCCGCTGCTGGCGACCATCGCGCAGGTCGCGATCGCCGACACGGCCTGCATCGTCGCCCTGCCCCTCGCGATGGACCCGGAGCGTGCACCGGTCGCGGCCCTCGGCGCGCTCGGCATCGCCGCCGTGGCGCTGCTGCTGGCGCTGGGGCTGCGGTGGGGCGCGCGCGGCGACCGGTGGAAGCGCCTGCGCGAGACCAGCAAGACGCACGGGCTCGCGATCGAGCTGCGCGTCAGCCTCATCCTGGTCTGCGCACTCGGCGCCCTCGCCACCGTCTCGCACGTCTCCGTGCTGCTCGCCGGTTTCGCCGGCGGTCTGGCGGTCGCCAGCGCCGGGGAGCCGCGGCGACTCGCCCGACAGCTGTTCGCGGTGACGGAGGGCTTCCTCTCGCCCCTCTACTTCGTGTGGCTCGGCGCGTCGCTCTCGCTCGGCAGCCTCGTCGACGCGCCCGCGTACCTCTGGCTAGGAGTGCTGCTCGGGGCCGGTGCGCTCCTCGCGCACCTGTCCGGGGTGCTGCTGCGGCAGCGTCCGCTGTGGGCCGTGATCGCCGCCGCCCAACTCGGCGTCCCGATCGCCGCCGCCACGATCGGAGCCGAGACGGGAGCGCTCACCGCGGGGGAGCAGGCGGCGCTCGTGCTCGGGGCGATCCTGACGATCACGGCGCTGGCGGCATCCACCGCGGTCGCCTCCCGGCGCACGGCGGTTCGTGCCGAGGGTGCGGATGCCGCCGACGGCACGGATGCCGCGTCGAGCGTCAGCCCGCCATCGCGCTGACCGCGCCCGCGACGTAGGGGATCAGCCAGATCGCCCAGACGACGATGCTGAAGCGGTGGAACGCGCGCTTCTCGTTCTCGCGGCCCCGCACCAGCACGATGATCGCCCAGATCAGGTGGATCGCCATGAGGACGATCGCGGCGGTGCCGGTCCAGGCCATGAGGGTTCCCGCGGCCGTCTCGGCGACGCCGTCCGCGCGCCGGTCGGCCGCGATCTGCGTCATGAGCAGGGTGCCGGTGGTGTCGGCGGCGAGGCCGAGGGCGAACATGCCGGCGTGCCACCAGCGCAGCGTGCGCTGGATCCGCTCCGCCCAGACGCCGACGCTGTAGAAGACGAGGGCGGCGGTGATGATGACGATGGAAAGTGGAAGCATGCGGCCACTCTACGCCGAATCCTTCAGTTGTGTTGAAGGTTTTCGGGGGCGCGCCACAGCTGCTCGATCGGCACGCCCGTGCCGAGCACGTTCTGCGCGGCGCGGTGCCCCGAGCACAGCGCCGCCGTGACGGTCGCCGGGTCGTCGGTCCACGTCGCCTCGCCGGCCAGGTGCAGCACACCGCCGACCGGTGTGGCCAGGGTGTTGTGGTCGTCGGTCGTCGACCCGGGACGCATGTAGGCGTACGAGCCGCGCGCGTAGGGGTCGTCCTGCCATGCGGTGCGCTGGACGGCCACCGGATCGGGGACGTCGCTCCCGTACAGGTGTCGCAGCTGCGCCATCACGGAGGCGACGACCTCCGCATCCGGCTCGTGCCGCGTCGCGACCGCCGCCGGTCCGGCGGCGAAGGTCAGCAGCGTCGGCTCGCCGTGCAGCGCGGTCAGGTCGTACCAGGAGTGCCACCACCGCCCCTGGGGCCCCTGCTGGCGGACGGCGTACACGTCGGAGTCCCAGAACCGCTCCGGGAAGCGCAGGAACAGCTTCTCGAACGCGTTCATGCGCAGCCGGCCGAGCGCGCCGGCCACCGGCTCGGGCAGGGGCGGCTCGATCGCGAACGACGCCGATTGCAGCACGCCGACCGGCACGGTCACCACGACATCCCGGCTGGTGAACGCGCCCCGGTCGGTCGTCACCGTCACGCCGTCGGCGCCCCATCGCACGCGGGAGACGACGTGGGCGAGCCGGATGTCGAGCCCGCGCGCCAGGCCCGTGGCGAGGGCGTCGTAGCCGTCGGGGAAGACGACCTCGTCGCCGTCGATCTGGTCGTCGTCGAGGCCGTGGGCCGCGAGATCGCCGATCGCCGCGCCGTACTGCTCTTCGCTGCGGTGCGCCAGGTACTCGCGCACGCGCTCGGCCCGTTCCGCCTCCCAGCCCTGGGCGGCGAGGGCCGCCTCGGTCACGTCGCGGTAGGTGGCGTCGGGCGCGGATGCCGCGATCAGCGGCACCAGGGCGGCATCCACGGCACGGATGTCGGCCACGTACGCGGCCGCTTCGTCGGTGCTCAATCGCCGCCCGTCGGGGGAGTAGTGCGCGATCGGTCGACTGTCGGGCTGGTAGCCGCCGACCGTGAACTCCACGGTGCGCATGCCGAATGCGCTCGCCGCGGCGGCCACCGGGCTGTCGGTGATCCCGTGGATCCACGAGGCGCCCCGGTCGGTGACGCGCCCGTCGGACCGATCGGTCCAGACGCGGCCGCCGATGCGATCGCGCGCCTCGAGGACGACGGTGCGCCGTCCGGCATCCGTCAGCAGGCGCGCCGCGGCGAGCCCCGAGATCCCGGCACCGATGACGATCGAATCGAATGCGGCCACGGCGCGTCCCTTCCTCCCGGCGGCGCCTCCTTCGGCGTCGTAGGAGCGACGTTAGCGCGCGGGCCCGCTCATCCGGTGCTGCGCACGTCGTCGAGGGCCGCGTCGAGGGTCGCGAGGATCGCCGCGCACCGCTCGACGTCCTCGCGGGTACCCGAGAGCTCGAACTCGAAGAGCACCGGCCGTCCTGAGGTGTGCGAGAGCTGGCGCGCCGCCGCCTGGTAGTAGTCCCCGAAGTTGCGGTTGCCCGACCCGATGATCCCGACCA
Source organism: Microbacterium sp. DMC48 (assembly GCF_056313825.1). Lineage (NCBI taxonomy): Bacteria > Bacillati > Actinomycetota > Actinomycetes > Micrococcales > Microbacteriaceae > Microbacterium > Microbacterium sp. DMC48. The sequence continues at coordinate 716,479 of NZ_JBQUZN010000004.1, read as the reverse complement.
TTCGTCGGCGCGTCATCGGCGAGCGCAGGAACGCGCGCACCCCGGCGGGCAGGGTCACCTCATCGGCATTGCCGGCCTTGTACGACGGCGTCAGCAGCACCCAGGGGCCGCTGGGCTCGCCGCGACGGACATCGGAGCGGGCCAGATTGAGCACCCGCCGGCCGTCGATCCGCGCGAGAGCCTCCGCGAACCGCCCGGTCAGGTTCGACGACGAGGAGTAGTAGTACACGGGGATCTTCCGCATGTCGCCAGTCTGATCGGATGTCGTCACGCGCGCTGGCCGCATCGGCGTGACAAACCCGGTTCGTCGGCACACTCGCCTGTGCACAGTGCACAAGGGGCAGGCGGTATTGGGCCGTTTCTGCCGATGGCTGGTTTTTCACGGCCGCTTACTGTGACTCACGGATCCCCGTCGCGGTTGACGGGGAAAGGTCATCGATGACCCCATGTTCGCCGTCGTCGCTGATGCCACGACCGTCCCCAGGAGGAACACATGCCCGTACTCGCGGATAAAGTCGCTATCATCACCGGAGCCGGGGCCGGAATCGGCGAGGCCATCGCGAGAGCATTCAGCGCCGAGGGCGCTCGCGTCGTGGTGTCCGATATCGACGTGGCCCGAGCGCAGAAGGTCGCGGACACCCTTCCGGGTGCCATCGCCGTCGGCGCCGATGTTCGCGACGAGGATCAGGTGCGCGCGCTCATCGAGCGAGCCGTCGCGGAGTGCGGGCGGCTCGACGTCGTCGTGCCGAACGCCGGTATCGCGACGACCGTGCCGCTCACCGAAATGTCGTTCGACCAATGGCGCGACGTGATGTCCGTCAATCTCGACGGCGTGTTTCTGACGATTCGACACTCACTTCCTGCGCTCTTGGCCGCCGGCGGCGGCTCGATCGTCACGATCTCGTCGATCACCGCCACGGCCGGATCCGCGCTCATCGCCAGTTATGCGGCGGCGAAGGCTGCCGTGCGCAATCTGACCGAAACGGTGTCTGCAGAACTGCGCACCCACGGCATTCGTGCCAATGCCCTCCTGCCGGGTTTCATCGACACAGAGCTCGTCACCTCGCATCAAGCCGACTTCGAGGCCGCGTTGGGCCTCGAGCCCGGTGGCTTCGATACGGTCATCACGGGAAAGCAGACTCGCTACGGTCGCGTGGAGGAGGTGGCCGCAGCGGCGGTCTTCTTCGCCTCGGATCAGTCGGCCTGGTGCAATGGCAGCAGTCTCATCCTGGACGGTGGCTTCCGGGGAGCGCTCCTGTGAGCGCGGCGGGCGCTCGGCGGTTGCCGCAGCTACCGTGGAACGGACCTGCGGCCGGAACCGACGCCCCGGCCGTCCGCGACAGGCGTCGTGAGCTGAGCTACCGAGGCCTCGAGCGCGAGGCGGCCGGGTTCGCGGAGCAGCTGCGCTCCCTGGGCGTCGGCAACGGCGCGGTGATCGCCGTGATGCTGCCCAACTCGATCGAGCTGCTCGTCGCCATCCTCGGCGCGTGGCGCGTGGGCGCGGCGGTCACTCCCATCAATCCGACCTTCACCCCGCGCGAGGCCGGGTACCAGATGTCCGACTCCGGCGCCCGGCTCCTCGTCGGCCCCGTCCTCGACGGCATCGATGTTCCTCGCCTCGGCGCCGACGATCTCCAGCGCGAACCGCAGCTGGCCGTCGCCGATCCGCGTATCGAGCCGAGCCGTGTCGCGCTGATCGTGTACACGAGCGGATCGACCGGCCAGCCCAAGGGAGTCATGCTCGACCACGAGAACCTCGAAGCGATGGCGACGCAGATGGCGACGCATTTCCAGCTGAGTGCCGACGACCACGCGCTTCTGGTCCTGCCGCTGTTCCACGTCAACTCGATCTGCGTCACGTTCCTCGCGCCGCTGAGCGTCGGCGCACAGGTGACCGTGCTGGAACGCTTCGCGCCGGCATCCTTCGTCGACGCGCTCCAGCGGTATCGGCCGACGTACTTCTCGGGCGTGCCCGCCATCTTCGCTCACCTGTCGGTGCTGCCCGAAGAGGCCACGCTCGACGCGTCGAGCCTGCGCTTCGCGGTGTGCGGTGCGGCGCCGGCGTCTGCCGAGCTGCTGGCACGCTGCGAAGAACGCTTTGAGATCGCGATCACCGAGGGCTACGGACTCACCGAGGGAACCTGTGCGTCCGCGTGCAATCCTCCCCGGGGGCCGCGAAAGCCCGGCACGGTCGGCCCCGCCCTGCCCGGACAGCAGATACGCATCGTCGACGAGCAGGGCCGAGAGCTGCCGGTCGGACAGCGCGGCGAGGTGGTCATTTCTGGTCCGACGGTGATGCGGGGCTACCTCGGGCGCCTCGATGCGACGGCGCAGGCGATTCGTGACGGGTGGCTGCACACCGGCGACATCGGGGTGCTCGACGCCGACGGCTATCTGACGATCGTCGACCGCATCAAGGACATGATCATCCGCGGTGGCGAGAACATCTACCCGAAGGAGATCGAGTCGTTCCTCGCCACGCACCCCGCCGTGCTGGAGTCGGCCGTCGTCGGCAGACCCGACGCCGTCCTCGGCGAAGTGCCGGTGGCGCAGGTGGTGCTGCGTCCGGATGCCGCGGACACGACCGTCGACGAACTGCTCGCGCACTGCGCGACGGGGTTGACGAAGATCAAGATCCCGGTCGCGCTCGAGATCGTCGACGCGCTGCCGCGAAACCCCGTCGGCAAGATCGACAAACCTGCCCTCCGCCGCATGCTTCTCGCCCAGGTCTGACCTGCGCCGACGCGTCTCGGATGCCGCTGCGGCGGCACCCGATGCTCGCGCGCGCGTCACCGCGCTCCACCACATCCCTTCCAGACCTCGAAACCCATCACCGAAGGAGTTGACATGGGATTCAAAACCGGCGACTTTCCGCCCGTCGATCTCGACACGTTCCTGCACCGGCCGCTGCGCGACCGAGTGCGCACCCTGGCACTGCACTGGGCAGAGTACGGCTTCGGTTCACCCCGAATGATCGCGACCACGTACATCGCGAAGGTGGTGTTCGTGTGGGGACTGCTGGGCGCGGTGATCATCACCGCAACCAGCGGCGTGGGGTGGTTCTGGCAGGTCGACCTGTGGTGGAACCAGCCCATCGTCTATCAGAAGGCCATCGTCTGGACCATGCTCCTCGAGGCGATCGGCATCGCCGGGTCGTGGGGGCCGATGGCCGGCAAGTTCACGCCCATGACGGGCGGGATCCTGTTCTGGGCGCGGCCGGGAACGATTCGGTTGCGGCCGTGGCGCTGGGTTCCGGGCACCGCCGGTGACACCCGCACCGTCCTCGACGTCGCGCTCTACCTCGGCTTCCTTGCTGCCCTCGCCACCGCGCTGTTCATGCCCGGCACGCCCTCTGCGTCGCTGGCGGCGATGCTTCCCGAGAACACGAGCGGTCTGGTCCAGCCTGCGCCGGTGATCGCCGCCATCGTGCTGTTGGTGCTCGTCGGAGTGCGCGACAAGACGATCGCGCTCGCCGCGCGTATCGAGCAGTACCTGCCGGCGCTCGTGATCTTCGTCGTCCTGCCGTTCACCGACATGATGATCGCGCTCAAGATGCTGATCGTCATCGTGTGGGTGGGAGCGGCGGTCTCCAAGTTCGGCAAGCACTTCGTCAACGTCATCCCGCCCATGCTCTCCAACACGCCCTTCTGGCCGCCGCGGTGGCTCAAGCGCGCGCACTACCGGGACTTCCCGCGCGATCTTCGCCCCTCGAAGCTCGCCGGCTTCATGGCGCACGTGATGGGCACCACCGTCGAGCTCCTCGTCCCCCTCGTGCTGCTGTTCTCGACCAACCGCATCGTCACGCTCGTCGCGGTGGTCATCATGGTCGGATTCTGCCTGTTCATTGTCTCGACGTTCCCCCTGGCCGTGCCCCTCGAGTGGAATCTGCTGTTCGCGTTCGGGGCGGTGACGTTGTTCCTCGGATTCCCCGCATGGCAGGGTTACGGGGTGTTCGACTTCTCGGCCGCGTGGATCGGCGCCGCCGTCGCCATCGCGCTGCTGTTCTTCCCGATTCTCGGCAACCTGCGTCCCGACAAGGTGTCGTTCCTGCCCTCGCTGCGTCAGTACGCGGGCAACTGGGCATCGGCGATCTGGGCCTTCGCGCCGGGCGCCGAGGCGAAGCTCGATGCGGTGGTGCGGCCGACCCGCAACCAGATCGATCAGCTGCAAGCGATGGGCTACCCGTACGCCGTGGCCGAGATCACGATGCAGCAGACGATCGCGTGGCGGTCGATGCACAGCCAGGGCCGCGGGCTGTTCTCGTTGGCCTACCGCACCCTTCCCGACATCGAGACGCGCACGATTCGCGAAGGCGAGTTCGCGTGCAACTCGCTCATCGGGTTCAACTTCGGCGACGGTCACCTGCACAACATCGACCTCATCCGCGCTCTGCAAGCGCGCTGCCGTTTCGAGCCGGGAGAGTTCATCGTCTTCTGGGTGGAGTCGCAGCCCATCCACAAGACGACGCAGGCGTATCAGATCATCGATGCCTCTCTCGGCGTCATCGAGCGAGGAACGTGGAAGGTCGCCGATGCCGTCGCGGCGCAGCCGTGGCTTCCCGATGGTCCCATCCCGATCGAGGTGCAGTGGCGCGCTCAGACGGTGCCGGCGACCTCGGCGACGAACAGCACGCGCGTTCCCGCGTCCGCCGACGGTCGCGACGTCCGGGCGAGAGCCTCGCAGCCATGACCAGCGCGGTGGTGGTCGGCAGCGGGCCCAACGGGCTCGCGGCCGCCACCGTGCTCGCGCGCGCCGGCGTCGAGGTCACGGTCTTCGAAGCCGATCACGTGCTGGGCGGCGGCGCGCGTTCCGGTCCGAGCCTGGTTCCCGGACTCGTCCAGGACCACTGCTCGGCGGTGCACCCGATGGCCGCGGCGTCCTCCTACATCGCCTCCTGGCAGCTTGACGAGCGCGGTGTGCAGTGGGCGCGGGCGCCCTACGATGCGGCGCATCCCTTCGACGACGGCGATGCGGCGTTGCTCAGCCAGTCGATCGAGGAGACCGCCGACCGGCTCGGCGCCGACGGGCGAGCATGGCGCACGATGTTCGCCGCGCCGTCAGATCGATTCGCCGATCTGACCACCGACATCTTCCAGCCCATGATTCGGATGCCGCGCCACCCGCTGCTGCTGGCGCGCTTCGGCGCCGTCGCTGCTCTCCCCCCGACCTGGACGGCGCGGGCGCTGCGCACCGAGAGGGCCCGCGCACTGTTCACAGGTGTCGCCGCGCACGCGATCAACCGCATCGACGTACCTCTCGTCGGCGGCATCGGAGCCGGGATCATCACGGCTGGGCACGCGGTCGGGTGGCCGGTCGTCGCCGGAGGCACCGGCGTGCTGACCGATGCGGTCATCGCGGGCCTTCGCGAGCTCGGGGTGCGCTTCGAGACCGGTGTGCGGGTGAGGAGTCTGCGCGATCTTCCCCATCACGAGGTCGCGATGCTCGACGTTCATCCTCACGAAGCCGCGCGCCTGCTGGGCGAACGGATGCCGCGGGCCGCGCGTTCGGCCTACCTTCGCTTCCGCCCCGGGCCGGCTGCGTTCAAAGTCGACTTCGCCGTGCACGGTGCCATCCCCTGGCGCAACCCCGAGGTCGGGCGCGCGGGAACCGTGCACCTCGGGGGGACGGCACGCGAGATCGCGGACGTGGAGACGGAGATCGCGAAGGGTCGCATGCCCGAGCGCCCGTTCGTCCTCGTCGGGCAGCAGTTCGTCGCCGACCCCACGCGCGCCGCGGGCGACATCGTGCCCGTGTACGCCTACGCCCACGTTCCCGCGGGATACACAGGCGACGCGACCGCGGCGATCATCGCGCAGATCGAGCGGTTCGCCCCGGGGTTTCGGGAGCGCATCGTCGCCACGGGTGTGGTCACCGTCACGGAGATGGCTCAGCGCAACCCGAACTTCGTCGGGGGCGACATTCTCACCGGAGCGAAGACCCCGCTCCAGTTCCTGTGCGGGCCCCGGCTGAGCCCGTTCCCGTACGATACGGGGGTGCCCGGCAGCTACCTCTGCTCGGCGGCGACGCCGCCCGGACCCGGCATCCACGGGATGAGCGGGGTCAACGCCGCACGTCGCGCACTGCGATGGGCGCGGTCGCAGTGAGCGCGATGGCGAAGGCAGCCGCGGGTCGAGAAGACCTCCGGCCTTACCTCGCTCAGGTCGCGTCGCAGCTGGACGAGCGGCTTCCGGAGATCGTCCGCGAGATGCGCGATCTGCTGGCCACCAGTATCGGTCCCCTTGGCGGAGATCCGCAGCTCGTGGAGATGCTGCAGGCGAGCATCGAGGGCAATGTCTCGACGATCTGCCATGTGCTCGGCAACGACATCAGCCTGGAGAACCTGCAGCCCACGACGGCCGCCGTGGAGTATGCGGCGCGACTGGCTCAGCACGATGTGCCGGTGTCCGCTTTGACTCGGGCGTACTACCTCGGCCAGAGCATGTTCCTGCGGCTCGGTATCGACGCCGTCGAGAAGCTGCCCGTGCGCGACGACCAGCGGATCGAGCTGGTGCGCAGTGTGGCCGACGTCGTGCACCGTTACATCGACTGGATCCTGCAGTACGTCTCGACCGTGCACGAGGCCGAGCGGCGCCGTTGGTGGAATGCGCGTGCGACGATGAACGTCGCCGCGGTCATGAAGATCCTCCACGGCGATGTACGCACGGCCCATGCCTTCGAAGCAGAGACGGGCTACGCGCTGGATCAGACGCACGTCGCCGTTATCGCGTGGGTCGATGGCGTCGCGGACGATGCCGACCAGCAGCGCATCGAGCAGACTGTGCGACGCATTGCCGCCGAAGCGGGCACGCCCCAGGCGCCGCTGTCCGTCGCCGCGGACCGGGGGACCGCATGGGCGTGGATCGCGACGCGCGCGTCGGTCGCCGAGGTGCGCGCTGCCGCAGAGCGAGTCGCGGCGCAGTGGCCGCGTCTGCGGCTTGCTATCGGCGACGCCGGAGTCGGCGTGCGAGGCTTCGTGGCCTCGCACGAGGCAGCGGCCTCGGCACGGTTGGTGGCGCTGTCGACCGCTCAGGGCCGAGAACGTGCGGTGGTGGCCCACACGGACCCCGGTGTGGTGCTGCTGGGACTGTTCGCGGCCGACCCCGGCGCCGCGCGATCATGGGCCGCGGGAGTCCTTGGCCCCCTCGCCGAGCCGGGAGAGCAGGCGGCGGCTCTGCGTGCGACGCTCGCCGGCTACTTCGCGAATGGTGAGAACGTCATGCGCACCGCCGACGCGCTCGGCCTCCACCGCAACACGGTTCGCGCGCGCATCTCGCGCTGCCTCGACGGCCGAGCGGAACCCTACGATTCCATCGAGATCGCGCTGGCGCTCAGACTCTTCGACGCGTTTCCCATCGATCAGCTGACTGTTCGCGCCTCATCGCAGCAGCCGCAGCTGTGACCGGCGGCAATCGGTCGCATCCGGCCCACGGCAGGGGCCTACACTGACCGCATGCAGCGGTCCGACTCGCCCGATGTCCGGCACCGCCGCGCCAGGGGGTCGATGGGGGGCGCCCTCGTCGTCGTCGCCCTCACCGCGTGCACGCCCGTGCCTCCCGTGCCCGCCCCTGCACACATCAGCGTCTCGGTGCAGCAGAACAGGCTGGACATCGCGCGCGGCAAGATGTCGGTCGTCGTGCACAACGACGGCGCCGATGCGGTGACGCTCACCGCTCTGACGTACGCCGACCCGCACTGGGCGTCCGTGCTGCAATGGGTCGGCGCGCTGCCGGTGCCGCCGGGCCGAGCCCGCTCGGTCACCGCCGACCTGATGTCGCCCGCGTGCGCAAGCCCGACGGATGCCGCAGGCACGGCGCATCTGGTCTTCCAGACCGACCGCGGCGCGGCATCCGACGAGTACGCCGTCGATGACCCCTTCGGCTTCGTCGCGCGCGCCGTACAGCAGGGGTGTTTTGCGAGCCGGTTCGCGGCGACCGCCGCCGTCGATCTCGTCGACGTCGCCACCGTGACCCGCGACGGTGCCGCGGTGGCGGAGCTCACCGTGCGCATCGCCAACCACGGCGCCACGTCCGTGCGGCTCGACACCGTCAAGAGCACCACCCTGCTGCAGCCGGCCGCCGGCGGATGGCTGTGGCAACCGGCCCAGGTCGTGGCGGCGGGGGAGAGCCTCACGCTTCGCATCGATGCCGTGCCCGCCCGCTGCGACATGCATGCGATCGCCGAAGACAAGGTCGGCACCCGCTTCGACGCTGCGGTGTCGGTGCTGAGCGACCCGATCGACCGGGGGAGCCTCACTCTCGTCGCGAGCGACCCGCAGCGCGCGCGGCTCTACGACTTCGTCGCAACCGCCTGCGGCTTCGCGCCCTGAGGCGTGAAGACCTGCGCCGTGATGGTTATTCACGGTCGGTGTACTTCGGCGGAATCACGCGGGTCTTGTGTGGTCAGACCACAAGTGCCATACTGGTCTCAGACAGGCCCGAGAGCCCTCGGACCCGGAAAGCGATGACGCGGACACCGTGTCCGCGCCGGGTAGGAGAACCCACAATGTCCACCTCGATCGATGCTCTGGTCGAAGGCGCACAAGCCGCGCTCGCAGAGTACGCATCCTTCACGCAGGAACAGGTCGACCACATCGTCCGCAAGGCGAGCGTCGCGGCCCTGCACTTCCATGGCGAACTCGCGCTCATGGCGGTCGAAGAGACCGGCCGCGGCCTGTTCGAGGACAAGGCCGTGAAGAACATGTTCGCCTGCGAGCACGTGACGAACTCGATCATCAATCAGAAGACGGTCGGCGTCATCTCGCACGACGAGATCACCGGCATCACCGAGATCGCCGACCCGGTCGGCGTCATCTGCGCGCTGACGCCGGTCACCAACCCGACCTCGACCGCCATCTTCAAGTCGCTCATCGCGCTGAAGACCCGCAACCCGATCGTGTTCGGCTTCCACCCGGCGGCCCAGAAGTGTTCCGTCGCCGCGGCGAAGATCGTCCGCGACGCGGCGATCGCCGCGGGCGCTCCGGAGAACTGCATCCAGTGGATCGAAGAGCCTTCGATGGAGGCGTCCGGCGAGCTGATGAACCACCCGGGCGTCGCCCTCATCCTCGCCACGGGTGGCAACGCGATGGTCCGCGCCGCCTACTCGTGCGGCAAGCCCGCCCTCGGCGTCGGCGCCGGCAACGTCCCGGCCTTCATCGAACGCACCGCCAAGGTGGGCCGCGCCGTCAACGACATCGTCCTGTCGAAGTCCTTCGACATGGGCATGGTGTGCGCCAGCGAGCAGGCCGTCATCCTCGACGAGCCGATCGCGGCAGAGGCCCTCGCCGAGTTCGCGCGTCTGCACGCCTACATGGCGACGCCCGCCGAGAAGCGCCTGCTCGAGGAGTTCATCTTCGGCGTCACGGCCGACAGCGAGAACTGTGCCGGCGCCAAGCTGAACCCGACCGTCGTCGGCCAGTCGCCGCAGTGGATCGCGGAGCACGCGGGCTTCACCGTTCCGGAGAACACGTCGATCATCCTCGCCGAGGTCGGCAGCGTCGGCCCGCAGGAGCCTCTCACGCGCGAGAAGCTCGCGCCGGTACTCGCCGTGCTGCGCGCGAAGACGCCGGCGGAGGGCATCGACCTCGCGCGCCAGATGGTCGACTTCGACGGTCTCGGCCACTCGGGTGCGATCCACTCCAACGACCAGGACGTCATCGCTCAGTTCGGCGCCGTCGTCAAGGCCGTCCGCATCATCGAGAACAGCCCGTCGGCCCTCGGCGGTATCGGTGACATCTACAACGCGTTCATGCCGTCGCTGACCCTCGGCTGCGGCTCCTACGGACACAACTCGGTCTCCAACAACGTCTCGGCGGTGAACCTCTTGAACGTCAAGCGCATCGGGCGTCGCAACAACAACCTGCAGTGGTTCAAGATCCCGGCGAAGACCTACTTCGAGCCGAACGCCGTGCGCTACCTCGCCGACATGCGCGGCGTCGAGCGCGTGACCATCGTCACCGACGAGACCATGACCAAGCTCGGCTACGTCGACAAGATCATGGATGTGCTGAACCGGCGTGACAACCGCGTGCAGGTGCAGCTGATCAACACCGTCAAGCCGGAGCCGAAGGTCTCCGAGGTGCGCGCCGGCGCCGACCTCATGCGTCAGTTCCAGCCCGACACGATCATCGCCCTCGGTGGCGGATCGCCGATGGACGCGTCCAAGGTGATGTGGCTGCTGTACGAGAACCCCGAGGTGGAGTTCTCCGACATGTGCGAGAAGTTCTTCGACGTGCGCAAGCGCGCGTTCAAGTTCCCCGAGCTCGGCAAGAAGGCGAAGCTCGTCTGCATCCCGACCACCTCGGGTACCGGCAGCGAGATGACCCCGTTCGCCGTCATCACCGACGACGAGACGGGCATGAAGTACCCGCTCGCCGACTACGCGCTCACCCCGTCGGTCGCGATCATCGACCCCGTGCTCACCAAGGTGCTGCCCGGTTTCCTGGTCGCCGACGCGGGCTTCGACGCGCTGACGCACGCCACCGAGGCCTTCGTGTCGGTGTACGCGAACGACTACACCGACGGCCTGTGCCTGCACGCGATCAAACTCATCTTCGAGAACATCGAGCGCAGCACCAAGGCGCAGCCGAACTCGACGGATGCCGAGGACATCAAGGCCCGCGAGAAGATGCACAACGCGGCATCCATCTCGGGTATGGCCTTCGGAAACGCGTTCCTCGGGATCGTCCACGCCATGGCGCACGTGACCGGCGCGACCTATCACCTGGTGCACGGCCGCACGAACGCGGTCTACCTGCCCCACGTGATCCGCTACAACGGCACCGTCCCGACCAAGCTGACCAGCTGGCCGAAGTACGAGCGCTACATCGCGCCCGAGCGGTTCCAGGAGATCGCCAAGCACCTCGGCCTTCCGGCATCCACCCCGGAGGAGGGCGTGGAAAGCTACGCCCGCGCCGTCGAGGAGCTGCGCGACCGGGTCGGCATCGAGCGGTCGTTCCAGCAGCAGGGCGTCGACGAGACCACCTTCATCTCGGGCCTGCAGGAGCTCGCCCTGGCCGCGTACCGCGACCAGTGCGCTCCGGCGAACCCGCGGATGCCGATGATCGAGGACATGAAGACCCTCATGGAGGCCGCCTACTACGGCACCTCCTTCGAGGAGGTCCGCGCGGCCCGCAAGGTCGCCCACGCCGAGAGCGAGGCCGTGACGGGAACCGTGCGCACGGCGCCCGCCAAGGCGACGGCCAAGAAGGCCAAGGCCAGCGCCTGACCGACGCTGCGGAACGAAGGGGGCCGGGGGAGCATACCCGGCCCCCTTCTCCGCGCCTGCCGGGCGTCCTCGAGGCTGTGCACACCGTCGACGGCGGCGCGCACGAGGTCGCTACGATGACCGCGTGCGCTTCGAGTTCGACGGGGAGATCTTTCGCTGGGACGCCCGACGCGAGGACTGGTACTTCGTCGAGCTGCCGGGCGAGCTCAGTGCCGACATCCGCGACCTCCCGCGGCCGCCGCGCGGATTCGGCGCTGTCCGCGTCGCGGTCGTCATCGGCGGCTCGCAGTGGCGCACGTCCGTCTTCCCCGACGCGCAGCGCGCACGCTACGTGTTGCCGCTGAAGCGATCGGTTCGCGAGGCCGAGGGCATCGGTTCCGCAGGCACCGTACGGGTGGCGCTGGAGGTTCTCGATGGCTGATCCGGCCACGATCGTCGCCGCATCGGCTTACCTCGTCGCCGCCGTGGCCGGCGTGGTCCTCACCGTCGTCGACGTGCGCACGCACCGCCTGCCGAACAGGATCGTTCTTCCTGCGTTGATCGTGACGATCGCGCTTCTTACGGCGTCCTGTGCGTTCGGCTCCCCGTGGGCCGCACTGGTGCGCGCGCTCGGTGCCGGCGCGGCGCTGTTCGTCTTCTTCGTACTGCTGCGCGTGGCGGGGCGCGGAGCGATCGGCGGCGGCGACGTCAAGCTGGCCGCGCTCGTCGGCGTGCTTCTCGGCTGGGTCGGATGGTCTGCCGTGCTGCTCGGGGTCGTCGCCGCTTTCCTCGCTGCGGGCGTCGTCGCCATCGTCCTGCTGGCCGCGCGACGGGCGACCAGGTCCACCCGCATCCCCTTCGGGCCGTTCCTCGTCATCGGGACGTGGATCGGAGTGCTCGCCGACCTCGTGTGACGCACGGCGGCCGCTGTCAAGGCCCTGCGCGTCGTGCGTGAGGTGCATATCCTGGGCGGCATGGATCTGTCCCGCATCATCGCGCGCGCCCTGACGCTCACGCCGGTGCGAGCGTTCCTGCGCTACAGCGAACGGCGGGGGCCGATGCTCGCCGACAGCGTCACCTATCGCACGCTGTTCAGCCTCTTCGCGGCGGTGTTGCTCGGATTCTCGATCGCCGCCCTGTGGCTGTCCGGCGACACGGATGCGTGGCGGGCGCTGGTGGCGGCCGTCGACCGGGCTGTGCCGGGCCTCGTCGGCGAGAACGGCCTCGTGAAGGTCGACGAGATCTCGCTCCCGGTCGGCCTGTCCATCGCCGGCGCGCTCTCGCTGGTGGGTCTCGTCGGTGCCGCGATCGGTGCGATCGGGTCGCTGCGGACGGCGATGCGCATCGTGTGCGACAAACTCATCGACGACGTTCCCGTGTGGCTCGTCCTGCTGCGCAACCTTGCGCTGGCCGTCGGCGTCGGCGCCGCGCTGCTGGCCTCCGCCGTCGTCACCATGATCGGCACCGCCGGACTCGACGTGGTCGCCCAGTGGCTGGGTCTGGCCCGTGAAGACCCGGCCATCGCGTGGGGCACCCGCTGGCTGGCCATTCTCGTCACCTTCGTCTTGGATGCCGTCGTCGTCGCGGTGCTGTTCCGGGTGCTGTCGGGGGTGCGGGCGTCGGCTACGGCGCTGTGGACGGGGGCCCTGATCGGCGCCGTCGGGCTCACGGTGCTGCAGCAGCTGTCGGGGCTCTTCGTCGGCGGAGCCACGTCGAACCCGCTGCTGGCCTCGTTCGCAGCGCTCATCGCACTGCTGCTCTGGGTCAACCTGTCGGCTCAGGTGATCCTGATCTCCACGTCGTACATCGTCACCGTCGCCGAGGAGCAGGACGACCGCGTGCGTGCGCGCTACGGGTCGGCGACCTTCCTCCAGCGTCGGGTGCGGACGGCGGAGAACGCCGTCGCGCTCGCCGCGGCCGAGCTCGAAGAGGCGCGCCGCGCCGAACGCGGCGAGCGCGAGCGCTCCGCTGCCTCGTCGCGGGCGGATGTAACGACCAGGTAAGGGCCTCGTGAAGATGACCCCCGTCGATGTGCATCCGGCGGGGGTGCACGTTAGCGTGTGATCTGTGTCAGAACCCGAAGCTGTGACCGGTCCCACCCCCGCGCCCCATCCGCTCCACGCAACCCATCCGCTGGCGCTGGCGCCGGTCACCGGGCCTGCGAGCTCCGTGGACGGATTCGTCCGACAGTTCCTGCGCAACCTCAACTACGAGCGGGGCGTCGCGTTGTCGGCCTCCAGCCCGAACGACCGTTACTTCGCGTTCGCGATGACCGTGCGCGACTACCTCATGGCCCGGTGGCTCGAAGACCTCCGCCGACAGCGCGTGGTTCAGGCCAAGGGCGTGTGCTACCTCTCCGCGGAGTATCTGCTGGGCCGTCAGCTCGACAACAACCTGCTCGCGAGCGGCCTCACCGAGATCGCAACCGAGGCGATGGCGGCGTGCGGCATCGACATCGACGACCTGCGCGCCCAGGAGGTCGAACCCGGGCTCGGCAACGGCGGTCTGGGCCGCCTCGCGGCCTGCTTCATCGATTCGCTCGCGACGATGGGTGTGCCCAACATCGGCTACGGCATCCGCTACGAGTACGGCATCTTCCGCCAGACGTTCGTCGACGGCCAGCAGGTCGAGCAGCCCGACGCCTGGCTGACGCTCGGCTCACCGTGGGAGTTCCCGCATCCCGAAGCGGCACGCCGGATCTCCTTCGGCGGTCACACCGAGACGTACGACGACGCCGGTGTGACCCGGTCCCGCTGGGTGCCGGGGTGGGACGTGCTCGCCGTACCGTACAACTACATGGTGCCCGGCTACCTCAACGGTCGTGTCAACACGCTGCGGCTGTGGAGCGCGAAGGCGACCGACTCGTTCGATCTCCGTGTCTTCAACTCCGGCGACTATGAGGAAGCCGTCCGTGCCCAGACCTTCGCCGAGAACATCTCCAAGGTGCTCTACCCCGAGGACTCCACGCCCCAGGGCAAGGAGTTGCGCCTGCAGCAGCAGTACTTCTTCGTCGCGGCATCCATCGGCGACTTCCTGGAGCACACCCTCCCGGCGGACTTCGACATCGACAAGCTCCCCGACCGCGTGATCTTCCAGCTCAACGACACCCACCCGGTGATCGGCGTCCCCGAACTGATGCGTGTGCTCGTCGACGAGCGCAAACTCGAGTGGGATGCCGCGTGGGCGATCACCCAGCAGTGTTTCGCCTACACGTGCCACACGCTGCTGCCGGAGGCGCTGGAGGTGTGGTCGGTCGACCTTCTCGGGCGGCTTCTGCCGCGCCACCTGGAGATCATCTACCGCATCAACGAAGAGTTCCTCGAGGCGGTGCGCGAACGCTACGGCGATGACGAGATGCGCATCCGCAACATGTCGATCATCGGCGAGTTCCCCGAGCGCAGCGTCCGGATGGCGTACCTCGCCACGGTCGCCGGTGCGAAGGTCAACGGCGTCGCCGAACTGCACTCGCAGTTGCTGCGCGACAAGGTGCTGCCGGACTTCAACGACTTCTTCCCGGGCAAGTTCACGAACGTCACGAACGGCATCACGCCCCGCCGCTTCGTGCGTCTCGCCAACCCCGGGCTGTCCGAGTTGATCACGGAGGCGATCGGCACGGGGTGGCTCACCGACCTCGAGCGTCTGCGCGAACTCGAGGCGTACGCCGAGGATCCCCGCTTCCGCGAGGCGTTCGCCGAGGTCAAATCGGCGAACAAGCGCCGCCTCGGCGATGTGCTGCGCGCGCGGGACGGCCTCGAGATCAGCGACGGCCACATGCTCGACGTGATGGTCAAGCGTCTGCACGAGTACAAGCGGCAGATGCTCAAGCTTCTTCACGTCGTCACGCAGTACGAGAGCATCGTGTCGGGCCGTGTCGCGGCATCCGACATCCTGCCGCGCACCGTCATCTTCGGGGCGAAGGCGGCGCCCGGCTATGCCATGGCCAAGCGCATCATCCACCTCATCAACGCCGTCGGAGAAGTGGTCAACGCCGATCCGCGCGTCGAGGGGCGTCTGAAGGTGTTGTTCCCGCCGAACTACAACGTCACACTCGCCGAGCGCCTGATCCCGGCCGCCGACCTGTCGGAGCAGATCTCGCTCGCAGGCAAGGAGGCCTCGGGCACGGGCAACATGAAGTTCGCCCTCAACGGCGCGCTGACGATCGGAACCGACGACGGCGCGAACGTCGAGATCCGTCAGCTCGTCGGCGATGACAACTTCTTCCTCTTCGGCATGAGCGAGCCCGAGGTCGAGGCGCTGTGGGCCCGGGGCTACAAGCCCGCCGACTTCTACCAGGGCGACGAGAACCTCCGCCGCGCGATGGATCTCATCGCCTCCGGCGCGTTCTCGGGCGGCGATCGCAGCGTGTTCGAGCCGATCGTGTCGAACCTGCTCTACGACGACCGCTTCATGGTGCTGGCCGACTACTCGTCATACGTCGCGGCGCAGGACCAGGTGGATGCCGCCTATGTCGATCAGGACGCGTGGACGCGGTCGGCGATCCTGAACGTCGCACGCTCCGGCTTCTTCTCGTCCGACCGCTCGATGCGCGACTACATCGAGCGCATCTGGCACACGCCCCCGCTGCTTTGACTCGGGCGCGTTTCGACTCGCTGCGCTCGCTCAACGACCGGCAGGCCCCGCGCCCCGGTCGTTGAGCGCGGAGCGCAGCGGCGAGTCGAGGCTCGGTTCAGCGGGCGTAGCGTTCGACGAAGGCGCGCAGGATGGCGCCCGTGTGCACGACCGGCCGTCGGCGCACCGCCGCGAGCGTGAGATCCAGTTCGTCCGCTCCGAAGTACCCGTAGCCGGCGTACGCGCGGATGCGCGTGCTGATGCCCTCGAGGTCGCACTCCGGGTGGAACTGCGTGGCGTACACGTTGCTCCCCACGCGGAACATCTGCACGGGACACGCCTCGCCGCGAACCAGCAGCGTCGCCGTCGCGGGTAGCGTCGAGATCGCCTCCTTGTGGCCGACGAAGGCCGCGAAGCGGTCGGGCAGCCCGGCCAGCAGCGGGTCGTCGCGCCCGGCGCCCGTCTTCTCGACCTCGATGACGCTGATGGGCTCCCGGTAGGTGCCGTCGATGATCGCGCCCTGATGTGCACCGAGAGTTCCCACACCGTAACAGGCGCCGAAGAAGGGGAAGTCGCGCGCCACCACCTGGTCGAGAAGGGCGGCGATCTCCGCCTCGACGCGGCGCTGCGCGGATGACTTCTTCGCGATCGGGTCCGACGCGTTGAAGGGCCCGCCGCCCACGAAGACGCCCGAGTAGGCGTCCAGATCCACCGGTCCGAGAGGCCCCGCCTCCATCCGCACGCGGACCAGCTCATCCGGTGTCAGCCCGGTGAAGCGGAGGAAGAGGGCGTACTCCTCGTCGGCGGGCACATCCTCGGCCCGGGTCGCGAGCAACAGGAACGGCTTCATCCTCGCACCGCCTCGATATGGGCGAGCAGCGCATCGAGGGTGGCGGCGACGGTGGGGTTGCGCGGCCCCTCGTCGCGGGCGACGGCCCAGTAGGCGAGGGGATGCGCGTAGGCGCCGTCGAGCACCCGGGTCAGGCGCGGGTCGGCATCGCCGAGAAAGTCGGGCAGGATGCCGATGCCCGCTCCCGCGGCCGTCGCCTCGACGTGCGCGAAGACGCTGGTCGAACGGACCGAGGCGGGCGAGTCCGGCAACTCCTGCAGTGCGCGGTCGAGCTCATCGACCTGCAGGGAGCTCTCCACGTAGTACACGAGCGGGTGTGCGGACAGCTGAGCGATCGAGTCGGGGGTCCCCGCCTCTCGGAGATAGTCGGGTGTCGCGTACAGACGCAGTGCGTACGCGCAGACGGGTGTCGCATAGGCCCGCAGCACCTGGGGGCGTCCGACCACGATCTCCAGGTCGACGCCGGAGCGGTTCTGGCGCACGCGCTGCGTCGCCGACAGCAATTCGACCGCGAGCTGCGGGTGTTCCCGGCGCAGGGCTGTCATCGCCGGAGCGAGGAAGACCGACGTGAAGGCGTCCGGGGCGGAGATTCGCACCATGCCGTGAACCGCGTCGGCGTTCTCGCCGTCGACGAGCTCTCGCAGCGATGCCTCGATGCGCTCGGCAATGGTCACCGCGCGGTGGCCGAGCTCGGTGACCTCCCATCCTCCGGTCGTCCGTACGAGCACGCGTCCGCCCATGGCGGACTCGAGTGCGGTGATGCGACGCGACACCGTGGAGTGATTCACCCCCAGCACGTCGGCGGCCGCCGTGTAGCGACCCAGGCGCGCGACCGACAGGAACGTCATGAGTGCGTCCAGAGGGGGATCCGGGGCGGCGGCGGGCATGCCGACGAGTGTGCACCAGTGCACACCGGTAGTGCAAGTTTGTTGCTCACGTGTGCATTGATCAACGGTCTTCGGGTGCCTACGCTGGCCACGAGCGGCGTCGAGGACGACGGCCGTCACCGCCCGCGACGACGAACGTCGCCGGCGTCGAAGGGAGTCTCATGTCCACGATCGCCTTCATCGGACTGGGCCACATGGGCGCGCCCATGTCGGCGCACCTCGTCGCCGCCGGCCATGTCGTGCGTGGTGTCGACCTCAACCCCGTCGCCGCGGCGGCCGCCGCCGAGAGGGGAGTGCAGATCGTCCCCTCGGTCGCCGCGGCGCTCGACGGTGCGGATGCCGCGATCACCTCGCTGCCCAAGCCCGAGCACGTCCGCGGTGTGTACGGGGGAGCAGACGGCATCCTCGCGCATGCGGCGCCGTCGACCCTGCTGCTCGACACCTCCACCGTCGACGTCGAGACCTCGCGCTGGTGCCACGCCGAAGCGCAACGGCACGGGCTCTCGTTCGTGGACGCACCGATCTCCGGCGGAACCGCGGGCGCGGAGGCCCACACGCTGACGTTCATGCTCGGCGGACGCGCCGCCGACGTGGAGCGGGCGCGGGAGGTCGTGGCGCCGATGGCGGGCAACGTGATCGCCTGCGGGGAGGCCGGCGCCGGCATTGCCGCGAAGCTCGTCAACAACATGATGCTCTTCATCTCCGTCATGGCCGTGTCGGAGGGCTCGCAGCTGGCGGAGCAGCTCGGTCTGGATCCGCAGGTGTTCTGGGACGTCGCGCGCGTCTCGTCCGCCGACTCGTGGGCCCTGCGCACCTGGTATCCGGTGCCGGGCATCGTGGAGACCTCCGCGGCCAACAAGAACTTCGACGCGACCTTCTCGGTGGATCTCGCGCGCAAGGACTGCGGACTGGCCGTTCGAGCCGGAGACGACACCGGCGTGCACTTGCCGGCGGCGCGTCTTGCGCTCCGTCAGCTCGACGACCTCATCGCCGAAGGGCTGGGCGGCAAGGACTGCACGTTGGTCGCGCGCTTCGCCTCGCCGGACGGCACCCTCCGCGGCTACGACCCGTCGCGTGACGGCGTCTCCGCGGCCTGACCCCGACATCTCCCGCACACCCCGATCGAGAGGGCACTTCATGACCACCGCATCCGCCACCACCGACGAGCCCATCGGCTCGCTCGCGGTGATCCCGCACATCGTCGCGGGCGAACGCGTCGGCCCGACAGGGCGCACCGGTCCCGTCTTCAACCCCGCCACGGGCCGGCAGAGCGCAGAGGTCGCCCTGGCCTCGGCCGCGTTCGTCCATGACGTCGCCCGCCGTGCGCAGGCCGCTCAGCGCGGCTGGCGCGACACCGGTCTCGGCAAGCGTCAGCAGGTGATGTTCCGCCTCCGTGAGATCGTCGCCTCCCGCGCCGAGGAGCTTGCGCGCATCATCACGGCCGAGCACGGCAAGACCGTCGACGACGCCCTCGGCGAAGTCGCTCGAGGGCTCGAGAACGTCGAGTTCTGCACGAGTCTGATGCACCACCTCAAGGGCGACTACTCCGAGCAGGTCGCCTCGGGCGTGGACGTCCACCAGGTTCGTCAGCCCGTCGGCGTGGTCGCCTGCATCACCCCGTTCAACTTCCCCGCGATGGTGCCGCTGTGGATGGTGACCACCGCCATCGCCGCGGGCAACGCCGTGATCCTCAAGCCCAGCGAACGCGACCCGTCGGCGGCCGTCTGGCTGGCCGAGGCCTTCGCCGAGGCGGGGCTTCCCGACGGCATCCTGAACGTCGTCCACGGCGACAAGGAGGCCGTCGACGCGCTGCTGGACGATCCGGTCGTGCGGGCGGTGTCGTTCGTGGGATCGACGCCGATCGCGAAGTACATCTACGCGCGGGCGGCCGAGAACGGCAAGCGCGTTCAGGCGCTGGGCGGAGCGAAGAACCACATGATCGTCATGCCGGATGCCGATCTGGACGCCGCTGCGGATGCGGCGGTGTCGGCGGCGTACGGCTCGGCGGGGGAGCGCTGCATGGCCGTGTCGGTCGTCGTCGCGGTGGGCGAGGTCGCCGACGCGCTCATCGGCAAGGTCGCCGAGCGCATCGGCGGACTGGTCGTCGGCGACGGCACCGATCCCGCCACCGACATGGGTCCGCTGATCACCCGCGATGCGCTCGATCGCGTGACCGGATTCGTCGCGGGTGCCGCGGACGAGGGAGCCCGCGTCGTGGTCGACGGCCGCGAGGTCACCGTGGACGGGGGCGGGTTCTTCATCGGTCCCTCGCTCGTCGACGGCGTCACGCCGGGCATGCGCGTCTACGACGAGGAGATCTTCGGACCCGTGCTGTCGGTGGTGCGTGTCGCCACCTACGACGACGCGGTCGCGCTGATCAACGCCAACCGCTACGCGAACGGCACCGCCGTCTTCACCCGCGACGGCAAGACCGCGCGCCAGTTCGAGTACGACATCGAGGTCGGCATGGTCGGCGTCAACGTGCCCATTCCGGTGCCCATCGGCGCGTTCTCGTTCGGCGGCTGGAAGGACTCGCTGTTCGGCGACACGCACATGTACGGGCCGGAGGCGTTCAACTTCTACACGCGCCGCAAGGTCGTCACGACGCGGTGGCCCGACCCCAGCGAAAGCCAGATCAGCCTCGGCTTCCCGACCCACTGAACGCGCCGGGCTAGGCTGGAGTTCCACATTCCGCTTCATCGTCGGAGGTACACCATGGCGATCGCACGACTGCACGGAGGCCCGCTGGACGGGCAGGTCCTTCCCCTGGACGACGAGAGCCAGGACCGGTTGATCCTGCCCTACAGCGAGACCCAGATCGTCTACGAGCGCGCGGGCGCGGCGGAGAACACGGGCGAGGGCGATGGCCCGACATCCGCTGAGTTCCACTTCGTGGAGGCGGAGGACGATATCGATCCCGACCCCGACGGCCGGGACGAGTGACGCCGGAGCCGGCACGCGCGCTCGAGATCGAGCTGACCTTCGACGTCCACGGCGACACCCCGCTTCCCGACCTGTCGGGTCTGCCGGGTGTCGCCGTCGTCGAGGGGCCTGCGCGTCGCGACCTCGATGCCCGGTATCTGGATGTGCCGGGCTTCGCCCTGGGACGCTCCGGTTACGCGGTGCGCCGTCGCACCGGCGGACCGGACGAGGGATGGCACATCAAGGGACCCAAGACCGCTGACGGCGGGCGGCTGGAGACGCATTGGCCGCTCGATGGAGCGAAGGGTGGCGCGTCCGCGGGTGAAGTGAGCGTCCCGGATGCCGTCGCCGCCGCCGTGGCAGAGATCGCCTCCGGCGCCTTGGCACCCATCGCCCGCATCGTCAACGATCGCCATGCCTACGCCCTCCGCGATGAGGCGGGCGCGCTCGTCGCGGAATTCGTCGACGACCACGTGGTCGCGACCGACGAGACCCGCGGTGTGCAGACGACATGGCGCGAGTGGGAGTTCGAGCTCGGACCCGCGGCGCCCGTCGGCGCCACCCGCACTGCGCTCTTCGATGCGGTCACCGCTGCCGTCACGGCGGTGGGCGGACGCCCCGCGGCATCCGATTCCAAGCTCGCTCGCACGCTCGGCCTCTGATCGCGGCTCGCTCGGATGCCGCGAAACCACTGACGCCGCCCCCGGCTTCGGTTGGGGCGGCGTCAGTCGTAGGAGTCAGCGTACTCCAGAGCTCACGGAGCTCAGAGGTTGATCATGTGTCCCGCGAGACCGTGGAAGGCCTCCTGCAGAGCCTCGGACAGCGTCGGGTGGGTGTGCACGTTGCGCGCCAGCTCCAGAGCGGTCAGGTCCCACTTCTGGGCGAGGGTGAGCTCCGGCAGCAGCTCCGACACGTCGGGGCCGATGAGGTGGCCGCCGACGAGCTCGAGGTGCTCGGCATCCGCGATGAGCTTGACGAAGCCGACCGGCTCGCCGAGGCCGTGCGCTTTGCCGTTGGCCATGAAGGGGAAGGTCGCGACCTTGTACTCGCGTCCGGTCTCCTTGTACTGCGCCTCGGTGTAGCCGAACGACGCCACCTGCGGCGAGCAGAAGGTCGCACGCGGCATCATGCGGTAGTCGCCGAGCGCCATGGTCTCTGCGCCACCGATCGTCTCGGCGGCGACGACGCCCTGCGCCTCGGCGACGTGGGCGAGCTGCAGCTTGGCCGTGACGTCACCGATGGCGTAGATGCCCTCGACGTTGGTACGCATGAAGTCGTCGATCTCGATGGCGCCGCGCTCGGTGAGCTTCACGCCGGTGTTCTCCAGGCCGAAGCCCTCAACCCGGGGAGCGAAGCCGATCGACATGAGCACCTTGTCGGCTTCGATCGAGCCCTGCGCGCCGCTCTTGTTGTCGGTGTAGGTCACCGTGACCTTGTCGCCGGAGTCGACGACCGACTCCACTTTGGTCGAGACGAGGATGTCGACGCCGAGGTTCTTGTACTGCTTCGCGATCTCCTTCGAGACGTCCGCGTCCTCGTTGGGGAGGGCCCGGTCGAGGAACTCGATGATCGTCACCTTCACGCCGTAGTTCGTCATGACGTAGGCGAACTCCATGCCGATGGCGCCGGCGCCGACGATGACGATCGAGTTCGGCAGATCACGCGTGAGGATCTGCTCCTCGTACGTCACGACGTTCTCGCTCAGCGTCACGCCCGGGAGCAGGCGCACCGTCGAGCCGGTCGCGATGATGACGTTGTCGAACGTGACCTCTTCGGTGGAGCCGTCGCTCTTGGCGACCGAGATCGCCTTGGGGCCGGTGAAGGTGCCCCGGCCCTCGAACTCGGTGACCTTGTTCTTCTTCATCAGGTAGTGGATGCCCTTGACGCGGCCGTCGGCGACGACGCGCGACCGGTCCCACGCCGTGCCGAAGTCGAGGCTGAACTCACCCGTGATGCCGAAGAAGTCGGCCTTGTGCTTCAGGGTGTGGGCGATCTCGGCGTTCTTCAGAAGCGCCTTGGAGGGGATGCAGCCGACGTTGAGGCAGACACCGCCCCAGTACTTCTCTTCGATGATGGCGACGGACTGGCCGAGCTGGGCGGCGCGGACCGCCGCGACATAGCCACCAGGGCCGGCACCGAGGACGACGACGTTGAAATGAGGCATGCTCTCAGCCTAGTCCTCGGGGGTGGCTCGGGACTTCCGCAGAAGCACCGCCACGAGGGCGCCGAGCGCGGCCGCGACCACCAGGCCGAGCAGCACCCAGACGAATACCGGGACACCTCCATCGCCGTTCGATGTCGGCGTCGCGGTGAGTGTCTGTGTGGTCGTCGTTTCGGCGGGAGCGGCCGTCTGCAACGAGCCGCCCGCCACGGTGAACGTGTACTGCCCCGAGACCGGGTGGCCGTCGCTGGAGACCACGCGCCAGGTCACGGTCACCGGGCCGGACGCGTTGCCGGCGAGCCCCTGTGTCAGATGCGTGCCGTCCAGCGTCGGATCGCCGTCGGTGAGCGAGGCTCCCGCGGCATCCGTCACCACGACCTGCGTCGCGCCGGGCTCGTCCATCAGCACGCCGCTGAACGTCATGGTGATCTGGGCGGGCAGCGTGCCGACCTCGGCGTTCACGCCCGGGTCGGCGCCGATCAGCTCATCGTGCGCCCACGCGGGGGAGGCCACGGCGATGGAGAGTCCGCCGAGCAGGAGTGCGACGAGGCCGACGAGGACCGAACGGAACGTATGAACTCTGTGTGACATCACGTCCTCGACCCTATCCGCGCCTGTTGTGCGCCGGGTCGGAGTCCTAGCATGGCGGCAGGCGAGCGTCGCGCTCGCCGTGACCGGAAGGACGGTGCGAGATGGACGCCAGGATGATGGAAGCGATGGCCGGCGAAATGTCGATGGCCGAGATGCCCGCGATGGATGCCGCGGTCATGCAGGCCTGCATGGACGCCTGTGCCGCCTGTGAGCAGGCCTGCACGGTGTGCTCGATGCAGATGATGGACTGTGCCCCGTCGTGCATGAACTGCGCCGACATGTGCAACACCATGATGCGTGCCATGCTGCGGATGCCGGGCATGACGCCGGCGTCGATGATGGCGATGCTCGACGCCTGCATCGCGATGTGTCAGACGTGCATGGACATGTGCATGATGCACGCTGATGACAGCCCCGTGTGCGCCATGTGCGCGGACGCGTGCCGGGCCTGCATGGACGCCTGCATGGCGGTCAAAGACGCGATGATGGCGGCCGCCTGAGCGGCACCCGTCACTCTCGACTCAGACCGCGAGCACGTTGAAGAGCCGTCCTCCGGCGTGGAGCGCGTGATAGCGCGGGTGGAACGCGACCGGGGTACCCCGTTGCGCGGACGCCGCGGCCCCGGCGCCGTTCCACAGTTCGATCTCGCGCCCCTCGAGGGTGACGATCGTGAGCGTGCCGTCGGCCGCTGAGGCGACCGCGATCGCGTCGACCCATTCTCCGGGCGTTGCCGACACCAGTCGCGACTGGATCAAGTGGACGGCGTGTCCGGCCGCGAAGGAGGAGCAGGCCCGGCCCGTCGCGCACATGCAGATCGCGTCCTGACGCACCGGTGCGGGCGTGAGGCGGTTCTGCGCTGCAGACACGGGGTTCCTCTCGTGGATGCCGCCCGTGGTGGCGGTGCGATCAGGCTACGTCGGGGCGAAGGCCGTCCGCGCGGACGGCGTCACACATCGACACACGCCGCTGAGTCGCACCGCTCGGCGGGATCGGGGCTGGCGCGGCGCGAAACCCGGTTCCCCGGCGGGGGTTCGCAGCCCGGGTCGATCCGTTAGGGTGAAGAGGAAGGAGGCCATGGTGGAAGAGAACGCTCGAGACGCTGGTGTCAGCGGTATCCGACGTGACGCCGGGAGTGCCGGCTCTGCCGACACCACCCAGACTTTCGGTCACGATTCCGACCTCTCCTTCGTGCCGTTCGGAACGGACCTGACGGACGTCGAGCGGGAGGCCATCGATGCGCTTCCGTCTCGCGCTGCGCTGCTGCTCGTCCGCTCCGGTCCCACGGCGGGCGCACGCTATCTGCTCGACACCGATGTCACCACGGTCGGGCGCCATCCCGAGGCCGACATCTTCTTCGACGATGTCACCGTCTCTCGTCGTCACGCGGAGATCACCCGCACCGGCGCCGTCTTCGAGCTCGTCGACCAGCGCTCCCTGAACGGCAGCTATGTCAACGGTGAACGGGTGGACCGCGCCGTGCTCGTCGACGGCTCCGAGGTGCGCATCGGCAAGTTCCGCCTCAACTTCTTCGCGTCGCCGGTCGACCGCGGTCAGGTGACGAGCGGGTGAGCCCGGCTGTCTCACCCCGTGGACGCGCGTCGTCCTCGGGTTATCTCAGCATTGGTCAGGTGCTCGCACGCCTGACGCCGGAGTTCTCCGATCTCAGCGCGAGCAAGCTGCGCTACCTCGAGGTGCAGGGCATCGTCACGCCGCTGCGAACCGAGTCGGGGTATCGCAAGTTCTCGCCTCTCGACGTCGAGCGACTGCGCACCGCGCTCACGCTTCAGCGCGACCACTACATGCCCCTTGCGCGAATTCGCGAGTATCTCGACGAACAGCACGGCGGCACCGTCGCGCCGCCGGCGACGGCGTCGATCGTCACCGCCCCGCGCCGCTATCGCCGCGAGGAACTGCTGCAGACGGCAGGAGCGTCGGCGGCGCTGCTGAACGATGCCGTACGCGCCGGGCTCATCGCGGCAGCCGAGAGCTACGACGACAAGACGCTGAGTGTGCTTCGTGCGCTCGTGGCCCTCGACGGGCACGGCATCCAGCCCCGCCACGTGCGGGGCGTCCGGCAGGCGGCGGAGCGTGAGGTCGCGCTCGTCGAGAGCGCGCTGACGCCCCTGTTGCGCCGCTCGGACGCCGTGTCGCGTGCACGTGCGGGCGAGCTCGCTCCCGAGCTGCTTCGTCGCCTGGACGAAGTGCGCGCGGCGTTCGCGCACGCGGCGCTGGACCGCATCGCGCCGTGACGGCGGCGCGACACGCCGAGCGTCGGGATGCGGATGTCGTTGCCGCAGGCACTCCGCTGATCTACCGTGGAGGAAACGACGCACTGTCCACATGGAGGCGAGCATGACCGCGCACGATGCGCCTGATGAGGTCCGCTTCGCCACCGAGCTGCTGTTCACGGACGGTCTGCCGCAGATGGATGACGAGGTCGGCTACCGCGGCGCCGTCGCTGCACGCGCAGCCGGCATCACCTATCGTCAGCTCGACTACTGGGCGCGTACCGAACTCGTCCAGCCCACCGTCCGCGGCGCCAGCGGTTCGGGATCGCAGCGTCTCTACGGCTTCCGCGACATCCTCGTGCTCAAACTGGTGAAGCGGCTTCTCGATACCGGCATCTCCCTGCAGCAGATCCGCACGGCGGTCGAGCAGCTTCGTGCCGCCGGCATCCGCGATCTCGCCGGCACCACGCTGATGAGCGACGGCGCGTCCGTCTATCTCTGCACCTCGAACGACGAAGTCATCGACCTCGTCAGTCGAGGACAGGGCGTGTTCGGCATCGCCGTCGGCAAAGTGCTGCACGAGGTCGAATCGACCTTGCTCGACTTCGATCCGCAGGCTCCGGACCCCGTCGACGAACTCGCCGCTCGTCGCGCCGTCAAGTCCGCCTGAGAAGGCAACGGCGCCGCGAGCCGACGCGCTGCTTGTCGACTCGCGTCTTCGGCGTCCGATCGACGACCGACCGCTGTGCGACGGAAAAGGTCAGGCCCGCTGCTCGCCCGCGGTGATCCGACCGGTGCGCATGACGCGGTCCAGCAGTGCGTCGAAGTCGCCGGCCAGCTCCTGAGCCGAGTCGCCCGGCCAGATGTGCAGCGGCTTCGCCGCCCCCTGCGCCTGCTGCAGCGACGTGCGCTCGGGAAGCTGCGGCGACAGGACGAGCGGACCGAACATGTCGCGCAGCTCCTTGATGCGGAACTGGTGCTCGATCGACTGCGGGCGCACGCGATTCACGACGATCCCGAGCGGCTGCAGGCGGGGAGACAGGCCACGGCGGATCTCCTCGATCGCCCGCAACGCGCGGTCGGCGGCGGCGACCGAGAACAGTCCCGGTTCGGTGACCACGATGACCCGGTCCGAAGCCGCCCATGCGGTACGCGTCAGTGCGTTGAGCGAGGGGGCGCAGTCGATGAGGACGAGGTCGTAGTCGGCCTCGATGGTGGCGAGAGCCTCTTCGAGCTTCCACACGTCGCGCACGCTCGGGTGCGGGCCGTCGAAGTTGATCGCCGACGGGCTGCCGATCATGACGTCGATCGTGCCCGGGTGCACCTTGGCCCAGCCGCTGGCGGTGATGGCCTGGCGGACCACCTTCTCCTTGGGATTGGCGAGCACGTCGGCCACGTTCAGCCGGCCGGCCACCTGGATGTCCATGCCCGTCGACACGTCAGATTGCGGGTCGAGGTCGACGACGAGAGTCCGCACCCCTCGGGCGAACGCCGCGGAGGCGAGGCCGAGAGTCACGGTGGTCTTGCCGACACCCCCCTTGAGCGAGGAGACGGAGAGTACGTGCACGAGGCTCTACGTTACCGTCCCCTAGGCTGTGAGGACACTCAGGCCCTCGTGAAAAGTGGGCTCGTCGGGGAATCTGCTCCCTCGGCGCGCGGGAGCCGCTCGGAGAAGAGGTCCGCATGTTCCGCAAGATCCTGGTGGCCAACCGCGGAGAGATCGCGATCCGGGCCTTTCGTGCCGCCTTCGAACTGGGTGCGCGGACGGTCGCGGTCTACCCCTACGAGGACCGCTACTCGCTGCACCGGCTCAAGGCCGACGAGGCGTACCAGATCGGCACCATCGGCCAACCTGTGCGTGCGTACCTCGATGTCGATGAGATCATTCGCGTGGCCGAGCAGGCGGGCGCCGACGCCATCTACCCCGGCTACGGCTTCCTCTCCGAGAACCCCGAGCTGGCCGCGGCCGCCGCGCGCAGCGGCATCGTCTTCATCGGCCCGCCGTCGCGCGCCCTCGAGATGGCGGGCAACAAGGTGACCGCCAAAGAGCATGCGATCGCGGCCGGGGTGCCGGTGCTGCGCTCGACGCCCGCGTCGGACGACGTCGACGCGCTCGTCGCGCGCGCGGACGAGATCGGCTTCCCGATCTTCGTGAAGGCGGTCGCCGGCGGCGGTGGGCGGGGAATGCGCCGGGTCGAAGCCGCGCCGCAGCTGGCCCCGGCGATCGCGGAGGCGATGCGCGAGGCCGATGCCGCGTTCGGCGATGCCCGCGTCTTCCTGGAACAGGCCGTGCAGCGGCCGCGTCACGTCGAGGTGCAGATCCTCGCCGACAAGACCGGCGAGACCGTGCACCTGTTCGAGCGGGACTGCTCGGTGCAGCGACGTCATCAGAAAGTCGTCGAGATCGCGCCGGCGCCCAACCTCGACCCCACCATCGCCTCGGCATTGCACGCCCACGCGATCGCGTTCGCCCGGTCGATCGGCTACGAGAACGCCGGAACGGTGGAGTTCCTCCTCGAGACGGCCGGTCCCCGCGCCGGCGAGGTCGTCTTCATCGAGATGAATCCGCGCATCCAGGTCGAGCACACCGTGACCGAGGAGGTCACCGACGTCGACCTCGTGCAATCGCAGATGCGCATCGCTGCCGGCGAGACGCTCGCCGAGCTCGGCCTGCGCCAGGACCAGATCCGCCTGCGCGGGGCGGCGCTGCAGTGCCGCATCACGACCGAGGACCCGACCCAGGGGTTCCGCCCCGACACGGGCAAGATCACCACCTACCGTTCGCCGGGCGGCGCGGGCATCCGCCTCGACGGGGGGACGACGGCCGCGGGTTCCCAGGTCAGTGCGCACTTCGACTCGCTGCTGGCCAAGCTCACGTGCCGCGGACGGGACTTCGGCGCCGCGGTCGTGCGATCGCGTCGAGCCCTCGCCGAGTTCCGCATCCGCGGGGTCTCGACCAACATCCCCTTCCTGCAGGCGGTGCTGGACGATCCCGCCTTCGTGGCCGGTGACGTCAGCACGTCGTTCATCGACGAGCGCCCCGAGCTGGTGCGCGGTCGCGCGTCGAAGGACCGCGGATCGAAGATCGTGGCGTGGCTGGCCGAGACGACCGTCAACCGTCCGCACGGAGAGATCCCCGCCGTCACCGACCCGCGCGCGAAGCTCCCGTCCGTCGATCTGTCCACGCCTCCTCCTGCCGGTTCGCGACAGCGCCTTCTCAGCCAGGGCCCGGCCGGGTTCGCGGCGCAGCTGCGCGCTCAGACGCCGCTCGCCGTCACCGAGACGACGTTCCGAGACGCACATCAGTCTCTGCTGGCCACGCGCGTGCGCACACGGGACCTGGTGACGGTCGCGCCCTACGTCGCCCGGCTCACCCCTCAGCTGCTCTCGATCGAGGCCTGGGGCGGCGCCACCTACGACGTGGCGCTCCGCTTCCTCGGCGAAGACCCTTGGGAGCGGCTGGACGCCCTCCGGGCCGCGGTGCCGAACGTGGCGATCCAGATGCTCTTGAGGGGGCGTAACACGGTGGGGTACACGCCGTATCCGACGCGCGTCACCGATGCCTTCGTCTCGGAGGCCGCGGCATCGGGCGTCGACATCTTCCGTATCTTCGATGCCCTCAACGACGTCTCCCAGATGCGGCCCGCCATCGACGCCGTGCTGCACACCGGCACCACGCTGGCGGAAGTCGCCCTCTGCTATACCGGTGATCTCCTGTCGCCGACCGAGGATCTGTACACCCTCGACTACTACCTGCGCGTGGCGGAGCAGATCGTGGATGCCGGGGCGCACGTGCTCGCCGTCAAGGACATGGCGGGGCTGCTGCGCCCCGGCGCCGCTGCGCGTCTGGTGCGGGCTCTGCGGGACCGCTTCGACGTCCCGGTCCACGTCCATACGCACGACACCGCCGGTGGTCAGCTCGCGACGCTGTTGGCCGCCGCCGCCGCGGGCGCCGACGCCGTGGATGCCGCTGCGGCGCCGATGGCGGGAACGACCAGCCAGCCCTCGCTGTCCGCGCTCGTCGCCGCCCTCGCGCACACCGAGCGCGACACCGGACTCGACCTCGGTGCCGTCTCGGAACTCGAACCGTACTGGGAGGCGATGCGCCGCCTCTACCGCCCGTTCGAGTCGGGTCTTCCCGGGCCGACGGGACGCGTCTATCGGCATGAGATCCCCGGCGGTCAACTGTCGAACCTCCGCCAGCAGGCGATCGCTCTCGGCCTGTCGGAGGACTTCGAGCTGATCGAGGACATGTACGCCGCCGCGGACGCGATCCTCGGGCGCGTCCCGAAGGTGACGCCCTCCTCGAAGGTCGTCGGCGATCTTGCCCTGCACCTCGCCGCCGTGCGCGCGGACCCCGCCGACTTCGCCGAGAACCCCGATACCTATGACATCCCCGACTCCGTCGTCGCCTTCATGGCGGGGGAGCTGGGTGAGCTTCCGGGCGGCTGGCCGGAGCCGTTTCGCACCAAGGTGCTGCGTGGTCGCGAGATCCGCGGCGGGATCACCGAGATCTCCGACGCCGATGCCGCGAACCTCGAAGCCGACAGTGCGACCCGGCGCGCCACACTGAACTCCCTACTGTTTCCCGCCCCCACGGCGGCCTTCCGGGAGACCCGCGACACCTACGGCGATCTCAGCGTCCTCGACACCGCGGACTATCTGTACGGGCTCGCGCCCGGAACCGAGCACGTCGTCGAGATCGAGCGCGGCGTCCAGCTGTACGTGGGGTTGGAAGCGATCGGCGACGCCGACGAGCGCGGCATGCGCACCGTGATGACGACGTTGAACGGGCAGCTGCGTCCCGTCTTCGTGCGCGACCACGCCGTCGCGGTCGAGGTGCGTCAGTCGGAGAAGGCCGATGCGACCGTAGCGGGCCACGTGGCCGCCCCGTTCTCGGGTGTCGTCACCCCGAAGGCCGCGGTGGGCGATCGCGTCTCGGCGGGTCAGCCGGTGGCATCCATCGAGGCGATGAAGATGGAGGCAGCCATCACGGCGCCGATGGACGGCATCGTCGAGCGTCTCGTCATCGGCGCGGCGGCCGCGGTGGAGGCCGGCGATCTTTTGCTGGTGGTCCGACCCTCCGAGTAGCCTGGAGCGGGGGCGTGAGTCGTCCCGCGAGCCATGGGGGTCGGGACCCCGCCCCGCGGCCCGGCGGTGACGCCGCGGCTGCGCCGTCCCGAGGACGACCCGAATCGGCCGGAGCCCGACGGCGCCGGCCCGGAACTGGAGTGTGTAGCCGTGCCTGACCGCAACGAGAATGCGAGCGAGGACGCCGACAACGGCGTGCTGGAGAGCGTGACCGGCGCCGAGACGACCGGGATCGGCATCGTCGAGGGAGCCACCGCGCAGATCGACGTCGCCTTGCCCGTAGCGGTCGACGATGACGACTTCGACGACGACGTCGTGCTCGACGACGAGGTCGAGATCCATGAGGGTGTCGTCGAGGAGGTGGACACCGTCGCCGCATCGGCAGTCGCCGAGGAGGTCGAGGAAGCGGTTGATGCGTCGGCGCCCGATGCGGCAGCGATCGCGCTCACGTCGGCTTCCCTTGCGACCGCGGATGCCGCTCAGCACGAGCGCCTGCGGCCCCGCACATCCGAGATCACCCTGCAGTCGCGCCGACTGGGCGACTTCGAGGCGGGGCGGGAGAGCTCCGACCTGCTGACGCCGGATCGGCTGCTGGATCCCGCCCACGCGGTGCGCCCGGAGCCCGACGGTGCGTGGCAGCACCTCGTCTACACGCTGTCGGGACGTCGGATCAACCTCGGCGACAGCAAGCGCGCGCGTGCGCGCAAGGCTCTCGATCGGCGCATTGCGGCACCGTTGCACGGCGGCGCGAAGTTCGTCCCCGTGCTCTCGCGAAAGGGCGGTGTCGGAAAGACCACGATCACGACGCTGCTGGGCATGGCGCTCGCCGATGCCCGTGAGGACCGGGTGATCGCCGTCGACGCGAACCCCGACCGCGGCACCCTCGCCGAGCGCATCGGGCGCTCGAGCGGCAAGACGGTTCGCGATCTGGTGCGAGCCCACGCCGACGTCCAGGGGTTCAACGACATCTCCGAGATCGTCGCCCGCGATCACACTCGGCTCGACATCATCGCTTCCGACACCGATCCGCATGTGTCCGAGGCCTTCAACGACAGCGACTACGACGCGGTCGCCGATGTCGCCGCGCACTTCTACTCGCTCGTGCTCACCGACACCGGCACCGGCATCGTCCATTCCGTCATGGGGGCGACCCTCGCGCGCGCCGATCAGCTCATCGTCGTCGCAGGGCTGAGCGTGGACGAGGCGCGCCTGGCCTCGGAGACGCTGACCTGGCTGGAGAGCAACGGCTACGCCGATCTCGTGCGCTCCGCCGTGGTCGTGCTGAACACGGCACGTCCAGGCGCTGCACTCGTGCGGGCGGGTGAGCTCCAGTCCCACTTCCAGACACGGGTCGGGCACGTGGTCCGCGTGCCCTACGACGCGCACATCGCATCGGGCAGCGCGATCGTCTTCCGTGACTTGCAGCCCGAGACGCGTGAGGCTGCGCGCGAGCTGGCCGCCATCGTCGTCGAAAGCCTGCGTCAGCGGGTCGCCGCCTGATGGCCGTCCGCCCGATCCGCCTGTTCGGAGACCCCGTCCTGCGCGCTCCCAGCGCGTCCATCGACGTGATCGACGACGGCATCCGGTCGCTCGTGCAGGACCTGCTCGACACGGTCGAATTGCCCGGCCGTGCGGGAGTGGCGGCGCCGCAGATCGGTGTCGGTCTCCGCGCCTTCAGCTACAACATCGACGGAGACATCGGGTACGTGTTGAACCCGGTGCTGACCGAGGTGTCGGGTGAGCCGGCGCTGGTCGGTGAGGGATGCTTGTCGGTGCCCGATCTCTGGCACGAGACGCTGCGCTATCCCTGGGCTCGCGTGGTCGGCATCGATCTCGACGGCGACGAACTCGTGCTCGAGGGGGAGGGACTCATGGCGCAGGCGCTGCAGCATGAGACCGACCACCTCGACGGCATGCTCTACATCTCGCGGCTCAGCCCCGATGAGCGCAAGATCGCGATGCGTCGCATCCGCGAGTCCTCCTGGTTCTGACCTCGGGAGATGCGACGGCGGGGCGGTCCATCCGGGCCGCCCCGCCGTCGCGTCTCGAGATCAGCCCAGCGACACGTTGGTCGTCGTCACCGGCACGGTGTAGATTTCCTCGATCTCGTTCGCGAAGTCGTTCAGGATGACATTGCGCTTGATGCTCATCTTGGGCGTGAGATGTCCGCTCGCCTCGGTCCATTCGCTGTCGAGGATCGTGAACTTGCGGATGGACTCGGCACGCGAAACGTTCTTGTTCGCGATGTCCACCGCACGCTGCACCTCGGCGCGCACCTGCGGGTTCTTCGCGGCATCCGAGAGTGACATGTCCGCCGGGAGGCCGTTGTTCGCCAGCCAGGCCGGGAGCATCTCGGGGTCGAGGGTGATCAGCGCCGAGATGAACGGCTTCTGGTCGCCCACGACGACCACCTGACCGACGATCGGGTTCGCTCGAATCGGGTCCTCCAGTGCCGCGGGAGCGACGTTCTTGCCGCCGGCGGTGACGATGATCTCCTTCTTGCGTCCGGTGATCGTGAGGAAGCCGTCGGTGTCGAACGCGCCGATGTCACCGGTCTTGAACCAGCCGTCGTCGAACGCGGCGGCCGTGGCATCGGGGTTGCGCCAGTACTCCTTGAAGACGTTGACGCCCCGCACCTCGACCTCGCCGTCGTCGGCCAGACGCACGCCGACGCCGGGGAGCACCGGCCCCACCGTGCCGATCTTGGACTTCGTCGCGAGGTTGACGGTGGCCGGCGCCGTCGTCTCGGTGAGTCCGTAGCCTTCGAGGATGGTCACGCCGAGGCTGTGGAAGAAGTGGCCGAGACGGGGGCCCAGGGGAGCGGACCCCGAGACGGCATAGGTGACGCGTCCACCCATGGCTTCGCGGAGCTTGCCGTAGACGAGCTTGTCGAACAGGGCGAACTTCACCTTCGTGCCCAGCGGGATCTTCTTGCCTTCCTGGAGCAGTCGGGAGTGCTCGATCGCCGTGTGGGCCGCGGCGCGGAAGATCTTTCCCTTGCCGCCGGCCTCCGCCTTCTGCTCCGCCGAGTTGTAGACCTTCTCGAAGACGCGGGGTACGGCCAGCAGGAAGGTGGGCTTGAAGGAGCCGAGGGCCGGCAGCAGCTGCTTGGTGTCGGGCTGATGCCCGGTCTTCACGCCGGCGTGCACGTCGAGGATCGAGATGAAGCGGGCGAAGACGTGCGCGGTCGTGATGAACAGCAGTGTCGATGCGCCGCCAGGGGTGTTCATGACCTCGGCCAACGCCTTGGCGGCGTTGCGAGAGAGTTCGACGAAGTTGCTGTGGGTCAGGACACAGCCCTTGGGGCGTCCCGTGGATCCCGAGGTGTAGATGAGCGTGGCGATGTCTGAGCCGACGGCGATGCGGCGACGACGCTCGATCTCGGCATCCTCGACGGTGTCGCCGCCCGCGCGGAGCGTGTCGAGGTCGCCGGCCTCCATCGACCAGACGTCGCGGACGAGCGGCACCTCGGAACGGATCTCCGCGATGCGGGCCGCGTGCTCGGCCGATTCGCCGAGCACCGCGACGGCGCCCGAGTCGGACAGGATCCAGCTGATCTGCGCCGCCGAGCTCGTCTCGTAGATGGGCACCATGACGGCGCCGGCGAAGAAGAGGGCGAAGTCCACGAGCGTCCACTCATACGTGGTGCGGGCGATGAAGCCCACCTTGTCGCCCGGGGCGATGCCCGCGGCGGCGAAGCCCTTCGCGAGCGCGATCACCTCTCGTTCGAACTCGGCGGCGGTGATGTCTCGCCAGCCGTCACCATCGGGGACGGCGAACAGGGCCAGGGACGGTGTCGCCTTGACGCGTTCGACGAGCAGATCGGCGATGTTGGCCTGCGGGTCGGCGGGAACGACGGCGGGGACTTCGAACTGTACGGCGCTCATGGGCGGCAACTCCTTCGGTACCGGGTGGCGTCGGCGATCGACGGCTGGAATCGAGTCTAACTCCTGGTGGAACTCAGTCCCACAGAAGACAGCGTCGCCCGAAAAGCACGGCCTGCCCCGACCGTGGGTCTGTCCTGTCCACACTAGACTCTCGGATGCCGTGCCGCCCGGGCCGGCCGGAAGGGAGCGCCGTGCTCAACGTCGGCATCGACATCGGGGGGACGAAGATCGCCGGAGGTGTCGTCGACGACACGGGTGCGATCATCGAGCGCGCCCGCGTCGCCACGCCGGTGGACACCGGCGAGCTCGCCGACGCCGTCGCCGCGATGGTGCACGAGCTGGCCTCGCGTCACGAGGTCGCGGCGGTCGGTGTCGCTGCGGCGGGCTACATCGACCGCAGTCGATCGGTGATGCTGCTCTCGCCCAACATCGACTGGCACGACGAGCCGTTGCGTGCGCAGTTCGAAGCACGCATCGGCCGTCCCGTCACGCTGGAGAACGACGCGAACGCCGCCGGGTGGGGCGAGTACCGCTTCGGAGCGGGACAGGGATCCACCGACATGGTGATGGTGACCCTCGGCACGGGCGTGGGCGGCGCCGTCATCAATGACGGACGTCTCCTCATCGGTGCCAACGGCAGCGCGGCGGAGCTCGGTCACCTGCGGTTCGTCCGCGGTGGTCGCCCGTGCGGCTGCGGACAGAACGGCTGTCTCGAGCAGTACGCGTCGGGGCGCGCCCTGCAGCGCGAGCTGGGTGACATCGCCGAGGCCGGGGGCATCGGCGAGCGGCTGGCCGCGCACCGCGATGCGGACGGCATCGTCCACGGGCCCGACCTGGCGCGCCTCCTCGCCGAGGACGACGCTGGTGCCGTCGAGGCCGTGCGCCGCGTGGCCACCGCGCTCGGAGAGGCCTGCGGAGCCTTTCAGGCGGTTCTCGACCCCGACCTCTACGTCATCGGCGGCGGCGTCGCCGACCTCGGCGAGGTTCTGCTGGAGCCCACGCGGCTGGCGTACGAGACCTCTCTGCCCGGCTTCGGCAATCGACCGACCGCGCGCTTCGTCACGGCGACACTCGGCAACGATGCGGGGATGGTGGGCGTCGCCGATCTCGCCGGGCTGCGCAGCCAGTGAGCCGTCGGGATATCCTCGTCGCATCGTGGACACGGACAGACGTCACAGAGAGGTGAGTCCCGCCTGATGTTCTACTGGGTCATGAAGTACATCGTGATCGGGCCGGTCGTCAAAGCGATCTTCCGACCGTGGATCGTCGGGCGGACGAACGTCCCGTCGTCGGGAGCCGCCATCCTCGCGAGCAACCATCTCTCCGTCAGCGATTCGATCTTCCTGCCCCTCATGATCGACCGGCCGATGAGCTTCCTCGCCAAGAGCGACTACTTCACCGGCACGGGACTCAAAGGCTGGGCGACGCGGATGTTCATGAAGGCGACGGGCCAGATTCCCGTCGATCGCACCGGAGGCAAGGCGTCGGAGGCATCGCTGAACACCGGACTGCAGGTGCTCGGTCGGGGCGACCTGCTGGGCATCTACCCGGAGGGCACCCGCAGCCCGGACGGCAAGCTCTACCGCGGACGCACCGGGCTCGCGCGCATGGCGCTGGAAGCACGGGTGCCGGTCATCCCCGTCGTCATGGTCGACACCGACGCCGTCATGCCGATCGGCCGCACCATCCCGCGCGTCGGCCGGGTGGGCATGGTGATCGGAGAACCGCTCGACTTCTCACGATTCCAGGGCATGGAATCCGATCGGTACGTCCTGCGCTCCGTCACCGATGAGATCATGGTGGCGCTGCAGCGGCTGGGGGAGCAGCAGTACGACGACGTCTACGCGTCCACGGTGAAGGAGCGCGCAGCGCGCGCGTGAGCCGTCGTCATGCGGCATCCGCGCCGTCCGGGTCGCCACTAGACTGAGCGGATGCCCACCCTGCACGCCGATCTCGATCACTGGCGCACGCTCCCGATCAAGCAGCAGCCCTCTTGGACCGACCTGGATGCCGTCGCCGCGGTGTCGGCGGAGCTGGCCACACTGCCGCCGCTGGTCTTCGCCGGCGAGGTCGACAACCTCCGCGACCGCCTCGCGCGCGCGGCATCCGGCCAGGCGTTCCTTCTGCAGGGCGGTGACTGCGCCGAGACCTTCGCCGGCGCGACCGCGGAGCAGATCCGCAACCGCATCAAGACGGTGCTGCAGATGGCCGTCGTTCTGACCTACGGTGCCTCGATGCCCGTCGTGAAGATGGGGCGGATGGCCGGCCAGTTCGCCAAGCCCCGCTCGAGCGACACGGAGACCCGTGGCGACGTCACCCTGCCCGCGTACCGGGGCGACATCGTGAACGGCTACGACTTCACCGAAGCCTCCCGCACCGCAGACCCGCAGCGCCTGCTGAAGGGGTACCACACGGCGGCATCGACCATCAACCTCATCCGCGCGTTCACGCAGGGCGGATTCGCCGACCTTCGCGAGGTGCACAGCTGGAACAAGGGCTTCGCGCAGAACCCGGCCAACCAGCAGTACGAGCGTCTCGCAACCGAGATCGACCGAGCGATCAAGTTCATGGAGGCGGCGGGCGCCGACTTCGACGAGTTGCGCCGCGTCGAGTTCTACACGGGGCACGAGGGTCTGCTGATGGACTACGAGCGCCCCATGACCCGCATCGACTCGCGCACCAGCACGCCGTACAACACCTCGGCGCACTTCCTGTGGATCGGTGAGCGCACGCGCGAGCTGGACGGCGCCCACGTCGACTACTTCTCGAAGATCCGCAACCCCATCGGCGTGAAGCTCGGCCCGTCGACGTCACCGCAGACGGCGCTCGAGCTCATCGACAAGCTCGATCCCGAGCGCGAGCCGGGCCGGCTGACCTTCATCACGCGCATGGGTGCCGGCAAGATCCGCGATGCCCTTCCGCCGCTGCTCGAGGCCGTCCGCGATTCCGGTGCGACACCGCTGTGGGTCACCGACCCCATGCACGGCAACGGCATCACGACCCCGACCGGCTACAAGACGCGTCGCTTCGACGATGTCGTCGACGAGGTGCGCGGCTTCTTCGAGGCACACCGTGCGGTCGGAACGTTCCCGGGCGGCATCCACGTCGAGCTCACGGGTGACGACGTCACCGAGTGCCTCGGCGGGTCAGAGCACATCGACGAGGCCACTCTCGCGACGCGCTACGAGAGCCTGTGCGACCCGCGCCTGAACCACATGCAGAGCCTCGAGCTCGCCTTCCTCGTTGCCGAGGAGCTCGAGAAGCGCTGATCCGCGCCCGCGCGGCGTGCGCGTCCGGCTCAGCCGGTGGAGCGGACCGTGATCTTGGTTCCGGGGAGCTGCATGGTGCCGGCGGCGGGGCTCGTGCTCGACACGGTGAAGATTCCCCACACGATCTCGGGGAGGGCGGTGCCCGGTTCGAATCCCGCCTGCTTCAGCTGGTCCATGGCCTGCGCGACCGTCTTGCCGGTGACGTCGGGGACGGCGATCGGCTGCGGTCCCTTCGAGACGACCAGGGTGACGGTGTCGCCCGGTCGGAACGGCGCGCCGCCGTCCTTGTCCGCGATCCGGATCACACGGCCCTCGGCGACCTCGTCGTCGTAGGCCTGCGTCGTCGTCGCGCCCAGCCCCACGGCCTTCAGCGCCGACGTGGCGGCGTCGACCGTTTGGCCCGAGACGTCGGGCACCGGCCCCGCAGAGGTCTCGAAAGCGACGCTCGAGCCCTCCAGCGCGGTGCAGCCCTTCGAGCAGTCCACCGCGGCGGCGCCGCCGGGCGGGGTGATCGATGCGCTCACCACGGTGCCTGCGGCGGAATCGGTGAAGATCTGAGTCGGATCTCCCGACGGGGTGATGTAGAAGGTGCCGAGCGCGGCGGTGGCCGCATCCACGCTCTGTCCCGCCAGGGCGGGGATGTCGTGGGATGCCGGGCCCAGCGAGACCACGACGATCACGGCGCTGTTCTTGTCGACGCGGGAGCCGGCGCCGGGGTCGGTGCGGATGACGAGATCGACGGGCACGTCGCGGCTGTGATCCTGCGCCGGCGTTGCGGTCAGCCCCTCAGCAGCGAGGGTGGCCGTCGCGGCGTCCAGAGTGCTCCCCGCCACGTCGGGCACGCCGACCTGCGAACCGGGTCCGGATCCGAACCACCAACCCGTGCCGCCCGCGAGCACGGCGAGCAGCAGCACGAGCACGACCAGCCATCCGCCGCGTCGCGCTCGGCGGCGGCTGCGCAGTCGCAGTCGCGTGGAGTTGTCCACCGTCTCGGTGACCGTCGGGGCCGTGAAGGTCCCCGGCATCACCTTGGTGAGCTCGCCCGAGTCGACTCCGTCATCGACCGCGACCACGCCGGCGGTCGGCGTTCGGACCACGTGAGGGTAGACGCCGAGTTCCTTCTCGATCTCGCGCAGGCGGTCGAGCATCGCGCGCGCGTCGACCGGACGTTCGTCGGGATTGCGCTCGGTCGCCCACATCACGAGTTCGTCGAACTGCTCCGGGACGCCGGGGTTGCGCGCGCTCGGGCGCGGGACGGAGTCGGTCGCGTGCTGATAGGCGATCTGCATCGGCTGCTCGCCCTTATAGGGCTGCTCGCCGACGAGCATCTCGTAGAGCATGATGCCGAGGGCGTAGATGTCACTGCGGGCGTCGGCGGTTCCGCGGGTGACGAGCTCGGGCGCGAGGTACGCGATCGTTCCCAGGAGCATCTGTCCGGTGGCCGTGTTCGCACTGGTCGCGCGCGCGAGGCCGAAGTCGCCGATCTTGATCCGCCCGTCCTCAGCGAGCAGGACGTTCTCGGGCTTCACGTCGCGGTGGACGATGCCCGCGCGGTGCGCGGCCGCGAGGCCGGACAGGACGGCATCCATGATCGTGATCGTCTGAGGGATGCTGAGGCGCTTCTGCTCTCGCAACAGCTCGCGCATGGTGATGCCGGGGAGGTACTCCATCACCAGGTACGCCATCTCGCCGTCCTGGCCCTGGTCGAAGACGTTGACCACGTGGGGGTCGGCAAGGCGCGCCGCCGCGCGCGCCTCCTGGATGAAGCGGCTCTGGAAGACCGTGTCATCGGAGAGATGGCTGTGCATCACCTTCAGGGCGACGCGGCGCTCGAGGCGCAGATCGGTCGCGACGTACACGGTTGCCATCCCGCCGCGCGCAATGCGAGCGCGGACGCGATACCGCCCGTCGACCAGGCGGCCGATCAGCGGGTCGGTCTGCTGGCTCGTGCTCACCCTGCGATTCTAGGGAGCCGGAGCGCTCGGGCCCGGGAGCGGCTCACCCCTCACGGCATGTGCGCAGGCAATGCCACGACGCACTCGCTCTCAGTCGAGTGCCGCGAGCCACGCGTAGGCGGTCTGCTCCCACGGCCCGTAGCGCTCCGGATACGCCGAGACCTGCACGGACTGGGCGGCGGCGCCGAAGTCCATCGACTCCCATCCGGGCACGTCCAACAGTCCGCGCGTGATGAGGCCGTCCGGGCCCGAGACGCCTTCGAAGAACGCGGTGGTCGAGCGCACGGGGTCGCGCACCTGATCGGGAGTGCCCCATCCGGTGCTCGGGCGTTGCTGGAACAGCCCGAGCGAGTCGCGGTCACCCCAGTCCAGATTGCGGATCCACGACTCGACCATCGCCGTGGCCAGAGCGATCGCGATGCCGCGATCGGGGACGCCCAGTTCGCGCCCGACCCGGATGATCGTCCGCGCATTCGCGGTCTGCTCCGCGTCGAGATCGGTGGCCGGCGCCGTTGCGGGCAGGGGTGTTTCCACCGCGGCGGGGGTGGCCTGGAGCACGGCGGCCGGCCCGGGGATCGCGAGGGTCTGGCCGGGGTAGATGATGGCATCCCGCCCGAGCCCGTTGGCCTGCAACAGGGCATCGAGGCTCACGCCGTGCGCGTCGGCGATGGCCCACAGGGTGTCACCCGCGTTCACTCCGTAGGCCGCGGTCGCGCCGGTCGATGTATCGGCCCTCGCGACCGGAGCCGAAGACTCCGCGGCCGGGGCGATCCCGCCGGGAAGAACCAGCACTTGCCCGGGATGGATCACCGTGGTGGCCTCGAGCCCGTTCGCCGCACGCAGTGCGGACAGCTCGACTCCGACCCGTCGGGAGATATCCCACAGCGTGTCGCCGCTCTCCACGGTGTAGGTCGCCGGTGCGGCCGCCTGCCGGGTGGTAGTGAGGCGCGTCGGCGCGCCGATGCGCGTCTGATCGCCGGCTGCCGGACGCGGATCGGCCGTCGCCGCCGAGGCCGGCGCGACGCTCAGGGTCAACGCCAATGTGCCGATCGTGCCGATCACACCGGTGGTGGCCGCGCGCGCCGCGCTCGGGCGGTGGTCGAGTCGTGACAACGGTCTTCTCCTTGTTCGCACCCGTTTCCTACCGACGACACCGTGTCATGGAAGTAAATTCATGTCAACGGGTGCTATAAGAAGTGACTTCTGTGACAGAAGTGACTTCCGCTTCGACAGGCTCGATCTCGTCAACGCTGCGGCCTCGAGATGCGATAGTGGAAGGGTGACCGACGACATCGTCCCCGCGTCCACCCGCTGGCTCACTCTTCCCGACCTCGTCGAGGTTCTCGATGAACCGCTCGGTCGCGTGCGCCGGCTGCTCGACGACAAGCACCTGATCGGCTCACGTCGCGGCGGCGCGTTCGCCGTGCCGGAGATCTTCATCGTCGACGGGCATCCGCTGTCGTCGCTGCGCGGCACGATCATCGTGCTTCAGGACGCCGGGTTCACCGACGACGAGGCCATCGATTGGCTGCTCAGCGAGGAGGACTCCATCGGCCAGGCGCCCATCTCTGCCCTCCGTCAGGGGCGCAAGAGCGAGGTCCGCCGCGTCGCGCAGACGCTGGCCTGACACCGAGCACGACCCGCCTCACGCCGTACGGCTGATGGATGCGTCGGCGAGTTCTCTCAGCTGGTCCAGCGCCGACGACGACAGTCGTGCACTCTGCAGGGCGTGCTCCGCTTCGCCCGCGTAGGCGCTGATCGCCGATTCGACGCGCGCCAGTGCGTCGGTGTCGATGATGCTCTGCTGGATCTGGGCGATCTGCTCGGCAGTGAGGGTGGGATCGCCGATGAGGGCGTCGAGCGCGGCACGGTCATCGGGGGCGAGCGCCTCGCGGGTGTAGGCGATGAGCAGCGTGCGCTTGCCTTCGCGGAGGTCGTCGCCGGAGGGCTTACCGGTGACGGCAGTGTCGCCGAAGACGCCGAGAACATCGTCCCTCAGCTGGAACGCCAGTCCCAGCGGATGACCGAAGGCGGCCAGAGCCGCCGACTGCGTGGCGTCGGCTCCGGCGAGCGCCGCACCCAGCAGGAGGGGGTGCTGGATGCTGTAGCGCGCGGACTTCAGTGACGCGACGCGGAGGGCGCGCTCGGCGTGTTCCTCGTCGGGGGCCGTCGTGAACGCCGCCTCCTCGGCGATGTCGAGGAACTGGCCGATGGTGACCTCCCGGCGCATCAGGGCGTAGACCTCCCGCGCGGATGCCGCGTGCGGCGCACGCGCCAGTCCCTGCTCGAGCAGGTCGTCGCTCCAGGCGACGAGGAGATCGCCGAGCAGGATCGCCGCCGATCGCCCGAACGCCGAACCGTCGCCCACCCAGCCGGACCCCGCGTGCGCCGCCTCGAGAGCACGGTGTGCGGCGGGCTGTCCGCGCCGCGTGTCGGAGTTGTCGATGATGTCGTCGTGGACGAGCGCCGCGGCGTGGAAGACCTCCAGTGCGGCGGCCGCATCGAGCACGGAGTCGGGGACCTCTTTGACGTCGGTGTCGACGCCCGCCACGGCCAGCCATCCCGTGACGCAGAAGCGCGCTCGTAGACGCTTTCCCCCGGCCAGGGTGCGCGTCGCGGCATCCAGGAAGACCTGCGCTTCGGGGCCGGCATCCGCCCACGCGAGGCGCTGCGCTGTCACGAACCTTGCCAGTCGCTGGGAAATGGCCTCGATCGGGTCGGCGGAAGCGTGCACGGGCCTAGCCTAGTTCTCGACCGCACGCGTAGAATCGACCGCACGAGATGCCGGTCCGAAACGGCGAGGAGGGGGCAGCATGCCGCTGTCAGAGCAGGAGCAGCGTCTGCTCGATGAGATGGAGCGCCATCTCATGAATAAGGACGCAGACGTCGTGAGCGCGTCCCGGGACGGCCGCACCCTCAGCTATCGCAACATCGTCTACGGCACCATCCTCGTGCTCGTGGGTCTCGGAGGCTTGATCGCGGGTGTGTCCACCGGCATCATCGCCATCGGCGTGATCGCCTTCCTTGTCATGGTGGCCGGCGTCGTGCTCGCCGCCACCCCTGCCAAGGGGCTCGCTGCGCTCAAGACCTCGCCGGAGCACAAGGGGCAGCGCAAGCCGTCCCGCACCGGATCCTCGTCCTTCATGGACCGCATGAACGACCGTTGGGACCGCCGCCAAGACGGATCCTGACCGCAGCGCCGCGCACGACGCGAAGAGCACCGACCACGAGGTCGGTGCTCTTTTTTGTGCCCGGCGACGGCGCTGCGCGGCGCCGGGCGCTCCCGTCGATTCGCAGCGGGGGAGCCCAGGGGAGCGTTGCGCCCACGAAACCATA
Source organism: Microbacterium sp. DMC48 (assembly GCF_056313825.1). NCBI lineage: Bacteria > Bacillati > Actinomycetota > Actinomycetes > Micrococcales > Microbacteriaceae > Microbacterium > Microbacterium sp. DMC48. Next base: position 673,531 of record NZ_JBQUZN010000004.1, on the reverse strand, counting down.
GTCAGGTGGAGGAAAGTGGAGTAAAGTGGTGCGCACCTTGATCGGGCCGGAGGAAGGGGGAGTGGCCGATGCTGCTGGGCACCTACACCCCCAAGCTCGACGACAAGGGCCGCCTCATCCTTCCGGCGAAGTTCCGAACCGACCTGGGTGACGGGGTCGTCGTGACGCGAGGCCAGGAGCGTTGCCTCTACGTGTTCAGCACGAAGGAGTTCGAGCGGGTCTACGAGAAGATCCGCGAGGCGCCCCTCACCAACAAGCAGGCGCGCGACTTCCAGCGCATGTTCCTCTCGGGCGCCAGCGACGAGAAGCCCGACAGCCAGAGCCGCATCACGATCCCGCCGCACCTGCGTGCCTATGCCAACCTCGACCGCGAACTCGTGGTCACGGGCGTCGGGGCCCACGCGGAGATCTGGGATGCGCAGGCCTGGAACGCCTACGCAGACAGCAACGAAGACAGCTACTCGGACATGGAGCAGGAGGTGATCCCGGGTCTGTTCTGAGCCGTGGCCGTGACTCCCAGCCGCACGCCCTGACGCACTTCCCCGGTGTCAGGTCAGGCGGATGGGGATCACGGCTCCGGCCCACACCCCCTCATCATGAGCACCTCCGACATCCACACCCCGGTTCTGCTCGAGCGCTGCGTCGAGTTGCTCTCGCCGGCCCTCGCGCATCCGGGCGCCGTTCTCGTCGACGCGACCGAGGGCATGGGCGGTCACTCCGAGGCCCTGCTGGAGCGATTCGGCGACATCCGCCTGATCGGGCTCGATCGCGACACCGACGCCCTCCGCATCGCGGGGCAGCGGCTGGCGCGGTTCGGCGAGCGCGTCACGCTGGTGCACACCGTCTACGACGGGATCGCATCGGCCGTGCGCTCCGCCGGCGTCGATCGCGTCGACGGCATCCTCTTCGACCTCGGTGTCTCCTCGCTGCAGCTCGACGAGGCCGATCGCGGGTTCGCGTACGCACAGGATGCGCCGTTGGACATGCGCATGGACCAGACAGCCGGCACGACGGCAGCGGAGATCGTCGCGACCTACGGCGAAGGCGATCTTCGCCGCATCTTCGAGCGCTACGGCGAAGAGAAGCTCGCCGGACGCTACGCACGGGCCATCATCTCCGCGCGCGCCGAGGCTCCGATCGAGCGGTCCGGGCAGCTGGTCGACATCCTCGTCGCGGCGACGCCGGTCGCCGTGCAGCGCGAGGGACGAGGGCACCCCGCCAAGCGTGTCTTCCAGGCTCTGCGCATCGAGGTGAACGCCGAACTGTCGGTGCTGGAGCGTGCCCTCCCGCCGAGCATGGACCTGTTGAACGTGGGCGGACGCATCGTCGTCATGAGCTACCAGTCGCTCGAGGATCGTCTCGTCAAGCGCGTGTTCGCGGATGCCGCGGCATCCACGGCACCGGCGGGACTGCCCGTCGAGCTTCCCGAGCATGCTCCGCGATTCCGGCTCGTGGTCAAGGGCGCCGAGCTGGCCTCCGAAGAAGAGAAGGCGCGCAACCCGCGGGCCGCACCCGTGCGTCTGCGCGCGGCCGAACGCATCCGGGAGGCGGCATGAGCGTGCCGGCAGAGAGCAACCTCGATCCGTTCGTGGGGGCTGCGCCCCTTCCGCTGCGCACCCCCGGGGAGCCGGCGCGACGCCTCCACGCGGTCGAGCAGCCCGCGCCGCGACGGCGTCCTCGGCTCGTCTACGGCATCGTCGCGGTCAGCGGTGCGCTCCTGATCGGCGGCGCGCAGATGGGGCTGTCGATCATGACGACGCAGTCCTCCTACGAGCTGTCGACGCTCAGCGATCAGCAGCGCAGTCTCGACTGGCAGAAGCAGATGCTGCAGGACAGCATCGCCGGCCTGAGCTCGCCGCAGTACCTCGCCGCGAATGCGGAGGCGATGGGCATGGTCACCGGCCAGGCGCCGACCTATCTGCGGCTCAGCGACAACGCCGTCATCGGCACGGCCGCCGGCCTGACCGGTGCGAGCGCGGTGAACGCGCTGAGCAAGGCCGCCGTCGGCAACGCCCTCGTCAGCGGGCGTCCGCTCGTCGGAGACCCCGCGGCGAGCCTCGGCGCGGCCGGCGGCAGCTCCGTGGTCGACAAGGCCATCCCTGATACGCCGACACCCCCCGCCATCGCCGACGGTCTGCCCGTCCCCGCCACACACTGAATCCATGACGACACGAGCAACTCGCAGCCCGCGGCGCCGCACCGTCGTCGCCCTCGCCGTCGTCCTGGTGGTGCTGTCCGCCTTCGTCGTGCGTCTGGTGGACATCCAGGTGGTCAATGCGCGCGAGCACGTCGACGATTCCGAGCAGTTCGCGACCGGGGCCAAGACCACGCTCTACGGAGCGCGCGGCGAGATCGTCGACGACAACGGCGTCGTCCTCGCCAGCAGCACGACGCTCTACGACGTGCAGATCGACCCCATGCTCGCGGCGCAGGGAGCCGTGCAGACCGATGCCAGCGGCAACGCGATGACGGATGCCGACGGCAAGAACATCATGACTCCGTGGACCGACGTGGCCCCCAAGATCGCCGCGATCACGGGCCAGTCGACCGCCGACGTCGAGAAGATCGTGTCCGACGCGCTGGCCGAGAACTCGGCGTCGCGCTTCGCGTATGTGAAGCGGTACGTCTCCACCGAGGAGTACCGCGCGCTCGCGGCGCTGAAGCTCCCGTTCCTCACCTTCCCCCTCCACCCCGCCCGGACCTACCCCGACGGTGCGGTCGCCGGCAACCTCATCGGCTTCGTCGGCTCCGACGGCGACCCGCTGGAGGGACTGGAGTCTCTGCAGAACTCGTGCCTCCAGGCAACGGACGGCTCGCTGACCTACCAGCGCGGTGCCGACGGCGTGATCATCCCCGGCACCGAGGTCGAGAAGCCGGCCGTCAACGGCGGCACGCTCAAGCTCACGATCGACAGCGATCTGCAGTGGTTCATGCAGCAGCTGATCTCCGAGGAGACGGCGCGCTATCAGGCCGACTGGGGCGGCATCATCGTCATGGAGGCGAAGACCGGCAAGATCCGCGCCCTCGCCGAGACCAACACGGTAGACCCCAACGATCCCGGCGCCTCCGATCCCGACAACCGTGGCTCGCGCCTGCTTCGCGTCTCCTACGAGCCGGGATCGACGTTCAAGCCCGTGACGGCCGCCACCGTCATCGAGCAGGGCGGTCTCACGCCGACCTCCACGGTCGAGACGCCCGATCGCATCCAGTTCCCCAACGGCGCGGTCATCAACGACTCCGAGAGCCACCCCACCGAGAATTTGACCCTCACCGGCGGTCTCGTGCAGTCCTCGAACGTCGCCATGTCGCAGTTCGGCGCGCAGGTGCCCGCCGAAACGCGCTACGACTACCTGAAGCGTTTCGGCGTGGGCGATGGCACGGCCCTGAACTGGTCGGGCGAGCCCACGGGAGAGATCCGGGACGCGTCGACCTGGGACAACCAGACCTTCTACACGACCACCTTCGGGCAGGCCTTCACCGTCACGCCGACGCAGGTCACGAGCCTGTTCCAGACCATCGCCAACGGCGGGGTGCGCATGCCGGCACAGCTGGTGGAGTCCTGCACGAAGCCCGACGGGACGGTCGTCACCCCCGACCTGCCGGCACCGGTGCAGGTGATCAAGCCGCAGACCGCCGCCGAAGTCTCCCAGATGCTCGAGAACGTCTACGCCCAGGGCACGCTTGCCGACGACATCAAGATCCCCGGCTACCGGCTGGCCGTCAAGACGGGAACGGCACAGGTGCCGGACGGACACGGCGGCTACAAAGACAACCTCTTCATGACCTCGCTGGCCGGTTACGCACCCGCCGATGATCCGCAGTACGTTGTGTTGACCCTTTTCAACGAGCCGAAGACCAACACGATGTCTTCGGCCAACCGCTCGGTCTTCAAGAAGGCCATGACCCAGGTGCTGACGCACTACCGGGTGATGCCCTCGGGCTCGGACACCCCGCTGCTGCCCGTGACACAATGACGACACCGTGACGCGCCACCGCGCGTGAGGAACAAAGCCTATGATCCGGATGACGCTCGCCGAGGTCGCCGCCGCTGTGGCGGGCACCCTGCACCTGGCCGCCGATGACACCCCCGACACGGTGGTCGACGGCAACGTCGACACCGACTCCCGCGAGATCCGCGTCGGTGACATCTTCGTGGCCAAGCCCGGAGAAGTCACCGACGGCCACAACTTCGTCGCCGGTGCCGTCGCCTCCGGAGCCGTCCTCGCGATCGTCGAGCGGCTCGTCGACGCGCCGGTCAGTCAGATCGTCGTCGCAGACGCCGTGGCGGCCCTGTCGCACCTGGCGCGCGCGGTCGTCGCCGCCGTGCGCGAGCACGGTCGGCTCAGGATCGTCGGCATCACGGGGTCGAACGGCAAGACCACGACGAAGAACATGCTCGCCCGCATCCTCGAGGGCGAGGGCGAGACCATCGCTCCGCGCGGCTCGTTCAACAACGAGGTCGGCGCACCGTTGACGATGCTCCGTGTCGGCGCGGACACCCGCTTCCTGGTCAGCGAGTTCGGCGCGTCGGGCCCCGGCGAGATCGCGAAGCTCGCCGGACTCGTCACGCCCGACGTCGGCGTCGTCCTGATGGTGGGCTTGGCCCACGCGGGAGGCTTCGGCGGAGTCGAGGCGACGCTGAAGGCGAAGACCGAGCTCGTCCAGGCGGTGCGCCCCGGTGGAGTCGCCGTCCTCAACCGCGATGACGCGCGTGTCGTCACGATGGCCGACGTCGCGGCATCCCGAGGTGTTGACGTGCGGTGGTTCGGGCGAGGATCCGCAGCGGAGGTGCGCGCGGAGGACGTCGAGGTCACCGCCGCGGGCACGACCTGCACCGTCGTGACCCCTGAGGGACGATGGCCGTTGCGACTGCGCGTACTCGGCGAGCACCACGTCATGAACGCGCTGGCCGCGCTGGCCGCGGCGCGCGAGCTCGGGGTCGCCCCCGACGCGGCGATCGCGCGATTGGAGACGCTCGAGATCGCCGAGCGCTGGCGGATGCAGCCGATGGGCTCGGACCGGGTCCGCATCATCAACGACGCGTACAACGCGAGTCCCGACTCGATGGCCGCGGCTCTGCGCACGCTCGCGCAGATCGCCGGCCCGGGCGAGCGCAAGGTCGCCGTGCTGGGCGCGATGAGTGAGCTCGGTGACCTCGCGGGCGAAGAGCACGACCGTGTCGGTCTGCTCGCGGTGCGCCTGCGCATCGAGCGCATCGTCGTGGTCGGACGCGACGCCCGCCGTCTGTACCTCGCCGCCATCGGCGAGGGCTCGTGGGACGGCGAAGCGGTCTTCTTCGAGACGGCGGACGAGGCTTTCGACTATCTTCGCGGTGAGCTCCGCGACGGCGACCGGGTGCTCGTGAAGTCGTCCAACTCCGCGGGCCTGCGGCACCTCGGCGATCGTCTGGGAGAATCGTTCTCGTGAGATCACTGCTGGCGGCTGCGACGATCTCGCTCGCGTTCACCCTCTTTCTCACGCCGCTGTTCATCCGGCTGTTCGAGAAGCTCGGCTGGGGTCAGGTCATCCGCACCCCCGAGAACGCGCACAACCCCAGCCATCAGACGAAGCGCGGAACACCCACGATGGGCGGGATCGTCTTCATCGTGGGCTCGATCGTCGGCTACGTCGTCGGCACGCTGACGGGAGGAGCGCCGCCGTCGATCTCGGGCCTGCTCGTGATCTGGATGATGGTCGGATTCGGCATCGTCGGTTTCATCGACGACTTCATGAAGGTGCGCCAGCAGCGCAGCCTCGGTCTGTCGGGGTGGCGCAAGATCGTCGGCCAGGTGCTCGTCGCGGTGCCCTTCGGCATCATGGCGCTGAACTTCCCCGACGCACGGGGGGAGACGCCGGCGTCCCCGTACGTCTCCTTCTTCCGCGACATCCCCATGCTGTCGTTCTTCGCCCTGGGAGCGGTCGTCGGCTGGATCGTGTATCTGATCTGGATCACGTTCATCTCTGTCGCGTGGTCGAATTCGACCAATCTCACCGACGGACTCGACGGCCTCGCGACCGGATCCGGCATCTTCACCGTTTCCGCGCTGAGTCTCGTGACCTTCTGGCAGTTCCAGCAGCGCTGTGCCAGTGAGGCGCTCGTGAACGCCTACGTCGGCGGCTGCTATGCCACGCCCGACCCGATGGACCTCACGATCATCGCGGCATCCTTCGTGGGTGCCCTTGTGGGCTTCCTCTGGTGGAACGCGCCCAAGGCGAAGATCTTCATGGGAGACGTCGGTTCGATGGCCATCGGAGGTGTGATCGCCGCAATGGCGATCCTCGCGCGCGCCGAGCTGCTCTCCGTCATCATCGCCGGCGTCTTCATCATCGGGCCGGGGTCGGTGATCCTGCAGCGCATCTACTTCAAGGCCACCGGCGGCAAGCGTCTCTTCTTGATGAGCCCGTTCCACCACCACCTCGAGATGCGCGGCTGGCCCGAGATCACGATCGTGGTGCGCATGTGGATCATCGCCGGCATGCTCGCGGTGACCGGCGTCGCCCTGTTCTACGTCGAATGGCTGTCGGCGCTGTGACGGGTACCCGCGACCTCGACGCCCTGCGCAGCTGGAATGCGCACTGGCGCGGACTGCGCGTCGCCGTCCTCGGTCTGTCGATGACCGGGTTCTCCGTCGCCGACACCCTCGCGGAACTCGGCGCGGAGGTCCTCGTGCTCAGCGAGTCGGCGAGCGAGGAGTACGCACGGCTTCTGCCCGTGATCGGAGCGCGCCTGCACGTGGGTGCGCTCAGTTCCGTTCCGGCCGAGCTCGTCGACTTCGACCCCGAAGTGGTCGTCGCCTCGCCCGGCTTCGCGCCCCACCATCCGGTCATCGCCTGGACACGCGAGCGGGGCACGGCCCTGTGGGGAGACATCGAGCTCGCCTGGCGCGTTCGCGACAAGGTTCTGCGCCCGGACGGCACGCCGGCGGATTGGGTGCTGATCACCGGTACCAACGGCAAGACGACGACGACCCAGCTCACCGCGACGATGCTCGTCGCTGGCGGACTGCGTGCCGCGCCGTGCGGCAACATCGGCGTACCGATCCTGGACGCCGTGCGTGACCCGAGCGGGTTCGACGTGCTCGTCGTCGAGGTCTCCAGTCATCAGCTGTGGTACCTCTCACTGCAGGAGGGATCGGAGCCGGTGTCGCCTTTCGCGAGCGTGTGCCTGAACCTCGCCGATGACCACCTGCAGTGGCACGGCTCATTCGCCGCGTACCGCGATGCGAAGGCGGTCGTGTACCAGCACACGCGCGTCGCCTGTGTCTACAACAAGTCCGACGTCGCGACCCGCATCATGGTCGAAGAAGCCGATGTCGTCGACGGGTGTCGCGCGATCGGCTTCGATCTCGGGGTTCCAGGTCCGAGCGATCTCGGCATCGTCGACGGGATCGTCGTCGACCGCGCCTTCCTGGAGGATCGACGCACCAGCGCGCTGGAGATCACCACGCTCGACGAGCTCGCCGCTCAGGGTCTGATCGCTCCACACATCGTCGCGAACATCCTCGCCGCGTCCGCGCTGGCCCGCGCGCTGGATGTGCCGCCCGCGCGCATCGCGGAGGCCCTGCGCAGCTTCCGGCTCGATGCCCACCGCATCGAGGTCGTCGCCACCGCAGGCGGCATCACGTGGATCGACGACTCCAAGGCGACCAACCCGCACGCGGCCGCGTCATCGCTGGCGGCGTTCCCAGGAGCGGTCTGGGTCGTCGGCGGTGATATGAAGGGCGTGGACATCGGCGATCTCGTCGCCGCACGTGGTCCGAGTGTCAAGGCGGTCATCGTCATCGGCGTCGAACGTGCGCCGATCACGGAGGCGTTCGCGCGACACGCGCCGGGGATTCCCGTCATCGAAGTCGACCACGCTCAGACTGAAGACGTCATGGCAGACGTGGTCGCTGCGGCGGCACGGATCGCCCGTGACGGTGACGTGGTTCTCCTCGCCCCCGCCGCGGCATCCTTCGATCAATTCGACTCGTACGCCGACCGCGGTCGCCGCTTCGCGATGGCCGTGCGGGAATGGACCTCCTCGTCCGCCCCGCAGACACCGAACGAGACCGGCGCGACAGACGGAGGGGGAGCCGATGACCACGACGACCCCGCCGACCCGTCCCGCCGCTGACGGGCCCGACGACGCCGCGACGTCGGGCTTCGCCGCACGCGTCTCCCTGGGACGCGTGTTCGCGCCGGTGTCCAGCGAGTTCCTGCTCGTCGCCTCGACCGCTCTGCTGCTGACGGGGTTCGGACTGATGATGGTCCTGTCCGCGACGATGGCCTCGGCCATGGCCGCCGGTCAGAGCCCGTTCGAGGTCGTCATGAAGCAGGCGATCTTCGCCGTCATCGGCATCCCGCTCATGTTCATCGCGAGCAGGCTGCCCGTCACGTTCTGGAAGCGGATCGCCTGGCCCGCTCTGATCGCGGCCACCTGCTTCCAGATGCTCGTGTTCGTCCCGGGCCTCGGCGTGGCCAACGACGGCAACCAGAACTGGATCCAGATCGGCGGCATTCAGGCGCAGCCCTCCGAGTTCCTCAAGCTCGCCCTCGCGCTCTGGCTCGGCTACGTGCTGTTTCGCAAGCAGACGCTGCTGGGGTCCTGGGCCCACGTGTTCATCCCGGTCGTTCCCGTCGGCGGTCTCGTCATCGGACTGGTCGCGGTCGGCAGCGAGGACCTGGGCACGGGAATGATCCTCATGGCGATCCTGCTGGGCTGCCTGTTCTTCTCCGGTGTGAAGCTGCGCATCTTCATCATCCCGCTGATCGTCGTGGTGGTCTCCGCCGTGTTCTTCGCGGTGACCAACTCGAACCGCATGGCGCGCATCATGAGCAGCTTCGTCAACTTCGACTCGATGGACTGCTACAACGCGGCCGTCGGTGACTGCTATCAGGCGGTGCACGGGGTGTGGGCCCTCGCCAACGGGGGACTGTTCGGACTCGGGCTCGGAAACTCCCGCGAGAAGTACGGCTGGCTGCCGGCCCGGTCGAACGACTACATCTTCGCGATCCTCGGTGAGGAGCTCGGACTCGTCGGCTGCGCCGTGGTGCTCCTGCTGTTCACGGTGTTCGCGGTCGCCGCCTTCCAGATCATCCGTAAGACCCGCGACCCCTTCATCCGCATCGTCACGGGCGGCATCATCGTCTGGATCGTCGGACAGGCCCTCGTCAACATCGGTGTCGTCCTGCGTCTGCTGCCGGTGCTGGGGGTGCCGCTGCCGTTCATGTCACAGGGCGGTACCTCGCTGCTGTCGGTCCTGTTCGCCTGCGGTGTGCTGCTGTCCTTCGCGCGGACGATCCCCGTCGGCCCCGCCTCGACCGCGGTCGCCGCTGAGCCGCTGCCCCGCCGCCGGTAGGCTCTCTCGGGTGACGACGCCGGCTTCCTCGACGACCTACCTCCTCGCCGGCGGCGGCACCGCCGGGCACGTGAATCCGCTGCTCGCGGTCGCCGACGGGTTGCGGGCGAGGGATGCCGCGGCATCCGTGCTCGTCCTCGGCACGCGCGAAGGGCTCGAAGCCCGTCTCGTGCCCGAACGCGGATACGAGCTGCTGATCGTCGACAAGGTCCCCTTTCCGCGTCGGCCGAACCTCGCCGCGCTCCGGTTCCCGCTGGCGTGGCATCGCGCCGTCGGGCAGGTGCGGCGGCACATCCGTGACCGCCGGGTCGATGTGGTCGCCGGTTTCGGCGGCTACGCCTCGGCTCCCGCGTATGTGGCCGCCCGCCGCGAAGGCGTGCCGTACGTCGTGCACGAGGCCAACGCGCGCCCTGGACTGGCGAACATCTTGGGTGCCCGGCGCGCGGCGGGCGTCGGGGTCGCCTTCCCCGACACCCCGCTGCGCGGTGCCGAGACGGTCGGCATGCCGCTCCGCGCAGAGATCGTCGACCTCGACCGCGCATCGACGCGAGACGACGCGGCACGATTCTTCGGTCTCGATCCGGCGCGCCCCGTGCTTCTCGTCTTCGGCGGATCGCTGGGAGCGCGGCGACTGAACGAGACGTTCGCCGACGCGTGGCCTGCGGTCGTCGACGCCGGGTGGCAGCTGCTGCACGCGGCGGGGGAGCGCGACCCGATCGTCGACCCGGGACACCCTGACTACCGCATCGTCGCCTACCTCGATCGAATGGACCTTGCGCTCGCGGTGGCGGATCTCGTGGTCTCGCGCTCGGGTGCGGCCACCGTGAGCGAGGTGTCGGCCCTCGGCATCCCCGCGGTTTACGTGCCGTACGCCGTCGGCAACGGCGAGCAGGCGCTCAACGCGCGCGGCGCCGTGGCCGCCGGCGCCGCGCAGCAGATCGAGGATGCTGCCTTCACGCCCGACCGCGTGCGGGAGCAGATCGTGCCGCTGCTGCGCGATGAGACGGCGCTGTCGGCGATGCGTGCCGCCGCGCAGGCGCGAACCGCTGCGGCGCGTACCGGCACCGCATCCGTGATGGCGATGCTCGACCGGGCGCTGGCGCGCTGAGCGCGGACGGCCGAGCCGATGACCGGGTTCGTCGGTCGCGTGCGGTCGCTCGGCGTGCCCCTTCGCGACACGTGCGCACGGATGAGTGGTCAGGAAGCGGTGGGCGCGCTGCGCAACGCCGCCTGAACGAGCGCGAGCGCCTGCTCGGGATCGACGCGCAGCATGCGGACCTGCTCGGCGAAGCTCGTCGCCGCCCGCTGCGCCTCGCGCATCGCGGCGTCGCCCTGAGGTGAGACGAAGGTGCCGTTGCGCCCGCGCGTCTCGATGATGCCGGCCGATTCGAGCTCGCGATACGCGCGAGCGACGGTGCCGGGCGCGAGGCCGAGATCCTCGGCCAGTCGGCGCACGGTCGGCATACGGGTGCCCGGTGCGAGCGCGCCGGTCGAGACGTCGTCGATGAGCTGTCGCCGCAGCTGCTCGAACGGAGGGACTGCGGATGCCGGGTCGATGACGATCATGCGAGGGAGTTTCCTGCGGGCGCTGACTGAAGACGCGGCCTCAGACGAGTGGGCAGCCCAGGGCTCGTCGTGGGGAAGACGAGCTGAAGGGCGAGCAGAGACCACACGATGATCTGTGACGCGAGGAAACGGTCTCCGGTGATCGCCGCGATGAGGAGGGCGGCGCTGGTCACGCCGGGGGCTGCGCACGCAATGCGGACACTGTGCAGGGTCGCGATCCGGAAGAGATCGTCCCAGGCGAGCTCGATGGGGGTGGACGCCGGCTGCGCGCGTTCGAGCAGCGCTCGCTCGAATCGGTTCACGAGGGGCACGCCGCCCACACCAAGCAGGCCGATGACGAGAGCAGCTACGGCGAGACCGGGGGTGAACGAGGGCGCGGGGTGCAGGAGAAGCCACGAGGCCCAGATCACTGCGCAGAGGGACAGAATCGCGGTCGCCAGCCAGAGCGTCCGGCGCGTAAACCCGAGGTAGTCGGCGGAGGTGAGTGCCCGCGGTCGGGCGACCCGACGCGAGAGCGGGTCCGGAGCGAAAAGGTGTGCGCGCACGCCGACGGCAGCGCTGACCAGAGCAGAGACGGTCAGCATGCTCGGCAGCAGGAACGTGATCGGGAAGTTGGGATCCTTGCCGACTGGTGACAGCAGGGCCAGCGCGCACAGCGCGACGCCGACCGCGGCACCGGCGGCGGCTGTGATCGCATCCCGGCGCAGGCGGGCGACGATCCGATCGGCGATAGGCGACTCCTGCAATGGCAGGTCGGCGTTCTCCGACCATCTGAGCGCTCGGCGTTCGCTGCTTGAGGGCAGGAGGGCCCACGCGAGGTAGCAGCCCGCCAGCACCCCGCTGAGGGTGACGATGACGACATTCATCGTCAGCGCGGTCTGCGGATCCATGAGGCCTTTTGTATCACCATTCGTATCAGGGAGTCCAGACGCGGTGGCGGCGGCGCGTTCGTGCGCCGCGCGCCGCAGCATCCGCTCAGGCGGCGTCGACCTAGACTTGACGAGCCATGATTCGACCCGACCTGAGCCTGCCCATCCCCGACGACATCACCGCCGCCCACTTCATCGGGATCGGTGGATCGGGCATGTCGGGGCTGGCCGGCATGTTCCTCGATCGGGGCATCCGCGTCTCGGGCTCCGACCGTGCCGACAGCGCCGCCCTGCGCGCTCTCGCTGCGCGGGGCGCCATGGTGCATGTCGGGCACGATGCGGCCAATCTCCCCGACGATGTCGACGCCGTGATCCACACCGGCGCCATCTGGCCGCAGAACCCGGAGTACGTGCTCGCGAAGGAGCGCGGGCTGCCCGTGATCCACCGCTCCCAGGCGCTGTACTGGCTGATCGGAGGGCGCAGGCTCGTGAGCGTCGCGGGTGCTCACGGCAAGACCACGTCCACCGGCATGCTCGTGACGGCGCTGCGTGCACTCGGAACGGCGCCGACGTTCGTGAACGGAGGCGTCATCGCCGATCTCGGTGTCTCCAGCGGCACGGGCGGAGATGAGCTGTTCGTCATCGAAGCCGACGAGTCCGACGGAACGTTCCTGCTGTACGACACGTCAGTCGCATTGATCACCAACGTCGACCCCGACCACCTCGACCACTGGGAGTCGCGCGACGCCTTCTACGACGGTTTCGTCCGCTTCGGCGACGCCGCTCGAGAGGCTGTCGTCATCTCCGCCGATGACGCCGGGGCGCGGCGTGTCGCGGGGACGCTTCGCCATCAGCGGATCGTGACGTTCGGCGAGGACGCCGACGCCGATGTGCGTCTGAGCGACATCGTGACCGAAGGCCCCGTCTCCTTCGCGCTCACGCATGACGGCGAGACCGTGACCGGGCGGCTTGCGGTTCCGGGAGCCCACAACGCGGTCAATGCGGCGGGGGCCGTGGCGGTGCTGCTCACGCTCGGTTACGCCCTCGAGCCGGCCCTGCGTGCGGTGGAGGAGTTCGGGGGTACGGTGCGGCGCTTCGAGCTCCACGGCGTCGAGCGCGGCGTGAGCGTCTACGACGACTACGCGCACCATCCCACCGAGGTGGCCGCCGCGCTCGCCGCGGCGCGCAGCGTCGTCGGCGACGGTCGCATCATCGCGATCCAGCAGCCGCACACGTACTCGCGCACGCAGGAGATGTACCGCGAGTTCGCAGACGTGCTGGAGTCGTACGCAGATCACACCGTCATGCTCGACGTCTACGGTGCGCGCGAAGACCCCGTGCCCGGCGTCACCGGTGAGCTGGTCAGCGGAGCCTTCCGCGACCCCTCCAAGGTGCATTACGTGGCCGATTGGCAGGCGGCGGCCGAGTACACCGCGGCCGTCGCGCGGGAGGGCGATTACGTCATCACGCTCGGGTGCGGCAACGTGTACCAGATCATCCCGCAGGTGCTCGAGGCGCTGTCGACGCCGACGGTGGAGGCATAGTCCATGCGGCGGCCGACGCCCCTCCCGGCGCCGGATCAGGCGGCGCCCGACCGTGAGTCGGCGCAGGATCGTCGTGTCGAGCCGCCGGTGCGCCACGTGGGTCCGCCCCGCCGAGCGGATGCCGCTGTCGAGAAGAAGGTCGCGGAGCGTGATGACCAGCTCACCGCCCCGTTGACGCCGCTGTGGGTGTCGTCGTCGCCACGGCGCCTCGACGAGCCGACGGACTCCCCGATCGGGGAGGAGGCGGCGCCCGTCGGCGTGCGCGAAGTGTGGGCGGCGGCGCGCGCGCGACGACGCGCGTTGCGCGCGGAGGTGCGGCGTTTCACCGCGCGTCAGCGGCGACGGCGGATGACCTGGATCGTCGCGGGCTCGGCGCTGCTGCTGCTCGTGCTGGGCACGCTCGGCGTCGCGTACAGCCCGCTCTTCGCGGTGCAGCAGATCACCGTCGTCGGCACGTCCACGCTGGACCCGGCGTCCGTCGAGACCGCGCTGGAAGGGCAGCTGGGGACTCCGCTGCCGTTGGTCGACTCCTCCGCCGTCAAAGCCGCCCTCGTGAAGTTCCCGCTCGTGGAGTCCTACGCACTCGAGGCCCGCCCACCGCACGAGCTCGTGGTGCGCATCGTCGAGCGCACCCCGATCGGATCCATTCAGACGGCCGCCGGCTTCACCCTGGTGGATGCCGCGGGTGTCGCCCTGTCGACCGCGCCGCAGCCGGCCGCGGGCCACCCTGTGCTCACCGTGACCGGCGGACTCTCCTCGCCCGCCTTCGCCGCGGTCGGAACCGTCTTCCGGGCCCTCCCCGACGACATCCGTGCGCAGGTCACCGCGATCTCGGCGACCTCTGCGAACGATGTCACCCTGACCCTCGGCTCCGGGGGGACCGCGGTGGTCTGGGGCAATGCCGACGATTCCGCGCTGAAGGCCAAGAACCTCGCGGCGATCATGGCGGCGCGCCCCGGAGCCCGCAGCTACGACGTGTCGTCGCCGAGCGCGATCGTCGTCCGGTAGCGCTCGACACGGGTTTTCTGCGCGACACGCCCCGAGCCTCTCGGTCGGCGGGAGGGCTGCCGCATACCTTCAATCAAGGAATTGCATACTGAGCAATTCTTTAAACCTCAACTAGAGGTTCAAGGTTTAGCAGTCAGGGTTCGGGACACAATGGAGGCCGGCATGAGCCAGAACCAGAACTACCTCGCGGTGATCAAAGTCGTGGGTGTGGGTGGCGGCGGCGTGAACGCCGTCAATCGGATGATCGAGCTCGGGCTGCGGGGTGTCGAGTTCATCGCGGTGAACACCGACGCCCAGGCTCTGCTGATGAGCGACGCCGACGTCAAGCTGGACGTGGGCCGCGAGCTGACGCGCGGACTCGGCGCCGGCGCCGATCCCGAGGTGGGCCGTCGGGCTGCCGAGGATCACGCGGAGGAGATCGAGGAGGCCCTTGCGGGCGCCGACATGGTCTTCGTCACCGCGGGAGAGGGCGGTGGCACGGGTACCGGAGGCGCCCCCGTCGTCGCGCGCATCGCGAAGTCGATCGGCGCGCTGACCATCGGTGTCGTCACCAAGCCGTTCAGCTTCGAGGGACGCCGTCGGCAGAGTCAGGCCGAGGCGGGTGTCGCGAAGCTCAAGGAAGAGGTCGACACTCTCATCGTCGTGCCCAACGATCGACTGCTCGAGATCAGCGACCGCGGCATTTCGATGATCGAGGCCTTCGCGACCGCCGACCAGGTTCTGCTCGCGGGTGTGCAGGGCATCACCGATCTGATCACCACACCGGGTCTGATCAACCTCGACTTCGCCGACGTCAAGAGCGTCATGCAGGGCGCCGGCTCCGCCCTCATGGGCATCGGCTCGGCCCGCGGCGCGGACCGCGCTATCAAGGCCGCCGAGCTCGCGGTCGAGTCCCCGCTGCTGGAAGCGTCCATCGAAGGCGCGCACGGCGTCCTGCTGTCGATCCAGGGTGGATCCAACCTGGGAATCTTCGAGATCAATGACGCCGCGCAGCTCGTCAAGGAGGCTGCGCACCCCGAGGCCAACATCATCTTCGGCACCGTCATCGACGACACGCTGGGCGATGAGGTGCGGGTCACGGTGATCGCCGCGGGCTTCGACGGTGGAGAGCCGCAGGCGCGCATCGAGCCCATCACCGCGGCGCGCCCGGCGGCGCCCCTGGTGCCGGCCGTGCCGGCCGAAGAGGCCGCACGAGAGGGTGCGGCGGTCGAGGACAAGCAGGCTGTCACCGTGTCGGCCCCCGTGGCGGAGTCCTACGACTCGGTGTACGGCGACGACGACCTGGACATTCCCGACTTCCTGAAGTGACCGCACTGGCCGAACGACTCGCCGCCCTGGACGCCCGCATCGCGGATGCGGCCAGGGCGGTCGGCCGCGACCCCGGTGAGCTGACGCGCATCGTCGTCACCAAGTTCCACCCCGCGCGGCTGATCGACGATCTCGCCGCGCTCGGCGTGCACGACGTGGGCGAGAGTCGGCAGCAGGAGTTGAGCGCCAAGCGGGCCGAGACCGCCGGCAGAGTCCACGACGTGCGATGGCACTTCATCGGACAGCTGCAGAGCAAGAAGGCGAAGGCGGTGCGCGCGGCATCCGACTGCGTGCATTCCGTCGACCGCGATCGCGTCGCCGACGCCCTGCATGCCGCCGATCCCGAGGGCAGTCCGCTCGACGTCTTCCTCCAGGTCAATCTCACGGACGACCCCGCGCGCGGGGGAGCGGCGCCCGACGACGTCGAGGCTCTGGCGACGCACATCGCTGCACGGTGCGCGTCGCTGCGACTTCGTGGTGTCATGGCCGTCGCCCCGCTCGCGCAGGCGCCTGCGGAGGCGTTCGAGCGCCTCGCCGCGGCCGCGGCGACGGTGCGACGGGTCGTTCCGGATGCCACGTGGATGTCGGCGGGCATGTCCGGCGATTTCGCCGAGGCGATCGCCGCCGGCGCGACACACCTGCGGATCGGCACCGCAATCACGGGACCGCGCCCTGACCGCGGCTAGCCTCAGAACAGACGAGCAAACGGAGGAATGCGATGTCGAACCCGCTCAAGAAGACCATGGTGTACCTGGGCCTCGCCGATGAGGAAGAGGTCTACGAAGAGCCCGCTGCCGAGACGCCTGCACGCCGTGAGCGCTCGAGCGAGCGCCCGATCGAGAAGGCGGCCCCTGTGACCCCGCTCCACCGTCCCACCGTCGTGCGTCAGCCGACCGCGGGCACCGTCAGCGAGATCCTCACGGTGCACCCCAAGCAGTACCGCGACGCGCAGATCATCGCGGAGAACTTCCGCGACGGCATCCCGGTCATCATCAACCTCTCGCAGATGAGCGACGCCGATGCCCGGCGTCTCATCGACTTCGCGAGCGGCCTGTCGTTGGGGCTGTACGGTCGCATCGAGCGCGTGACGAGCAAGGTCTTCCTCCTCTCGCCCGAGAACGTCGCGATCTCCGGTGACGGCACGGTGGCTCAGGCCGACCCCGAGTCCGCGCCCTTCAGCCAGTAGTCGTGGAGTTCGTGCGCCTGGCGGCATTCGTCGTCGACGTCCTTCTCCTGCTCTACATCCTCGTGCTGCTGGCGAGACTCGTTCTCGAGTACATCCCGATGTTCAATCGTCAGTGGCGTCCGCGGGGATTCGGCCTCGTCTTCGCCGAGGCTGTCTTCACCCTCACCGATCCGCCGCTGCGCTTCTTCCGCCGGCTGATTCCTCCGTTGCGGATCGGTCCCATTGCGCTCGACCTGGGCTTTCCGATCACGATGTTGGCCTGTTTCGTTCTTCTGACGATCGTCCGCGTCATCGAGCGCCTCTAGCCCCCCGTCGCACGTCCCACCAGCCGCGACTATGCTTGGTCAGTACGGCTCGCCGGTGGCGGGCCGACCGAATCGGCCCGCGTCGTGAGCCCCGAAAGAGGAAACACCATGGCTTTGACCCCGGAAGACGTCGTCACGAAGCAGTTCCAGCACGTGCGGTTCAAGGAGGGTTTCGACCCGGATGAGGTCGACGACTTCCTCGACGAGATCGTCGTCGAGTGGCGCAAGACGATCGCCGAGAACGAAGAGCTGAAGGCCAAGCTCGCTGCGTACGAGTCCGGTGAGTCTGCTCCCGCCGAGGTCGTCGAGGCGGCCGTCGTCGAGGAGGCCGCCCCGGCCGTCGTCGAGTCCGTCCCCGCCCCCGCTGTCGAGGCTCCCGCCGCCGGCGGCGTGGCCGCTTCCGCCGGCATCATCGAGCTGGCACAGCGTCTGCACGACGAGCACGTGGCCGAAGGACAGGCGCAGCGCGACAAGCTCATCTCCGAGGCACAGGCCAAGGCCGCCTCGATCCTCGCCGAGGCCGAGGCCAAGGGACGCGACGAGATGGCTCGTCTCGAGAGCGAGCGCGTGACGCTCGAGGGACGCATCAGCGAGCTCCGCCAGTTCGAGCGCGACTACCGTTCGCAGCTGCGTGGGTTCATCGAGGAGAAGCTCCGCGACCTCGACGTCGCGGGCGCGACCTCGGGTGCCTCCTCGGTTTCGGCTTCCTGAGCCCGGTGGCGGACCACACCCCAGAGCGCAGTGCTCCCCGTCGGAGCCTGAACAGGGCAGCGGCCGGTGCCATCGTCGCGATTCTCGCGGCGCTGGTGCTGGCCGCTGACCAGTTCGCCAAGTATCTTGCCCTCACCACCCTGCCGTTCCAGCAGCCCGTGCAGGTCTGGGGCGACGCGCTCCAGTTCTATCTGACACGCAACCCCGGCGCCGCGTTCTCCCTCCTCGAAGGGCAGACGTGGATCTTCACGATCGTCATGACGGTCGCCGCGGTCGTCATCGTCGTTCTGACCGCGACGCGTGTGCGTGCGCGCGTGTGGGCGATCGTGCTGGGTCTGCTCCTCGGCGGAATCCTCGGAAACCTCAGCGACCGGCTCTTCCGCGACCCCGGCTTCCTGGTCGGCCACGTCGTCGACTTCATCAACACGCCCTGGATGTGGCTGGGCATGAATCCGGCGATCTACAACGTCGCCGACATGTTCATCGTGACGATGATGATCGGCGTCGCCCTGCTGGTGCTGATCGGCGTTCGCCTCGACGGCAGCCGCGAGCGCGGGTCAGCCGGCGAATCCACCGTGACGGCCTCGGCTGCGCCCGGCGAGGACGACACGACGACCACGACGCGCGAGTCCTGATGCCCTCCCGCGTCCTCCCCGTGCCCGACGGCCTCGACGGTGCCCGTGTGGATGCCGCTCTGGCCAAGATGCTGGGGTTCTCGCGTTCGTTCGCCGCGGAGGTCGCCGAAGCCGGCGGCGTGCGGATGGACGGCCGTGCGCTGGGCAAGTCCGACCGCCTGCGTGCAGCCGGCTGGCTCGAGGTGGAGTGGGAGGAGCGGCGCGAACCGGAGATCGTGCCCGTCGCCGTTCCGGATCTCGCCATCGTCTACGACGACGACGACATCGTGGTCGTCGACAAGCCCGCGGGCGTCGCCGCGCACCCGTCTCTCGGATGGGAAGGCCCGACGGTGCTCGGCGCGCTGGCCGCCGCCGGCTTCCGCATCGCCACCACGGGAGCAGCCGAGCGCCAGGGCGTCGTGCACAGACTGGATGTCGGTACCAGCGGACTCATGGTCGTCGCCAAATCGGAGCGTGCGTACACCGCACTCAAGCGGGCATTCAAGGAGCGCGAGGTCGAGAAGATCTACCACGCGGTCGTGCAGGGGCATCCCGATCCGTCGGCCGGAACGATCGATGCTCCCATCGGACGCCACCCCTCGCATTCGTGGAAGTTCGCCGTCACGCCTGACGGCAAGGACTCGGTCACCCACTACGAAACGCTCGAGGCGTTCCCCTCGGCATCCCTCCTCGAGATCCATCTGGAGACCGGACGCACCCACCAGATCCGCGTGCACATGGCTGCTCATCGTCACCCGTGCGTGGGCGACCCGCTGTACGGTGCCGATCCGACCCTGTCGGCACGTCTGGGGCTGACTCGGCAATGGTTGCACGCGCACGAACTCTCGTTCGCGCACCCGACCACGACCGCGTGGGTCACGTTCACGAGCGACTATCCGGCCGATCTCGCACACGCGCTCGAGGTGCTCCGGACCTGACCCGAGACCCATGCCGGCGGACGTACATGAGGGTGCCTAGCCTGGAAGCATGCCGCTCATCGACCGCCCGTGGCTCACGTCCTACGCGCCCGGGGTGCCCGCCGAGATCGAACCGGTAACACAGACCCTGGTCGACATGCTCGACGAGTCCGTACGGCGCTATCCTCGTCGACCCGCTCTCGAATTCTTCGGCGCCGTCACCACGTATCGCGAGCTCGGGGACCGGGTCGCCAGGGCAGCCGAGGGCTTGAGACGCCTGGGCGTCGCGCCCGGCGACCGCGTCGCGCTGATCCTCCCGAACTGCCCGCAGCATGTCGTCGCCTTCTATGCCGTGCTGCGGCTCGGTGCGATCGTCGTCGAGCACAATCCGAGATACACGGCACCGGAGCTTCGACATCAGTTCGAGGTGCATCACGCTCGAGTGGCGATCGTGTGGGATGCCGTCGCCGACACCATCGCGGAGTTTCCCTCCGACATCCGTCCCCGCCACGTCATCGCGGTGCGAATGACCGACGCGATGCCGGCCCGCATGCGGGCCGCGCTGCGCCTTCCGCTCGCGAAGGCGCGTGCGTCGCGGGCGGCGCTGACGGTGACACCCGAGGCGAAGGACGTTCTCTCGTGGTCACGGGTGGCGTCGCATCGCCCGGTGCGCAGACGCACGCCCCGTCCCCACCTCGACGATCTCGCCGCGCTGCAGCTGACGAGCGGCACCACGGGTACGCCCAAAGCGGCCATGCTCACGCACCGCAACCTCCGCTCGAACGCGGCGCAGTCGGCCGCCTGGGTGCCCGATCTGGTACCCGGACGCGAGGTCTTCTACGCCGTCCTCCCGCTCTTCCACGCCTACGGACTGACGCTCTGCCTGACCACGGCACTGTCGCTCGGAGCCCGCATCGTGCTGTTTCCGACGTTCGACGTCACCCTCACCCTCGACGCGATACGCCGTACGCCGCCGACCTTCCTCGCCGCCGTTCCGCCCATCTACGACGCCCTGGCACGGGCCGCCGTGCGCGCGGGCATCGACCTCTCGAGCCTGCGCAACGCGATCTCCGGTGCCATGGCGCTGCCGCCGTCGACCGTGCTGCGGTGGGAGGAGGCGACCCACGGCATCATCGTCGAGGGCTACGGCATGACCGAGTCGTCGCCGATCAGCGTCGGCAATCCGATGGGGCCGCTGCGCAGGCCGGGTACGGTCGGTGTGCCGTTCCCCAGCACCGAGATCCGCGTGGTGGACCCCGCGGATCCGACCCGTGACGTCGTCGACGGCGCCGAGGGCGAGCTTCTCGTGCGCGGACCGCAGGTCTTCCAGGGTTACTGGAACCGACCGGAAGAGACCGCCAGCACGCTGCTGGCGGGCGGATGGCTGCGCACCGGCGACATCGTGACGGTGGATGCCGAAGGCTTCGTGACCGTCGTGGACCGCCTCAAGGAGCTGATCATCAGCGGCGGGTTCAACATCAGCCCGAGTGAGGTCGAGAACGCGCTGCTGCTGCATCCCGACGTCGCGGATGCGGCTGTCGTCGGCATCCCGCGTTCGGACGGATCGGAGACGGTGACGGCGGCCGTGGTGATGCGCGACGGAGCGGTGTTCGATGCCGAGGAGCTGCGCTCGTTCGCACGGATCCATCTGGCGGCGTACAAGGTTCCACGATCGGTCGTGCGCGTGCCGGCGATGCCGCGCTCGCTGGTCGGCAAAGTCATCCGCCGTCAGGTGCGCGCGGACATCCTCGCCACCCGCGGACGATGACGCGTCAGCGGCCGCCGGAGAAGGAGGCCGGATCGTCCTCGGCGATGGCCAACGCGATCTTGCGCACGTCGGACTGAGCGAGCTCGGTCAGCTCCCCGAGTCCGTACCAGCCCACCTCGGTCAGTTCGCCGTCGGCGGGGAACGGGTCGCCCGTCACCCAGTCGCAGCGAAAGACCAGGTCGAGGTAGTCGACCTGGTCGCCGTTGGCGTACGTCGTCCGAGGCAGCTGCTGGATGAGAGCGAGCCGCACGGCGCGCACGTCGATGCCCGCTTCCTCCCGGCACTCGCGCACGGCCGCGTCGGCGGGCTCTTCACCCGGATCGACGATGCCGGACACGCACTGCCAGGCCCCGTTGTCGGCACGCCTGCCGAGGAGCACCTTCTCGTCCTTGAACACGACGGCGGTCACACCGACCAGCGGCAGAGGCGCAGTGCCGATCTTCTCGCGCAGCGACAGGACGAACTCTGGAGTGGCCATGGCCTCAGCCTAAGCGCCTCACCCTCAGGCTGAGGGTGAGGCGGGCTCGACGCCGCCGACGGGGCGTCTGCCCGACGATGTCGGAGGCCTTCGTAGACTCGATACGTGGCAACCGACTCCTTCGTTCATCTGCACGTGCACAGCGAGTACTCGATGCTCGACGGAGCAGCCAAGATCGGGGCGATGACCCAGGCCGCGGCCGAGTACGGGATGCCGGCGATCGCCGTCACCGACCACGGCAACACCTTCGCGGCGTTCGAGTTCTACAACGCGGCGAAGGCCGCGGGCGTCAAGCCCATCATCGGCCTGGAGGCCTACGTGACGCCGGGCACGCACCGCAGCGACAAGTCGCGGGTCGCCTGGGGCTCGCCCGATCAGAAGAGTGATGACGTCTCGGGATCGGGCGCGTACACCCACATGACGATGTGGAGCCAGAGCACGGAGGGGATGCACAACCTCTTCCGGCTGAGCTCGCTGTCGAGCATGGAGGGGTACTACTTCAAGCCACGAATGGACCGGGAGCTTCTGCAAACCTACGGGAGGGGTCTCATCGCGACGACCGGCTGCCCGTCGGGAGAGGTGCAGACGCGTCTGCGGCTGGGGCAGTACGACGCCGCCCGTGCGGCCGCTGCAGAGTTCCAGGATATCTTCGGCAAGGAGAA
Source organism: Microbacterium sp. DMC48 (assembly GCF_056313825.1). Classification (NCBI taxonomy): domain Bacteria; kingdom Bacillati; phylum Actinomycetota; class Actinomycetes; order Micrococcales; family Microbacteriaceae; genus Microbacterium; species Microbacterium sp. DMC48. Next base: position 651,254 of record NZ_JBQUZN010000004.1, on the reverse strand, counting down.
CTACTTCGCCGAGATCATGGACCACGGTCTGTCGATCGAGCGACGAGTGATGACCGATCTGATCCGCCTCGCGAAGGATCTCGGCATCCCGCTCGTTGCCACCAACGACTCGCATTACACCCACCAGCACGAGGCCGACGCCCACGAGGCGCTCCTGTGTGTGCAGTCCGGGTCCACGCTCGACGATCCCAACCGGTTCAAGTTCGATGGCGACGGCTACTACATCAAGACCGCTGCGGAGATGCGCCAGCTCTTCCGCGACCACCCCGAGGCCTGCGACAACACATTGCTCATCGCGGAGCGGTGCGAGGTGGAGTTCAACACCTCGGCGAACTACATGCCGCGTTTCCCGGTGCCCCAGGGCGAGACCGAGGACAGCTGGCTGATCAAAGAGGTCGAGGCGGGCCTGCACTACCGCTACCCGGGGGGCATCCCCGACAAGGTCCGCACGCAGGCCGAGTACGAGACCGGCATCATCCTTCAGATGGGCTTTCCGGGGTACTTCCTCGTCGTCGCCGACTTCATCAACTGGGCGAAGGACAACGGCATCCGTGTCGGTCCGGGGCGCGGATCGGGAGCCGGCTCGATGGTGGCGTACGCCATGCGCATCACCGACCTCGACCCGCTCGAGCACGGTCTCATCTTCGAGCGCTTCCTCAATCCCGACCGCGTGTCCATGCCCGACTTCGACGTCGACTTCGATGACCGTCGCCGCGGCGAGGTGATCGACTACGTCACCGAAAAGTACGGGTCCGAGCGGGTCGCGCAGATCGTGACCTACGGCACGATCAAGTCGAAGCAGGCGCTCAAGGATGCCGGTCGCGTGCTCGGCTTCCCGTTCAGCATGGGGGAGCGTCTGACCAAGGCGATGCCGCCCGCTGTGATGGGCAAGGACATGCCGCTGTCGGGCATGTTCGACACCGCTCATCCGCGCTTCAAGGAAGCGAGCGAGTTCCGCTCGCTCATCGAGACCGACCCCGACGCCAAGACCGTTTTCGACCGCGCGCTGGGCCTGGAAGGCCTGAAGAGGCAGTGGGGCGTGCATGCTGCCGGCGTGATCATGTCCAGCGAGCCGCTGTTGGACATCATCCCGATCATGCGCCGCGAGCAGGACGGCCAGATCGTCACCCAGTTCGACTATCCGTCGTGCGAGGCGCTCGGCCTCATCAAGATGGACTTCCTCGGGCTTCGCAACCTCACGATCATCTCGGACGCGCTCGACAACATCCGGATGAACCGTGGGGAGGAACTCGACCTGGAGCACCTGACGCTCGACGATCGCGCGGCGTACGACCTGCTCACGCGAGGAGACACCCTCGGTGTCTTCCAGCTCGACGGTGGCCCCATGCGTGCCCTGCTGCGGTTGATGAAACCGGACAACTTCGAGGACATCTCCGCCGTCATCGCCCTCTACCGTCCCGGCCCGATGGGCGCGAACTCGCACACCAACTACGCGCTGCGCAAGAACGGTCAGCAGCCGATCACTCCCATCCATCCCGAGCTCGAAGAGCCGCTGCGCGACATCCTCGACACCACCTACGGCCTGATCATCTATCAGGAGCAGGTCATGGCGATCGCGCAGAAGGTCGCCGGGTTCTCCCTCGGACAGGCCGACATCCTGCGTCGCGCGATGGGGAAGAAGAAGAAGTCCGAGCTCGACAAGCAGTACGAGGGCTTCTCCGGAGGCATGAAGGAACGCGGTTATGGCGAAGGTGCCGTTCAGGCGCTCTGGGACATCCTGCTGCCTTTCTCCGACTACGCCTTCAACAAGGCCCACTCCGCCGCCTACGGTCTGGTTTCCTACTGGACGGCGTACCTGAAGGCCCACTATCCCGCCGAGTACATGGCGGCGCTGCTCACGAGCGTCGGTGACTCCAAGGACAAGATGGCCGTGTACCTCAACGAGTGTCGGCGAATGGGTATCCGGGTGCTCCCGCCCGATGTCAGCGAGTCGATCCGCTACTTCGCGGCCGTGGGCGAAGATATCCGCTTCGGGCTGGGCGCCGTCCGCAACGTCGGGGCGAACGTCGTCGACGGCATCGTCGAGGCCCGCGGCGACGAGGGATTCTCCAGCTTCCACCACTTCCTCGACACAGTGCCGATGCACGTCGCCAACAAGCGCACCGTCGAGTCGCTCATCAAGGCCGGCGCGTTCGACTCTATGGGCGACACTCGGCGGGCCCTGCTGGAGGTGCACGAAGACGCGGTCGAGGCGGCGGTGGACCGCAAGCGCAACGAGGCTCAAGGCGCGATCGGCTTCGATTTCGACTCCCTCTACGACGCCGCCGAGGAAGCGGTGCCTCCGAAGGTGCCGCCCCGGCCGGAGTGGACCAAGAAGGACAAGCTCGCCTTCGAGCGGGAGATGCTCGGGTTGTACGTGTCCGATCACCCGCTGGCCGGGCTCGAGATCCCCTTGGCCAAACACGCGTCCACGTCCATCCACGACCTCCTGGCCTCGGATGACGTCAACGACGGCGACATCGTCACGGTGGCCGGCCTCGTCACGAGCGTGCAGCACCGCGTGGCAAAACAGAGCGGCAACCCCTACGGCATGATCACGGTCGAAGACTTCGACGGAGAAGTGACCGTGATGTTCATGGGCAAGACCTACACGGAGTTCCAGTCGATGCTGGTCGCCGACAGCATCCTGGTGGTGCGCGGTCGTGTCTCCCGGCGCGATGACGGGCTGAACCTGCACGGGCAGTCGGCGTTCTCGCCCGACCTCGGTTCGGTCGATGCCACCGGCTCCTTGGTGCTCCTCATGCCCGAGCATCGCGCCACGGAGTCGACGGTCACGCAGTTGGCTCAGGTGTTCTCCCGTCACCCCGGCGACACAGAGGTCACCCTCAAGCTGCATAAGAGCGGTGTCGCGAAGGTGTTCGAAGTGCCGGCCCAGGTGCGTGTCACCGTCGACCTCTACGGCGAGTTGAAAGGCCTGCTCGGTCCGCAGTGTCTGGGCTGAGCCTGTGATCGGCCAGGTAGGATCCCAGTCGAGTTCTGTTCCGGAAGGATGCGTGACGTGACCGACGAGAAGCCCACCCCCGACAGCGCCGATGAGAGCACCGGCGAGGAGCACGACGTCGCCGTTGCCGCAGAGTCATCGAGCGGTCAAGAGCATGCCGCCGACGAGACTCCGGTTTCGGATGCCGCCGCCGGCACTACCGAGGTCGATGAGCCCGCCGCGACCTCCGCGCCGGACGTCTCGACCGTCACCTTCGCCGAGGCGTTCGAGGCGATGACCGACGGACCGGACGGCGTCGATGAGTCCGCTCCCGCGCAGTACGGGGTGGGCCCGTTCTCGATTCGCGAGGTCTCGCTCGGCGCGGTCTGGCTCGTCGCATTCGTCGTCTCGTTCTTCCCGATCTACAGCTACGGCAACCGCGGTTGGGGGACGTCGGTCTGGACGGGTATCGACTGGCTGCTCACGATCGGCGTGCCGACAGTCGCCGTGTTCCTGATCGGCCTGCGTCGACTCTCGCCACAGGGCATCCGCCGCGTCGGCTCGCTCGGAATCGATCAGTTCGCCTCGGTCGCTTTCTCGGTCTCGTCGATCATCTGGCTCGGCATCCTCTGGAGCTCGTTCGTCTCGGTGGGCGGAGGAAGCGTCTTCCTCGCGACCTGGGTCGTCTGGGCGGAGTTCATCCTCATGCTGGCCGGCGTCGTGCTCACCGTCTTCGCGCCGCTTCTGCCGACCATCGGCGAGGACTTCCAGCATCGCTCGGAGGTGCCCGCCCACCGGTATGCGAGCCCCGCTCGCCCTGTCGTAGCCCGTCCTGCGACGCAGCGGGCGCCGTACGCGGGCCCCGTCGCGACGCCGCTGACCGACGCCCACGCTGACGGGGCCCAGAGCGATGGCGCCACACCCGTCGCGGAGCCGACGTCGGAGACCACCGTCTTGGACGAGACGGTGCTCGCCCCCAGCCCGTCGCAGGCCTTCTGGGCCCTCGTTCCGGTCGAGCGCGACGTCGTCGATGAACACGGCACACCGCTGTTCCGCATCGGACCGACGGCATGGGCATTGGTCATCGAGGATCGCGGTGATCGCTTCGTCGTCCGTCACGAAGACGGCCGCATCGGCTACCTCACGGACGTCTCCGGCGTCACACGCGGGTAGCCTGGAACGATGCTCCGCACCATTGATGTGCGCGGTCGCGAGTTGACGACCGCGCAGTGGATTGCTGCTGTGCCCCGTGCTCAAGCCGCCCGCGCCGAAGCCCTTCAGGCGGCCTTTGAGATCGTCGACGACGTGCGCCTGCGCGGAGAAGCGGCGTTGCGGGAGCAGGCGGCGCGCTTCGATCGCGTCGAGGATCACGCCATTCGCGTTCCCGCCGCGCACCTCGACGACGCGCTCGAGCGTCTCGACTCGGGGGTACGGCGAGCGATCGAGGAGATGATCCGCCGCGTGCGGCTGGCCTCTGCCGCCCAGGTTCCCGCTGCGGCGATGACCGAGATCGTCCCCGGCGGCCGCGTCGAACAGCGCTGGCAGCCCGTTCGCCGCGCGGGTGTCTACGTGCCCGGCGGCAAGGCGGTGTATCCGTCGAGCGTCGTCATGAACGTCGTTCCCGCTCAGGTCGCCGGCGTCGGCGAGGTCGCGCTCGCGTCGCCGCCCCAAGCCGATGCCGGCGGCAGGGTGCATCCCGACATCCTCGCCGCCGCGCGACTTCTCGGTGTGACGGAGGTCTACGCGATGGGCGGGGCCGGCGCGGTCGGCGCCTACGCGTACGGCGTGGACAGCATCGGCCTGGAGCCCGTCGACGTCGTCACCGGCCCTGGCAACAACTTCGTCGCAGCGGCCAAGCGCGCTGTCGGCGGGCTCGTCGGAACGGATTCCGAAGCCGGCGCGACGGAGATCCTGATCGTCGCCGATGAGCACGCCGATGCTGCACTGGTCGCCGTCGATCTCATCAGTCAGGCCGAGCACGACGAGCAGGCATCGGCGGTGCTCGTCACCTGGTCGCAGGAGTTGGCGGATCGTGTGCGTGCTGAGGTCGTGGAGCGGGTCTCACGCACCCGCAACGCGGCCCGCGCGACCGAAGCGCTCAACGGTCCGCAGTCGGCGGTCGTCCTGGTCGATGATCTCGCGGCAGCCACGGCCTTCAGCAACGCGTACGCACCGGAGCATCTCGAACTGCACCTGCGCGACCCTCGTCCGGAGGACTTCGTCAATGCCGGTGCGGTGTTCGTCGGTGCGTACTCGCCCGTGAGTCTCGGGGACTACCTGGCCGGGAGCAACCACGTGCTCCCGACGGGCGGGCAGCCGCGGTACGCGGCGGGCCTGTCGGCGGCGACGTTTCTGCGTCCGCAGCAGGTCATCGTGTACGACCGCGAAGCGCTGCGGGCGGCCCACGACGACATCGTCGCGCTGGCGGTCGCCGAGGCGCTGCCGGCGCACGGCGAAGCGGTCACGGCGCGGTTCGCGGACCTTTCGGCGGGGGAGTGACGCGTGCATTGCCCGTTCTGCCGTCACGCCGATTCGCGCGTGATCGATTCCCGTACCAGCGATGACGGTCTCAGCATCCGCCGTCGCCGCCAATGCCCGCAGTGCGGAGGCCGGTTCACGACCGTTGAGACCGCCAGTCTCAACGTCATCAAGCGCTCCGGCGTCATCGAGCCGTTCAGTCGCGAGAAGGTGATGTCCGGCGTTCGCAAAGCCTGCCAGGGGCGCCCGGTGACCGAAGGCGATCTGGCGATGCTCGCTCAAGCGGTGGAGGAGGCGGTGCGCCAGACCGGCGCGTCGCAGATCGACACGAACGAGATCGGTCTGACCATCCTCGGCCCGCTGCGCGACCTCGACGAGGTGGCCTATCTGCGCTTCGCCAGCGTGTACCAGGCTTTCGACTCGCTGGAGGACTTCGAGGCGTCGATCGCGCAGCTGCGTGCCGACCACGCGGCGGAGGCGACGGAGTAGTCACGGCCGTCGCGCGCGGGACGACCCTGGGCGCGCCCTAGGCTGAGATCCGATGTACGCCTTCATCTTCCGCACCGTCTTCGCGCACATGGACCCCGAGCGGGCCCACCACCTCGTCATCCCCGTCATCCGTGCATTCGGCATCTGGCCGCTGCGTCCGATCGTGCGGGCGCTGACGGCGCCGGACCCGTCCCTGCGCACGCGCGCCCTCGGGATCGACTTCGACTCGCCGTTCGGTGTCGCCGCCGGCTTCGACAAGAACGCCGTGATGAGCGAGGGCCTGTTCGCGCTCGGCTTCGGTCATGTCGAAGTGGGCACCGTGACGGCGGTGCCGCAGGAGGGAAACCCGCGTCCACGCCTCTTCCGCCTCATCGCCGACAGAGGCCTGATCAACCGCATGGGCTTCAACAACGCGGGCGCCTCGGCGGCTGCCCGCAGGCTCGGCCGATCGCGCCGTCGAGGCCGCCGCGCCGTGCTCGGTGCGAACATCGGCAAGAGTCGCATCGTCGATGTCGAGCACGCCACGGCCGACTACGTCACCAGCACGAAGCTGGTCGCTCCGGTGGCGGACTACCTCGTCGTCAATGTCTCCTCGCCCAACACTCCCGGGCTGCGCGGACTGCAGGCCGTAGAGACGTTGCGCCCCCTCCTGGAGGCGGTTCGGGATGCCGCAGGCGCCACCCCCCTGCTCGTGAAGATCGCCCCTGACCTCCCGGACGACGAGGTCGAGGCGGTGGCGCGCCTGGCGGTCGACCTCGGCCTGGCCGGGCTCGTCGCGACCAATACGACGATCTCACGCGAAGGCCTCACGGCGGACGCCTCCGCTGTTGCGGCGATGGGTGCGGGCGGCCTCTCCGGTGCCCCGCTGCGCGGTCGGGCGCTGGAGGTGTTGAAGATCGTGCGCGCGGTCGTGCCTGAGGGGTTCTGCGTCATCTCCGCCGGAGGCGTGGAAGACGCCGACGACGTGCAGCAGCGGCTGGATGCCGGGGCCACTCTCGTGCAGGGATACACCGGCTTCATCTACCGCGGGCCTCTCTGGGCGCGTCAGATCAACCGAGGGCTGATGGCGGCGCGCCGGACCCGCTGACCGTGTTCGTCGGCGCGCTCCGCGTGTAGCGCAGAGTGCCGCGCCGCTCGTGGGGGCGCAGTCCAGACTCCTCGAGTACCCGGCGCATCCGGTGCATGAGCGGCGGCAGCTGCGAAGCTTTACCGTTCTGCTGGCGCACCATGCCCACGAGGAATGTCTCGCTGCGGGTCGCGGTGTGCACCTCGAAGCGCGCAGTATCGCCTTGCGAGCGCCAGATCACGCTCTGGATCATCGGGTACGGAACGGTCCAGCGGTCTTCGGCATCCACGACGAGCGCTCCGGTGTGCCACCGAAGCGTCACGGGGAGGCGCCGACTGTTGACGACTCCCCAGATCGCCGCGTACACCGGCATCCCGACGAAGAGGCCCAAAGCGACGACGATCATGAGCGGGGGCAGGCGGAGGAGCCAGCGTTCGGTGACGATCACGACCACCGCACTGAGCGCGCCGACGACGACCACCGCTCCGACGGCGAGAGCCGTCACCGCCGCTGTCGTGAAGCGCGCGGCGTTCACCGTGACTTCGGGACGACGATCCGCCCCGCTCCACGTGGGCTCCGCCAGGGCCGCCGCGCGTCGCTCAGCGGCGCGGTCGAACCGTCCGGAGATTCGACCGAGGAGGGTGATCAGCACCCATCCACCGGCCGGTGGGATGCCGAGCGCGACGACGGAGAGTGAGCGAGGCCACGGTTCCGGCAGCGATCCGAGGGTCCGGATGAGGGGAGTGGTCGATGCCAGCAGCGCGATGGCCCCGAGGGCGAGTGCGACGTGCCCTCCCCACTGCCACCGTTCTGGCCAGGCGCTCAGCGCATTGACGAGGGCGAAACCGACTGCCCAGCCGCCGATGATGACGCAGAGGTAGGCCGGGAATCCGCCGTCGCTCGTCGGAGTGACGAGCAGTGCGCCCGCGGCGCAGAGCGCGACGCCGATGAGTGCGGGCACGACGACGAACCAGATCCGCCACTGGTGCGCGGCGCGAGGAGTGGATTGCTCCGTCGGCCTCCGACTCGTCGTCGCGCCGTCGGTGTCCGCGGCATCGGCGCCGCCCATCGGAACGATGACCTCAGACGGGTCGGCCGCCGCGCTTGACCTGCGGCTTGGGCAGCCTCATGAAACGCATCTGGATCGTGCGCATGCCGGCGTACCAGCCGAGGCCCTTCTCCGTGCGGTCCGCGAACTTCTCGCGCGCGAGCTTCTTCACCCGCACGCTCGTGATGATCATGTCGACGACGACCACGAGGATGTAGAGCCAGAGTGCGGCGAACCCGTAGTAGACGATGGCGGTGTTCGGAATGAGGCTCAGCAGGATCACGATCAGCATGAGCGGCATGAGCAGCTCGCCCGGGTGCCACCCACCGTCGACGACGTCGCGGACGAACCGGCGCTGCGGGCCACGGTCGCGAACCGGCAGGTACTTCTCCTCGCCGTTCGCCATGCCGATGCGGGCACGCTCGCGCTGCGAGGCCAGCTCGGCTTTCGCGCGGGCCCGCGCCTCCTTCGTGTCGGCGACGAGAGGACGCTTGCGGGCGGCCTCCTGCTCGGCTCGCGACGGCGTCGGACGGTGCTTGCCGGGTCCGGTCGGGACGGTGGCGTCGGCGTCGGGAGCGGCGGGGTTCTTGGCCACGGTGTGGATCCTCGTTGTCATCACGGGTGGTGCGCACGCGCGGGAACGCGCGGCAGCTGCGCTCTAAGATTACCCGCATGAGCTCGGAGCTGTCCCGTCGTACCGCCGTCCGCGATGCCGCCGAAGCGGCCGTCCCCGCCGCCCTCGCCGATCTGGGGCGACTCGTGCGCATTCCGTCGGTGGCGTTCCCCGGCTTCGATCGGGCCGAGGTCGCACGCAGCGCCGATACGGTGGCTGAGCTTCTCGAGCAGCTCGGCATCTTCGAGCGCGTCGAGGTGAAGACCGCGATCGTGCCCGAGACGGGAGCGGAGGGGATGCCCGCGGTGCTCGCCACGCGCGCAGCGCGCAACGGGCGTCCGACGATTCTGCTGTACGCCCACCACGACGTTCAGCCCGTCGGTGACGAGTCGCTCTGGGAGACGCCGCCCTTCGAGCCGACGGTGCGCGGTGGACGCCTCTACGGACGCGGAGCCGCCGACGACAAGGCCGGGATCATGGCGCACATCGGCGCCCTCCGCGCTCTCGTCCACGCGTGCGGCGGCGACGTCGACCTCGGTGTGAACCTCTTCATCGAGGGTGAAGAGGAAGCCGGTTCGGCATCCTTCGCGCAGTTCCTCAGCGACAACGCCGACGCGCTGCGCGCGGACGTCATCGTCGTCGCCGATTCCGGCAACTGGGATGCGACAACTCCGGCCCTCACGGTGTCGCTGCGCGGCAACGCACGCTTCACGATGACCGTGCGCACACTGGAGCACGCCTCCCACTCCGGCATGTTCGGCGGTGCCGTGCCCGATGCGATGATGGCGACCGTGAAGCTGCTCGCCACGATGTGGGACGACGATGGTGCGGTCTGCGTCGCCGGGCTCACCGAGCGCGAGGCATCGACTCCCGACTACTCCGAGGAGACCCTGCGTGATGAGGCCGGACTTCCCGAGGGTGTGAGCCCGATCGGACGCGGCTCGATCCTCAGCCGCATCTGGAACAAGCCCTCCATCACCGTCACCGGCATCGATGCGCCAAGCGTGAAGAACGCCTCGAACACGCTCTCTCCCGAGGTCTCCGTCGTGATCAGCATGCGGGTGGCCCCCGGCCAGCCCGCCCGCGAGGCCTACGCCGCGCTGGAGGCTCACCTTCGCGCACACGCCCCGTTCGGCGCGGAGCTGACCTTCCGCGATGTCGACTGCGGCGATGCGTTCCTGGTCGACACCACCGGGGCCGCGGTGACGTCGGCGCGCGACGCGCTGCGCGAGGGATACGGCGTCGAACCGGTCGACATCGGCGTCGGAGGATCTATCCCATTCATCGCGGATCTCGTGCGCGAGTTCCCGGGGGCGCAGATCCTGGTGACCGGCGTGGAGGATCCGCATGCGCGGGCGCACAGCCCGAACGAGTCGCTCCACCTGGACACGTTCCGCCGCGCACTCGTGTCCGAAGCTCTGCTGCTCGAGGAGCTCGATCGCGGGTGACACGGCTCGCCGCCGTGTCGGCGCGCGGGCGTCATCGGCCCGGGGCGCCCGCTGCCGCGTAGAATCGAGCACGACCCGCCGTCTGATAACGGCTTCGATCGCAACGAGGTTCCGGAGAGTGCCATGACCGACATCGCCACCAACACCCCCGTCGAGGCCACCACGGCTGCGCACGGCGTTCTCCTCACGGACGCTGCGGCCGAGAAGGTGAAGAACCTGCTCCAGCAGGAGGGGCGCGACGACCTGCGCCTCCGTGTCGCGGTGCAGCCCGGTGGGTGCTCGGGCCTGATCTACCAGCTGTACTTCGACGAGCGCTTCCTCGACGGCGATCAGGCCGTGGACTTCGACGGCGTCGAGGTCATCGTCGACGACATGTCGGTGCCGTACCTGGATGGCGCGACGATCGACTTCAAGGACACGATCTCCGAGCAGGGCTTCACGATCGACAACCCGAACGCCGCGGGCAGCTGCGCGTGCGGCGACAGCTTCCACTGAGACGGGCGTCGCTGATCAGGCGGGAAAAACCCCTCCGATAGTGGCAGACATCCTGGGCGGATGGCCTGAATCGGGTGGGAGCTTGCCTTAGACTGAACGGTGTTCGACCTTCATGACCCCGAAAGGTGCACCGTGCGCGTCAAACGCCGACTCCGGCTCGCCGTCATCCCGATCGGGATCGCCTCGGCGATCACCCTCGCGGGATGCACTCCCACCGAGCTGAACGGCTTCTTGCCGGGCTTCACCGACGACGGCACGCAGGCTACCAACCACACCGAGATGGTGTCGGGTCTCTGGGTCAACTCCTGGATCGTCCTGCTCGCCGTCGGTGTGATCACGTGGGCGCTCATGGGCTGGGCTGCCATCGCCTACCGTCGTCGTCGCGGCCAGCGCGGCCTGCCGGTGCAGCTTCGTTACAACATGCCCGTCGAGATCTTCTACACGGTTGTCCCGTTGATCCTGGTGCTCGGTTTCTTCGCCTTCACGGCGCGCGATCAGGCGGTGCTCGAGACCCAGTACGACAACCCCGACGTCTGCGTGACGGCGATCGGCAAGCAGTGGGCTTGGGACTTCCAGTACAACGACGACCAGGCCGACTGCCAGGCCGGCGACAACGCCGTCTGGACCATGGGTGTTCAGGCCCAGACCGACGCCCAGGGAAACATCACCAGCGACCTGCCGACGCTGGTTCTGCCGGTCAACGAGAAGGTCAAGATCAAGCTGACCTCCCGCGATGTCATCCACTCCTTCTGGATCGTCGACTTCCTCTACAAGAAGGACATGTACATCGGGAAGGACAACTACTGGTCGTTCATCCCGACACGCGTGGGTGAATACGACGGCAAGTGCGCCGAGCTCTGCGGCCAGTACCACTCGATGATGCTCTTCAAGGTCAAGGTCGTCGAGCCGGCCGAGTACCAGCAGTACCTCGCAGGCCTGCGCGCCGCCGGTCAGACCGGTGACATCAACAAGGCCTACGACCGGCTGCAGAACTTCCCGGGCACGGGAGCCCCCGTCGAATCTGAGGGACAACACTGATGGCGACCACGCTTCCTCTCCAGGGCGAGACTTCCGCGCGCCCGACCACGCTGCCCCCGCGTCAGGCGGCTCTCATGAGCTCGACGCGCGTGGGACAGAAGGGCAACATCATCGTCAAGTGGATCACCTCCACGGACCACAAGACGATCGGGTACATGTACCTCATCGCGTCGGTGATCTTCTTCCTGCTCGGCGGCGTCATGGCGCTGATCATTCGCGCCGAGCTGTTCGAGCCGGGAATGCAGATCCTTCCGACGAAGGAGCAGTACAACCAGCTCTTCACGATGCACGGCACGATCATGCTGCTGATGTTCGCGACTCCGCTGTTCGCCGGCTTCGCCAACGCGATCCTTCCGTTGCAGATCGGCGCGCCGGACGTCGCGTTCCCGCGTCTGAACGCGTTCGCGCTGTGGCTGTTCATCTTCGGATCGGTGATCGCGGTCGCCGGCTTCCTGACTCCTCAGGGCGCGGCCGCGTTCGGTTGGTTCGCCTATCAGCCCCTGGCGGGAGCGTCGTTCTCGCCCGGCGCCGGTGGCAACCTCTGGATGCTGGGACTCGGCATGTCCGGTTTCGGCACCATCCTCGGCGCGGTGAACTTCATCACCACGATCATCACGATGCGTGCGCCGGGCATGACGATGTGGCGCCTCCCGATCTTCTCGTGGAACACGCTCGTCACCAGCATCCTGATCCTGATGGCGTTCCCCGTGCTCGCCGCGGCCATCCTGGCCGCCGCCGCCGATCGCGTTCTCGGTGCCCACATCTACGACCCCGCCAACGGCGGTGTGCTCCTGTGGCAGCACCTCTTCTGGTTCTTCGGACACCCGGAGGTCTACATCATCGCGCTGCCGTTCTTCGGCATCGTCTCCGAGATCTTCCCGGTGTTCAGCCGCAAGCCGATCTTCGGATACAAGACGCTCGTCTACGCGACCATCGCCATCGCGGCGTTGTCGGTGTCGGTGTGGGCTCACCACATGTACGTGACGGGCTCGGTACTGTTGCCGTTCTTCGCCCTCATGACGATGCTCATCGCTGTGCCGACGGGTGTGAAGATCTTCAACTGGATCGGAACCCTGTGGCGCGGGTCGGTCACGTTCGAGACCCCGATGGTGTTCTCGCTCGGCTTCCTGGTCTCGTTCGTCTTCGGTGGTCTGACCGGTGTCATCCTCGCGTCGCCGCCGCTGGACTTCCATCTCTCCGACTCGTACTTCGTCGTCGCCCACTTCCACTACGTGGTCTTCGGCACGGTCGTGTTCGCGATGTTCGCGGGCTTCTACTTCTGGTGGCCCAAGTGGACCGGGCGCATGCTCAACGAGCGCCTCGGCATGGTGCACTTCTGGATGCTGTTCATCGGCTTCCACATGACGTTCCTCATCCAGCACTGGTTGGGCGTCGACGGCATGGTGCGCCGCTACGCCGACTACTCGGCCGCGGACGGCTGGACCTGGCAGAACCAGGTGTCCACGATCGGAGCGATGATCCTGGGCGCCTCGATGATCCCGTTCTTCCTGAACGTCTGGATCACCTCGCGCAAGGCGCCGCGGGTCACGGTCAACGACCCCTGGGGCTATGGCGGATCGCTCGAGTGGGCCACCAGCTGCCCGCCCCCGCGTCACAACTTCACCTCGATTCCGCGCATTCGCAGTGAGCGCCCTGCCTTCGACCTCAACCACCCCGAAGCAGCGCTCCCGGTCGGTGTCGGTCCGGCGAAGGACGCTCCCGATGCTCCCGTCATGGACACGGCCGAGGGGAAGGTCAAGTAAGTGAAGACCAACGTCAACCTCTGGTGGATCCTGTCCGGGTTCTTCTTCCTCTGCTTCGCCCTGTACACGGGGTGGAACATCATCGAGCACTCCGACCGGCAGTGGTTCCACGCGATCGAGTGGGTCGGCAGCGTCGCGCTGCTGTTCACGGTGTTCATGGCCGCGATGATCGGCTTCTACGTCGACCGCGTGCACCGCGCCCAGGGCGGCGAGCTGCCGGAGGACTCCCTGACGGCCGACATCGATGACGGCGATCCCGAGATGGGCGAGTTCAGCCCGTGGTCGTGGTGGCCGCTGGTGCTCGCGTTCTCCGCGGCTCTCGGCATCCTGGGTCTCGCGGTCGGCACCTTCCTGCTGCCGATCGGCCTCGGCGTGTTCGTCGTCGCCATCGTCGGGTGGGTCTTCGAGTACTACCGCGGGTACTTCGCGCGCTGAGCGGTGCCGGTTCTGCGGTGATGGCTCATTCGATTCGGGCCGGCGTCTCCAGCGACGTCGGCCCGTTTCGCGATGTCAATCAGGATGCGGCGTTCATCGCATCGTGGGGCGCGGGCGTGGCGGACGGTGTCGGCGGCGGCCCCGCTGGCGATCTCGCATCGGCGGCTCTCGTCCATCGGTTGGTCGCAGGAGGCTGGCGAGCGGGCGATGCCGCAGAGCTGACCACTCGGCTGCGGGTGGCCAACTGGGATCTGGGCGCGCACGTGCGGCGGGATCCCTCGCTGGCGGGTATGGCGACCACGTTCACGGGGATCTGGTTCGGTGATGGCGGGACCGTGCTTCTTGCGCACACCGGAGACTCTCGAGGCTATCTTCTTCGTTCGGGACGACTGCTGCGTCAGACCCGTGACGACTCGTTCGTCCAGGTGCTCGTCGATCAGGGGCTGGTGACGGAATCCACGCGATGACGCATCCGCGCCGCAACATCATCACCGCCTCGCTTCGCGGCGAGCCGTCCGATACGGTCAGCGTGACCGCGCACACGCCGGTGGCCGGGGATCGCTGGCTGCTGTGCAGCGACGGTGTCAGCGACTACCTGCCGGACGACGCGATCGGTGAGATCCTGCGAGACGTCGACGGGCAACAGGATGCCGCGGAGATCATCGTCGCGGCGGCCCTGCAGGCCGGCTCACGCGACAATGTGACCGCCGTCGTCGCAGACGTCGCCGCGGGGGTTCCGTCGGCCGGTGGGGTTGTCTTCGCGGGAGCGGCCACCGAGCGCTTCAGCGAAGGCGCGCAACCGATCGCCGGCTGAAGCCCCGGTGTCACGCTGCCGCGCAGGCGGAGTGATCACGGGCGCACATACATGACCTGAGGGTCGAACACGCGGGGGAGCGCACCCTGAGCGTTCTCGGTGGGCAGCCCTTCGCGCACCCAGTACTCGTATCCTCCGATCATCTCCTTCACGGAGTAGCCCAGGCGAGCGAACTCTACGGCGCCCTTCGCGCCGGCATTGCAGCCGGGGCTCCAGCAGTACACGACCACCGGCGTCGTCAGGGGGATCTCCGTCGGAGCCCGCTCAGCGATCTCGCGGTAGGGGATGTGGACGGCGCCCACCGGGTGGCCCTGGGCCCAGGCGTCGGCGCCGCGCACGTCGACGAGTACGAAGGCTTGTCCGTCGCGCTGAGCCGCGTACACGTCTGAGGCGTCGGTCTCGTGTGCGAGTTTGCCGGTGAAGTAGGAGAGGGCGTCAGTCATGGCTCGACGCTACGCGAACGACGAAGCGGCGAGGAGGACCGGGACGGTCACTCCTCGCCGCTTGACTGCCAGCCTGAGCGGGTTGTCAGTCCTTGTCTTTCGCGTCCTTCGTGTCGCCATCCGGGACGATCACATTCGACGGGCGGACGGCGGTCTCGCTCTGGTGACCATCGTCGATCGGGTGGTGCGGCGCGTCGCCGACTCCCGCCCGCTCGTGCATGCCCTGGATCTCGGCATCTTCCTCAGCGGCGATGTGATCCAGCGTGTGATGCTGGTGGGCACGCGCTTCCTCCAGCTCCGCCTGAGTGACCGGAGCGAGGCGGTCCTCGAAGAACCAGCGCGACAGCGAGGCGCGGAAGTTCTCGTGCCAGGGGATGCGACCCTGATCGTTCGGACGCACCACGAGAGGCTGGTTGGTCTCGAAGTCGACGAGCTTGACGATCTCGTACTGGTCGACCGGCTGATGGACCTCGATGTACTCGCCGCCCGGAAGACGGACGATGCGGCCGGACTCGTAGCCGTGCAGGGCGATCTCGCGGTCCTTCTTCTGGAGCGCGATGCACAGACGCTTCGTGATGAAGTACGCGAGAACCGGTCCGACGAACAACAGCGCCTGCAGCGTGTGGATGACGCCTTCCATCGTGAGCCAGAAGTGGGTGGCGATGATGTCCGAGGATGCCGCGGCCCACAGCACCGCGTAGAACGTCACACCGGCGGCACCGATCGCGGTGCGCGTCGCGGCGTTGCGCGGACGCTGGGCGATGTGGTGCTCGCGCTTGTCGCCCGTGATCCAGGCCTCGATGAACGGGTACAGCATCACGATCACGATGAACAGGCCCAGAGCCGTCAGCGGGATGAGGATGTTGAACGACCACGTGCGGTCCCACAGGACGAACTCGAGGTGCGGCGGCACGAGACGCAGCGCGCCGTCGGCGAACCCGATGTACCAGTCGGGCTGCGTACCGGCCGAGACCGGCGACGGGTCGTACGGACCGTAGTTCCAGATCGGGTTGATCGTGAACAGGGAGGCGATCAGGACGATCACGCCGAACGTGATGAAGAAGAAGCCGCCCATCTTCGACATGTAGACCGGGACCATGGGGAAGCCCACGACATTGCTGTTCGTGCGGCCGGGACCGGCGAACTGGGTGTGCTTGTTCACGATCATGAGCATGAGGTGCACTGCGAGCAGCGCCACCAGGATGGCCGGAAGCAGCAGGATGTGCAGCGTGTAGAGGCGCCCGACGATCTGAGTCCCCGGGAACTCGCCGCCGAACAGCAGGAAGGAGGTCCACGTTCCGATCACCGGAATGCCCTTGACCATGCCGTCGATGATGCGCAGGCCATTGCCCGAGAGCAGGTCGTCCGGCAGCGAGTAGCCGGTGAAGCCTTCGGCCATGGCGAGGATGAAGAGGATGAAGCCGATCACCCAGTTGAGCTCGCGCGGCTTGCGGAACGCACCCGTGAAGAACACGCGGAGCATGTGCACACCGATGCCGGCAACGAACACCAGCGCAGCCCAGTGGTGGATCTGACGCACCAGCAGGCCGCCGCGGATGTCGAACGACAGGCGCAGCGCCGAGTCGAGAGCCGCAGACATCTCGACGCCGCGCAGCGGGACGAACGCCCCGTCGTAGTGCGTTTCGACCATGGATGCCTGGAAGAAGAACGTCAGGAACGTTCCCGACAGCAGGACGACGACGAAACTCCACAGCGCGATCTCGCCGAGCATGAAGGACCAGTGGTCCGGGAAGATCTTGCGACCGAGCTCCTTGACCAGACCGGAGATGCTGGTGCGCTCGTCGAGGTAGTTCGCCGCGCCGGCGACGAAGCGGCCGCCCAGCGGCTTCTCGTCGCGGGAGGTCTGAGGCGTGGTGTCAGGGCCTGTCTCGGTGACAGTCGCGGTGCTCAATGGCGCTCCCAGAAGCTCGGGCCGACGGGTTCGGTGAAGTCGCTCTGCGCGATCAGGTACCCCTCGGAGTCAACGGTGATCGGCAGCTGCGGCAGCGGACGAGCGGCCGGTCCGAAGATCACCGCGGCGCCGTGGGTCACGTCGAACTGCGACTGGTGGCAGGGGCAGAGCAGGTGGTGGGTCTGCTGCTCGTACAGCGCGACCGGGCAGCCGACGTGCGTGCAGACCTTCGAGTACGCCACGATGCCGTTGTACGACCAGCTCTTGCGGTCTTCGGCTTCGACGATCTGCTCGGGCAGCATCCTCATCAGCAGGACGATCGCCTTCGCCTTCTCCTCGAGGTAGCCATCGCTGTGGCTGAGCTCGGCGAGAGACTGGGGGATCACGTGCACCGCGGAGCCCAGAGTGAGGTCGGCGGCACGGATCGGCTCGCCGGTGGGGTCGTGCGCGAGACGCTCACCCTTCTTCCACATCGTGTGGCTGAGGAGGGCGACCGGGTCGCCGGCGATCGGGTTCTCGGGGCTGGACTCGGGAGCCAGACCGCGGAACAGGGTGATGCCGGGAAGCACCGAGGCGACAAGAGCGGCGATCAGCGATCCGCGGATGGCGGTGCGGCGTCCGAACCCGGACTCCTCGTTCGCCTCGCGGAAGACGGCGACGGCGCCCTCTCGCGTCACGTCGCGTCCGCGCGTGGCGTGACGCGGCTCGATGTGCTCCTTGTCGCTCATCACGGCCTTGGACCAGTGGATCGCACCGATGCCGATTGCGAGGAGCGCGAGCGCGATGCCCAACCCGATGAACAGGTTGTTGTGGCGGATGTCGACGATCTGACCGCTCTCGATCGGGAAGAGCATGTAGGCGGCGACGGCCCAGATGCTGCCCGCGAGGGAGAGGTAGAACAGCGTGTAGACCGTGCGAACGGCGCGCTGCATGGCCGCCGGGTCCTTGTCGGTGATGCGCTCCCGGTGGGGCGGGAGGCCCGGGTTCTGCACGGGGTCGGGGACGGCGACGGCGAGCCCGGGGGAGGGCTTCCATGAAGCCCTCTCGTGCTCGAGTGCGTCTTCCTCGTGTGCCATGTCTCGTCCGTTCCCTACGTCAGTGCCGTTGTCCACGTGTGCCCGATCAGTTCGACTTCGCCGTGATCCACACGGTGATGCCGATGAGCGCGCCGATGCCGAAGATCCAGATGAACAGACCCTCCGAGACCGGGCCGAGCGAGCCGAGGTTGAAACCGCCGGCGGACTCGTTCTCCTGCAGGTACATCAGCGACGAGATGATGTCGCGCTTCTCGTCCGGAGTGATGGTCATGTTGTTGAAGACCGGCATGTTCTGCGGGCCGGTGACCATCGCCGCGTAGATGTGCAGGGGGCTGGTCTTGGTCAGTGCCGGGGCGTACTTGCCCTCGGTGAGTGCACCACCGGCGGCGGCGACGTTGTGGCACATGGCGCAGTTGACGCGGAAGAGCTCGGCGCCGTTGGCGACATCGCCCTTGCCGTCGAGGATGCGCGCATCCGGGTAGGTCGGGCCGGGCGCGACCGACTGTGCCCAGGCCGCGATCGCACGGATCTGGTCCTCGGTGAACTGCACCGGCTTCTGAGGTGCCTGCGGCCCCTGCATCTGCAGTGGCATGCGTCCCGTCGACATCTGGAACTCGACGGCCAGCTCTCCGACCCCGTAGAGCGAGGGCCCGTCAGCGGTGCCCTCCATGTTGAGGCCGTGGCACGTGGCGCAGTTGGCCTGGAAGAGCTTCTTGCCGTCTTCGACGGTCAGCGTGGTGGACGAGGCGGACGCGGGCTCCGTCGCGGCCATCGCCGCCGACGCGCCGGCGTAGACGCCGCCGGTGACGAGAAGGCCGATGCCGATGAGCGCGGCGGCAGCCCACTTGCTGCGACGACCGGTCTTCTGCCGGGTGGTCTTGGTTGCCATGGAGGAACTCAGCTCCGCTTCTTACTTGACGACGTAGATGACGAAGAACAGGACGATCCACACCACGTCGACGAAGTGCCAGTAGTACGAGACGACGATCGCGGACGTCATCTCCTTGCGTCCGAAGTTCTTGACGGCGTAGGCGCGGCCGATCACGAGAAGGAAGGCCAGGAGGCCGCCCGTCACGTGCAGCGCGTGGAAACCGGTGGTGATGTAGAAGGCCGACGCGTACGAGCTCGCGCTGATCGGCATGCCCTCTGCGACGAGCGTCGCGTACTCCCACACCTGGCCGGAGACGAAGACGGCGCCCATCACGAACGTGAGGAAGAACCACTCCACCATTCCCCACTGGCGGAACTGCCAGATGGAGCCGCGACGATACGGCTGGAAGCGCTCGGCGGCGAACACACCGGCCTGGGCGGTGAACGAGGAGAGCACCAGGATGCCGGTGTTCACGGCTGCGAACGGCACGTTCAAGTCGCCGGTGCTGGCAGCCCACAGGTCAGGGGAGGCGTTGCGCAGCGTGAAGTAGATCGCGAAGAGACCCGCGAAGAACATGACCTCGCTGCCGAGCCACACGATGGTGCCGACGGCGACCGGATCCGGCCGCTTGACGGAACGCAAGGCTTGGGAATAGGTCGCTGGAGTGGTCGTCACGCTCCCCATTATGGCTGATTTCACAGCCGGTTTTCGCATCACTGAAGGTGCGTTCGACTTTCGGGGGGATTGGAGGGCCCTTCGGGCGCGCCGGGAGTTGGCTGGCAGAGTGCCGATAGGATCGGGGCTCATGGCGGAGCTCTATTCCTGGCCCGAAATCCTCACTGCGGTGCTCGAGCGGCGCGACCTCAGCGTGTCCGAGTCGACCTGGGCCATGCGGCAGGTGATGCGGGGCACGGCAACGCCGTCGCAGCTGGGCGGATTCCTCCTCGCACTGCGCGCGAAAGGCGAGACCGTCGACGAGATCGTGGGCTTCCGCGACGCGATCCTCGAGGCCGCGCTGCCGCTGCCCGTCTCCGCCGATGTGCTCGACATCGTCGGCACCGGGGGAGACCGCTTCGGCACCGTCAACATCTCGACGATGTCGGCGATCGTGGCCGCGGCGACCGGAATCCCGGTCGTCAAGCACGGCAACCGCGCCGCCAGCTCCGCCTCAGGATCCTCCGACGTGCTCGGTGCGCTCGGCATCGATCTGGCGCTGCCGCCGGAGCGAGTCGCCGAGGTGCTCGCCGAGGCCGGCATCACCTTCGCCTTCGCGTCCGCGTTCCATCCGGGCTTTCGTCACGCGGGGCCGACGCGAGCGGAACTGGGTGTGCCCACCGTCTTCAACTTCCTCGGGCCGCTCTGCAATCCTGCTCGTGCAGAAGCCAACGCCGTGGGGGTCGCCGCTCTCGATCGCGTTCCTCTGATCACCGGCGTCTTCCAGACACGCGGAGCCACGGCGTTGGTGTTCCGCGGCGATGACGGCCTGGACGAGCTCACGACCACCGGCCACAGCCGTGTCTGGGAGATCAGCCGAGGTGACATCCACGAGCACGACCTCGATCCGCGAGACCTCGGCATCCCTCTGGCGGAGATCGACGACCTGCTCGGCGGCGATGCGCAGCACAACGCCGAGGTCGTGCGACGGGTGCTCGACGGCGAAAAGGGCGCCGTACGCGACATCGTCCTGCTCAACGCGGCCGCGGGGGTCGTCTCGTATGACCTGTTCCGCGATGCCACGCAGGTGCAGCTGCCGATCGTCGAGCGTCTCGCCGACGCTCGCGACAGGGCAGCGGCGGCGATCGACGACGGCTCGGCTCGCGGTGTCCTCGACCGTTGGGTCGAGGCAACGACTCGCACTGTGGACTGACCACAGGGTTTTCTCCGGCCCGTTCCCCTGGTCCCCGCTCTCGTGAGAGCGATACCGTGAGGCAACAGCACGGCACCGAAGAGAGGACCCGCCATGTCAGAGAACATCGCCACCGCCGACACCCTTGAACCCCCGCAGAAGAAGGTCGGCTTCGTCAAGATCGCCGGCATTCTCGGCATCCTCGGCGGCATCGCGCTCATCGTGGTGGGTCTGGTCGTCTGGCTCACGGTCTCCAGCCAGCTGCGTGCAGAGAACATCACCGTGCCCGACGATGCGATGGCGTTCCAGGGGCAGACCGTCCAGGGCCCGTTCACCGCGTACGTGCAGGCCGACATCATCCAGCACCACGCGCTGAAGGCGTCGGGCGGCAAGACCTACGCCGAGCTCGACAAGGACGACCCGGTGCGCGCGACGATGATGAACGCGTCGTTCCTGCGCGCCTCGCTGTTCACCTCCGTCGTCTCCTTCGGGGTCGCGGCCTTCGCGATGGGCATGGGAATCCTGTCCATCCTCTTCGGCGCGGCTCTCACGCGGCTGGCCTCGGTGCCGGTCGTCGTGCGACGGTCGGCCGTGATCCGGTCCTGACGTCCCGCACATCGTCCCCCCGGGAACGGGCTCGCGCGCCGCGCGGGCCCGTTTCGCTGTCATGATGGCGTGCAGATGAAGCCGATCGACGCGCTGCGGGAGATCGCGACGCTGCTCGAGCGCGAGCGGGCGTCGCGATACCGCTCTGCCGCCTTCCGCAGGGCGGCGGCAGCGATCGAGGATCTCTCGGACAACGAGCTGCGTGATGACGCGAGCCTCCGCAGGCGCGCGGGCATCGGGGACTCGTCGTTCCGTGTGATCCACGAGGCGCTGGCCGGCGAGGTGCCCGCGTATCTCGCGGAGCTGCGTGACCGATTCGCCCCTGCACGTTCGACGCTGCGAGCGAAGCTGCGCGGCGACCTGCACTGTCACTCGAACTGGTCGGACGGCACGACCTCGATCGGCGAGATGGTCGACGCGGGGCGCGCCCTTGGTCACGAATACCTCGCGCTGACGGATCACTCGCCGCGTCTGCGCGTGGCCAACGGTCTGAGCGCGCAACGACTGCGTGCGCAGCTCGACGAAGTACCGTCGTTCAGCGACGATCGCTTCACACTGCTCAGCGGTATCGAGGTGGACATCCTCGACGACGGGCGTCTCGATCAGGAGCGGATGCTGCTGGCGCGGCTGGACGTGGTCGTCGCCTCGGTGCACTCGAAGCTGCGAATGGAATCCTCGGCGATGACCCGCCGTCTGGTGGCGGCGGTCTCTTCGGGTCAGGCGCACGTGCTCGGCCACGTGACGGGCCAGCTCGTGCGGGGCGAGCGGGGCACCCGGCCGGCTTCCACCTTCGATGCGCGCGCCGTGTTCGCGGCCTGCGCGGCTCATGACGTGGCCGTCGAGATCAACGCGCGACCCGAGCGTGAGGATCCGCCGTCGGGGCTCATCGCTCTCGCGCTGGCGGAGGGGTGCCTCTTCTCCCTCGACTCCGATGCGCACGCTCCCGGTCAACTCGGTCTGATCGATGAGGGGGCGGCGCGTGCGGAGCGAACCGGCGTCCCGCCGGAGCGGATCATCACCACGTGGCCGCTGGACCGCTTGCGCGATTGGCTCGCGCGCTGATCGTCAGGCGCGGGCGGTGATGGCGGCGATCGCGCGGGCGAGCGGTGCCCCGAGGTTCCACTCGGCATCCAGCCGGGCGGCCGCGTCGGGGTCGGGGGAACGCAGCGGTGCGTCGACGGCGGGAAGGTCGAGCGTGCGGACGACCTCGACGACCCGCGGGGCGACGGCGAGGTAGTCGGTCGCGGCGACGATCTTCGCCCGAACGCCCGCCGCGAGGCCCCCGCGGGCTGCCTCGGCGATGATGCCGGCGAGGTCGCCGTGACTGGCGAGCAGGGCCGCAGCCGTCTTCTCGCCGATCCCGGCGACGCCGGGCAGCCCGTCCGAGGCGTCACCGCGCAGGACGGCGAAGTCGGAGTACTGGCTGGCCCGCACTCCGTACTTCTCGATGACGGCAGCTTCGTCGAGGACTTCGAGCTTGCTCATGCCGCGTCCGGTGTAGATCACGCGCACCGACCGGGCGTCGTCGACGAGTTGGAACAGGTCGCGGTCGCCCGTCACGACATCGACGGCACCGGCGTGCTGAGTCGCGTAGCTGGCGATGACATCGTCGGCTTCGTGATCGGCCCGACCGACCACGGGGATGCCGAGAACTGCCAACTCGTCACGGATGACAGGGATCTGGGCCGTAAGCGGATCGGGGACCTCTTCGATGTCGGTGTCGTCGGCGACGACCTCGGCGACGCGGTGGGTCTTGTACGTGGGGATGAGGTCGACCCGCCACTGCGGACGCCAGTCGTCATCCCAACAGGCGATCACGTGGGTCGGCTCGTAGGTCGACACGAGCTTGGCGATCATGTCGAGCAGTCCGCGTGCTGCGTTGACCGAGGTGCCGTCGGGCGCTGTGACCGTGTCCGGCACGCCGTAGAACGCACGGAAGTAGAGGGACGCGGTGTCGAGGAGCATCAGGCGATCGGCCACGCGCTCATCCTGTCACGACGGTGCGACGGCGCGGGGTCAGCAGCCGGGCCCGCGCGGATTCTCGAGACAGGTCTTGTCGACCAGGGCGGTCTTGACGTCGACGATCTGCAGCGTCGTCGTGCCGGCGGGGATGTCGAGGAGGCCGGGCACAGCGATCCATCCGTTGCCGAAGTTGGCCTGCGCCGCATAGCGCACGGTCGCCGTCGCCGTGTAGGTGCCGCGTGCGGCATAGGCGTGGCTGGTGTCGGTGGCGCTGAACTGCGCGCGTCCGAGCGCGGCCCAGGTCCGGCCGCCCGTGGGACTGTCGCGCGACGTGCCGTCGCCGTAGATGAAGCGGTACGACGTCGGCGTGAAGCGGACCGTGACCGGAAGATCGAAGAGCGTCCCCGCCTGTTCATGGACCCCGGCCGTCGCGACGAAGTTCATCGGCATGCCGACGATGCCGACCCCATCGGGTTCATCGACGAAGGGTGCGGATGCCGGAGCGAACGACGCCACGTCGCTGAGGGTCGGCTGCAGCACCACGACCGAGTAATTGCCGCGGCACAGGCTGTCGGTGCATGCCGGCGGGGGTGGCGCCGGTGCGGCCTCGGCATCGCCGCCATCGCCGCGGGAACCCCCGGAACCGCCAGATCCGCCCGGACGCGTCGCGCCGATCTCGACCGACGATCCGGTGTTGGAGATGGAGCACAGTCCGGCAGCCTGAGCATTCGAGTTACAGGCTGTCGCGCTCGTGAGGACCGCGAGGAGAAGTATCGTCAACATGGTTCTGTGCTTGTCACCGAGTCGATGATCTGAACACCCGCAGTTCGCGGCGCGAATCTCACAGCGAGCGACTGCACGGTCGTTCTATTCGTGGGCGTGACGTCCGCGCCTGAACTGTCCAGCACCCTCGTAGCTGATGCATCCAGGCAGATCTGCAGCAGATGCGAGTCCGACTCCTTTGCGATATATCTGATCGACGCGATCTCCGTATTGCCGGTAATGCGCCAACCCCGTTCGCTTAGTGTGCTGGCAGTAGAAATCTCGTCATCGAGTGCCTGCCCGCTCAGAAAATCGTTGGGGTCGGGCACGGATGTCGGATCCGCTCGCCTCGCATTCGTAGCGTCGACGTAGGCGCGGTAGGTCGCCTCGGCGGCGGCGAAGGCCTCGGCATCCGAGGAGAACGTCGAAGAGCTGGAGCTCGGCGCGGGAGACGGCGTGCTCTGCGGTGTGCATCCGACGATGCTCCCGGCCAGCGCGAACGCCACCACTGCCGACAGCACGTGTCTTCGCCTCGTCATGTCCCTCACGGTAGCCACCGCGCCGTGCGCTCACCGCGGTTCTCCACAGCCGCACACGCGGCGCGCGCGAGCGTGGGCGCGTCGTAGAGTCGGGGAATGTCCTTCGGCGCCGCCTCCCCACCACGAGGCCGCCGTCCTGCTGCGGCATCGCCGTGCCCGTGCGGCGGCGGCGCGTTCGCCGCATGCTGCGGTCCTGTTCTCGACGGTCTCGCGGCCGCGACGGCGGAGAAGCTCATGCGCTCACGGTTCACGGCGTTCGCGCTGGGCGACGCCTCTCATCTTCTGGCGTCGTGGCACCCGGCCACCCGCCCCGATCGACTGGAGCTCGACGACGACCTGTGCTGGGAGCGCCTCGATATCGATGAGACCCACGGAGGGGTGGACGACGTCCGCGCCACGGTCACCTTCCGGGCGTCGTGGCGGGAGCGCGGCACCGGCGCGTGCGGCGTGCTCACCGAGCGCAGTCGCTTCCGCCGTCTCGACGGTCGCTGGCTGTACGTCGACGGCGTCGTCGACCCCGCGTAGCGTGTGAGCATGGCGCCCTCCCGATCGTCCCGCCGCGCGGCGCTCCCTGCGCCGGACGGCGCAGCCGGCGATGCGGAGTCGCTGCTGACGGTTCTCGTCGCGCTCGGAGCGAACCTCCTCATCGCCGTCGCGAAGACCGTCGCGGCGATGCTCACCGGTGCGGCGAGCATGCTCGCCGAGGCCGCGCACTCGTGGGCGGACACCGGCAACGAGATCTTCCTCTTCGTCGCGACCCGCCGGTCAGCACGTCCGCGCGATGCGCGGCATCCCACCGGGTACGGACGGGAAGCGTACGTGTGGTCGCTCTTCGCGGCGTTCGGTCTGTTCGCCGTCGGCGCCGGCGTCTCGATCATGCACGGGGTGCAGGAGCTGTTCGCGCCTGAGCCGGCCGGTCTGTTCGGCGTCTCCTACGCCGTCCTGGGTGTCGCGTTCGTCCTGGAGGGCGTTTCGTTCCTCCAGGCGCTGCGCCAGTCGCGTCGTCGCGCACGGGAGAGCGCGAAGGACGTGCTCGAGTACGTCATGGACACGTCTGACCCCACGCTGCGTGCGGTCTTCTTCGAGGATGCCGCGGCGTTGATCGGTCTGGTGATCGCCTTCCTCGGCATCCTGCTGCATCAGCTCACTGGATCTGCGGCCCCGGACGCGATCGGATCGATTCTGGTCGGCGTGCTCTTGGCCGTCGTCGCGATCGTGCTGATCCGCCAGAACCGCCGCTTCCTGGTGGGCGTCGCGGTCGAGCCCCGCGTGCGGGCCGCCGCGCTGCAGCGCCTCCTCGAGCAGACCGAGATCGCACAGATCACGTATCTGCACATCGAGTACGTCGGACCGGGGCGGGTGTTCGTGGTCGCCGCCGTCGATCTCGTCGGCGACATCCCCGAGCATGCGGTCGCCGCTCAACTGAACGCCGTCGAAGACCGACTCGCCGCGAGCGCCCGCGTCGCGTGGGCGGTGCTCACGCTCTCGCGGCCTGGGGCTCCGGCGTTGGATCCGGCCGACCCCGCCGATCCGCTGCGGGGCTAGCCGGCGGGCCCGCCGCCGCGCGGGATGCCCCTGACGGCGAGCCGGTGATTCTGATACCCTGGAGTGTCATTCGTGTGGCGCCACGCCGCGCTCTCATGGCACGCAATCCCTGACCGACCGCTCCGGCGGGGCATTCGTTCGTCTTCGTCCGTCTGCCGCTGCGCGATCATCTCGCGCCGGAGCCCGATATCCAACCCAACAAGGACAACCCACTACATGACTACCGCAACGACCGCCCCGGCCACCAAGCAGGTCGCCATCAACGACATCGGATCTGCTGAGGACTTCCTGGCCGCGGTCGAGAAGACCCTCAAGTTCTTCAACGACGGCGACCTCATCGAAGGCACCGTGGTGAAGATCGACCGCGACGAGGTCCTCCTCGACGTCGGGTACAAGACCGAGGGCGTCATCCCCTCGCGCGAGCTCTCCATCAAGCACGACGTCGACCCCAACGAGGTCGTCAAGGTCGGCGACGAGGTCGAAGCCCTCGTTCTCCAGAAGGAGGACAAGGAAGGACGCCTCATCCTCTCCAAGAAGCGCGCGCAGTACGAGCGTGCCTGGGGTGACGTCGAGAAGATCAAGGAGAACGACGGTGTCGTCACCGGTTCCGTGATCGAGGTCGTCAAGGGTGGTCTCATCGTCGACATCGGCCTGCGTGGCTTCCTGCCCGCATCGCTCATCGAGCTGCGCCGCGTCCGCGACCTCACGCCGTACCTCGGCCAGGAGATCGAGGCCAAGATCCTCGAGCTCGACAAGAACCGCAACAACGTCGTTCTCTCGCGCCGCGCCCTGCTCGAGCAGACGCAGTCCGAGTCGCGCACCACGTTCCTCAACAACCTGCACAAGGGCCAGGTCCGCAAGGGCGTCGTCTCGTCGATCGTCAACTTCGGTGCGTTCGTCGACCTCGGCGGTGTCGACGGTCTCGTCCACGTCTCGGAGCTGTCCTGGAAGCACATCGAGCACGCCTCCGAGGTCGTCGAGGTGGGCCAGGAGGTCACCGTCGAGATCCTCGAGGTCGACCTCGACCGCGAGCGCGTCTCCCTGTCGCTGAAGGCGACGCAGGAGGACCCGTGGCAGGTCTTCGCCCGCACGCACGCGATCGGTCAGGTCGCGCCGGGCAAGGTCACCAAGCTGGTTCCGTTCGGTGCCTTCGTCCGCGTCGCGGACGGCATCGAGGGTCTCGTGCACATCTCCGAGCTGTCGGGCAAGCACGTCGAGCTCGCCGAGCAGGTCGTGTCGGTCGGCGAGGAAGTCTTCGTCAAGATCATCGACATCGACCTCGAGCGTCGTCGCATCTCGCTCTCGCTCAAGCAGGCGAACGAGTCGGTCGACCCCAACGGCACCGAGTTCGACCCGGCGCTGTACGGCATGGCGACCGAGTACGACGAGAACGGCGAGTACAAGTACCCCGAGGGCTTCGACCCCGAGTCGGGTGCCTGGCTCGAGGGCTTCGACGCTCAGCGCGAGAAGTGGGAGCAGGAGTACGCCGCTGCCCAGGCGCGCTGGGAGGCGCACAAGCTCGCCGTCGCCAAGACGCTCGAGGCCGAGGCCGCCGCTCCGATCGAGACCGGCACGTCGTCGTTCTCGTCCGACTCCTCGAACGGCGGCGGAACCCTCGCCGACGACGAGGCTCTCGCGGCTCTCCGCGAGAAGCTGTCGGGCCGCTGAGCCGCACCGCGTTCGCACAGGGCCGTCGCCCCGGATTCGTCCGGGCGGCGGCCCTGTGCCGTCACCTCCTGCCGTCGCGGGCTCCCCGGCTGTAACGTCGTCCCATGGCGAGCCCCCCGAGCCCCACCGCGCCCGCAGACGGCCGCATCCGCGGCCAGCTGCGCGACCGCGCCGCGGCCAGTAATCAGCTCGTGCTGTGCGCCGTGGTCGGCGTGCTGTTCTTCCTCGGCATCGCCACGGCATCCCTCACCGACGGCGGCCTCTTCGGCATCGCGGTGCTGCTCGTCGTCCTCGGGGGAGTGGCGGGCCTCGCAGTGCCCTGGTCCCGCTTGCCGCTGTACGCGGTGACGGTCATCCCGATTGTCGACATCGTGGCGATCGCCCTGATGCGCATCGCCGAGCCGAACGCCGCGTTCGGGTTGCTGTGGGTGTTTCCGGCGATGTGGCTGTCGGCCATCGGGCGGGCGGGGTTCGCGATCTCGGTGGTCGGCATCCCGCTCACATACTGGTTCATCCTTGCGACCGGCGCTTCGCCGGCGGGGACGTACGCGGTGGTCCTCCTTCCGGTCGTCATCGTCGCCGTCGCCGTCGCCAGCTACACGTCCTCCCGTCGCTTCCGCGCGCAACGGATGCTGCTGGACCGTCAGGCGGTGCGCGTGTCGGCGGCGCACCGCGAGGCGCTGCGTCAGGAGCAGCTGGTCAGCGAGGTGCTCGACACGGTCGACTTCGGAGTCATTCGCCTCTCCGCCGCGGGTGAGGTCGTCCTCGAGAACGATGCGCTCCTCCGCTTCGGCCGCATCCCCGGATTCCTTCCCGGCAGCGGCGGTGAGGATGCCGTCACCGACGAGAAGCTGGTGCCGCTCGATCCTCAGCAGCATCCGCTGGTGCGTCTGCAGCGCCACGAGTCGTTCGACGACGTCGTCCTGTGGTTCGCGCTCGCCGACGGCCGCCGACGCGCGTTCGCCTTCGCTGGGCGCCATCTCACCGATCACAACGGAGCCCCGGCCGGAGCGCTGCTGATCGTCCGCGACATCACGGCGGAGCGGGACGCGCAGCGGGTGCGCGACGACCTCGTCGCCTCGATCTCCCACGAGCTTCGCACCCCGCTGACGTCGATCCTCGGGTATCTCGAGCTGGCGCTCGACGGCGGTGGGCTCTCGGATGACGCTCGCAGACAGGTCGACACCGCGTACCGCAACAGTGAGCGGCTGCTGGGGATCGTCACCGACATCCTGTCGGCGTCGTCGCGGTCGGGGTCGTCGATCGATACGCGCCTGCACCCTCGCGTCGTCGACATGACGGAGATCGTCCGCGCTGCAGCGGCAGGGCTCGAGCCGGTCGCAGAGGGGCGCTTCGTCGACCTTCGCGTGGAGGAGTCGGGCGCGGCCGAGGCGTACGCCGATCCGGCCCGCATCCGGCAGGTGGTCGACAATCTGGTGGCGAACGCGGTGAAGTTCAATCGCGACGGTGGCCGGGTGACGGCATCCACCTCGACCGACGGCGTTCACACGACGGTTCGGGTCGCCGACACCGGTATCGGCATGGCCCCCGATGCGGCCGCGCGAGTGTTCGAGCGGTTCTTCCGAGCCGTGCCGTCCGTGCCGGGCAACGGTTTGGGGTTGACGATCACACGTGATCTGGTCGCCGCTCACGGCGGGTCCATCGCCGTCGAATCGACCGCGGGGGAGGGCAGCGTCTTCACCGTCGTGCTGCCGGCGACCCGCGAGGTCTTCGACCGGGAGGCGTCCACCGGACTCCCGCCCGGATCGGCCGAGCTCACCGACAAGGACGGGGCATGAATCTCGATCTGTTCAGCGTCACGGTCATGACGGCCATCGTGGCGTCAGTCGCCAGTCTGACCTTCATCATCGACACCCTGCTGCGCCGCGATACCGGCCCCGGACGGCTGTGGGCGGTGGCGTTCTTCTGCGGACTGGCGACAACGCTCGCCTACATGGCGTGGTCTGCGGGTGTAGGCGGTGCGGTCTCGGTCGCGGTCGGCAACGCTTTGTTCGTCTCGGTGCCGGGATTCATGCTTCTGGGATGCCGACGGTTCAACGACCGCTCCGTCCTCGTCTCGTCGGTGGCGGTCGGGACGCTTGCGGTCATCACCTTCGTCGCCGCGCTCATCGAGTACCCGACGCGGGGCAGCTGGGGTGGCTGGTGGGCGATGGCGGCATCGCTCGTGGTGTTCTTCGGAGCCGGTGCCGCCGAATCGCTGCGCAGCCCGATGCGCGGACTGCGCAGCGCCTGGGCCTTGTCGACCGTGCTCTCGGCCGCGGGGGTGTTCTACGCCGTGCGCCTTGTCGTCTTCGTGGCGCTCGGGCCGCAGAGCGAGCTGTTCTCCCGGTGGCTCGGTTCCATCAGTGCGAACATCGTCACGGTGATCCTGACGATGGTGGCGGCGATCGTCATGTCGGTGCTGCGCTCGCAGCGCACGACGCGGCAGCGCTACGAGTGGCTGACCTCCAATGGTGTCGCCGCCGACGGTGTCATGCTGCCGCGAACCTTCGCCGGAGCCCTCGCCGACATCGTGGAGCGAGCCTCGTGGCGGCAGGAGGGCATCGCCGTCATCGTGCTTCGCGCAGACGGCCTCGACGAGATCGGCGACGCCTTCGGCGGTGACGTGGTCGATACGATCTCGGCCGCCTGCCGTCATGCGGCTCGGTCCTTCGCGCCGGCCGCGGCTCTGGTCGGCGAGGACGGTGACGGGCAGCTCGTCATCTGCACTCTCGCCGAATCGACCGCCGATGCCCGCCGCGTCGGCAGCGCGCTGTTCCGGGGCGCCATCGACGAGCTCACCGCGGTCGCACACGGCCGTCTCGCGTCGGTGGGCGTCGGAGTGGGACTCACCTCGTCGCTCGGGTACGACCCGGGAATCCTCATGAGTGCTGCGCGCTCGGCGGCTCTGCGCGCGGCGCGCATCGCAGAGGCCTCCGTCTTCGTGGCGCCGCCGTCGACGGCTCCGGCCGACGCCGACGTGGCATCCTCGTAGGCATGCCCCTTCTCGCGCTCACCGGTGGCATCGCCTCCGGCAAATCGACCATCGCGCGCCTCCTCGCCCAGCACGGTGCGGTCATCGTCGACGCCGACGCCATCGTCCGCGAGCTGCAGGCTCCCGGGTCTCCGGTGCTCGACCAGATCACCGCCGCGTTCGGTCCGGGCGTGATCGCCGGTGACGGCAACCTCGACCGCGCAGCGCTGGGAGCGGTCGTCTTCTCCGACGACGACGCCCGTCGCCGCCTCAACGCCCTCATCCATCCGGCCGTGGCGGCAGAGTCGGGCCGGCGCTTCGCCGCGGCGTTCGCCGCCGATCCCGATGCGGTCGTCGTCTACGACGTGCCGCTGCTGGTCGAGGCGCGGGCCGACGACCCGTGGGATCTGATCGTCGTGGCGCACGCCCCGGCATCCCTGCGCGAGGAGCGCCTCGTCGCGCTGCGCGGGCTCACCCCCGCCGACGCCCGCGCGCGGCTGGCGTCGCAGGTCGACGATGACACGCGGTTGGCCGTCGCCGACGTCATCATCGACACAGCCGGGTCGCTGGCCGAGACCAGTGCGCAGGTCGAGGCGCTGTGGAGGCGCTTGCACCCCTCGCGCTGAGGTACGCGCTCACGGTCGCGGTACGGAGGCGACGGACGTCCCTGAGCGGTGGCGGCGTCGACGACGACGCAGCAGAATCACGGCCGACACGATGAGGGCGACCACGAGCGCTCCGGCCAGAACGGGCGCGAAGATCGCGGCCACGATGAGTGCTCCCGCAGATACATCCTCCGCCGCCGACAGGACGGGGGCGGCGACGCCCGCGGTTGCGACATTGGCGAGGGGGCGCACCGACGCTTTGAGGGCATGCAGCGCGAGGGCGATCACGACGCCGACGACGATCGGCACCCACGCGGCGCCCGCGAAGAGGCTCGGGTCGTCGACGCGCACCGTCTGCGCGCTCGCACCGGCGCCGAAGGCGATGCCCCCGGATGCCGGGCGCACCACGGTCTGCAGGACGTCGTTCACGGAATCGACCGCGGGGATCTTGTCGGCCACGATCTCCACGACCAGCAGCACACCGGTGATCCAGAGGGCGACGTCGCTGGAGAGCCACGACCAGGAGGCGGGCAGATCGATCACCGGCACGAAACGGTCCAACAGCCCCAGTGCGAACAGCGGCATCCACGCGTTCAGCCCCGCGGCCGCGGCGAGGCCGGACCCGACGAGGAACTCCAGCATGGTTCCACAGTACGGGGCCGAGCGGGCCGAGCGCCTCGGGAGGGCCTGGGTGAACGAGGACGCCGAGGGCGAACGACGCGGCCGATGTCGGAGGCCGAGCCTACGCTGGAGGCATGCAGACCACGCGATCCGTCCGGCCGTTCGAGGTCGTCAGCGAGTATGCGCCCAGCGGTGATCAGCCGCAGGCGATCTCCGAGCTCGCGGCCCGTATCAACGCGGGGGAGACCGACGTCGTCCTGCTCGGCGCGACCGGTACCGGCAAGTCGGCGACGACGGCGTGGCTGATCGAACAGGTACAGCGTCCCACGCTGGTGCTGGCCCACAACAAGACCCTCGCGGCGCAGCTGGCCAACGAGTTCCGTGAGCTGATGCCGCACAACGCCGTCGAATACTTCGTCAGCTACTACGACTACTACCAGCCCGAGGCTTATGTGCCGCAGACGGACACCTTCATCGAGAAGGACTCGTCCGTCAACGCCGAGGTCGAACGCTTGCGTCACTCGACGACGAACTCGCTGCTGAGCCGTCGCGATGTGGTCGTGGTCAGCACGGTGTCGTGCATCTACGGTCTCGGTGCGCCCGAAGAGTACCTCCGCGCGATGGTCGCCCTGCAGGTGGGCGAGCGGTACGACCGCGATGCCCTCATCCGCAAGTTCATAGCGATGCAGTACAACCGCAACGACGTCGACTTCTCGCGCGGCAACTTCCGTGTGCGCGGCGACACGATCGAGATCATTCCCGTCTACGAGGAGTACGCCGTCCGCATCGAGCTGTTCGGCGACGAGATCGAAGCGCTCTACATGCTCCATCCCCTCACCGGAGACGTCGTCCAGAAGCTCGACAGTGTGCCCATCTTCCCGGCGTCGCACTACGTCGCGGGCACCGATACCGTCCACCGCGCCATTGGCACGATCGAGACCGAGTTGGCCGAGAGGCTGGCGGAGCTGGAGGGCCAGGGCAAGCTGCTGGAGGCACAGCGCCTGCGGATGCGCACGACGTTCGATCTCGAGATGCTGCAGCAGCTCGGTTTCTGCTCCGGCATCGAGAACTACTCCCGACACATGGACGGTCGCGAGCCCGGCGAGCCGCCGCACACGCTGCTCGACTTCTTCCCCGACGACTTCCTGCTCGTCATCGACGAGTCGCACGTCACGGTGCCGCAGATCGGCGCCATGTACGAAGGCGACGCGTCGCGCAAGCGCACGCTGGTCGACCACGGCTTCCGGCTTCCGAGCGCGCTCGACAACCGCCCGCTGCGTTTCGACGAGTTCAAGAACCGCATCGGTCAGACGGTGTATCTGTCCGCGACGCCGGGCCGCTACGAGATGGGTATCGCCGACGGCGTCGTCGAGCAGATCATCCGACCGACGGGTCTGGTCGATCCGCAGATCGTGATCAAGCCGTCCAAGGGGCAGATCGACGACCTGCTGGAGGAGATCCGGGTGCGGGTCGAGCGAGACGAGCGCGTGCTCGTCACCACCCTGACCAAGAAGATGGCCGAAGAGCTGACGGACTTCCTCGGCGAGCACGGTGTGCGCGTGCGATACCTGCACTCCGACGTCGACACGCTGCGTCGCGTCGAGCTGCTCACCGAGCTTCGACAGGGTGTCTACGACGTGCTGGTTGGAATCAACCTGCTGCGTGAGGGGCTCGACCTGCCCGAGGTCTCGCTCGTCGCCATTCTCGACGCCGACAAGGAAGGGTTCCTGCGCAGCGGGACGTCACTGATTCAGACGATCGGTCGAGCGGCGCGAAACGTCTCCGGTGAAGTCCACATGTACGCCGACAACATGACCGACTCGATGCGATCAGCGATCGAGGAGACCGAGCGTCGCCGGGAGAAGCAGATCGCGTACAACACGGCGCACGGCATCGATCCGCAGCCCCTGCGCAAGAAGATCGCCGACATCACCGACGTGCTGGCACGCGAGGCGTCCGATACCAAGGCGCTTCTGGCTCGTGGCGGCGGCTCGGGTCGCGCAGGCTCGCCGACGCCGCGCCTGCGGCGGGAGGGCATCGCGGCAGAGGGTGCCATGCAGCTCGAGGCGACCATCGAGGATCTCTCGCAGCAGATGCTCGCCGCGGCCGGTGAGCTGAAGTTCGAGCTGGCCGCGCGGCTCCGCGACGAGGTGCAGGATCTCAAGAAGGAGCTGCGGGCCATGGTGAATGCCGGCCACGCGTAAGCAGGTCCAGCGCGCCGCACCACCTGAACGACGTGCAGGCGGTGTCGCCGGCAGGGTGGACTCGGGCTTCGCACGGCGATGCTGACAGCCGGGTTCGCACTGTTTTGCTATCGTCGCCGAGTGAGCATCGAGCAGTCCTCCCCGTCGGATCCTTCGGAGGCCGGAATGGGGGTTGCGCAGCCCGCCGCGAACCGTCCGCAGAACGTCGTTGCTCGCTCACTCGCCGACATCGCCGATCAGGTCGGTGCGTCTCTCGTCGCCGGTGACGCGTTCGTCACGGGTATCGCTCTCAGCGCGGCCTCGACGCAGCCGGGTGATCTGTTCTTCGCCCAGCCGGGGGCCCGGACTCACGGCGCGCGCTATCTTGCCGACGCCGTGGAAGCCGGGGCGGTCGCGGTGCTCACCGACGCCGCCGGCGCCGACATCATCGACGCCACGACAGGACTCTCCGCGCTCCCACGGATCGTCGTCGATGGGCACCCCCGTCGGGTGTTGGGTGGGCTCGCCGCCTGGTTCTACGACCAGCCTGCGCGTGCGCTGAAGACGATCGGCATCACGGGCACGCAGGGCAAGACCTCGACGACCTATCTCGTCGATGCAGCGCGTCAATCCCGGCACACCGGGGTGATCGGTTCGATGGGAACGCGCATCGACGGCGTCGCCGTTCCGTCCACTCTCACCACTCCGGAAGCCCCGCAGATGCACGCGCTGCTGGCGCTCATGCGCGAGCGCGGTGTCGAGGTGGTCTCTTCCGAGGTGTCGAGCCATGCCATCACGATGGGTCGCGTGGAAGGCCTCCGCTTCGACGTCGGCATCTTCCTCAACCTCGGCCACGACCATCGCGACTTCCACGGCACGCAGGAGGCCTATCTGCTGGCCAAGCGCGAGCTGCTGACGCCGGCGATGTCCTGTGTCGCGCTCGTGAACGTCGACGACCGGGCCGGGCGGCGCCTGCATGCCGATGCCGACCTGAACACGCAGTCGTTCTCGGTGACGGGTCGCGACGCGCACTGGCGCGCCGTCGACATCGACCTGCGGCTGGACGGCTCCTCGTTCACCGTGATCGGACCCGATGGCCAGACGGAGCGTTTCACCACACCCCTGGTGGGAGAGTTCAACGTCAGCAACATCCTGGCCGCGGTCGCGGCCCTCGACATCGTGGGTCATCCTCTCTCGGCATCCGTGGCGGGGATTGCGAACTTCGCGGGCGTCGAGGGGCGGGTCCAGTTCGTCCCGGTGGATGCCGAGTTCCAGGTCGTCATCGACGCCGGCCACAAGCCCGAGGCGATCAACGCGCTGCTGCGCGCGATGCGGCCTCTGACGCCGGGGCGCATCATCACGGTGATCGGATCCAACGGCAATCGCGATGCGCACAAGCGCCCGCTCATGGGCCGCTTCTCCGCGATGGCCTCGGACATCGTGATCGTCACCGACGACAATCCCGCCGACGAGGACCCCGCGACCATCAGGCGAGCCGTCGTCGCCGGTACGCGCGGCTCGCGCGCAGAGGTCTTCGACGTGGGCGGCCGAGCCGAGGCGATCCACAAGGCCGTCGAACTCGCCCGGGAGGGCGACCTCATCGCCATCGTGGGTAAGGGCGACGAGCGTCACCAGATCATGCGAGACGGCGTGATCGTTCCGCACAGCGACCCCGACGAGGTGGAGTGGGCGCTGCGGCAGCGTGCGCGATCATGACGTTCGAGCGCGCCTGACGGGCGATCCTGATCAGGGGCAGTGCATGAGCGGCTTCGGGCCGCTGCGGTCGAACGTGTGCTGGGACATCGCGTGGCCGCAGAGCGGGCAGGCGCGCTCGGCGCGGGCCGGCTCGGGCTCGCTCTCGTACGGACCGACCGACGCGGGACCGGCCAGGCGGATGAGCCGCGTGTTGAGGTACGTGTACCACCCGCCGGCGTCGCGCACCCGTTGACGCAGCGGCGGCCGCTCGGCATCGTTTCGTGTCATGAACATTAGTGTACTAACGAAATGAGTACAGTAGAGGCATGGATGCGCGTGACGATCTGCTGAAGCTCGAGAACCAGCTGTGCTTCGCTCTCGTGACGGCCGCGCGCAACGTCGTCTCCATCTATCGTCCTGTCCTCGATCCCCTCGGCCTGACGCACCCGCAGTACCTCGTGATGCTCGCCCTCTGGGAGCACTCGCCGCGCTCGCTGGGTGAGCTCGCGGAGGAGCTTGCGATGGAACCGGCCACCCTGTCGCCGCTCGTCAAGCGCCTCGAGGTGCAGGGGCGGGTCAGTCGCACGCGCCGCACTGACGACGAGCGGGTGCTGGATATCGCGCTCACCGCCGACGGCACGTCTCTACGGGCACGGGCTCTCGACGTGCCGGCGCAGATCATGGCGAGAGTCGGGATGGATGCCGACCAACTTGCGGCACTGCGCGACGGTCTCGCCCCCTTCGCCGGCCGTCGGCCGGACTGAGGAGGGTACGCCGAGAGCGCACCTCGGATCCGGTGTCGGAGGCCACACCTAGACTTGTCCGGTGCCCATCGTCCCTGTTGCCTCGTCGAAACTCAGCGTGCGCGGAGCCCGCGTCCACAACCTCAAGAACGTGGATCTCGACATCCCGCGCGACTCCCTCGTCGTCTTCACCGGCCTCTCCGGTTCGGGCAAGTCCAGCCTCGCTTTCGACACGATCTTCGCCGAAGGTCAGCGTCGTTACGTGGAGTCGCTGAGCGCGTACGCGCGGCAGTTCCTCGGTCAGGTCGATCGCCCGGACGTCGACTTCATCGAGGGATTGAGTCCCGCCGTCTCGATCGATCAGAAGTCGACGAACCGCAACCCGCGTTCGACGGTCGGCACGATCACCGAGATCCACGACTACATGCGTCTGCTGTGGGCGCGCATCGGTGTTCCGCACTGTCCCGAGTGCGGCGCCCAGATCCAGCGGCAGACCGTGCAGCAGATCGCCGATCAGCTCATGGAGCTGCCCGAGCGCACGCGCTATCAGATCGTGGCGCCGGTCGTGACGCAGAAGAAGGGCGAGTTCGTCGACCTCTTCAAGGAGCTGTCGGCCAAGGGATACGCCCGCGCCGTCGTGGACGGCGACCTGATTCAGCTCGCGGAGCCCCCGACGCTCAAGAAGAGCTACAAGCATGACATCGCGGTCGTGGTCGACCGGCTCGTGGCAAGTGGCGACATCCTCGGCCGCGTCACCGACTCGGTCGAGACCGCGCTCGGCCTCGCCGACGGCATCGTGCAGATCAACTTCGTCGACGAAGAAGGCGACGACGCGTGGGTGAGTTTCAGCGAGAAGCTCGCCTGTCCGAACGGGCATCCGCTGCAGCTGACCGAAATCGAGCCGCGTACCTTCTCGTTCAACGCTCCCTTCGGCGCGTGCCCCACCTGTTCCGGTCTGGGCACGCGGATGTCGGTCGATGTCGAGCTGATGCTGGGCGATGAAGAGCTGTCGATCAACGACGGCGTCATCATCCCATGGACGACACAGGGCAAGGGGCTGTACCAGTACTACGAGCGCCTCCTGGTGGGCCTGGCCGATGACCTCGACTTCTCGCTCGACACACCGTGGCGGGACCTGTCCACCGACGTCCAGGATGCGATCCTTCGCG
This sequence comes from Microbacterium sp. DMC48, assembly GCF_056313825.1. Classification (NCBI taxonomy): domain Bacteria; kingdom Bacillati; phylum Actinomycetota; class Actinomycetes; order Micrococcales; family Microbacteriaceae; genus Microbacterium; species Microbacterium sp. DMC48. The sequence goes on along the minus strand of NZ_JBQUZN010000004.1, from coordinate 613,445 downwards.
GCGAGAACTACAAGGTCACGGTGAAGTGGCGCAACCGCTACGGCCGGGAGATGCGCTACTCGTCCGGGTTCGAGGGGGTGGTGCCCTACATCGAGCGTCAGTACACCCAGGCCGAGACCGACGCGCAGCGCCAGCGATGGGCGGAGTACCTTCGTGAGGTCCCGTGTCCCGTGTGCCACGGCGACCGTCTGAAGCCCGAGGTGCTGGCCGTCCTGGTGCACGACCATTCGATCGCCGATGCGTCGCGCATGAGTCTGGCCGACGCGCAGCAGTACTTCGCGCAGCTCGAGCTGACCGACCGCGAAGCCAAGATCGCCGCCGCCGTCCTCAGGGAGATCCGCGCGCGCTTGGACTTCCTCGTGCAGGTCGGACTCAACTATCTGAGCCTCGGACGCTCCGCGGGCTCGCTCTCCGGTGGGGAGGCCCAGCGCATCCGGCTCGCGACGCAGATCGGCTCCGGGCTGACGGGCGTGCTGTACGTGCTCGACGAACCCTCCATCGGGCTGCACCAACGAGACAACCGCCGGCTGATCGAGACCCTCGTCCGGCTGAAGGATCTGGGCAACACCCTCATCGTCGTCGAGCACGACGAGGAGACCGTGCAGGCGTCGGACTGGATCGTGGACATCGGGCCCCGCGCGGGTGTCGACGGAGGCGAAGTCGTGCATTCGGGTCCGCTGTCGTCGCTGCTCGAGGAAGAGCGCTCGTTGACGGGCGCCTATCTCAGCGGGCGGCGGTCGATCGAGGCACCCAAGAAGCGGCGCAAGATCGACAAGAAGCGCATGCTGACCGTCGTCGGCGCCCGCGAGAACAACCTGCAGAACGTCACCGCCGAATTCCCCCTCGGGGTGCTCACCGCCGTGACGGGCGTCAGCGGCTCGGGCAAGTCGACTCTGGTCAACGGCATCCTCTACGAAGTCCTCGCGACCAAGCTCAACGGAGCGCGCCGCGTGGCGGGCAAGCACACCCGGATCACCGGACTCGACAACCTCGACAAGGTCGTGCACGTCGATCAGGCCCCGATCGGGCGGACACCGCGATCCAACCCCGCGACCTACACGGGCGTGTTCGATCGCATCCGCACCCTGTTCAGCGAGACGCCCGAGGCGAAGGTGCGCGGCTATCAGCCGGGTCGGTTCAGCTTCAACGTCAAGGGCGGCCGTTGCGAGGCCTGCTCGGGCGACGGCACGATCAAGATCGAGATGAACTTCCTGCCCGACGTCTACGTCGACTGCGAGGTCTGTCACGGCAAGCGCTACAACCGTGACACGCTCGCCGTGCACTACAAGGGCAAGAACATCGCCGAGGTGCTGGAGATGCCGATCTCCGAGGCGGCCGACTTCTTCGAGCCGATCCAAGCGATCCACCGTTTCCTGAAGACCCTCGTCGACGTCGGGCTCGGGTATGTCCGACTCGGACAGTCGGCGACGACGCTTTCCGGCGGCGAGGCTCAGCGCGTCAAGCTCGCGACCGAGCTGCAGCGCCGCTCGAATGGGCGCAGCATCTACGTGCTCGACGAGCCCACGACCGGGCTGCACTTCGAAGACGTCTCTCTGCTGCTGAAAGTGCTGGGCGGCCTCGTCGACAAGGGGAACACGGTCGTTGTCATCGAGCACAATCTCGACGTGATTAAGTCAGCCGACTGGATCATCGACCTGGGGCCCGAGGGTGGTTCGGGCGGAGGCCGCATCGTCGCGACGGGGACGCCCGAGCAGGTGGCGCGCGTCGAAGAGAGCCACACCGGCGCTTTCCTGGCCGAGATCCTCGCGGCAGGGCCGTCTGATGCGACAGCGACGGCGCGGGGGCCGGTGCGGAAGGCCGGCTGACGATGGCCGACGCGCTTCCTTACAAGCCGAAGCCGGGGGAGATCCCCACGCAGCCCGGGGTCTACCGCTTCCGTGACGCGGACGGCCGCGTCCTCTACGTCGGCAAGGCCAAGAATCTGCGCGCCCGGTTGTCGAACTACTTCGCGCCGCTGCACACCCTGCACGAGCGCACCCGCCGGATGGTGCTCACGGCGGCATCCGTGGAGTGGACGGTGGTCGGCAGCGATGTCGAGTCGCTGCAGCTGGAGTACATGTGGATCCAAGAGTTCTCGCCGCCGTTCAACGTGCGCTACAAGGACGACAAGTCCTACCCCTACATGGCGATCACCTTGGCCGACGAGGCGCCGCGCGTCATCGTGACCCGCAATCGGCGCATTCCCGGAGCGCGCTATTTCGGCCCGTACCCGAAGGTGTGGGCGGTGCACGACACGATCGACCTGATGATCAAGGTCTTCCCCATCCGCACCTGCTCCGACGCGTCGTACAAGAAGGCCATGGCGACCGGACGGCCGTGCTTTCCGGGACAGATCGGTCGATGCGGCGGACCGTGTTCGATGAAGGTCACGATCGAGGAGCACCGCGCCATCGTCGACGACTTCGTCGCTTTCATGGCGGGCGGAGACCAGCGCTTCGCGCGTGACCTCACCGCGCGCATGCGCGAGGCGGCGGCGGCGATGGACTACGAATCGGCCGCGGTCTACCGCGACAGGCTGCAGGCGATCGATGCGGTGCTCAGTCGCAGTTCTCTGGTGCTGGCCGAGGACACGGATGCCGATCTGTTCGGCATCGCGGAGGATGAACTCTCGGCGGCGGTGCAGCATTTCGTCGTCCGGGGCGGTCGCGTACGCGGTGTCCGTGCGACGACCATCGACAAGGAGCTCGACATCTCCTCCGCCGACTTGGTGGATCAGGTGCTCCAGCGCACGTACGGTGACGCTGAGTCATCCGACATCCCTCGCCAGGTCCTGGTGCCGCGCCTGCCGGATGATGCCGCGGAGCTGGAGCAGTGGCTGCAGGAGCGGCGCGGCAAGCGCGTGAGCCTGCAGGTCGCCCAACGCGGGCGCAAGGCCGACCTGATGCGCACCGCCACCGTCAACGCGCAGCAGGCGCTCTTGCTGCACAAGACGCGCCGCACGTCCGACTACACGTCGCGCACGAAAGCTCTCACCGACCTGCAACTCGCCCTCGGCATGGACGAGGCGCCGCTGCGGATCGAATGCTACGACGTGTCGCATCTGTCGGGAACCAACGTCGTGGCCTCCATGGTGGTCTTCGAAGACGGGCTGCCGCGCAAGGATCAGTACCGCTCCTTCAGCATCGCGGAGACGACCGACGACACCGACTCGCTCTATCAGGTGCTGACGCGTCGCCTGGCCCACGTCGACCGCGACGAGGCCGCTGCCGCCGCTGCGGAAACGGCGGTGGCGGCGGTCGATCCCGCCGATGGCGAGTCGCCGGTGGTCACCGAGCGCAAACGACCGCGGTTCGCATACCGTCCGCAGCTGCTGGTCGTCGACGGCGGTGCGCCACAGGTCGCGGCTGCCGCACGCGCCCTCGAGGATGCCGGGCACGTCGAGATCGCACTGTGCGGCATCGCCAAGCGCTTGGAGGAGATCTGGCTGCCGGGGGAGGACTTCCCGGTGATCCTTCCCCGCACCTCCGAGGCGCTCTACCTGATCCAGCGCCTGCGCGACGAAGCGCACCGCTTCGCGATCACCCATCAACGAAAGCGCCGCAAGCGCGACATCTCCACCGTGCTGGGTGAGGTTCCGGGGCTCGGTGATGCACGGATCAAGGCCCTGCTACGGCACTTCGGCTCCGTCGCCGCGCTCAGCAATGCGTCCGCGGACGAGATGACGGCGCTGCCCGGAATCGGCCCCAAACTGGCGGCCGCGATCGAGCAGCGCCTCGCACATCGCTAGGCTGTGGTCATCCGCACCGGCTTCCGAACACCCAGGGAGAGCACGTGACCGACGAGCAGCGCGCCGGCGAGGTGCTCATCGTCACGGGGATGTCGGGAGCGGGGCGCACCACGGCGGCAAACGCCCTCGAGGACCTGGGGTGGTACGTCGTCGACAATCTGCCGCCGCAGATGCTCGGGCATCTCCTCGAACTCACCGAGATGGCCGGGGGAGCGCTTCCCAAGCTCGCCGCAGTCGTCGATGTCCGCGGCCGCGATCTCTTTCAGGCGCTGCCGGCGGTCACCAATGCGCTGCGGGCGGGACGCCAGCTGCGCGTGCTGTTCCTCGACGCCGGAGACGATGTGCTCGTGCGACGGTTCGAGTCTGTGCGGCGGCCGCATCCGTTGCAGGGCGAGGGCACGATTCTCGATGGCATCCTGCGCGAGCGCGATCGCCTCCGGGTGATCCGCGAGAGCGCCGACGTCATCATCGACACGAGTGAGATGAACATCCATCAGCTCGCCTCGCGCGTCGTCGACCTCTTCAGCGACGCGGGAGAGGCGCGCCACACCCTCACGGTGATGAGCTTCGGCTTCAAATACGGTCTGCCGACCGACGTCGATCTCGTCGCCGACATGCGTTTTCTGCCGAATCCGTATTGGATCCCCGAGTTGAAGGGACACACGGGTGAAGAAGAACCCGTGCGCGACTTCGTCCTGGCTCAAGAGGGCGCGCGCGAGTTCATCGACGCGTACGCCCAGGCTCTGCACCCCGTGCTGGCGGGCTATCAGCGTGAGAACAAGCGTCATTCCGTGCTGGCGGTCGGCTGCACCGGGGGCAAGCACCGTTCGGTGGTCACCGCGCGGGAACTCGCCGACCGGCTGGCAGAGATCCCCGGTGTCGCCGTTCGTGTGAAGCATCGCGACCTCGGTCGCGAGTAGGCTATCCCTTTGTCCCGCACCCCCCGAACGAAGGATCGCTGTGTCGCCAACCGTTGACGTGAAGTCAGAGCTGGCCGCGGTGCGCGACCCTCGTCCCACGGCGCGGGTGGCCGAACTCACCGCCATCCTCCGCTTCTCCGGTGGATTGCACTCGATCGCCGGGCGCGTCGCCGTCGAGGCCGAACTGGAGACCGACCCGCTTGCGCGTCGTGTCGCCCGCGACATCATGGAGATCTACGGGGTGCGCCCGGAGCTGCACCGCGTCCAGGCGTCCGGCGGACGCGCCGGCGGCCACTTCGCCGTCCGCGTCATCGAAGGCGGCGAGACCCTCGCGCGTCAGACCGGTCTGCTCGATGCGCGTCGCCGTCCGGTGCGTGGGCTCCCGAACAAGCTCACCACCGGCGCCCGCCACGATCTCGCCGCGGTCTGGCGCGGTGCGTTCCTTGCGAGCGGTACGCTGTCCGACCCCGGTCGGTCGGCGGCGCTGGAGATCTCCTGCCCGTCCGGCGAGGCGGCCATGGCGCTCGTGGGCGCCGGCCATCGGATCGGCATCGCCGCCAAGGCCCGCGAGGTGCGCGGGGTGCCCCGGGTCGTCGTTCGCGATGGCGAGGCCATCCGCGTCGCCCTCGCCGAGATGGGTGCGGTGCGCACGGCTCAGGCCTGGGAGGAGATGCGGCAGCGTCGTGAGGTGCGCGCCGGCGTCAACCGCCTCGTCAACTTCGACGACGCCAACCTGCGTCGCTCGGCCCAGGCGGCCGTCGCGGCATGCGCGCGCGTCGAACGCGCCCTGGAGATCCTCGGCGAGGAGGTTCCCGATCACCTGCGCGAAGCGGGCGAACTGCGCCTCTCGCACCGCGACGCCAGCCTCGACGAGCTCGGCCACCACGCCGATCCGCCGTTGACCAAGGATGCCGTCGCCGGCCGCATCCGACGGCTGCTCGCCATGGCCGACAAGAAGGCCGTCGCCGACGGCATCCCCGGCACCGACGCGGCGGTACCGGAGGGTCTCGAGGACTGAGGTCGTCGGAGGCCGTTACATCTCGTTCTCAGAGGGAACAACCCCCTCGCCCTCGCGTTGCACCTCAATAGGATGGCAATGTCCCATCGCCGCAGCGCAGTTGCGGCGCCGACGACAGGAAGAAGAGAACATGGCGATCTACACGCTGCCCGACCTCCCCTACGACTTCGCAGCTCTTGAGCCGCACATCAGCGGCAAGATCATGGAGCTTCACCACGACAAGCACCACCAGGCGTACGTCACCGGCGCGAACACCGCGCTCGAGCAGCTCGCCGAGGCCCGCGAGAGCGGCAACCTCGCCAATGTCAACAAGCTCGAGAAGGACCTCGCCTTCAACCTCGGCGGGCACGTCAACCACTCGATCTTCTGGACCAACCTCGCGCCGGCCACCGACGGCGGCGGCGGACAGCCCGAGGGCGAGCTGAAGGCGGCCATCGACGAGTTCTTCGGCGGCTTCGACAAGTTCCAGGCGCACTTCACGGCTGCCGCGACCGGCATCCAGGGCTCGGGCTGGGCCGTGCTGAGCTGGGACCCGATCGGCGAGCAGCTCATCATCCAGCAGCTGTTCGACCAGCAGTCGAACACCGCTCAGGGCACCGTTCCCATCTTCCAGCTCGACATGTGGGAGCACGCGTTCTACCTCGACTACCTCAACGTCAAGGCGGACTACGTGAAGGCGGTCTGGAACATCGCCAACTGGGGCAACGTCGCCGAGCGCTTTTCGACGGCGCGCGAGAAGACGGCCGGACTGCTCAAGTAGTAGTCTCAAGACCAGGTGAGGATGCCGGGTCCCTCCCGGCGACGGGCGGTGACCCGGCATCCTTTTTCCTTCACACACCAAGTTCGCGAGTGGCGCGGTGAAACGCCGTCGCCGTCGCGACATGAACCGGGAGACAACGTGTCTGTCAAGATCGGAATCAACGGCTTCGGCCGTATCGGCCGCAACTTCCTCCGTGCCGCGCTCGAGCAGGGAGCTGACCTCGACATCGTGGCGGTGAACGACCTCACCGACAACAAGACCCTCGCCCACCTGCTGAAGTACGACTCCGTCGGCGGCCGCCTCGACGCCGAGGTCTCGTACGACGCCGACTCCATCACCGTCAACGGCAAGTCCATCAAGGTCTTCGAAGAGCGCGACCCGGCCAACCTCCCGTGGGGCGAGCTCGGTGTCGACATCGTCATCGAGTCGACCGGTCGCTTCACCAAGGCCGCCGACGCGAAGAAGCACATCGAAGGCGGTGCCAAGAAGGTCATCATCTCCGCTCCCGGCACCGACGTCGACGGCACCTTCGTCATGGGCGTCAACGACGGCGAGTACGACTCGGCGACGATGAACATCATCTCCAACGCCTCCTGCACCACGAACTGCCTCGCCCCCCTCGCCAAGGTCTTCAACGACAACTTCGGCATCGAGCGCGGCTTCATGATGACGGCGCACGCCTACACGGCCGACCAGAACCTGCAGGACGGCCCGCACAGCGACCTGCACCGCGCCCGCGCCGCCGCGATCAACATCGTCCCGGCCTCCACCGGTGCGGCCAAGGCGATCGGTCTCGTGCTGCCCGAGCTCAACGGCAAGCTGAGCGGTTCGTCGTACCGCGTGCCCGTTCCCACCGGCTCTATCGTCGACCTCACGATCATCACCCCGACCGAGGGCCTCACGGCCGAGGTCATCAACGCGGCGTACAAGAAGGCTGCGGCGGAAGGTGAGCTCGTCGGCTACCTCAAGTACAACGAGGACGCCATCGTCTCCAGCGACATCCAGCTCGACCCCCACTCGTCGGTCTTCGACGCGGGTCAGACGAATGTCTCCGGCAACCTCGTGAAGGTGTCGTCCTGGTACGACAACGAGTGGGGCTACTCGAACCGCCTCGTCGACCTCACCGAGCTCGTCGCCGACAAGCTCTGAGGTTTCACCATGGCTTTGCGCACCCTTGCATCCCTCGGGTCGCTGGCCGGTAAGCGTGTCATCGTCCGTGTTGACTTCAACGTCCCTCTGAAGGACGGCGTCATCACGGACGATGGCCGTATCCGGGCGGCTCTTCCGACCCTCAACGAGCTCATCAACCAGGGCGCGCGCGTCATCGCGTGCTCCCACCTCGGACGCCCGGACGGCGCGCCCGATCCGAAGTACAGCCTCGAGCCGGTCGCTCAGCGCCTCTCCGAGCTGCTCGGCAAGCCCCTCGTCTTCGCCCGCGACACGGTGGGGGAGTCCGCGCAGGAGGCCGTCGCAGCCCTCGAGGACGGCGATGTGACCGTCATCGAGAACCTGCGCTTCAACGCCGGTGAGACCGCGAAGGACGACGCCGAGCGTCGCGCTTTCGCGGAGCAGCTGGCCGACCTCGGCGATGTGCTCGTCTCCGATGGCTTCGGCGTCGTGCACCGCAAGCAGGCGTCGGTCTACGACCTCGCCGAGCTTCTGCCGTCGGCCGCGGGATATCTGATCGAGAAGGAGGTCGACGTCCTCGATCGCCTCACGGAGAACCCCGAGCGTCCCTACGCCGTCGTCCTCGGCGGGTCGAAGGTGAGCGACAAGCTGGGTGTCATCGCCCATCTGCTGCCTCGCGCGGACAAGATCCTCGTCGGCGGCGGCATGCTCTTCACCTTCCTGGCCGCTCAGGGCCACCCGGTGGGCAAGAGCCTCCTCGAGACCGACCAGATCGAGACCGTCAAGGGCTACATCGCGGATGCCGCGGCGCGCGGGGTCGAGCTGATCCTCCCCGTCGACGCGGTCATGGCATCCGGCTTCGCCGCCGACGCCGATCACGTCGTCGCCGCCGCCGACGCGCTGGAGGACACTCCCTTCGGCGCCGACGGCATGGGTCTGGACATCGGTCCGCGTACGGCGGAGATCTTCGCCGACGCGATTCGCGGCGCGAAGACGGTGTTCTGGAACGGCCCGATGGGTGTGTTCGAGATGCCGGCCTTCGCGGCCGGGACGAAGACGGTCGCGCAGGCGCTCACCGAGGTCGACGGTCTGTCGGTCGTCGGTGGCGGTGACTCGGCGGCAGCCGTTCGTCAGCTCGGTTTCGCGGACGACCAGTTCGGTCACATCTCGACCGGTGGTGGCGCGAGCCTGGAGTTCCTGGAGGGCAAGAAGCTCCCCGGGCTGGAGATCCTGGGATGGGAGGCCTGATGTCGCGCACACCGCTCATCGCCGGCAACTGGAAGATGAACCTCGACCACCTGCAGGCGGTCGCCTTCGTGCAGAAGCTGCACTGGACGCTCAAGGATGCCGGGCACGACGAGGGCTCGGTCGAGGTGGCCGTCTTCCCGCCGTTCACCGATCTGCGCACCGTCCAGACGCTGCTGGACGCCGACAAGATCCCCTTCGCACTCGGGGCGCAGGACCTGTCGACGCACGACAGCGGCGCGTACACCGGCGAGGTCTCGGGAGCCTTCCTGAGCAAGCTGGCCTGCCGCTACGTGATCATCGGTCACTCCGAGCGTCGTGACTACCACCACGAGTCCGACGCGATCGTCGCCGACAAGGTCCAGGCCGCGCTGCGGCACGGCCTGGTCCCGGTGATCTGCGTCGGCGAGACCCTGGAGCAGCGCGAACAGTCGGGGCCCACGGCGGTCTCGGTCGCTCAGCTCCAGGCGGCTCTCGCCGGAGTCGCAGCCGACGCGGACATCGTGGTCGCTTACGAGCCCGTCTGGGCCATCGGCACCGGTCAGGTGGCCTCTCCCGAGCAGGCTCAGGAGGTATGCACGGCCCTGCGCGAGGTGCTCTCCGAGACTCTCGGTGCGGACGCCGCGGCGCGTACCCGTGTGCTCTACGGCGGTTCGGTGAAGTCGGGCAACATCGCCAGCTTCATGCGTGAGCCCGATGTCGACGGCGCGCTCGTCGGCGGCGCGAGCCTGGTGGCCGACGAGTTCGCCGCCATCATCCGCTACCAGAAGCACGTCGGCGTCTGACACGCTGCGGTTCCGCGCGCGTCGGCCTGCGGTTGACTCGCTTCGCTCGCTCAACGACCGGGATCCAAGGCCCGGTCGTTGAGCAGCACCGCGGGTGCGAGCCGAAACGTCGGTATACTCGACCTTTGTGCGCTCGATGACGCGGGCGCCGCGAAAGGCATTTTCGACTGTGGATATCCTCGAGTTCGTACTGCAGGTGGTGCTGGGCATCACCAGCCTCCTGCTGACCCTCCTGATCCTCCTGCACAAGGGGCGCGGTGGCGGTCTGTCCGACATGTTCGGCGGCGGCATGAGTTCAGCGCTCGGATCGTCGGGTCTCGCGGAACGCAACCTCAACCGTTTCACGGTCGTCCTCGCACTCGTCTGGTTCGTCGCGATCGTCGCGCTCGGACTCATCACCAAATTCCAGGGGCTCTGATGGCAACCGGCGGAAACGCGATTCGTGGCACCCGAGTGGGTGCCGGACCCATGGGCGAGCAGGATCACGGCCATCACGCCGACCGCATCGCCGTGTCGTACTGGGATGCGCTGGGCAACGAGACCGTCCGCTACTTCGCCGCGGGTATCGCGGAGGAGGAGATCCCCGACGTCATCGATTCGCCGCACTCGGGTCTGCCGGCGGGACGCGACAAGGACAATCCCCCTGCGCTCGCGAAGACGGAACCCTACAAGACACACCTGGCTTACGTGAAGGAGCGCCGCACCGACGAAGAGGCCGACGCCCTCCTCGACGATGCACTGCAGCAGCTGCGCGAACGCCGCGGCCAAGCCTGAGTTTCACCGGCCTCACGGCCGACGAAGAAGCCCTCGTGCGACGAACGATCGTTTCGTACGAGGGCTTCTGGCGTGATAGCGGCGTCGATCAGAAGTCTTGGTCGATGAGCTCCGCCGGCACGTTCGCCGCGGCGGCCTCGTCGACGAAGAACATCGTCTTCTTGCGGCCCTTTGCGCCTGCGGCCGGCACCGTCTCATAGCTGGCGCCGGCCAGGGCCAGGCCGAGGGCGGCGGCCTTGTCGGTACCAGAGACGACGAGCCAGACGCAGCGCGCCGAGTTGATCACCGGGCGGGTCATCGTGACGCGCACGGGGGGCGGCTTCGGGGCGTCACGAACGGCGACCACCGTACGGTCCGTCAGCTGGATCTCGACCCGATCGGGGAAGAGCGACGCGACGTGTCCATCGGAGCCGACGCCGAGGAAGCAGACGTAGAACTCCGGCCACGCCTGCTCCGGCGTGCCGAAGCGCGACAGCTCGTCGGCGTACGCGGCCGCGGCGGCATCCGGATCGGCGGCGACGTCACTGGCCGCGATCGCGTGGATGTTGCTCGCCGGCAGCGCGACCCGGTCCAAGAGCGCGGCGCGGGCGGCGCTGTCGTGGCGATCGACGTCGTCCGGCGTCGTGAACACCTCGTCGCCCCACCAGATGTGCACGAGCGACCAGTCGATGTCGGCACGCCGAGGGCTGTCGCCGGCGGCGCGTAGCACCGCAGTGCCGATCTGGCCGCCCGCCAGAGCGATGTGGGTCGTCTTGCCTGCGGCCGATCGACGGGCGAGACGGGACAGCAGGCGTTCGGCGACCGCCGCCGCCAGCGTCGGCGCGTCAGGGCTGATCACGACGCGCTTCTCGGTCCACATCTGCGCCATCGGAACTCCTAGGACTCGCTCGTGGTCGCCGGGCCGAGAAGCTCCCAGCCCTCCGTGATCACTCGACCATACAGGAGGTCCGGATCGAGCCTGCGCAGTTCTTCCGCGAGGCATTCGCGCAGTGTCCGGCGGGGGAGGACGATGTCGTGCGACGGCTGTCCGGGCTGCGTGAGCGTGGCGTCGATGTCGTTCGTCCGCTCGAGTACGATGTCGCCGCTCGCACGCGTCAGCCGCACCTTCTGGATGCCGTGCTCCCATTCCTCCGGGGGCGAGTAGCGCCAGGTGACCGGCACGTCGAGCTTGAGTCGCAGCCATGCGGCGAGCAGACCGGTCGAGGGCGAGCTGCCGGCTCCGACCACCTCGACGCCCGTCACCGGCTCGTAGGGCGGCTGGTCGAGCACCGCCGCCAACTGCTCCCGCCAGTGCGTCAGGCGTGTCCACGCGAGGTCGGTGTCGCCGGGCTCGTACGACGGCCCGAGACGCGAGAGGCGATCCTTGGCGTAGGGCTTCGTCGACGCGTCGGTGATGCGGCGCTGCGCCATGCGGCCGATGTCGGATGCCGCGGGCTCGGTGGGAGGGAAGTCGGGCCACCACGCGATGACGGGGGCGTCCGGCAGCAGGAGCCCGGTCACGAGGCCCTCCTGATTGGTTGCGACGTCGCCCTGCGCGCGCAGCACCACGACCTCGCTGGCGCCGGCGTCGCCTCCGACGCGGATCTGCGCGTCGAGCTTGGCATCGCCTTCGGGATTCGCGATGAGCACGATGACGCGCATCGGGTGCTCACGAGAGGCGTCGTTGGCAGCCTCGATCGCTTCCTCGTGCAGGCCGTGGGTCGTGACGATCACCAGGGTCAGCACACGACCGAGGGCTACGGCGCCGCCCTCTTCGCGCACGCTCACGAGCGAACGCGCGATCTTCGACACCGTGGTGTCGGGCAGGTCGACGATCATGGACGCCTCCAGACGCGGCCGTCGCGGGCCAGAAGTTCATCGGCCGAGGGAGGACCCCACGAGCCGGGGGAGTATTGTTCGAGCGGTCCGCCCTGGGCGCTCCAGTACTCCTCTACGGGGTCGAGGATCTTCCACGAGAGCTCGACCTCCTCGTGACGGGGAAACAGCGGCGGGTCGCCCAGCAGCACGTCGAGGATGAGGCGTTCGTAAGCTTCGGGGCTCGACTCGGTGAACGCGTGGCCGTAGCCGAAGTCCATCGTGACGTCGCGCACCTCGTTGCCCGCACCGGGCACCTTCGAGCCGAATCGGATCGTCACACCTTCGTCGGGCTGCACGCGGATCACGAGCGCGTTCTGTCCGAGCTCGAGCGTCTGGTTGCGCTGGAACAGCAGCTGCGGTGCGCGCTTGAACACGACGGCGATCTCCGTCACCCGTCGTCCCAAGCGTTTGCCGGTGCGCAGGTAGAAGGGCACGCCCGCCCAGCGTCGCGTAGCGATCTCGAGCTTCACGGCCGCGTACGTCTCGGTCGTCGACTCCGGGTTCATGCCGTCTTCTTCGAGGAAGCCCGTGACCTTCTCGCCGCCCTGCCAGCCGCCGCCGTACTGGCCGCGCGCCGTGGCCGTGGACAGGTCATCGGGCAGGCGAACCGCCGCCAGGACCTTCTCCTTCTCGGCCCGCAGGTCCTTCGCGTCCATCGAGATGGGCTCCTCCATCGCGGTCAGTGCGAGCAGCTGGAGAAGGTGGTTCTGGATCACGTCGCGTGCCGCGCCGATTCCGTCGTAGTAGCCCGCGCGTCCGCCGACACCGATGTCCTCGGCCATCGTGATCTGCACGTGATCGACGTAATTGGCGTTCCACAGCGGCTCGTACAGCTCGTTCGCGAAGCGCAGTGCGAGGATGTTCTGCACCGTCTCCTTGCCGAGGTAGTGGTCGATGCGGAAGATCGAGTCGGCCGGGAAGGCGACCTCGAGTGTGGCGTTGAGTTCGCGAGCCGTCTGCAGGTCGCTGCCGAACGGCTTCTCGATGACCACCCGACGCCACGCATCCGGGTTGTTCGACTTGTCGTCGACCAGTCCGGACGCCTTCAGCTGCTTGGCCACGATCGGGAAATCGCGCGGCGGGATCGACAGGTAGAACGCGTGGTTTCCCATCGTTCCCCGTTCGACGTCGAGCTTCTCCACCGTCTCGCGCAGACGGCGGAACGCGTCGTCATCGCCGAACTCGCCCGACACGAAGCGGATGCCCTGCAGCAGCTGCTTCCACGTCTCCTCGCGGAACGGCGTGCGCGCGTACTGACGAACGGCATCGTGGACGACGTTCGCGAAGTCCTGATCCTCCCAGTCGCGACGCGCGAAGCCCACGAGGGCGAAACCGGGAGGCAGAAGTCCCCGGTTGGCGAGGTCGTACACGGCCGGCATCAGCTTCTTGCGCGACAGATCGCCTGTCACGCCGAAGATCACCAGCGCGCTGGGACCGGCGATGCGGTTGAGGCGGCGGTCATCGGGATCGCGCAACGGATTGTGGTCGCGCGAAATCTCGGCAGTCATCGAGAAAGACTCCTCCTGGTCGCGCTACTGCGCGGCCTCGAACAGGGAAAGCACCTCGACCTGAGGGTCGGTCAGGGTGAGGGTGACCACGGGTCGTCCGTGCGCGACGAGCACATCCGCGTCGCCGGCCGCCTGAGCGGTGATCAACTGACGGAACGTGAACGGGCGACCGGGTATTTCCAGATCGACCTCTCCGGCTCCGATGATCTGCAAGAACACGCCGCTGGCCGGTCCGCCCTTGTGGAACTGCCCTGTCGAGTGCAGGAAGCGGGGACCCCAGCCGAACGTCGTCGGACGGCCCGTGTCGGCGGCGATGAGTTCGCGGATGCCGGAAAGCTGAGGCACCGAGGTGCGATCGGCGTAGGCCTGCACGGCGACGTAGCCGTCGGGACCGAGACGAGCCCACAGGGCGTCCAGCACCCCGGCGAGTGTGCCGGACGCGGCCAGCTCGGGATCGGACACGCGCACCTCGACGCCGTTCGCTGTGAAGGCGGGGTCGCTGAGGGCGGGGCGAGAATCGAGCAGCGCGCGAGCGGCGGCCTTGGCGGACTCGACGTCGGGCTGGTCGAACGGATTGATGCCCAGCATGCGTCCCGCGATGGCCGTCGCGTACTCCCAGACGACGAACTGGGCGCCCAGCGAACCGCTGACGAGTACTTCGTCGGGGTGCTGCTCGATGAGCCGGAAATGCACCGCGTCGTCCACCAGGCGTACGAGCTGCATGTCCGCCGGAGTCCGGTCGACCTCCGGGGACAGCGGCAGCAGCACCACGGGAAGGATGCCGGTGCCGTGCTTGCCCGTCGACTCCGCCACGAGCTGCTCGATCCAGCCGGGCAGGCCCACGATGTGCGTGCCATCGCTGATCAGGCCCAGCTTGTCGCGCCGCGGGTCGCCACCGGCGATGGCCGCGGCGAGGGTGAGCGCGGGGTTGCGGGGGTCGTCGATGGCGACCTCCAGAAGCGTCGCCTCCGCCTCGTCCAGGAGCTCAGCGATGTCCACGCCCGCGAGCCCCGAGGGCACCAGCCCGAAGGCCGTGAGCGCTGAATAGCGTCCCCCCACGTTCGGGTCGGCGGTGAACACGCGGTAGCCGGCCTCGCGGGCGGACTGCTCGAGCGGGGATCCCGGGTCGGTGACCACGACGATGCGCTCGGACGGATCGATGCCGAGATCCGACCAGGCGGCCGTGAAGGCGCGCTGCGCAGAATCGGTCTCGATGGTCGAGCCCGACTTCGACGCGACGACGAGAACCGTCTGTGCGAGGCTGCCGGACTCGGCATCCCCGTCGATCGCGGCCAGGACCTGCGCCGGGTCGGTCGAGTCGAGGATCACCAGCGGTACACCTGCCGTGCGGGTGATGACCTCCGGCGCGAGGGATGAGCCTCCCATCCCCGCGAGCACGACGCGGGTGAGACCCCGTGCGACGAGATCTGCGCGCAACGCGAGGATCTCGTCGACGAGGGGCCGTGACACGCTCACCGCGTCCACCCATCCGAGGCGGACGGCCGCCTCGGATGCCGCCTCGGGTCCCCACAGGTCGGGGTCGCCGGCGGTGATACCGCTGGCGACCAGGCTGTCGACCAGACCAGGAACGGTCTGGTCGACGACCTGCTTGACGTGACCCGAGACGTGGATCTCGAAACTCACCGGCTGGTCTCCGGGGCCTTCGCCAGCGCCTCGGCGACAGTCTTCTTCAGGTCCTGCCACGATGCGATGAACTTCGCAACACCCTCGTCCTCGAGCGTCTGGGTGACATCGGTGATGTCGACGCCGAGTTCCGCGAGCTGAGAGAAGACCAGGTGTGCGTCATCGTAGGCACCGGTGACGGTGTCGCCGGTGATGACACCGTGGTCGAAGGTGGCTTCGAGCGTCTTCTCCGGCATCGTGTTGACGGTGCCGGGCGCGACGAGCTCGGTGACGTAGAGCGTGTCGGGCAGCGCAGGGTCCTTCACGCCGGTCGATGCCCACAGCGGACGCTGCACGTTCGCACCGGCGGAGATGAGCTCCTGAGCGCGCGGGGTCGCGAACCGCTGCTCGAAGAGTTCGTACGCCAGACGCGCGTTCGCCAGCCCCGCACGGCTCTTGAGCGCCTCGGCATCCTCGTTCTGGAAAGCCGACAGACGCTTGTCGACCTCGGTGTCCACGCGCGAGACGAAGAACGAGGCGACGGAGTGGATGCCGGACAGGTCGTGGCCGGCCGCCCGTGCCTGCTCGAGGCCTGCCAGGTAGGCGTCGATGACCTCGGCGTAGCGCTCGAGAGAGAAGATCAGCGTCACGTTGACCGAGATGCCCGCACCGATGACGGCGGTGATCGCGGGGAGCCCGGCCTTGGTCGCGGGGATCTTGATGAGGGTGTTGGGTCGATCGACCTTGGCCCACAGCTTCTCGGCCTCGGCGATGGTCGCGTCGGTGTCGTGGGCGAGGTCGGGGGAGACCTCGATCGACACGCGGCCGTCGACGCCGCCCGTGGCGTCGAACACACCGCGGAAGATGTCTGCGGCGTCGCGCACGTCGGTGGTCGTGAGCTCGAAGATCGCGGAGTCGACATCGGCGCCGCTCTCGGCCAGGGTGGCCAGGGGGGCGTCGTACGAGTCGTCGTTCTGGTTGCCGATCGCAGCCTGGAAGATCGACGGGTTCGTCGTGACGCCCGAGACGTTGCGCGACGAGATCAGGTCGGCGAGGTTCCCCGAAGCGATGCGCGCGCGGGAGAGGTCGTCGAGCCAGATGCTGACGCCGGCGTCGACGAGCTGCTGGGTCGGGGTCGAGCCCGAAGTGGGGGTGCTCATGCGTTCTCCTTGACGGTTGCGCGGGCCGCTTCCACGACCGCATCGGTGGTGATACCGAACTTCTCGAACAGGGTCTTGTAATCGGCGGACGCGCCGAAGTGATCGATGCCGACCGTGCGGCCGCTGTCGCCCACGATCCCGCGCCAGAGCGGCGTCGAGCCGGCCTCCACCGACACGCGTGCCGTGACGGCCGCCGGCAGCACGCTCTCGCGGTAGGCGGCATCCTGCTCGGCGAACCACTCGAGCGACGGCGCCGACACGACGCGGGCCTTGATACCCTCGCCGGCGAGCGTCTCGCGCGCGGCGACCGCGAGCTGCACCTCGGAGCCGGTCGCGATGAGGATCACATCCGGCTCCCCGCCCTCGGCGTCGATGAGGACGTAGGCACCCTTGGCCACCCCGTCGGTGGTCGCGAAGCCCGCCTCGCCGCGGGGGAACACGGGGATGTTCTGACGCGTCAACGCGATGCCGACCGGGCCGCCGCTCGTGCGACGGACGATCTCCAGCCAGGCCGCGGATGTCTCGTTCGCATCCGCCGGGCGCACCACGGTGAAGTTCGGGATGAGGCGCAGCGTCGACAGCTGCTCGATCGGCTGATGCGTGGGTCCGTCCTCGCCGAGGGCGACCGAGTCGTGCGTCCACACGAAGATCGACGGGATGTCCATCAGAGCGGCCAGACGCACCGGCGGGCGCATGTAGTCGCTGAAGATGAGGAAGGTGCCGCCGAACGGACGCGTCGGTCCGTGCAGCTTGATGCCGTTGACGATCGCACCCATCGCGTGCTCGCGGATGCCGAAGTGCAGCACACGACCGTAGGGGTCGCCCGACCACTCGTGGGTGGACCATTCCGCGGGGATGAACGACTTGGCGTCCTTGATCGTGGTGAGGTTGGACTCGGCGAGATCGGCAGAACCACCCCAGAGCTCGGGCAACTGCGCGGCGAGCGCGTTGATGACCTGGCCGGATGCCGCACGCGTGGACACGTCCTTACCGGGCGTGAACTCCGGGACGGAGACATCGGCGGGCAGCTCGCCGGCCTCGAGGCGGTCGAGCAGGCTCTTGCGCTCGGGGTTCGCGGCCGCCCATGCATCGAAGTCGGCCTGCCAGGCCGCACGCGCCTCGGCGGCCCGGTCCTTCAGAGCGCGGGTGTGGGCGATGACGTCATCGGCGACGACGAACGAGGCCTCCGGGTCGAAGCCGAGCACCTTCTTGGTCGCCGCGAGCTCCACGGCGCCGAGGGCGGAGCCGTGGATCTTGCCGCTGTTCTGCTTGCCGGGCGAGGGCCAGCCGATGATCGTCTTGAGGATGATGAGCGACGGCTTCTCGGTCTCACCCTTCGCGGCTTCGATGGCCGCGTACAGTTCGGCGACGTCCTCGACGTACTCGCCGGACTTCTTCCAGTCGACCGTCTGCACCTGCCAGCCGTACGCCTCGTAACGCGCCGCGACGTCTTCCGTGAAGGCGACGTTGGTGTCGTCCTCGATGGAGATCTGGTTCGAGTCGTAGATGGCGATAAGGTTTCCGAGGTTCTGGTGTCCGGCCAGGCTCGAGGCCTCACTCGTGACACCTTCCTGGAGGTCGCCGTCGCCCGCGATCACGTACACGAAGTGATCGAACGGGCTCGTGCCGGCGGCCGCCTCGGGGTCGAACAGGCCGCGCTCGTAGCGGGCCGCGTAGGCGAAGCCCACGGCCGAGGACAGACCCTGACCGAGCGGGCCCGTGGTGATCTCGACGCCCTTCGTGTGCCCGTACTCGGGGTGTCCGGGGGTCAAGGAGCCCCACGTGCGGAGGGATTCCAGGTCGGACAGCTCGAGTCCGAAACCGCCGAGATAGAGCTGGACGTACTGGGTCAGCGACGAGTGTCCCGCCGAGAGGATGAAGCGGTCGCGGCCGATCCAGTGCGTGTCCGAGGGATCGTGGCGCAGGACGCGCTGGTAGAGCAGGTACGCGGCCGGCGCCAGGCTCATCGCCGTGCCGGGGTGTCCGTTGCCCACCTTCTCCACGGCATCCGCGGCCAGCACGCGAGCGGTGTCCACCGCGCGCCGATCGATCTCATCCCAAACCAGTTCCGACACGTGGTGCCCTTTCGAAAAGAGGGGAGTGCGTCCGACTCTCGAGCCGGCCGCGGCGGCGTCGAAGCGCTGCCTGCCGGCGCTCGGCGACGCCTGTGTTTTCAGCTTAGCGAAGTGCCGCGGGTCGCAGGCCGCATGTGTCGTCCGTGACAATTCGTCGGTGGATGCCGGCCGGTCGCAGGGCGTCCATGGCCCGGGCGATCACCCGATTGGTCGTGACCTAGACTGGACGAGGATCTGGAGTGAGCCGGGGAAGGGGTCAGCGGACATGGTGCAGTCGAGCGTGTCCGCGGTGACCGACGTCGCGGTCGCTCGTTCCCTCGGTCAGAAGGTCCGCGCCTACGTCGCCTTGACGAAGCCGCGCGTCTTGGAGCTGCTCCTGGTGACGACCGTTCCGGTCATGATCCTGGCGCAAGGTGGGATGCCGAGCCTCTGGCTCGTGCTGGCGACGGTGATCGGCGGCGCGATGAGCGCGGGATCGGCTGCCACCTTCAACATGTACCTCGATCGCGACATCGATGCGCATATGCGGCGCACCGAGAATCGGCCACTCGTGACGGGCGAGGTGACGCCGCGGGGCGCCCTGGTGTTCGCGTGGAGTCTGGCCGTGGGGTCCACGCTCTGGCTTCTGCTGACCACCAACTGGCTGGCCGCGGCGCTGAGCGCCGTCGCCATCTTCTTCTATGTGGTCATCTACACGATGCTGCTCAAGCGCCGCACCGAACAGAACATCGTCTGGGGCGGGATCGCCGGGTGCTTCCCCGTGCTCATCGGGTGGTCTGCGGTCACGGGATCGCTGACCTGGGCTCCCTTCGTCCTCTTCCTCCTCGTCTTCCTCTGGACTCCGCCGCACTACTGGCCGCTCTCGATGAAGTACAAGGGTGACTACCGAGAAGCAGACGTGCCGATGCTGGGCGCCACCCGCAACGGTCGGCAGGTCGGGCTGCAGGTCATCCTCTACGCCTGGGCCACCGTGGCCTCTTCGCTCCTGCTCATCCCGGTCGCGGGTATGGGACTCATGTACACGGCATCCGCACTCGTTTTCGGCGGCTGGTTCATCGTCGAGTCCCATGTGCTCTACAACCGCGCCGTCCGCGGGGAGCAGAGTCGTCCGATGCGTGTCTTCCACGCGTCGATCACGTACCTCACGCTCCTGTTCGTCGCCATCGCGATCGACCCGCTGCTGCCGTTCTGATCGGACGACGAAGGCGCCGGTCCCCGCGGGGATCGGCGCCTTCGTGTCTTCGGGTGCGGGATCAGACGGTGGGACGCTCGGCGGACGCCTGAGCGGGCTCGTCGGTCTCCGACACCGGCGAGGTGACCGTCTCGGCCACCGGTGCGGCGTTCGCCGCCGGCTCGACGATCTCGACCACGTCGATCTCTTCGGCGACGACACTCGGCGTCGCGCCGCGCGCGAGCGAGCCGATGGTACCGAGGGTGAGCGCCAGAGCCAGACCGATGAGGCCGACGCCGATGAGGATCGCGCCGAGAACGGCCCAGATCTGACCGGCGTAGACCTCGACACCGGTGGCGGTGCCATCGGCGAGAGTGCTGGCCATGACGGTCAGCTTGTCGACGAGCAGGTAGACGCCGCCGCCGACGGCGACGAGCGAGCCGCCCACGAGCACCCAGAACGGGATGCTGCGGATCACACGGGCGGTGTTGGGCATGGGGAAGCTCCTTCTGTCACGTCGCCGCACGCGCGACGACACTTCGACTATCTGCGAACCACCAGAGGAGCAGTGATGCGCCGGCTATGAGATCGCTGTGGACCGGTCGCCGGCATCCAGCATGTCACGCGGCTGCTTCATGTGCAGGATCACCGCGGTCATCGCCGCCACGAGCGTCACGGCGAGCATCATGTGGATGTTCACGAGCGCGATCGGAAGGCCCGTGCGCGCCTGCCACAGCCCGATCGCGATCTGCACGAGTTCCACGCCCAGCAGCAGACCGGTCCATCTCCTCATGCCGGTCGCCGGGCTCAGCCGGTACGACCATCCGAACAGCACCAGCGTGAGCGCGAAGAGGACGTATGCGGGCCAGCTGTGCACGTGCTGCCAGAAGATCGGATCCAGGCCGTTACGGGCGGCGGCCGTGTCGCCGGCGTGCGGGCCGGAGCCGGTCAGCAGGATGCCGATGATCACGGTGACCAGCACGACGACACTCGTCATGTGCGCGACGACGGCATACCCGCGCGGCACGACGAGGACGCGCGCGCCGGGTCGGGCGTAGACGCGGACGACGTAGGCGGCGGCGATCGCGACCAGCGCCGCCGACAGCAGGTAGTGCAGCCCGACGATGCTGGGGTGCAGGTGCAGCCACACCGTGATACCGCCGATGACGGCCTGGAGGATGATGCCGATGCCGATGGCCAGGACGAGGCGGGGCAGCTCCGGGCGCGTGCGCCACAGTCGCACGACGGACAGGAACGCGAGCAGTGCGACGATCACGAGAACCCCCGTGAGGGTGCGGTTGCCGAACTCGATGAGCCCGTGGATGCCGAGTTCCTGCGTCGGGACGAGCGAATCCGGGGTGCAGTACGGCCACGTCTCGCAGCCCATCCCCGAACCGGTCAGACGCACGAGACCACCGGTGCCGACGATCACGATGTTGCTGATCAGCACGAGCCACGCGAGCACGCGCGTCGGCCGTCCGACACGCGCGGGAAGTCGCGTCAGGAGTCCGCGCCCGACCGGGGCGTCGAACGCCGCGGCGTCGGTCTCGGGGCTGGAGGTCTGCGGTGCGGACATGGTGGGGTCGCCTCCCGGATGCGCGCCCGGACGGGCGCCGGCCACGCCCGCGTCGGGGTGTTGCCTATAGACTGAAGGGGTGGGAACAGCGGCGCGCGAAGCGCGTCACGCCCCCTACAGTCTAGGCGCGCGCGGTGCGCGCCCCGACGAAGACCCCGTCGGAGAAAACGACACGAAAACGGCCCTGGAAGCGGCATCCGACCTTCGCCCACGACACTCCGATCGTGAGACAGGCGCAGGCGCAGGAATGCCGGAGCGGATGACACCGCCGGGCACGAAGGAGGCAAACCCCATGTCGGATGTGCTCATCGACCGTCCCGAACTCGAGGGACTGGGTGTCTATGAATTCGGCTGGCACGACGAAGACGCCGCCGGCGCCGTCGCCCAGCGCGGGATCAACGAGGACGTCGTCCGCGGGATCTCGGCTCTCAAGAACGAACCCGAGTGGATGCTGAAGACCCGCCTCAAGGGATATCAGCTGTTCGGCCGCAAGCCGATGCCGACCTGGGGTGCCGATCTGTCGGACATCGACTTCGACAACATCAAATACTTCGTGCGCTCCACCGAGAAGCAGGCCCAGTCGTGGGAGGACCTGCCCGAGGACATCAAGAACACGTACGAGAAGCTCGGCATCCCCGAGGCGGAGCGCGCCCGCCTCGTCGCCGGCGTCGCCGCTCAGTACGAGTCCGAGGTCGTCTATCACCAGATCCAGCAGGAGCTCGAGGATCAGGGTGTCATCTTCATGGACACCGACACGGCGCTGCGCGAGCACCCCGAGTTCTTCGAGGAGTACTTCGGCACCGTCATCCCCGCCGGTGACAACAAGTTCGCGGCCCTCAACACGGCCGTCTGGTCGGGGGGATCGTTCGTCTACGTCCCGAAGGGCGTGCACGTCGAGATCCCGCTGCAGGCCTACTTCCGCATCAACACGGAGAACATGGGCCAGTTCGAGCGGACGCTGATCATCGCCGACGAGGGCAGCTACGTCCACTACATCGAGGGCTGCACGGCCCCGATCTACAAGAGCGACTCGCTGCACTCGGCCGTCGTCGAGATCATCGTGAAGAAGAACGCGCGCGTGCGCTACACGACGATCCAGAACTGGTCGAACAACGTCTACAACCTCGTCACCAAGCGTGCGATCGCGCACGAGGGCGCGACGATGGAGTGGATCGACGGCAACATCGGGTCGAAGGTCACGATGAAGTACCCGTCCATCTACCTGATGGGTGAGCATGCCAAGGGTGAGACGCTGTCGGTCGCCTTCGCCGGTCCCGGACAGCACCAGGACGCCGGCGCGAAGATGATCCACATGGCTCCCTACACGCAGTCCTCGATCGTCTCCAAGTCGATCGCCCGTGGCGGCGGCCGGGCCGGCTACCGCGGCGAGGTGCGCGTGGACGCCAACGCCCACCACTCCGCGAACACCGTGCGCTGCGACGCGCTCCTGGTCGACACGATCTCGCGCTCGGACACCTACCCCGCGATCGACATCCGCGTCGACGACGTGCAGCTGGGTCATGAGGCGACGGTCTCGAAGGTGAGCGAAGAACAGCTCTTCTACTTGATGAGCCGCGGCATGCCGGAGGACGAGGCGATGGCGATGATCGTGCGCGGCTTCATCGAGCCCATCGCGCGCGAACTGCCCATGGAGTACGCCCTCGAGCTCAACAAGCTCATCGAGATGGGCATGGAAGGATCCGTCGGCTGATGACGACAGCGACTCAGACCCCTGCCGGCGAGAGCATCCGGGCGGAGGGTCACATCGACCCTGCGGCCACGCTGGTCTCCGGCTTCGTACCGGTGCAGACACGATCGGAGCGGCCGACGTCGTTCGATCCCGCCGATTTCGCCGTGCCGACCGGTCGCGAGGTCAACTGGAAGCACACCCCGTTGGCGCTCCTGGGCGACCTGCTGCGGGACGAGCCGGCCCCCCACGACGTCATCGGCGTCGACGTGAGTGCGCCTTCGTCCGTCGAGCAGATCCGTCTGCGCGTCGGGGAGGCCCCACGCGGTGAGGTCTTCCGT
This sequence comes from Microbacterium sp. DMC48, assembly GCF_056313825.1. Classification (NCBI taxonomy): domain Bacteria; kingdom Bacillati; phylum Actinomycetota; class Actinomycetes; order Micrococcales; family Microbacteriaceae; genus Microbacterium; species Microbacterium sp. DMC48. The sequence continues at coordinate 590,069 of NZ_JBQUZN010000004.1, read as the reverse complement.
CCCGAGGACCGTGTCAGTGCGATCGCCTGGGCGCAGGAGGACGAGGCTCCGCTCATCCGCATCCCCTCGGGCGTCGAACTCGACGAGCCGATCGTCGTGCAGCTGACCGGACGCGGCGGTGTCGCGCATGCGCACGTCGTGATCGAGGCACAGGCGCACTCACGGGCGACGGTCGTGCTGCGCCACGCCGGTACCGCACAGCAGGCGCAGAACGTCGAGATCATCGTTCGTGACGGCGCCGCGCTGACGGTCGTCTCGGTACAGCGCTGGGACGATGACGCCATTCACCTGGCATCTCACCAGGCGCGGGTCGACCGCGACGCGACGCTGACCCACGTCGTGGTCAGTCTCGGCGGACGCGTCGTTCGCGTGAACCCGTCTGTCGAGCTCGCGGGAGCAGGTGCGGAGGGCAGACTCTACGGTCTGTCGTTCGCCGACGCCGGTCAGCACCTGGAGAGCCAGGTCTACCTGCACCACAAGGGTGCGCAGACGGTCGGAGACGTGCTCTACAAGGGAGCGCTGCAGGGCGAGTCCGCGCGCAGCGTCTGGGTCGGTGACGTGCTCATCGGACCGGATGCCGTGGGCACCGACTCGTATGAGGCCAACCGCAACCTCGTGCTCACCGACGGTGCACGCGCCGACTCGATCCCCAACCTCGAGATCGAGACGGGCGACATCCGCGGCGCGGGACACGCGAGCGCGACCGGGCGCTTCGACGATGAGCAGCTGTTCTACCTGCAGGCGCGTGGAATCGCGGAGGACGAGGCTCGACGTCTGGTCGTGCTGGGATTCCTCGCCGAGATCGTCCAGAAGATCAATGTGCCGGTCCTGCAGGACGAGCTCATCGCCGCGATCGAGGACGAGCTGGCTCTGGCGACGGCGGCCGAAGGAGAACACGCATGACCGCGCAGAAGGCGCTCAGCCTGAGCGACCTCACCCAGGACACCGCGGTGCGCGTCGAGATCGACGGCGTTCCGATGGCCGTCGTCCTGGATTCGAACGGTGAGGTCCATGCGATCGGCGACACCTGCACGCACGGCGACATCTCGCTGTCGGACGGGTTCGTGGAAGGGGAGACCCTGGAGTGCTGGGCCCACGGCTCGGCCTTCTCGCTGCGCACCGGCCGCCCCCTGAACCTTCCGGCCTATGAGCCGGTGCCCGTGTACGCGGTCACGATCGACGGGAATGACGTCCTGATCGATCCCGCTGTCCTCAAAGACGTGAACTGAAGAAGGTAACTGACATGGCTGTTCTCGAGATCCGCGACCTCCACGTGACGGTCGAGACCGACGCGGGGGAGACCCCCATCCTCAATGGCGTCGACCTGACGGTGCGTACCGGCGAGACCCACGCGATCATGGGTCCCAACGGCTCCGGAAAGTCGACCCTCGCCTACACGATCGCCGGTCACCCCAAGTACACCGTGACCCAGGGCACGATCACTCTGGACGGCGAGGACGTGCTGGCGATGTCGGTCGACGAGCGTGCGCGTGCGGGGCTCTTCCTCGCGATGCAGTATCCGGTCGAGATTCCCGGGGTGACCGTCACGAACTTCCTGCGTACGGCGAAGACGGCGATCGACGGTGAGGCGCCCGCGATCCGCACATGGACGAAGGACGTCAAGGAGGCGATGAAGAACCTTCGCATGGACCCGAAGTTCGCCGCTCGCAACGTCAACGAGGGATTCTCCGGCGGTGAGAAGAAGCGCCACGAGATCCTCCAGCTCGAACTGCTCAAGCCGGCGATCGCCGTGCTGGACGAGACCGACTCCGGCCTCGACGTCGACGCCCTGAAGATCGTCTCCGAAGGTGTGAACCGTGCGAAGGACGCGACCGATCTCGGCGTGCTGCTGATCACCCACTACACGCGCATCCTCCGCTACATCAAGCCCGATTTCGTGCACGTGCTCGTGAAGGGCCGCGTCGCCGAGGAGGGCGGTCCGGAGCTCGCGGAGCGTCTGGAGGACGAGGGCTATGACCGCTACCTCGAGCCCTCCGACATCGTCGAGGCATAGGATCGAACGCATGACTGCGACCCTCAGTCCGGAGAAGTACGACGACGTCACCGAGGCGCTCAAGGACGTGATGGATCCCGAGCTCGGAATCAACGTCGTCGACCTCGGTCTCATCTACGATCTCAGCTGGGACGAGGAGAACGACGCCCTCGTCATTCACATGACGCTGACCTCCGCCGGCTGTCCGCTCACCGACGTGCTCGAAGAGCAGACCGCGCAGGCTCTGGACAACGTGGTCGATCGCTTCCGCATCAACTGGGTGTGGATGCCGCCGTGGGGACCGGAACGCATCACCGACGACGGACGCGACATGATGCGCGCGCTGGGGTTCGCCATCTGATCGTCATCAGATGTCGGCGGCTGCGCGGCCGCAGCGTCGCCGTCGCTAGGCTCGAGGGGTGAGCATCATTCCTCTGGAAGCACTTCCGCTGGAGACCCTGCAACGGCGCTCCAGTACGAAGTGGCGGACGTACGGTTCCGATGTCCTTCCCCTGTTCGTGGCTGAGACGGATTTCCCCCTCGCGCCGCTGATCACGAGCGCCTTGCGCACGGCGGTCGAGCTCGGCGACACCGGGTACACACCACCCGATCCCGGCGTGCGCGATGCCTTCGCATCGTTCGCCGCTCGCCGCTTCGACTGGGTGGTCGATGCCGACCGCGTGCGGACGACGGGTGACGTCATGATGGGCGTCGTCGAGATCCTGCGCGCGGTCACCGCGCCCGGTGACGCGGTCGTGATCACCCCACCGGTGTATCCGCCCTTCACGATGACGGTGGAAGAAGCCGGATGCCGTGTGGCACCCGTGCCGCTGCGCGATACGGGTGCGGCCTGGGAACTCGACCTGGACGGCATCGACGCGGCGCTGGCCGACGGTGCGCGCGCCGTGCTGCTGTGCAATCCCCACAACCCCACCGGTACCGTCCATTCGCGCGAGACGCTGGCCGCTCTCGCCCGGATCGCGGCGCGTCACGGTGCCGCGGTCATCAGTGACGAGATCCATGCGCCGCTCGTGTACGACGATGCGACCTTCACCCCGTTTCTCGCGTCATCGGTGGAAGCCGCCGCGGTCGGCTATACGGTCACCAGCCCTTCCAAGGCGTTCAACCTCGCGGGGTTGAAGTGCGCGGTGATGGTGACGGGAGACGAACGGACCGCCGCCGTCGTGCGCGGCCTGCCGTCGGAGGTGGAGTGGCGTACGGGGCTGTTGGGCGCGATCGCCAGTGTCGCGGCACTGGACGCGGCATCCGATGAGTGGCTCGACGCCCTGCGCGCCCGACTCGATCTCAACCGCCGTCTGCTTGCCGATCTGCTGGCCGCGCACCTCCCGCGCGCTCGCTATCGCGTGCCGGACGCGGGCTATCTCGCCTGGGTCGATCTGAGCGCCTACGGCTGGGGCGACGACCCGGCCACCCGCATCCTCGCTGAGGCGCGAGTGGCCGTCCATCATGGACCGCAGTTCGGGCCGCAGGGCGCCGGCCACGTTCGCGTGAACTTCGGCTGCGGGCCGGAGGTTCTCACCGAAGCCATCGCGCGGATCGGGCGTCTCGTCGACGCGTGAGGCGTGCGCCCCACGAGCGCAGCTCCGCGTCGCCGGTGTGACATCTGAAGAAGGTAAGGCTACCCTTAGAGTGTGACCGAATCTGCGACCGCCGTCCGCCCGGCCTACCGCCCGTATGCCGTCCGTGTCCGCGCCGTCGAGCGGCTCTCTGCGCACTTCGTGCGGGTGTGGTTCACCGGTCCCGAGCTGGAGTGGTTCGGCACCGCGGGTCTCGATCAGCGGATCAAGATCGTCCTGCCCCTGGCCGATGTCGCGGGGGGATACTCCGACTTCGGTCAGGCGGAGCATGCCGGCGACTGGTACGACAGATGGCGGGCGCTGCCGTCTGCGCGCCGCAATCCGTTCCGCACGTACACGGTGCGTCGTGTGGATGCCGCCGCTCGCGAGCTCGCCGTCGATTTCGTCGTGCATCACGATGCCGGTCCGGCGGGATCCTGGGCCGAGCGCGCTGCCGTCGGCGACGAGCTCGTCATCATCGGTCCCGATGAGCGCAGCCCGCAGTCGCGCATCGGCCTGGATTGGCATCCCGGCACCGCCCGACGGCTGCTGCTGGCCGGAGACGAGACCGCCGCTCCCGCGATCTGCAGCATCCTGGAGTCACTCGATCCGCGGTGCGAGGTCGACGCGTTCGTCGAGGTGCCCGACGACGACGATGCGCTGCGACCGCAGCTGCCGGCGGTATCCGGCGCGCGGCTCAGCTGGATCGTGCGGGCAGACCGTCCGCACGGGGTCGCGCTCGTCGAAGCGGTGACCAGGTGGACGCGGGATCACGCCGAGGTGATCGCGCGCGCCGCGGCGCCCCGGCCTCAGGCCCTCGATGAGATCGACGTCGATCGTGAGCTGCTGTGGGACAGCCCCGAGGACGGCGACGGCGAGTTCTACGCGTGGATGGCGGGGGAGTCGGCGACGGTCAAGACGCTGCGGCGGCTGCTCGTGTCGGAGTGCGGGGTCGACCGTAAGCGCGTGGCCTTCATGGGCTACTGGCGTCTCGGGCAGTCCGAGCGCCTCTAATGAGCGCGCCGGTACGACCGCGACGAACACTGGTCGTCGCGGCGATCGGAGCCGCCCTCCTCGCGGTGTTCGTCGTGCTCTCGCTGGGTGTGGGCGCACGGCAGATCGCCCCGGCCGACGTGTGGCAGGCCCTCGTGGCGTTCGACGGCTCCAATCCCGACCACATCGTCGTCGTGACGCAGCGCGTGCCGCGCACCGTCATCGGCGTCTGTGCCGGCGCCGCGCTCGCGCTGGCGGGCACGGTCATGCAGGGGCTCACACGCAACCCGTTCGCCGATCCCGGACTCCTCGGGCTGAACGCGGGTGCCTCCGTCGCGGTGCTGGCGGCGATCACCCTGTTCGGACTGTCGACGCCGGACGGCTTCGTGTGGTTCGCCTTCGGCGGTGCCGCCCTGGCGGCGGTGATCGTGGCGATGATCGGCGGCCGCGGAGCGGACGGCGGACCCGCGCGGCTCGCCCTCACCGGCGCGGCCGTGACGGCCGGACTCAGCGCGGTCACCTTCCTGATCCTCAACACGAACTCTTACGCGCTGGACGTCTATCGGTACTGGGCAGCCGGAGGCCTGTCGACACGTGGTCTGGATGCCGTCGCGCTCGTGCTTCCCGCACTCGTCGTCGGCGCCGTGCTTGCCCTGATATCGGCCCGCGGCCTCGACCTCGTGGCCCTGGGCACGGACTCCGCCGCCGGTCTCGGGCACGATGTCGGCCGCAGCCGGGTGCTCGGCATCGTCGCGACGGTGCTGTTGTGCGGCGGAGCGACGGCGATCGCCGGCCCGATCGTCTTCCTCGGACTGCTCGTCCCGCATGCGCTGCGCGCCGTCGTCGGTGGCAGCTACGCACGTCTGCTGCCGCTCGGAATGCTCTACGGCGGAGTGTTCCTGCTCTTGGCCGACGTCGCGGGACGCATCGTCGCGCCGCCGGGCGAAGTGCAGGCCGGCATCGTCGTCGCGATCATCGGCGCTCCCGTTCTGATCGGGCTCGTCCTCCAGCCGCGTCGGAGCATGCTGTGAGCGCCGCGCTGACCGTCCGGCGCGCGGCTACGCGTCGTCGTCGCGTCGTCGTCGTCGCGGTCATCGTCGCCGTCGTGCTGGCCGCGGCAGTGGCGATCTCGGTCGGCGACTACCCGATCACCCCCGATCGCCTGTGGGCGACGCTGACCGGGTCGGGAACGAGGATCGAACAGTACGTCGTGTTCCAGGTGCGCGCGCCGCGCGCCGCCATGGCTCTCGTCGCCGGCGCCGCGCTCGGTGCCGCCGGTGCGCTCCTGCAATCGTTCCTCAGCAACCCCCTCGCCAGTCCCGACCTGCTCGGCATCTCCGGGGGGAGCGGGCTGGCGGCGGTGTCCGCGATCCTCCTCCTCGGCACCACCGGACCGCTCGTCGCCGTGTTCGCCTTCGTGGGCGGCTCCGCCGTCGCGGTCGTGCTCATGCTCGCCGGTCGATCGCTGCGTGACGGCGGCTTCCGGTTGATCCTGGCCGGTATCGGTGTCTCGTTCCTCACCTCGGCACTCATCAACCTCATGATGGTGCGCGCCAAGGTCGAACAGGCCCAGGTCGCGCTTCTCTGGCTCACCGGAAGCCTCGCCTCGACGCCGTGGTGGCAGGTGCTCGTCGTGCTCGTCGTCTTCGTCGCGCTCGTCCCCGCGCTGATCGTCGCGTCGCGGTGGCTGCCTCTCGTGCAGCTCGGGCGCGAAGCCGCCCACGGGCTGGGTGTGGCGAGCGGACCGGTGCGTGTCGTGGTCGTCACCAGCGCCGTGCTGCTCACCGCCGTCACCTGTGCGTTCGTCGGGCCCATCTCTTTCATCGCGCTCTGTGCCCCCGCGATCGCTCGAGCGCTCCTGCGCCACGGAGCGGTGGGCCTCGGCACGAGCGCCGTCGTGGGCGCCGCGCTGCTGCTCGCGGCCGACCTCGTCGCCCAGTACGCCCTCCCCGGCATGGCCGTGCCCGTCGGCATCGTCACCGGTGCGGTCGGGGCTCTCTTCCTCCTCTGGCTTCTGGCCACCTCGAAAGGACGCCGGCTGTGACCTCGCACTCCGCTTCCCCCCGCTTGACCGCGCGTGCCCTCGCCGCCGGCTATCCCGGGCGTCGCGTCATCGACGGCCTCGACCTCGAGATCGGCCCGGGTCGGGTCACGATGATCATCGGCGCGAACGCCTCGGGAAAGTCCACTCTGCTCGGCACGCTCGCACGGCTGCATGCTCCGCTCGCGGGTCGGGTGGAGATCGATGGGGCGGACGTTCGCGGCATCCCGCGCCGCTCGCTGGCCCAGACGGTGGGTCTTCTTCCGCAGCATCCGACCGCGCCTGACGGCGTCACGGTGGCCGAGCTGGTCGGTCGGGGGCGGCATCCCCATCGCGGGCTGCTGCAGCGCTGGAGCGCCCAGGACACGGCGCGGGTCGACGAGGCGATGGCGTGGACCGGCATCACCGAGCTCGCCGAGCGTCCAGTGGGGGATCTGTCGGGAGGTCAGCGTCAGCGCGTCTGGATCGCGATGGCCCTGGCCCAGGATCCGCGCATCCTGCTGCTGGACGAGCCCACCACCTTCCTCGACCTCAGCCATCAGCTCGAGGTGCTCGACCTGCTGCGCGAACTCAACCGCGAGCGCGGGACGACGGTCGTCGCCGTGCTGCACGACCTCAACCTCGCGGCCCGCTACGCCGACGACCTCGTCGTCATGCACGCCGGCGCCATCATCGCCCATGGCGCTCCCGCCGAGGTCATGACCGCCGAGACGATCCGCCGTGCCTTCGGACTGTCCGCACTGGTGATCCCCGATCCCCTCACGGCCACCCCGATCGTCATCCCCGTCCCGTCGACGAGCTCTGCTGCGCTCGTCGACGAGGCCACCCCTGCACGTCCCTGAGAAAGGAAGACCCATGAGACGACTCCGCACAGCACTCGGGCTCGCCGCGATCGCCGGAGTGACCGCACTCCTGCTGTCGGGCTGCGCCGCCGGATCGGCCGCACCCACGAGCTCCGAGAGCGCGGCGGGTGACGGCTTCCCCGTCACCATCACCTCCGCGCTCGGCGACGCGACGATCACGAAGAAGCCCGAGCGCATCGCGACCTGGGGGTGGGGGGCGACGGATGCCGTCCTCGCTCTCGGCATCCAGCCCGTTGCGATCCCCGCCGACAACTACTCGGGCGGCGACGACAAGATGCCGCCGTGGATCGCAGACGCCGTGGACAAGCTCGGAGGCGCCAAGCCCACCATCCTCGACGTCAGCTCGAACGACATCCCCCTCGAGGAGTTGCTGAAGACGAACCCGGATGTGCTGCTCGCACCCTACTCGGGGCTCACGCAGAAGGACTACGACGCCATCACGGCGGCGGGCATCCCCGTCGTCGCCTACCCGACCGCGCCGTGGGCGACCCCCTGGCGTGATGTCATCACGATCACCGGCAAGGCTCTCGGGATGAGCACGCAGGCCGCCGATCTGCTGACGAGCCTCGACGCGCAGGTGAAGGACGCGGCGTCGGCGCATCCGGAGTTCGCCGGCGTCACGATCGCCTACGTGGACGACGACGTGGACACGTTCTACATGTATCTTCCGGCCGACCCGCGCGTGGAGGTTCTGCAGGATCTCGGCTTCGTCTCGCCGTCGAGTGTGACCGCGCTCGACAAGGGCGAGGGGACCTTCTACACCACGGTCAGTCAGGAGAACCTCGACAAGATCGATGCTCAGGTCATCTTCACGCAGGCTGAGGATCAGAAGACGCTCGACGACTTCCTCGCATCTGCGCGGGGTCAGCTGATCCCCGCCGTCAAGAAGGGTGCCGTCGCAGCGATGGTGGGCGCGGAGAACGTGGCGGCGGTCTCGCCGACCGCGTTGACGCTGCCCTGGGCACTGCCGACGATCACGCAGAAGCTGGCCGCCGCGGTGGCCGTCGCGAAGGGCTGACGCGGCCTCCACCTCACGACGACGGCCCCGACCACTGCGGTCGGGGCCGTCGTCGTTGCGAGGTGAGGAGTCAGCGGCCGGAACGGTTCTCCACGGCACGCACGCCCGCCCATGCCGCCGGGATCAGCAGCGCCGCCAGCGCGGCCTTGACGATGCCGCCGACGATGAACGGAGTGACGCCGGCGGCGAGGATCGCCTCGATACCGAGTCCCTTGCCGAGGACGGTGTTCAGGATGAAGGCCATGTAGGGCACACCGAACAGGAACGGGATCACGCTCGCCGCCACGAAGCCGACGAACGCGAGGACGGGACGTCGGTCCCACGCGCGCTCCGCGAACCATCCCGCGACGAAGGCGGCGAAGACGAAGCCGATGATGAACCCGAAGCTCGGCTTGGCGACGGCTGCGAGGGTTCCCGTGAATCCCGCGAAGACCGGCAGACCCGCGAGGCCGGCGACGAGGTAGGTGAGGAGAGCGGCGGCGCCGCGACGGGCGCCGAGGGCGGCGCCCACGACGACGACGGCGAGAGTCTGTCCCGTGATGGGCACGGGCCAGAGCGGAACCTCGACCTGCGCGAGCACCGCGACCACGGCGGCGCCCGCGATCACGAGGGCTGTGTCCAGGGCGGCGGCGCGGGCCCGGTCGGTCGGGCGGGCGATGAGATCGGCGAGCACGAGGCGGCGGCCGGCGGCGGCGAGGGACATGCGGTCTCCTTCGAGAGGTGGACGGTTCATGGCTCAGCCTAAAGTCTCGCCACGCGGGCCACCTGGCCGAGATCGATGGAAGAGAGGACGATTCGTTGTCGCATCGAGACAATCTGACGGCGATAGCCCGTCGCGATCCCGGTCCCGCCTCGCTGACGACACTCGCCGCATGATGACTTTCACCGTTCGCTCCGCTCGTCCCGCGGATGCCGCCGGTATGGCGCGCGTGCACGTGGAGGGGTGGCGGCAGACGTACCGCGGCCTCATGGCTGACGAGATCCTCGACGCGCCCGACTTCGTGGACCGTCGCGAGCGCTTCTGGACCGCGGTGCTGGGCGACGACCCCCGCTTCGCGCAGGTCGCTGCGGCCGTCGCCCTCGTCGACGACGAGGTCGTGGGGATCGCGATGACCGGTCCCACCCCGGAAGAGGACCGGACGGATGGCACTCCGGATCGTGCGCTCCACGTGCTCTACGTCCTTGCCGATCACCACGGCACCGGCGTCGGCGCCGCTCTCTTGGACGCGGTGGCCCCGGCATCCGCAGCGCACATGCTGTGGGTGGCCGATCCCAATCCTCGCGCGCAGGCCTTCTCTGCCAAGCATGGATTCGTGCTCGACGGAACCGTGCGTGTCGACGAGGGCGTGCACGAGCTGAGGATGACCCGTCCCGCTCGCTCGTCAGCCGCCGGCCGGAGGGATCTCGACGAGGCGGAACCAGCGGCCCCTCGGTGAGAGGCGCGCCCATACGGGGAGGAAGTGCGGATCGCTGACATGGCCGTCGAAGGTGACCCGCTCGACGCCGCGAGCTGCCAGCACGTCGAGGGAGCGCCGGACGCAGGCCTCGATCAAGCGCTCACCGTCGGCCGTCTCCCTGCTCGTGGTCTCCGCCGTGAGGCACGGGGGTGTCGAGTCGTGATAGACGAGCGCCAGCGCGACGATCTCGCCGTCGACGACGGCGGCGCTGCTCGCGTCGCGGTCGACCTCGGCCTCGAGGTCTTCCGAGAGAGCCGCCGCGAAATCCGGAGCGACGGGCGACCAGCCCTCGTGCGTCCAGGCGTAGACGGCCGCGTTGGCATCGAGGACGTCGTCCCAGTGCAGATCGCGGACGCTCTGCACCGCCGGGTGCGGCCGCAGAACCGCGCGAGACGCCGCCGGCACGTCCGCGGGTGGCACCACCTGTATGGTCCGTGCTCCCAGGGCGTCGGCGAAGCCGAGTGCATCGTCGTCGACGTACCCGCGCGTCATGAAGGTCAGTGGCGCATCTCGCAGTGTCGACAAGTGGGCGAACACGGCCTTCCCGTAACCGCGGCCACGCGATGCGGGCTCGACCACGATGGCGACCCAGTACCGGTCCCCGTGCACGCGCGAGGTCCACATGATGCCGGCGGCCACGGGGTGCCCGTCCACCTCCAGCACGGTCGAGCGGGTATGCGCATCACGCCATCGATCGGTGCGGAACGCGATCGTGCCGAGGAAGGGCAGCGTCAGATCGTCGTCGGCGAAGGGGCGCAATCGCATGGTCCCGAGTCTGGCACCTCTGGACTCGAGCGGCGGCCGACGCCGGACGTGGACGGTAGAATGGGAGGCTGGTCCGTCTCCGGGCCGTTCCCCATCCCCGACGAACGGACGTCTGCTGTGCTTGCCGTGCACGACCTCGAGATCCGCGTGGGCGCTCGCACGCTCATGTCGGAGGTGTCGTTCCGCGTCTCCGACGGCGACAAGATCGGTCTCGTCGGCCGCAATGGAGCCGGCAAGACGACGCTCACGAAGGTGCTCGCGGGCGACCTGCTGCCGGCCGACGGAAAGGTCGAACGCTCGGGCGAGCTCGGCTACCTGCCGCAGGACCCGCGCTCCGGCGATCCGGAGATGATGGCGCGCACCCGCATCCTCGATGCGCGAGGGCTCGGCACGCTCGCCCTGCAGATGCACGAGGCCTCGTTGCAGATGGGGGATGCCGACGAAAAGGCGGCCGCGAAGGCGATGCGCCGCTACGGCAACCTCATGGAGCGCTTCGAGGCGCTCGGCGGGTACGCGGCCGAGTCGGAAGCGGCATCCATCGCGCACAACCTGTCGCTGCCGGACCGCATCCTGGACCAGCCCCTGAAGACCCTGTCGGGCGGGCAGCGTCGTCGCATCGAGCTTGCGCGCATCCTCTTCTCCGACGCGCAGACGATGATCCTCGACGAGCCGACGAACCACCTCGACGCGGACAGCGTCGTGTGGCTGCGCGAGTTCCTGAAGAACTACAAGGGCGGGCTCATCGTCATCAGCCACGACGTGGAACTCGTCGGCGAGACGGTCAACCGTGTCTTCTACCTCGACGCGATGCGTCAGGTCATCGACGTCTACAACATGAACTGGAAGAACTACCTGCGCCAGCGGGTCGCCGACGAGGAACGACGCAAGAAGGAGCGCGTCAACATCGAGAAGAAGGCGACGGCGCTGCAGTTGCAGGCCGCGCGCTTCGGTGCGAAGGCGTCCAAGGCCGCCGCTGCCCACCAGATGGTCGCTCGCGCCGAGAAGATGCTCTCCGGCCTCGAGGAGGTCCGCCAAGAGGACCGCGTCGCGAAGCTGCGCTTCCCCAAGCCGGCGCCGTGCGGCAAGACGCCGCTCATGGCGAAGAACCTCTCGAAGTCCTACGGATCGCTGGAGATCTTCACGGACGTCGACCTGGCCATCGATCGCGGATCGAAAGTGGTCGTGCTCGGGCTCAACGGTGCCGGCAAGACCACGTTGCTCAGGATCCTCGCCGGCGTGGACAAGGCCGACACCGGCATCATCGAACCCGGCCACGGCCTGAAGATCGGCTACTACGCGCAGGAGCACGAGAACCTCGACGTCAACCGGTCGGTCCTCGACAACATGATGTCGGCGGCGCCGGATATCAACGCCACCGAGGCGCGCAAGGTGCTCGGTTCGTTCCTGTTCACCGGTGACGACGTCCTCAAGCCCGCCGGTGTGCTCTCCGGCGGTGAGAAGACCCGTCTGTCGTTGGCGACGCTCGTCGTCTCGTCGGCGAACATGCTGCTGCTGGACGAACCCACCAACAACCTCGACCCCGCCTCGCGCGAGGAGATCCTCGGCGCACTGGCCCATTACGAAGGTGCGGTCGTGCTGGTCTCCCACGACGAGGGCGCCGTTCAGGCCCTCAACCCCGAACGGGTGCTGATCCTGCCCGACGGCGTCGAGGACATCTGGGGTCGCGACTACGTCGACCTGATCACCCTCGCCTGACGCCGATTCCGCGTCGGACTGCTCAGCGGGACGTCAGCTCGTCGAGAAGGGCGTCTTCTTCCTGCATGTCGCGATCCGGTCGCCGGGCTTCTCGCTGTCGGCGCCGACGAGCGGCGGGAGACGCCTCCTCCTCGTCCGGCGTCGGGGTCTCGCCTGCCCGTTCCGCGGCTGCGTCTTCCGCATCCTCTCGCCGGTGACGGATCTCGGTGCGGATCATGTACCAGATGAAGACGAATCCCATCAGCGCGAAGAGGATCCACTGGATCGCGTACGAGAGGTATGGGCCGGGGTCGTCCGATGGCGACTCGAGCGCGTTGGGTGTCTCCGCGGGACTGGGCTGTTCGGACACCAGCAGTCCGTACGCGCTCGTGATGAGCGCGGGCTGAGCGGTGGTCTCCGCGATCAGGGGGAGATTGATGGTCGGCACCTGGCCGTCCGGCGCGGAGCGTCCCGAGTTCGGCAGCGGCTCGCCCGGCTTGAGTCGCGCGATCACCTGTACCTGGCCGGCGGGGGGAGTGGGGATCGCGTCCGGCTCGGGCTGGGAGGAGCCGGGCGGCAGCCAGCCGCGGTCGACGAGGAAGACCGCTCCGTCGACCGTCCGGAATGGGACGAGCACCTCGAAGGCGCTCGTCCCACCGTGCGCGCGATTACGAGCCAACAGCGTGTGGTCGGTCAGATACTGACCGGTCAGGGAGACCGGGCGCCATTGGTCGCCGGGTCGGAACGCGCCGTCGGCGCCGATCACCTGCCCCAGCGGCACCGGCGCGGCGTCGTAGTTCGCGGCGATCAGGGCGAGTTGGCTGCTTCGCTCCGCGTTGCGCGTGAACTGCCAGTTCGACAGGAAGGCGCAGACGATCGCGAAGACGATCGCGATCGCGACGTATCCTGCCCAGCGCAGCGCCGTCTGCTGCCGAGCCGTGCGTTCTCTCATCTGGTCGCCTCCGTATCGAAGGCGACCACGTCCACCGGGAAGTCGCGGGCGGCGAGATAGTCGCGCAGATAGTCGACGTGATCGCCGCACGCGGCCCAGATCTTGCGTCGTTCGGGCGCGTGGATGCGCGGATTGCGCCACTGCACCTGCCACGTCGCGGGCGCGCGGCAGCCGGTCCTCGAGCAGATGGCCTCGGTCATTCGTCGTCCGACGGCGTCCGGGGTGCGGGCGGCTGCCGCGAGGACTCGCTCAGTCTGATCACGCGGGGCGTCTCGTCGACCGCGGCGTTCGGGGCGTCCGACGGTGGACGCAGGGTCGGAGAGGCCTCGATCGCGCGCTCGGGGGCGATGGCACGTTCGGCCGATCCGGAGGCGACGTTGGCGATCACCACGGCGAAGTACGGAAGGAACATCGCTCCGGCTCCGAACAGCCACGTGTACCAGCTGTAGGGGGTGACGGCCACCATGAGGACGAAGCAGATCACCCGGATGACCATCATCGTGAAGTACTTCGTCATGCGCGCGCTCGCGTCGTCGCGCGGCGCGCGCGGCAACGACGTGGCGGACTGAGCACGGGAGCTTTTCACGGTCCCCTCAGCCTACGCCGCGTGGGCGTCGCGGGCGCGGCGGCGCCCGATCAGTACGAGCCGTAACGCGAGCTGGCGGCGGCCCCGAGGATGATGAAGAAGACGAAGAAGCCGATGATCAAGAGCGAGATCGCGGTGCCGACCCATCCCACGATCACGCCCGCAAGCGCCATTGCGCGGCCGCCTTCACCCGTGCGCTTGATCTGGTTCAGCGAGATGTGGCCCATGATGGCACCACCGACCGAGCCGATCAGCGGAAGGATCCACACGAAGCCCAGAATCGACGCGATCATCGAGATGACGGCGAGCACGTTCGTCTTCGCGGCGGGCGCCCCGTAGTAGGGAGCGGACCCGTACACGGGCGGTGCGCCCGGAGCGGGCTGCACCGGGGCACCGGTGCTCGCGCCGTACGCCGGGGGTGCGGAGGGATAGGACGGCTGCTGATATGCCGGAGGCTGGTAGGCGGGTGCCGCCGGCGGTGCATAGGTCGCATCGGCCGCAGGTGCCGGAGTCGGAGGCGTCACGGGCGGGGTGACCGCGGCATCCGGGGACTGAGGGTTCGTCGCGTCGGTCATGATCTCTCCTGTCTCGCCGTGCCAGCCTATCGGGCGCCGCGCGCGAGAGGGGATCCGTCGTGCGCGACGGGTAGGCTGGGGCGGTTCCTCCCGAGCGAAACGGAGCCCCTATGTCGCACGACCGTGTCGTCCTCGTCACCGGCGGAAACCGCGGCATCGGCCGCGCCATCGCCGCCCGCTTCGTCGCGGAGGGGTATCGCACCGCGGTCACCGCCCGCTCCGGCGAGGGCCCGGAGGGCACGCTCACGGTGCGGGCCGACGTGACGGATGCCGCGTCGTTGGATGCCGCGTTCGCCGAGGTCGAGAAGCAGCTCGGTCCCGTGGAGGTCGTGGTCGCGAACGCCGGGATCACGAAGGACACGCTGCTGCTGCGGATGACCGAGGACGATTTCGACTCCGTCGTGGCCACGAACCTTGGCGGAACGTTCCGCGTCGTCAAGCGTGCGTCCAAGGGCATGCTGCGCGCCAAGTGGGGACGGGTCATCCTCATCTCCAGCGTCGTGGGCCTGTACGGTTCGCCCGGCCAGATCAACTACTCGTCGTCGAAGGCGGCACTCGTCGGCTTTGCGCGCTCGCTGACTCGAGAGCTCGGCGGTCGCGGGATCACGACCAACGTCGTCGCGCCCGGATTCATCGAGACCGACATGACCGCCGAACTGCCCGAAGACACGCAGAACGAGTACAAGCGGAACATTCCCGTTGGTCGCTTCGCGACCCCCGACGAGGTCGCCGGCGTCGTCACGTGGCTGGCGTCGGAGGATGCCGCCTACATCTCGGGTGCCGTCATCCCCGTCGACGGCGGTCTCGGGATGGGGCACTGAGCCCCTCGGCATCTCGGCTCGCTGCGGAGACCCTCTCGCCGTGACCGGTGGGTCTTGGCCCGCTCAGCGCGGCGACGAAGGGAGCGGCGCTCGCGTGATGGCGGCGGCGATCGCGTCGCCCAGCCGCTGTGGCTGGGAGAACTGCGGCCAGTGGCCGCTGCCCAGACGGACGATCTCGGTGTCGCGGATCGCCGAGAACTCGTCGGCGTACCGGCCCCACTGTGCGAGGAAGCCGCGGAACTCCTCTTCGCCCAGTGATCCGGAGAGCACGGTGACGGGAAGCTCGTAGCGACGTTCGTCGTGCAGCGCGATCGCGTCGGTGGGGACCCGAGCCGGCACCGAGCGGGTCAGCGGTGCGGTGCGCGCCCGCGTCTGCGCGTCGAGATCAGCCACGTCGTCCTCGTCGAAGAAGTCCCAGCCGGGGAACGGCACGACGCCGTCGACGACGTCGAACTCCGAGATCATGCCCCCGTCGTGCGGCACCGCAGTATCGACCAGGACGACCCGGGCCACGCGTTCGGGGCGGGCATCCGCTGCTCCCCAGGCGACGTTGCCGCCTCCGCTGTGGCCGACGACCGCAACGGGTCCGACGGACTCGTCGATCGCGGCGACGGCCGCCGCGACCCAGTCGGCGATGCCGATGCCGGCGCTCTCGACGCCGGGCGCCCCCAGGCCCGGCATCGTCAACGGTCGTGGGGTCAACCCTGCACTGCGCAGCGCAGGAAGCACGTCGTCCCACGACGATGCGTCGAGCCAGAGACCGGGAATCATGATGACGTCCATGCGCTCACGGTACGCCGGGCCACCGACATCCGTGCGGCCACGACGCGCGATGCGGTCGCGGAAGGTCAGGGGAGCATCGGGATGAGTTCGCGCAGGTCGACCGGGCCGATGACGAGGTCGGCGTGCCGTCGCACCGCGGGCTTCGCGTTGAACGCGACGCCGAGCCCGGCGACGGCCATCATCTGCAGGTCGTTCGCGCCGTCGCCCACGGCGATCGTGCGGGAGAGCGGAACACCGGATGCCGCGGCCCACTCGCGCAGTGCTGCGGCTTTGCCGGCGGCATCCACGATCTCGCCATCGACGAGGCCGGACAGCACGCCGCCGTCGACGGCCAGTCGATTCGCGCGCCACTCGTCGATTCCGAGCGGGGGTGCGATGACGTCCAGGATCTCGTGGAATCCGCCGGATACGACGGCGGCCCTCCCGCCGCGGGCGTGAATGGCGGCGACGAGCTCGGCCGCTCCCGGGGTGGGCTCTACGCGCGCCCGCACGCGGTCGAAGGCGCTCAGCGGGACTCCGCGCAGCTCGGCCACGCGCGAGCGCAGACTCGTCGCGAAATCCACTTCACCGCGCATCGCCGCCTCGGTGGCCGCCGCGACTTCGGGGCCACGGCCGGCCTCGTCGGCGATGAGCTCGATGACTTCGTTGCGCAGCAGAGTGGAGTCGGCGTCGAACACGACGAGGAAGCGGGCGTCAGGCACCCGTCCAACCTATCGGCCGTCAGCGTGCGACGTAGGCGTTCTTCCCCACCACGGTGATGCCGCTGTCGGTCACGGTGAAGCCGCGCGCGAGATCGAAGGCGCGATCGACGCCGACCGTCGCCCCCGGCTCCAGCACGACGTTCTTGTCGAGGATCGCGCGATGCACCCGCGCGCCGGCACCGACCTGGACGTGATCGAAGAGCACGGAATCGGTGATGGTCGAGCCTCCGCCCGACAACGTCCACGGGCCGACCACGGAGCGCTCCAGATGGGTTCCCGACAGCACCGAGCCCAGTGACACGATCGAGTCGATCGCGTTGCCCATACGGCCGACGCCGTCGCGCACGAACTTGGCGGGCGGCGAGTTCACCGACTGCGAGTGGATCGGCCAGTCGACGTTGTAGAGGTTGAAGATCGGCAGCGTCGAGATGAGATCCATGTGCGCGTCGAAGAACGAGTCGATCGTGCCCACATCCCGCCAGTAGTCGCGGTCGCGATCGGTCGAGCCCGGCACGTCGTTGCGCTTGAAGTCATACACCGCCGCCTCGCCGCGCCCCACGAAATAGGGGATGATGTCGCCGCCCATGTCGTGGTTCGAGCCCGGCAGCTCGCCGTCCGCTTCCACAGCCGCGATCAGGGCGTCGGCATCGAAGATGTAGTTGCCCATCGATGCCAGCACCTCGTGCGGCGCATCGGCCAGTCCGGTCGGGTTCTGGGGCTTTTCGAGGAAGTCGCGGATCGTGACGTTGTCGCTCGGGTCGAGATCGATCACCCCGAACTGGTTGGCGAGCCCGATGGGCTGGCGGATGCCGGCGACCGTCGCCTTGGCTCCCGACTCGATGTGCGCGGCCAGCATCTGCTCGAAGTCCATCCGGTACACGTGGTCGGCGCCGATCACCACCACGATGTCGGGCTTCTCGTCGTGGATGAGGTTCAACGACTGCAGGATGGCGTCTGCCGAGCCGGAGAACCAGCGCTTGCCCAGACGCTGCTGCGCCGGCACCGAGGCCACGTAGGAGTTCAACAGAGCGGACATCCGCCAGGTCTGGGACACGTGCCGGTCGAGGCTGTGTGACTTGTACTGCGTCAGCACCACGATCTGCCGAAGTCCCGAATTGATCAGGTTCGAGATCGCGAAGTCGATCAGCCGGTACTGGCCGCCGAAGGGCACCGCGGGTTTGGCTCTGTCCTCCGTCAGAGGCATGAGGCGCTTTCCCTCGCCGCCGGCGAGGATGATTCCGAAGACCTTCGGCGCTGCAGGCATGTCACCACACTAGGCCCCCGTTCGACCGTGTACTAGCGTTCGTGACATGCGCGTCGACATCGTCACCAAGGAGTACCCACCCGAGATCTACGGCGGCGCCGGCGTCCACGTCACCGAACTCGTCGCTGCCCTGCGACGGAGCATCGACGTGCAGGTGCGTGCGTTCGGCGGCGACCGCGAGGAGGCCGACACGACGTCCTACGGCGTGCCGGTCGAGCTCGCCGGCGCCAACCCCGCGCTGCAGACGCTCGGCACGGACCTGGAGATCGTCGGCGATGTCGCGGGAGCCGATGTGGTGCACTCGCACACGTGGTACGCGAACTTCGCGGGGCACCTCGCCTCGCTGTTGCACGGCATCCCGCACGTGGTCACCGCCCACTCACTCGAGCCGCTGCGACCCTGGAAGGCGGAGCAGCTCGGAGGCGGGTATGCCGTGTCGAGCTACATCGAGAAGACCGCGTACGAGAACGCCGCCGCCGTGATCGCGGTCAGCGACGGAATGCGCCGCGACATCCTGCGCAGCTATCCCTCGCTCGATCCCGCGAAGGTGCGTGTGATCTACAACGGCATCGACGTCGAGGCGTGGCATCCGCGGGAGGACCATGCGCTTCTCAAGCGCTACGGCATCGATCCGAACCGCCCGTCGGTGGTGTTCGTCGGTCGTATCACCCGGCAGAAGGGCCTGCCCTATTTCCTTCGGGCCGCCGCTGAGCTGCCCGCAGACGTGCAGATCGTCCTCTGCGCCGGCGCTCCGGACACGCCGCAGATCATGGCCGAGGTCGAAGGTCTCGTCCGCGACCTCCAGGCGCGCCGGGACGGCGTGGTGTGGATCGACGAGTTCCTGCAGCGCGACCAGCTCTGCGCGATCCTGACGTCGGCCACCACCTTCGTGTGCCCGAGCGTCTACGAGCCGCTCGGCATCGTGAACCTCGAAGCCATGGCGTGCGGTGCCGCCGTCGTGGGCACCGCGACCGGCGGCATCCCCGAGGTCGTCGTCGACGGGGTCACCGGGCGGTTGGTTCCGATCGAGCAGGTGCAGGACGGGACCGGGACGCCCGTCGACCCCGACCGCTTCGTCGCCGATCTCGCGGCCGTGCTCACCGAAGTGGTGTCCGACCCCGAGAGAGCGCGCGCGTACGGCGCGGCCGGCCGGGAACGCGCCGCCACGGCCTTCAGCTGGCAGGCGATCGCCGACGCCACGGAGGCTCTCTACCGTGAGGTCGCCGAGCGCGCGGACTGAGTGCGCGGACTGCGTGCGCGTCCGGCGCGTACCGCCGGGATGGCCGGGATGCCCCCGATAGGCTGGGCGCATGCCTCAGGTGCTCGAATTCGTCGATGTCGTCGTCCGCCGCAATGCTCGCAACATCATCGATCGCATCGACTGGCACGTCGCCGACGATGAGCGCTGGGTGGTCCTCGGACCCAACGGTGCCGGCAAGACCACCATCCTGCAGCTCGCGGCGACGCTGATCCACCCGACATCGGGTGAGGTCACGATCCTGGACGAGCGTCTCGGACGCACCGACGTGTTCGATCTGCGGCCGCGCATCGGGTTCGCGTCGTCGGCGATGGCCCGCCGGGTTCCGCCGGAGGAGACGGTGCTCGACGTCGTCCTGACCGCCGCATTCTCCGTGCTGGGGCGCTGGAACGAGACTTACGAGACGATCGACGAGCGGCGTGCGCGCCGGGTGCTGGCCGAGTGGAAGTTGGACCATCTCGCCGAGCGCACGTTCGGGACGCTCTCCGACGGCGAGCAGAAGCGGGTGCAGATCGCGCGCGCGGTGATGACGGATCCGGAGCTGCTGCTGCTGGACGAGCCGACGGCGAGCCTCGACCTCGGCGCGCGCGAAGAACTCCTCGAACTGCTCAGCGGGTACGCTCAGGCGCCGACGACGCCGGCGATGGTGATGGTGACCCACCACGTGGAGGAGATCCCGGTCGGCTTCACCCACGTGCTGCTCCTTCGCGAGGGCGCCCTCGTCGCTGCCGGACCGATCGCGCAGACCCTCACCGCTGACACTCTCTCGGCCACCTTCGGCATGCCGATCGCCCTGACCGAGGAGGGCGGGCGCTACGCCGCGCGGGCTACGCACGGCGACTGAGATCCGGATTCTTCCGAGCGGCCTCAGGCTGGTATGATCGACCCTTGGTGCATGCGCGCCCGCGCCCGCATCACAGACTTCCCTCGCCCTGGCAAAATCCAGGGCACCACGTTAGGAACCCCATGAAGACTGACATCCACCCCGAGTACCAGGCGGTCGTGTTCCGCGACCTCGGCTCCGGCGAGACCTTCCTGACCCGTTCGACGGTCACGAGCGACAAGACGATCGAGCTCGACGGTGAGACCTACCCGGTCATCGACGTCGAAATCTCCTCGGCCTCGCACCCGTTCTACACGGGCAAGCAGCGCATCATGGACTCGGCCGGACGCGTCGAGAAGTTCAACCAGCGCTTCAAGAACTTCGGCGGTTCGAGCAAGTAATCCGAATCCCGCGAAAGCCCCGCTCCGGCGGGGCTTTCGTCGTGGTGGGCGTCGAACGCCCACCACGACGCGAGCGGTCGATCAGCGGATCGGCCAGCTGCCGTCGAGGCGGTCGTCGGGGTCGAGCCGGCCGATGCGGATGAAGTATTCGGTGAGGCTGTCGGCCTGCGCGCGTGCCCACCCGATCTGACGGGTGTGCAGCTCGTGGACGGGTGCATCGAGCTCGAACCGTCGTGCCAGCGCCTGTGCGACCCGGCCCGCCGCGATCGCGTCGGCGGCCGCGTCGTGCGCGCCGACGAGCGGCACGGCGTAATGCGCCGCGACGGCTTCGAGGGTGCGCTTGCCGCGGCGGAAGCGGTCGTGTGCTTTGTCCAGCACGAGGGGATCGATGACCGGCGAGGGCTCCAGGATCGGCGGGATGCCGTGTCGGAGCGCCTCGTATTTGAGCAGCGAGAAGTCGAACGGGGCGTTGTAGGCCACCACCGGGATGCCGGCGTCCAGCAGATCGCGCAGTGCAGACACGACCTCCGCGATCACGGAGGGCGCGGCGGAGCCGTGCGCGCGGGCGTGTGCCGTCGTGATGCCGTGGACGGCGGTGGCGCCCTCGGGGATGTCGATACCCGGATCGGCGAGCCACGACTGCGCCCGAACGGCCGTGCCGCTGGCGTCGAGGAGGCCGACATGGGCCGTGACGATACGGTCGGAGGTCACGTCGACGCCGGTCGTCTCCAGATCGAAGACGCCCACGGCATCCGCCCAGCCGAGGCGGGCAGGCCGGGTGGGAGCGATCGGGGCGGCCGGATCCTCCTCCCACAGGGGAATCGTCTGCCACGTCTGCATGCCCCCGAGGTTATGTGGGGGCGCCGACATCGCGGCGCAGGCGCGCGGGCGCGACCGCCGGCGAGGGGGCAGCCTTCTAGACTTCTGGGATGACCGTCGCCTCGCCCTACGCCGACCGCCTGGCCGCCATCGCCGTGGGGCGCGACGAGATCGAGATCTCCGGGACGCGGACGGCGTACTGGGTGTACGGAGATCCCGCGGCGCCGATCACGCTCGTCGCCGTGCACGGATACCGCGGTGACCACCACGGACTGGAGCCGGTCGTGGCCTACCTCGACGGCATCCGCGTCATCTCGCCCGACCTCCCCGGCTTCGGTGAGACGCCACCGCTTCCGGGAGTGGAGCACACGCTCGACGCCTACGCGCAGTGGCTGCGCGCCTTCGTGGATGCCGTGGCGCCGGGAGCCGTCGTGCTGGGGCACTCCTTCGGGTCGATCGTCGTCGCCGCGGCGGTCGCCGCAGGACTGCAGACCCCGCGCGTGATCCTCGTCAACCCGATCGGTGCCCCGGCACTGGAGGGGCCGCGCGGCGTCCTCACGCGACTGGCGGTGCTCTACTACCGCCTCGGCGCGAAGCTGCCGAAGCGGATCGGTGACGCGCTCCTGCGAAACCGCATGATCGTCCGCGTGATGAGCGTCTCGATGGC
This sequence comes from Microbacterium sp. DMC48, assembly GCF_056313825.1. Lineage (NCBI taxonomy): Bacteria > Bacillati > Actinomycetota > Actinomycetes > Micrococcales > Microbacteriaceae > Microbacterium > Microbacterium sp. DMC48. Next base: position 568,017 of record NZ_JBQUZN010000004.1, on the reverse strand, counting down.
CAAGACCCGTGACCCGCTGCTGCGCCGCTTCATCCACGACCAGCACGACACCTACTTCTCCCTCTTCCACGATCGTGACGTGCTGTACGAGGGTTTCGTCACCTCCGTCTCGAACGACGTCCGCCGCTTCGCACCGGCGATCGCGCAGCCGACGCTGCTGATCGCCGCGGAGAAGGACGACATCACGCCGATCGAGGCCGAGCGGCGGCTGCAAGGGATGTTCCCCGACGCCGAGCTGGTCGAGATCCCCGCCGTCGGCCACCTCATTCACTACGAGACTCCGCAGGCGGCCGCAGAGGCGGTCAGGCGTTTTCTCGCGCCTTCCGGCGACGGTACGCGTTGACGTTCATGCGGTTGCCGCAGTTTCCGGTGTCGCAGTAGCGCTTCGAACCGTTCTTCGAGAAGTCGACATAGACCGACTCGCAGTCGTCCGCCGCGCAGACGCGGACGCGATCCCACGCATCGGAGCGGATCACGTCGACGAACGCCATCGCCGATTCCACGAGCATCCGCATCGCCAGGGGGGCGTCGGGCGCCGTGGCATGGATGTGCCAATCGAACTGATCGTGGATGACGAGTTGGGGCAGTGCCCGACCATCGCGCAGCATCGCGTTGACGAGCGGCACGGCGCGGTCGCGATCGACGTCCCACAGCGCCCGAAGGCGCGAGCGGTTCGCGCGGACGGCGGTGAGCTCGGCGGCATCTCGGCGGAAGGCTCCGGTGTAGGAGAACTCGGCGAGGTAGGCTGCCAGATCCGCCTGCGTCTGGAGGCGGTCGACGCCGGATGTGTCGGTGTCCGGCAGGGTGTTGACCAGGGCTGCGGCGGCACGCAGAGACATTTCGGTGTCATGGATGAAGACCACGTTGACTCCTGACCTCGCCGGGCGATAGTGTCACCAGTGTATTCGCTGTTCAGTCATGACAGCCCGCACTCGAACCCGAGGACCGCCGGTGTCTCGCACCGCTTCATCCGCCCGCACGACGGGGATCGTCATGGCCGTCGTCTCGGCCCTCGCCTTCTCTTCGAGCGGACCGCTGGTCAAGCCGCTGCTCGAGGCCGGGTGGTCGCTCTCGGCAGCGCTGGTCGTGCGCATGGGACTCGCCGCGCTGATCCTGTCGCCCGCTCTCGTGCGTGCGGCGCGGCGTGAGCGCGGATTCCTCCGCCGGCACGCGCTCTCGCTCGTCGCGTTCGGGCTCATCCCGGTGCTGGGCTGTCAGCTGCTGTTCTTCTCCGCGATGCAGCGCATGCCCGTCGCCGTCGCGCTTCTCATCCAGTACCTCGCGCCGGTGATGCTCGTCGGATTCGTCTGGATCCGTACGCGACGCGCCCCGTCGCGACTCGTGATGATCGGATCCGTCGTCGCGATCGTGGGACTCGTGCTCGTCGTCGACGTCACCGGCGCCCGATTCGACCTGCTGGGCACGCTGCTGGCGCTGGGTGCGGCACTCTGCGTCTGTGTCTATTTCGTGATGAGCGAGCGCACCGGCGATGACCTGCCTCCGCTCGCCCTGGCCGCCGGCGGGTTGATGGTCGGGGCCGGTCTCATGCTCCTGCTGGCGGTCGTCGGTGCGATGCCCCTGTCCGCGCCGGCCGTCACGCTCACGTTCCGAGGGATCGATGTTCCCGGCATCCTCGCCCTCGGGTGGGTCGGAGCCGTCGGAACGACCCTCGGCTATGCCTTCGGGGTCATGGCCGTGCCTCGCGTAGGCGCTCGATTGGCGTCGTTCATCGGCCTCAGCGAAGTGCTCTTCGCGCTCGGCTTCGCCTGGCTCCTCCTCGGCGAGGCCCCATCGCCGGTCCAGATCATCGGCGGTGCGGTGCTGTTGGCGGGGGTCGTGCTCGTGCGAATGGATGTCGGCGCCGCACCTCTCGCCCCGCTTGCGGCGGATGCCGTGCTGCCGCCGACGCCCGAGTTCTCGCCCGGCGAGGTCAGCGGATCGCGTCCTCCCGTGCCGACTCCAGGAGTGGTCGGATCCGATATCCGATCACTTCGCCCATGACCAACGACGTTTCGGTGCGTTCGACGCCGTCGATCGCCAGGATTCGGGCGTCGACGTCGAACAGGTGCTGGGTGTCGCGCGCAGCGACGCGCACCAGCAGGTCGACCTGCCCGCTCATGCCGTAGGCCTGCACCACCTCGGGGAGCGTCGCGATCGCCTGCGTGATGCGAGGCAACTCCGCCTGGCGCACGGTGACGCTCACCATCGCTTCGATGGGCAGGCCCAGTGCGAGCGGGGGGATGGCCCGCTCGAACGACTGGAAGACGCCGCCGCGCTCCAGGCGCGCCAGCCGCGCCTGGACGGTGTTGCGGGACAGGCCGAGCCGTTCGGCGAGCGCCACGACCGTGGCGCGGTGATCGTCGGCGAGCGCGTTCAACAAGTCGAGGTCGACGCGGTCAAGAGGTCCCATACTGCCCAACTGTACTAGCAGCAGCCGGTGCCGCATGGGCAACATGCTCAGCGCGAGCAAAGATGCTTGAGCTAGGTGCCAGTTCGACGTAATCTTCCACGCAACCGGCGACGAGGCCGGCCCGGGCGGCCGCCGCGGTCCACAAGACAGCGGCTGAGCCAGAGAGGGATGACGACGATGTACACCCTGACGACAGACGAAGCGATGACCGCGCTCGACGACACGGCGCGACTGCTGACCCCCGACGGGTGCCGCATCGCGGACGCGCGGCTGGACCCCTGGGTCGAGGACCTGGACGGCGCCGCGCTGCGCGGTCTGTACCGCGATATGGCGATCGCGCGCCGGATGGATGCCGAGGGTGTGGCGCTCCAGCGCCAGGGTCACCTCGGACTGTGGGCGCCTGCTCAGGGACAGGAGGCGATCGCCGTCGGGACGGCGCGCGCCTGCCGCGCCGACGACTTCCTCTTTCCGAGCTACCGCGAGCTGAGCATCGCGATCCTTCGCGGCGGAGTGCCCGCCGACCTCGTTCTCGCCTGGCGCGGCGAGGTGCACTCCACATACGACCCCTTCGAGCTCCGCCTGGCATCTCCGCAGATCATCATCGGCGCCCAGACCCTCCATGCCGTCGGATACGCGATGGGTATCCAGCGCGATGGTGGCGATCAGGTGGCGGTGACCTACTTCGGCGACGGAGCGTCAAGCCAGGGCGATGTCAACGAGGCGATGGTGTTCGCGTCGTCGTTCACGGCCCCCGTCGTCTTCGTCTGCTCGAACAACCAGTGGGCGATCTCCGAGCCGGTCGCGGTGCAGTCGCGCTTCCCGATCGCGGGTCGCGCCCCCGGCTTCGGCATCCCCAGCATGCGGGTGGATGGCAACGATGTGCTGGCGTGCACCGCGGCGATGCGCTGGGCGCTGGAGCACGCCCGTCGCGGTGGAGGTCCTGTGTTCCTCGAGGCCGTGACGTATCGCATGGGTCCCCACACCACCTCGGACGACCCCACGCGCTACCGGGATCGCGAAGAACTCGAGGCGTGGCGGGCGCGCGACCCGCTGACGCGCGTGGAGGCGTTCCTGCGCGCCGCCGGTGACCTCGACGATGAGACGATCGCCGCGATCGGGAGGGAGGCCGACGGGCTCGCCGCGCAGATGCGTGAGGCGGTGCTGACGGCGCGCACCCGGCCGGCGATCGAGGTTTTCGATGACGTGTACTGCGAACCGCACACCGGCCTCGAGCATCAGCGGGCGCGTTTTGCGGCGTATCTGGACTCGTTCGCCGCCGAGGCGGGGAGTGCGCGATGACGTCGCTGACGATGGGCGCGGCGCTGACGGCGGGCCTGCACCGGGCCATGGCAGCCGATGAGCGCGTGATCGTGATGGGCGAGGACATCGGCCGCCTCGGCGGCGTGTTCCGCATCACCGACGGCCTCCTCGATGAGTTCGGCCCCACGCGCGTCATCGACACCCCGCTCGCAGAGTCCGGCATCGTCGGCACGGCGGTCGGACTCGCGATGCGCGGGTTCCGCCCCGTCGTGGAGATCCAGTTCGACGGGTTCGTGTACCCGGCCTTCGACCAGATCGTCTGTCAGGTGGCCAAGCTGCACTACCGCACGCGCGGGCGCGTTCGCATGCCGCTGACCATCCGCATCCCCTGGGCGGGAGGCGTCGGTGCCGTCGAGCACCACTCGGAGTCGCCCGAGGCGTACTTCGTGCACACGGCGGGGCTGCGCGTGGTGGCCGTCTCGAACCCCCAGGATGCGTACACCATGCTGCAGCAGGCGATCGCGAGTGACGATCCGGTGGTCTTCTTCGAGCCCAAGCGGCTGTATCACACGAAGGGCGAGGTCGATCTCGACGGCGACGTGGCCGATGCGGCTCCGATGGGTCTCGCGCGCGTCGAGCGAGAAGGTTCCGACGTCACGCTGATCGCCTACGGCGCGCAGGTCACGACGGCGCTGGATGCCGCGCTCGCCGCCGAGGACGACGGAATCTCCATCGAGGTCATCGACCTGCGTTCGCTCTCACCCGTCGACTACCGCACGGTCGCGGCATCCGTCCGCAAGACGGGTCGCGTCGTGGTCACGCATGAGGCGGCGGGGGAGGCCGGCGTCGGTGCCGAGGTGGTCGCCAGCATCACCGAACAGTGCTTCCACTATCTCGAAGCACCCCCGCAGCGTGTGACGGGACACGACATCCCGTATCCGCCGGCCAAGCTGGAAAAGCACCACCTGCCCGACCTCGATCGGATCCTCGACGCCGTCGATCGCGTTCTCGACCGGCCGAACAGCCTCACGTCGGCGGCGGGGGTGGAACGATGATCGCGGAGTTCCTCCTTCCCGACCTCGGCGAGGGGCTGCCCGAGGCGGAGATCGTCCAGTGGCTCGTCGCCCAAGGCGACGACGTGCATCTGAACCAGCCCATCGCGGAGGTCGAGACCGCCAAGGCCATCGTGGAGCTGCCCTCGCCCTTCGCGGGGACGGTCAGCGCGCTGCACGCGGCAGCCGGTGACGTCGTGGAGGTGGGGTCGCCCCTGATCGCGTTCGAGGTCGAGGCCGCCGACTCCCCGTCCGGCGACGTGCCCGAGGCGACGTCCGCGCCGGCCGGGCACGTGGAGCCGGAGCCCTCGTTGCCGAATCTCGTCGGTTACGGCGCGGCGCCACGCGCGGCGGGGCGCCCCCGACGCCGCGCTCGTGTGCTCGCGGGCACCGACGAAGATCGTGAGGCCACTCCGACGATCGCCGCGCAGGTCCTGCACGACGCCCCGCACGATGCGGTGACACCGCTGCGAGACGATGTGCGGGACGAGCGTCCCCGCTCGACCCCGCCCGTGCGCGCCTACGCGCGTGCGCACGGCGTCGATCTCGCACTCATCGAGGCCTCCGGAGTCACGGGAATCATCCGACGCGAAGACGTCGACCGCTTTCTCGCCGACCGCACTCCCGCCGCATCGGGTGCGTCGCCCGCGGATGCGGGACGGGTGTCGCCGGCGGGCACCGGGCGGGACGGCGCCGAGCGGGAGACGCGGGTGCCGATCCGCGGCGTCCGCAAGCACACGGCGGCGGCGATGGTGCGCAGCGCCTTCACAGCGCCTCACGTCACGACCTTCCTGGAGGTCGACGTCACCGAGACCACGCGCTTCGTGGCGAACCTGCGCGCCGACCGCCGACTCGACGGACATCGCATCGGCATCATGGCGGTGGCCGCGAAAGCCGTGTGTCTCGCGTTGCGCGTCGAGCCGACCCTGAATGCGGCGTGGGACGAAGACGCCGGGGAGATCGTGCAGTACCACTACGTGAACCTCGGCATCGCGGCTGCGACCGAGCGTGGCCTCATCGTCCCGCATGTCGCCGACGCCGACCGGCTCGGTCTGGTCGATCTCGCCGACGAGATCGGCCGTCTCGCCCAGACGGCGCGCGCGGGACGCACGAGCCCGGCCGCGCTCAGCGGTGGCACGTTCTCGATCACCAACTTCGGCGTCTTCGGGATCGACGCGGGTACGCCCATTCTGAATCCCGGCGAGGCGGGGATTCTCGGGCTGGGCTCGGTCCGGCGTCGGCCCTGGGAGCACGAGGGCGACATCGCGCTGCGTGACGTGATGACGCTGAGCCTGTCGTTCGACCACCGACTCGTCGACGGCGAGCAGGCATCGCGCTTTCTGACGACGGTCGGTGACATCCTGCGCGAGCCGGGCCGTGCGCTGCTGTTCGGGTGACGCGCCGTCGCGCGGGTCAGGGGGCGGCGAGGGCCGCGTAAGCCATGTCGGAGAGGAGCCTGCGCAGAAGGGTGTCCGTCTCGGCATCCACCGCCACTTCCCGGCGCGTGCGCACGACGTACGGGGTGGAGTTGATCAGCCCGAAGCCGGCGTGAGCCCGCACGCGCAGGTCGGTGTCGCCGCGCTCCGGGTGCACGGCGCGCAGGACGTCCACCCACAGCTCCACGTACTCGCGCTGCAGCCGCCGCACGGTACGGCGGTCCTGGTCGCTCAACCGCGTGAGGTCGCGGTCCTGCACGCGGATGACATCGGCGCTTCGCACCGCGAAATCGACGTGGAAATCGACGAGTTCGCGCAGGGAGCGTCGGGCGTCGTGCCCGGTGGACGTCACGCGACGTCCGCCCTCGAGCAGGTCCGTGCTGGCTCGCAGGAGAATCGCGCCGAGGAGCGCGCGCTTGCTGTCGAAGTGACGGTAGACGGCCGGGCCGCTGACCCCGACGGCGGATCCGAGATCCTCGAGGCTCACCCCGTCGAACCCGTGCTGGGCGAACAGGCGCGCCGCCGCCTCCACGAGCGCGTCCGCACGCTCCGCCTTGGCGCGCTCGCGGGTGGTGCGCGCTGCCCGGGAGTGCGTTGTCATTCCAGTTAATCCTCGATAACCTGAGCTGGTGGGTTAACGAACACTAACCCACTGGCTCGTCCGCGCGCCATGCGTGCGCGTCAGCCGTTACGCGACCGCGACATCGAAGGAGATGGCATGGCGATCCTCGACCCCCACGACTACGGATTGAACGACGAGGAGCGCGAACTGGCGGCCATGGTCCGCGCCTTCGCCGACGAGCGGATCGCGCCGCAGGCGTACGAGGCCGACCGCACCAGGACGCTGCCGCTGGACATCGTCTCCGAGATGGGGGAGATGGGGCTGTTCGGCCTGCCCTTCCCCGAGGACGTGGGCGGGCAAGGTGGCGATTGCGCGACGCTCGGACTCGCGATCGAGGCTCTGGCCCGCGTCGACCAGTCGATCGCCATCACGCTGGAGGCCGCCGTCAGTCTCGGTGCCATGCCCGTGTACCGATTCGGCAGCGACGCGCAGCGGGAGGCACTTCTTCCCGACCTGCTCGCGGGGCGCGCGCTCGCCGGCTTCGGTCTCACCGAACCCGAAGCGGGATCGGATGCCGGCGCGACGCGCACGACCGCTCGCCTGGAGGCAGGCGAGTGGGTCATCGACGGCAGCAAGCAGTTCATCACGAACTCGGGCACGGCCATCACGCGATTCGTGACCGTGACGGCGGTGACCGGTGAGAGCGGTGCGCGCAAGGAGATCTCGACGATCATCGTGCCCTCCGGCACGCCCGGCTTCACCGTCGGGCCGTCGTACGACAAGGTGGGCTGGCACGCGTCCGACACCCATCCACTGAGCTTCTCGGGCGCCCGCGTTCCGGCGGAGAACCTGCTCGGCGAGCGCGGCCGTGGCTTCGCCAACTTCCTCAGCATCCTCGACGAGGGCAGGATCGCGATCGCGGCCCTCGCCACCGGCGCGGCGGAAGGCTGTCTGGAAGCGGCGCTGGACTACGCCGGCAGTCGCATCGTGTTCGCCGAACCGCTGGGTTCGCGCCAGTCGATCCAGTTCCTGCTGGCACGGATGCAGCAGCGCGTGCATCTGTCGCGCCTGGCGTGGCTGCACGCCGCGCGCCTGCGTGATGCCGGACGGCCTTTCGCGACCGCTGCCGCGCTGGCCAAGCTCACGGCGGGGGAGGCGGCGATGGACAATGCGCGGGATGCGACGCAGATCTTCGGCGGCAACGGATTCATGAACGAGTACCCTGTCGCGCGTCACTATCGAGACGCGAAGATTCTCGAGATCGGCGAGGGGACCACCGAGGTGCAGCTCCTCCTGATCGCTCGCGCCCTCGGACTGACCAGCCTCGGATCGGGCGCGCGACCGGCCCGGTAGCGTGAACGCATGACCGCCGATTTCACGCTCGGACCCGCCCTGCTGTTCTGCCCGGCTGATCGTCCGGAACGCTACGAGAAGGCCCTCGATCGCGCCGATGGCGTCATCCTCGACCTCGAAGACGCTGTCGCACCCGCCCACAAGGTGGCGGCGAGGGTCGCGCTGATCGACTCACAGCTCGACCCCGAGCGCGTCATCGTCCGAGTGAATGCCCTCGGGTCCGCCGAGATCGTCTCCGACCTCGCCTCGCTCTCGCAGACCGATTACCGCCGCGTGATGGTCGCCAAGGCGGAATCGGCGAAAGCGATCTCCCGCATCGACCCGCGGTTCGACGTCATCGCGCTGTGCGAGACCGCTCGCGGCATCGTCGCGGCCGAGAAGATCGCCGCCCAGGACAACGTCGTCGCCCTCATGTGGGGCGCGGAGGACCTCGTCGCTTCGCTCGGAGGGACATCGAGTCGCACGCCGAAGGGGCGCTACCGCGATGTCGCACGTGCCGCCCGTTCGCGTCTTCTGCTCGCGGCGGGAGCGGCGGGTATCGCGGCGATCGACGCGGTGCACCTCGACATCGCCGACGAGAAGGGGCTGGCGAAGGAGGCGCGGGATGCCGCCGCGAGCGGCTTTCGGGCCACCGCGTGCATTCATCCGGCGCAGGTCGCGACGATCCGGGCCGCCTACCGGCCCGACCCCGATACGCTCACCTGGGCCCGCGACGTGCTGGATGCCGCCGTCGGCGAGCGCGGCGTCTTCGCGTTCCGTGGTCGGATGATCGACGAACCGGTGCTGCGTCACGCCCGCACCCTCCTCGCCCGCGGAATGTGATGCCGCGGCATCCACGGAGGGATCGCGCGGAGGTCAGGTCATCGGGATCGCGGCGTAGGACTGCACGCTGAGACGGTCGCGCTCCACGAGGAAGCGATGCGTGGACGCGTTGGCCAGACGCTCGCCCTCGAGCGGGAACGCACCGGCAGACGCGTGCCGGATGACCTCGCGGATGAGGGCGCCGTGGGAGACGACGACCACGGTGGGCGCCTGCGGTGCGGCGTCGCGGCGGGCGTCTCGGACGGCGCGCTGGAGACCCGCGAGCGCGCGGCGGCGCACCTGCGGCCAGGTCTCCGCCTCCGGCACCTCTGCCTCGGCCCACGATCCCCACCGATCGCGGAACTCCTCGACGCTCGCGCCTTCGGCGATGCCGTACGAACGTTCGCGCAGCTGCCGGTAGGTTCGTGGCGCCGGCACTGCCAGAGTGGCGGCGATGATCCGAGCGGTCTCGACGGCGCGCGACAGATCGCTCGAGGCGACGACCACGGGCCCGACCGCCGAGAGCTCCTGCTGAAGTCGCTCGGCGACCTCTCGCGCCTGAGCGCGGCCGGTGTCGTTGAGGGGGATGTCGGTGGAGCCCTGGATGCGTCGCATCGCGTTCCAGTCCGTCTCGCCGTGGCGCACGAGGATGAGGGTCGTCACGCTTCGAGCCTAGGCGAGGTCGGCGTGGGTTCAGCGCGCCGCCGGCAGCGCGCGGGCGAACGCGCGCAGCACCTCGGTCGTGCCCGCGTCGATCTTGACCGTCGCCCGCGCATCGCCGCGTGTCTGGCCGCGGTTGACGATCACGACCGGGAGCTTGCGACGTCGGGCGCGCTCGAGCAGTCGGATGCCGGAGTTGACGACGAGAGACGAGCCGGCGATGACGAGGGCCTCGCTGGTCTGTACCAGCTGCTCGGCCTCGGTGAACTTGGCGACGGGGATGTACTCGCCGAAGAAGACGACGTCGGGCTTGAGCATCCCGTGGCACACGCTGCAATCCGGCACGACGAAGCCGTCGCTGGAAGAGGGGAGGACGTCGCCGTCGGGGCCCAGCTCGACCGCGTCCGGCACCGTGATCCAGGGGTTGTCCGCCTCGACGCGCGCCGCCAGGTCGCGGCGATCGAACACCTGCCCGCAGTGCGTGCAGAGCACGCGGCGCATCGTGCCGTGCAGTTCGACGACACGGCGGCTGCCCGCGCGCACGTGCAGGCCGTCCACGTTCTGGGTGATGACCCCGCTCGCGATGCCCCGGCTCTCCAGCTCGGCGAGGGCGACATGGCCGTCGTTCGGCTGCGCGGCGGCGAAAGCCCGCCATCCCAGGTGGCTGCCGACCCAGTAGCGTCGGCGCGAGGAGGCGCTGGAGAGAAACTGCTGCGCCGTCATCGGGGTGCGCGTGGGGGCACCCTTGCCCCGATAGTCGGGAATGCCGGAGTCCGTCGACACACCCGCGCCGGTGAGCACCGCGATCCGCCGCCCGGACAGGGCGTCCAGGGCGCGCTCAACCGCGTCGGCCGCCTGACGGTCGAGGTGCGGCCCGGCCTCGAACGAGTGATCCAGCAGCGTCGACATGGCGTCCTCCCTCCCACACTCCCTCTTCGAGACTACGCGTCCCGCTTTTCGCGGAGGTTACACGCTGGTCCGTCGCCGCGGCGTCCGGGGCGTGCCAGCATGGACGGATGCCTGTGGTGCGCATCGACGATCCTGCCGACGACCGTCTCGCGGACTACCGCGACCTCACCGACGTCGCTCTGCGGCGTGTGCTGGAGCCGGCGGGCGGTCTCTACATCGCCGAGTCGTCGAAGGTGATCGCCCGCGCCGTCGCCGCCGGTCATCGGCCACGATCCGTGCTGGTGCAGCAGAAGTGGCTCGACGACACGGCGCCCCTCGCCGGTGACGCCCCCGTCTACCTGGTCGATGACGACGTGGCCGAGCGTGTCACCGGCTACGCCGTGCACCGCGGAGCTCTCGCGGCGATGCACCGGCCGGCGCTGCCGTCCGTCGGCGAGGTCGTCGCCGGGGCGCGGCTGGTGCTGGTGCTGGAGGACATCGTCGACCACACCAATGTCGGAGCCGCCTTCCGCGCCGCCGCCGGCCTCGGTGCGGACGCCGTCCTGGTCACGCAACGCTGCGCGGACCCTCTCTACCGTCGGAGCGTCCGGGTGAGCATGGGGACGGTCTTCCAGGTGCCGTGGACCCGCCTTCCCGATGACGCGGCCGGGGGATGGGGCGCCGGCCGCGACCTGCTGCACGATGCCGGGCTGCACCTGGCCGCCCTCGCGCTCGCCGACGACGCGGTGGCCCTCGACGCGTTCGCCGCTGCGCGCCCGCCGCAGGTCGCGCTGCTTCTGGGTGCCGAAGGCGACGGGCTGTCGCGTCGGGCGCTGGCCGCGGCCGACACCGTCGTCACGATCCCGATGGCGGGCGGCGTCGACTCGCTGAACGTCGCCGCCGCGGCGGCGGTCGCGCTCTGGGCGTTGCGTTAGGCCTGCCGGTCCGGCCCCGCGGCGCGATCGCGGCCCGGGGCCTCCACCAGGACCGGAAGCGGCTCGGGGCGCTTCGCGGTGATGTTGTCGCCCGAGGACTGATGGCGAAGGCGACGCAGCACCCAGGGAACGAAGTGCGTGCGCGCCCAGACGAGGTCGTTGGTGCGCGCCTCGCGCCAGGTGAGCTGCGGCAGGGGGTCGGGCTGCATCGGCTGCAGATCGTTCGGCACGTTGAGCGCGCGCAACACCATGCGGGCGATCTCGTGGTGTCCGAGAGCGTTGTAGTGCAGGCGGTCGTCGTCGAAGAACCGCATGTCTTGAACCTCCTTCAGCGCCCACTGGTCGGCCACGATGCAGTCGTAGCGGTCGGCGATCGCCCGGATGTTCTCGTTGTAGATGGCGACGCGCCCGCGGATGCCGCGGAACACCGGCGTGAACTCGGTGTCCACACCGGTGAAGACGAGAAGCGTCGCACCCTGCGAACTCAGCCGGGCGACGGCATCCTCGAACTGCTGCGCCACGGCGTCCGGGTCTCCGTTGGGACGCAGGACGTCGTTTCCGCCGGCGGAGAACGTGATGAGGTCGGGGGTGAGTGCGAGCGCGGGCTCGACCTGATCGGCCATGATCTGCGCGATCAGCTTGCCCCGGACGGCGAGGTTGGCGTAGGCGAAATCGTCCACCTGGGCGGCGAGCACCTCGGCGACGCGGTCGGCCCACCCCCGATGGTCGTCGGCCGTGCCGGGAATGGGGTCGCCGATGCCTTCGGTGAAGGAGTCGCCGATCGAGACCATGCGACGCCAGGGGTGCGCGCTCTCGTTGGGGATGTACGGCGAACGGTGCTCGTCGGGGGTGGCTTCGTTCCTGCGCATGACTCTCCTGACTCGTGGTCTTCTTCGAGGCTACCGGCCAGAGGCCTTCCCGCAGAGAGCCGCCGTGGGGGAGGCGTCGTTTAGGGTGGTCAGTCGTGGACGGGACGGACGAGCGAGGACAGGAGCACTTCGGCAGCTTCGCCGCCGAGCACCTTTCGCCCGCCTTCCCGCAGCGCGCCCCCTGGGGAACGGCGCAGAATCTCCGCGCGTGGCAGGCCGAAGCGCTCGAGGCGTACTTCTCCGCCGACGGACCGGACGGCGTGGGTTCCGGCCCGCGCGACTTCCTCGCCGCCGCGACCCCGGGCGCCGGCAAGACGACCTTCGCCCTGCGTCTGGCGAGTGAACTGCTGCGCCGCGGCATCGTGGACCGCCTCGTCGTGGTCGCGCCCACCGAGCACCTGAAGACCCAGTGGGCAGATGCGGCAGCTCGTGTCGGCATCCGACTCGACCCGCGGTTCACCAACCGTCAGAGCGCGCCCGCTCGTCATTTCCACGGCGTCGCCGTCACCTACGCTCAGGTTGCCGTGAAGGCGTCGGTGCATCAACGTCTGACGATGGACGCGCGCACGCTCGTGATCCTCGACGAGGTGCACCACGGCGGTGACGCGCTCAGCTGGGGCGATGCGCTGCGCGAGGCATACGGTCGCGCGACGCGCCGCCTCCTGCTGTCGGGCACACCGTTTCGCAGCGACACGGCACCGATCCCGTTCGTCGAGTACCACCCGAACGAGAAGGGCATCCGCCTCTCGCGCACCGACTACAATTACGGCTACGGGCGCGCGCTCGCGGACGGCGTCGTGCGTCCCGTGCTGTTCCTCGTCTACGCCGGCAAGATGCGCTGGCGCACGAAGGCCGGCGACGAGCTGGAAGCCCACCTCGGTCAGGACAACACCAAGGACGTGACCGCCCAGGCCTGGCGCACCGCCCTCGATCCGGAGGGCGACTGGATCCCCGCGGTGCTGCGCAGCGCCGACCGCCGGCTGAGCGAGGTGCGCCAGGACGTCCCGGATGCCGGGGGACTGGTGATCGCCACGGATCAGACGGCGGCGCGCGCGTACGCCGCGATCCTGCGCGAGATCACCGGCGAGGCGCCGACCGTCGTGCTCTCCGACGACAAGGCCGCCTCGGGCCGCATCGAGACGTTCGGCACGGCGACGACCCGCTGGATGGTGGCCGTGCGCATGGTGTCAGAAGGCGTCGACGTTCCTCGCCTCGCGGTCGGTGTCTACGCCACGAGCGCGTCGACGCCGCTGTTCTTCGCGCAGGCGATCGGCCGCTTCGTGCGGGCCAGGCGCCGGGGCGAGTCGGCATCCGTCTTCCTTCCCAACGTGCCGGTGCTGCTCACGCTCGCCGGGGAGATGGAGCGCGAGCGCGACCACGCTCTCGACCGCGAGGGCGGCGACGACGACGGGCTCGAAGACACTCTGCTCGCCGAGGCGGAGCGCGAAGACAAAGCCTCGGACGAGCTGGAACAGGAGTTCTCCTACCAGGCGCTCGGCTCGGTCGCCCACTTCGACCGTGTGCTCTACGACGGCAAGGAGTTCGGCCAGCTGGCGGTGCCGGGCACCCCGGAGGAGGAGGAGTTCCTGGGGTTGCCGGGGCTGCTCGAACCCGAGCATGTGCACGAACTTCTCATGCAGCGCCAGTCGCGTCAGAGCCGGCACCGTCGTGCCCGAGAAGCGAAAGAAGGAACGGTCGCCACGGAGGCGGTGGACGCCGACGGCGCGCTCCCGCCGGCGCTGCACCGCACCCTGCGCGAACAGCGTCAGCTGCTCAACAGCCTCGTCGGACTCTATGCCCGCCAGAGCGGAGAGCCGCACGGAGCCGTGCATGCCGAGCTGCGCCGCATCTGCGGCGGCCCGGAGGTCGCGCGAGCGACGGTCGCTCAGCTGCAGGCGCGGATCGAGGTGCTGCGCTCGCGCGTGCGCTCCTGAGCTCCCGCCGCCGGCGCGTACACTCGCGCGCATGCCGCAGGAATACTCCTTCACGTCGCACTGGCTCCTGCCGGTCTCGGTGGAGGAGTGCTGGGCGCGGTGCGAGGCCGCCCTGATGGCGGGCGAGGTGCCGTGGTGGCCGGCGGTGCGCCTCGAGCCGCGGAGGACCGCCCTCGCGCCGGGGGACATCGTGCATCTGCGCGTTCGCAGTCCCTGGGGCTACCGCCTGCGCGTCGTGCTCACCGTCACCGATCTCGTGCCGGCGCGGCGGCTGGCGGCGGTGAGCGAGGGAGACCTGGTCGGGAAGGGCAGTGTTCACCTCGCCCCTGCGTCGGCTCCCGCGACCGGCGCGCGTCTGACCTGGGTCTGGGAGGTGTCCGCGACGCGTCGTTGGATGCGTCTGACCGCTCCCGTGCTGCGACCGGTCTTCGCGGCGGCGCACACACTGATCATGCGCCGTGGTGAGCGCGGGCTCATCGCGCATCTCACGCGCGGTTCGGACGTCCGAAAAGCTGGCAATCGCGGCGGCCGCGCTCTGCGCCGCCGCCGCCGCGGCTAGCGTGGGATCCCGTGACCACGCGTTCGGAGCCCACCTCCCGTGACCGCCGCCGCTGGGCGCGCTATCTCGCCGACGAGCGCGCGGAGGCCCAGGTCTACCGCGACCTCGCCCAGCGTCGGGAGGGCGAGGAGCGCGAGATCCTGCTGGCCCTTGCCGAAGCCGAGGGGCGCCACGAGGCGCACTGGCTCGAGCTGCTGGGCGGCGAACCGTCGCGGTTGCCGTCTCCGGGCATCGGCTCGGTGTTTCTGGGTTGGATGGCCCGGAGGTTCGGCTCGATCTTCGTGCTCGCTCTGGCGCAGAACGCGGAAGGACGCTCGCCGTACGACAGTGAACCGTTCGCCACCGCACGCATGGTCGCCGACGAGAAGATCCACCGCGAGGTCGTGCGCGGCCTGGCGGCGCGAGGACGGCGGCGGCTGTCGGGCACGTTCCGCGCGGCCGTCTTCGGCGCCAACGACGGCCTCGTCTCCAACCTCGCTCTGGTGATGGGTATCGGCGCCACCGGCGTGGGGGCGCAGTTCGTGTTGTTCAGCGGCGTCGCCGGTCTTCTCGCCGGTGCTCTGTCCATGGGCGCAGGGGAGTACGTGTCGGTGCGCTCGCAGCGGGAACTGCTGGATGCGACCGAGCCGAGCGACTACGCCGACCATGTGCTGCCGGACCTCGATCTTGATGCGAACGAGCTCGCCTTGGTCTATCGAGCGCGCGGTCTGGGTGAACGCGATGCGCACGAGCGTGCGCGCCAGATCATCGCAGCCGCTCAGGCCGCCGACCGCAGCCAGCCATACCGGTTGCATCGCGCCGCCGGCGCCGATCACGAAGTGGTCGGCAGCGCTCTGGGCGCCGCCGGGTCGAGTTTCCTCTTCTTCGCGTCCGGCGCGATCATCCCGGTGCTGCCCTGGATCTTCGGGCTCAGCGGGCTCCCCGCCGTCGTCCTGGCCCTCGTGCTCGTCGGGACGGCGCTGCTGGGCACGGGAGCCATGGTGGGACTGCTCTCGGGGGCGCCGCCCCTGCGACGAGGGCTGCGGCAGCTGGCGATCGGTTTCGGGGCCGCTGCGGTGACGTACGTCCTCGGTCTGCTCTTCGGCGTCTCGGCGGGCTGAGCCCGGCACCGATTCCGCGTCTGGCTCGGAATCTGGTACTGTCGATCTTCGGTTGCGAAACCGAAAACCACCTGCGCGGGTGGCGGAATAGGTAGACGCGCTAGCTTGAGGTGCTAGTGCCCGTATAGGGCGTGGGGGTTCAAGTCCCCCCTCGCGCACAGAAGGAAAAAGGTCCCGTCAGGGGCCTTTTTCTTTTATCTCCAGACGTGTCCTCCGCTCTCGGATCGTGGCATCGGGAGCGCTAGCGTGGAGGCATGCCCTCCTCCGAACTGCCCGAGGTCGCCCGCGTCGCGCGCGACCTGATCCGCTTCGACACCACCAACTTCGGCGAGGGGCGCGCGCACGGGGAGCGAGAGGCCGCTGAGTACGTGGGCGCCTACCTCGAGGCGCTCGGCCTGCGTCCCGAGTACTACGAGCCCATCCCGCGACGCACGAACCTGAGCGTCCGCGTGCCCGGCCGCGACCGCGACAAGCCCGCCCTCGTCCTGCACGGCCACCTCGACGTGGTTCCGGCCGTCGCCGAGGACTGGAGCGTCGATCCCTTCGGCGGCGTCGTGAAGGACGGGATGCTGTGGGGACGCGGTGCGGTGGACATGAAGGACATGGATGCCATGATCCTCACCTCCGTCGCCGATCTGCTGCGGGCGGGGGAGCAGCCCGCCCGCGATCTCATCGTCACGTTCTTCGCCGACGAGGAGAACGGCGGTGTCGAGGGGTCGCAGCTGGTCGTCCGCGACCGACCGGAGTGGTTCGCCGGCGCGACCGAGGCCATCAGCGAGGTCGGGGGATACTCGATCCCGGTGGGCGAGCGGCGGGCCTACCTTCTGCAGGTGGGGGAGAAGGCGCTGGTCTGGCTGCGCCTTCGTGCTCGCGGCGCAGCCGGGCACGGCAGTCGATTCCACCCGGACAACGCGGTCACGCGTCTCGCGGAGGCGGTGGCCGCGCTCGGCCGCTCGTCGTGGCCGTTGGAGCTGACCGCGACGACGCGTCAGACGGTCGACGGCCTGGCGGCGCTGTGCGGCGCCGACCCGCGGGATCCGGATGCCGTGGCGGACGCGACCGGACCGGCATCCGGCTTCCTCCGCTCCACGTTCCGCACGACGACCAACCCGACCGGTCTCGCCGCCGGCTACAAGCACAACGTGATCCCGGATGCCGCGGTCGCCACGATCGATGTGCGCACCCTTCCGGGGCAGGAAGAACGCGTGCTCGCCGAGATCCAGCGGATCGTGGGCGAGGACGTCGTCGTCGAGGTCTCGCATCGCGACGTCGGGCTGGAGGTGCCCTTCGCGGGGGAGCTCGTGGACGCGATGGTCGGGGCCCTCGAGCGTCATGACCCGAGCGTCCCCGTTCTGCCGTATCTCATGGGCGGCGGGACCGACAACAAGGCGCTCGCCGAGCTCGGCATCGCCGGATACGGGTTCGCGCCGCTGCGGCTTCCCACGGATCTCGATTTCACCGGTATGTTCCACGGTGTGGACGAACGCGTCCCCATCGACGCGTTGGTCTTCGGGCAGCGCGTGCTCACCGATCTGATCCGCACGTACTGAAAGGCCCCCCATGCACCTGTTCGAGGCGATCATCCTGGGCCTGGTCCAGGGACTCACCGAGTTTCTCCCCGTCTCCTCCAGTGCCCACCTGCGCATCATGGGCGAGTTCCTCCCGTCCGCCGAAGACCCCGGCGCGACCTTCACCGCCATCACCCAGATCGGCACCGAACTCGCGGTGCTCGTCTACTTCTGGGGCAAGATCGTGCGGATCATCTCCCAGTGGGCGAAGTCGCTGACCGGCCGCGTGCCGCGCAACGACCCCGATGCGCGCATGGGATGGATCGTCATCATCGGCACCATCCCGATCGGCATCGCCGGCTACCTCTTCCAGGACGTGATCCGCGACACGTTCCGAAACCTCTGGCTCGTGGCCACCGTTCTCATCGTCTTCGGTCTCCTACTGGGGGCCGCCGACGCTCTCGGACGGCGCACCCGCACGGAGGAAGACCTGACCTACGGACACGGCCTCTCCCTCGGCCTCGCGCAGATGCTGGCGCTCATCCCCGGCGTCTCCCGCTCGGGGGCGACCACGACGATGGGGCTGGCGCTCGGCTACACCCGGCCCGCGGCGGCGGAAGTGGCCTTCCTGCTCGCCGTGCCCGCTGTCTTCGGCAGTGGCCTGTACGAGCTGATCCAGGCCATCAAGGATCCGGGCGACCAGGTCTACACGATGGTCGAGACCGGCGTCGCGACCGCCGTCGCGTTCGGGGTGGGCCTCGCCGTGATCGCGTTCCTGATGCGCTACCTCAAGCGCGGCAGCTTCCTGCCGTTCGTGCTCTACCGGCTTGCGCTCGGCATCCTGTTGATCATCCTGCTCAGCTTCGGCGTGCTGCAGGCGTACTGATCAGGAGCGGCGAGGGTCGGGCGGACCGGGTTTGCCGGGACCCTCGCCGCCCCGGCGCAGGTACCGCTCGAACTCCTGCGCGATGGCGTCGCCGGACGCCTCGGGCGAGTCCCACGTGTCGCGCGTCTGCTCCAGCTGGTGGATGTACTCGGTCATCTCCTCGTCGTCGGCCGCGGCCGCGTCGATCGATGCCTCCCAGGCCAGTGCCTGAGCGGGGAGCTCCCCACGCGCCACGACCGCGCCCGTCAGATCGGTGACGCGGTCCAGCAGCGCGAGCGTGGCCTTCGGTGACGGGGTATGGCCGGCGACGTAATGCGGAACGTTCGCCCACAGCGCCGCCGTCGGGATGCCGGCCGCCTCGGCGGCCGCAGTGAGCACGCTGAGGATGCCCGCCGGGCCCTCGTAGGTGGGCTTCTCGAGGCCGAGCGCGCCGCGGAGGGTGTCGTTCTCGCTGCCGGCGAACACCGAGATCGGTCGCGTATGCGGGACGTCGGACATCATCGAGCCCAGCGCGACGATGCCGGTGATGCCCTCCGTGAGCGCGGCGTCCACGAGCTCGGCGGCGAACGACTGCCAGGCGCGTGCGGGCTCGACCCCGGACAGCACCCACAGGCGTGTGCCGTCGGCGGGATGGAGCGGTCGCCACAGCGTGGCGTCCGGCCAGGTGAGCGTGCGCGAGCCGTCGGCGTCGAGCGTGATCTGAGGGCGGGTGTACTGGTAGTCGAAGTACAGCTCCGGGTCGACGGCGAAGACCTCCCGGTACGCGCCGGACTCGCGGATGTGCGCCGCGGCGGCGGAGGCGGCCTCACCCGCGTCATTCCAGCCGTCGAAGGCCACGATCAGCACGCGGTTACCCAGTTCGTCCACTCCGCCCCTCTCGCACGGTCCATCGATTCCTCCACGATACGCGCCGACGCCGTCGCGAGGGCGGCCGTAACGCGCGCGACAGCGGCGCCGAGGGGCGTCGGTAGCATGGACCGATGAGCTCCGCCCTCCCCGCCGCCGTTCTCTGGGACATGGACGGCACACTCGTGGACACCGAGCCCTACTGGATGGAGGCCGAGACGGCCCTCGTCGAGAGCTTCGGCGGCACCTGGACGCACGAACAGGCCCTGACTCTAGTGGGTCAGGGACTCGAGACCTCCGGGGCGATCCTTCAGGAGGCCGGCGTGCGGATGTCCGTCGCCGACATCATCGCCCACCTCACCGCAGAGGTGACGCGCCTGCTTTCGGAGCGGGGGAACCCTCTGCGTCCCGGGGCGCACGAGCTGCTGACCGCGCTGCGCGGCGCCGGCATCCGCTGTGCGCTGGTGACGATGTCGATGCGGCGGATGGCATCACAGGTCGTCGCGCCCTTTCCCGAGCTGTTCGAGATCATCGTCGCGGGCGATGACGTCACGCGTCCCAAGCCGTTCCCGGACGCATATCTGCAGGCGTGCCGTGCCCTCGGCATCGACCCCGCCGACGCCGTCGCGATCGAGGACTCGCCGACGGGCGTGCGCGCCGCCGTCGCCGCGGGCGTCACGACGATCGGGGTGCCGCTGATGGTCTCGCTCGTCGGGACGGGCGCCCACACCGTGTGGCCGACACTCGCAGGCCGTACGCCCGAGGACATCGCCGCGGTCCACGCGGCGCACCGGACCCACCGCACAGGAGAGCACGCATGACCACCCCGACATCCCTCGTCGACCTGCGCCCGAGCGGCCCGTTCCGCTTGGGCGACCGCGTGCAGCTGACCGGACCCAAGGGCCGCCTCCACACCGTCACCCTGCGGGAGGGCGGCGAGTTGCACACCCACCACGGCGTGCTCAAACACGAACAGCTGCTCGGTCAGCCCGACGGGTCGGTGGTGACCAACTCCGGTGGTCACGAGTACCTGGCACTGCGGCCGCTGCTGCGCGACTTCGTGATGTCGATGCCGCGCGGTGCTGCCATCGTGTACCCGAAGGATGCCGCGCAGATTCTGGCGTCCGCCGACATCTTCCCCGGCGCGACGGTGGTCGAGGCGGGTGTGGGCTCGGGCGCGCTGTCGATGTGGCTGCTGCGCACGATCGGTCCGGCGGGGCGCCTGATCTCCTTCGAGCGCCGTGACGAGTTCGCGGAGGTGGCTCGTGCCAACGTGGAGACCTTCTTCGGGCACACGCCCGACAGCTGGGAAGTCGTCGTGGGTGACCTCGTGGAAGAGCTTCCCGGTGCGGTCGGCCCGGCATCCGTGGATCGCGTCGTTCTGGACATGCTGGCCCCGTGGGAGTGCATCGACGCGGTTGCCGACGCTCTCACGCCCGGTGGTGTGGTGCTCTGCTACATCGCCACCGCGACCCAACTCAGTCGTGTCGCGGAGTACATCCGCGCCACCGGTCTGTTCACCGAGCCCGAAGCGACCGAGACGATGGTACGTGGATGGCATGTCGAAGGGCTCGCCGTGCGACCGGACCATCGGATGGTCGCACACACGGGGTTTCTCATCACGGCGCGTCGCCTGGCACCGGGTGCGATGCCCCCGGACGTGCGCAAGCGCGCACTGAAGAAGCCCAGTTATGCCGATGAGGACGTCGAACTCTGGACGCCCGGGGCCGTCGGCGACCGTCAGATCACCGACAAGAACCTCCGCAAGCGCGTGCGCGAGGCACAGCGCGCAGCGGACGGCGCTCGGCAGGCGACGGCCGACGCCGTCACGGCCGGGCGCGGTGCACCGGACGACGTAGACTGATCCGGTGCGCCGGATCCCTGCTGCCCTCGCCGTCATCGGCCTGTCTGCTCTGACCCTCGTCGGATGCGCTTCGACGCCCGGATCGGCGGCATCGTGCGACCGCCCCACCGACAGCTCGGGTGTGCTCAACACGGTGAGCGTCTCCGGGGCGGAGGGCGCCCCCAACGTGACCTTGAGCGCTCCGGTCTACGTCGATCACACGGTCGCCGTCGACGAGACCGTCGGCTCCGGCCTGCGGGTCACCTCCGACATGCAGGATGTGCAGTTCACCATCACGATCATGAGCGGGTCGACCGGTCAGAAGATCCTGACGTCGGGCACGCAGGTGACGCCGCTGTCGAAGTGGCGTGAGCAGTACGCCGGCTTCGCCGAGCTGATGACCTGCGCGACCGAGGGCTCCCGCATCCTCGGCGCCGTTCCGGCCAGCGCGCTGTCGGCCGAGGCCGCGCAGGGGTGGGGCCTCACCGGCGCAGACTCGATCGTCGTGGCGATCGACCTGCAGAAGGTCTACCTCGCCGCGGCGGACGGCACGCCTCAGTACAACGATCGACGGGGGATGCCCTCGGTCGTGCTGGCTCCCAACGGCACGCCGGGCATCATCATCCCGGACACCGCGCCGCCGTCCGACCTCGCCGTGGAGGTGCTGAAGAAGGGCGACGGCCCCGCCGTCGGAGACGGCGATCAGATCCGGATCAACTACACGGGCCTCACGTGGGCCGATCGTAAAGTGTTCGACTCGACGTGGGACAAGGGGGCATCGACGGCGGTCACGCTGGATGCCGTCGTGCCGGGCTTCGCGCAGGCTCTGAAGGGGCAGACGGTCGGGTCGCAGATCCTCGTGGTGATCCCGCCGTCCCTCGGCTATGGGGACAAGACCACCTCATCGATCCCCGCGGGCTCGACGCTCGTGTTCGTCATCGACGTGCTGGGCGTGGACACTCCCGCCGCCCCCTGACCCCGCGCGGCACCGCCGCCGCTCCACAGGCGGCGCCTAAGATTGACGGGTGCCCACCGAGACCAGCCGCAGCGCGCCCGAGGAGCGCCTCGTCAACCTGGTGGTCGCACTCATGGCGACGGAGCAGGGGCTGACGAAGGACACGATCCTGTCGTCGGTGGCCGGCTACCGCGAGCAGGGTTCCGCGGGGGCTTCCAAGGACGCGCTGGAGAAGATGTTCGAGCGCGACAAGGAGAATCTCCGCTCGCTCGGCATCCCCGTGGAGACCATCGGTGACTATGCCGATCCCGATGACCTCCGCGAGGCGCGGTACCGCATTCCCACCGCGGAGTACGAGCTTCCCGCCGACATCGAGTTCACGCCGGCCGAGCTCGCCGTGCTGAATCTCGCCGGTGGTGTCTGGAGCGAGAGCTCCATGTCGGCCGACGCCCGCAGCGGCCTGCGGAAGATCCGCGCGCTGGGCATCGAGGTCGACGCGCCGATCATCGGCTACTCTCCGCGTGTCAATCTGCGCGAGCCTGCCTTCTCGCCGATGCAGCGTGCGATCGAACAGGGACGTGTCGTCGAGTTCTCCTACCTGAAGGCGGGCGAGGCGAACGCACGGGTGCGACGCGTTCAGCCCTACGCGCTGGTCGAGTACGAGGCGAGGTGGCACGTGTACGGCTTCGATCTGGCGCAGGGAGATGTGCGCACCTTCTTGCTGTCCCGGATCGTGTCGGACGTCGCGATCACGCGGACCACGTTCGACCTCGCCCTCCGCGAGGAGGCGGGCGAGCGTGCCCTGACCGGATTGGCGCAACTCGCCGCCCGTCAGCAGGCACTGCTGGAGATCGCCCCCGGCACGGAGGCCGCTCTGCGTCTCACGCGGCGGGCGACGCCCGCCGGCCAGGGGATCCGCGTTCCCTACGTCGACGTGCACATCTTCGCCGACGAGCTCGCGTCGTACGGCCCGGAGGTGCGCGTGGTCGAACCGGAAGACCTGCGCGATCAGGTGATCGCACGTCTGCAACGCACCGTGCAGATACACGGCGGTGCGCTGGGGGAGCGGTCATGAGTGCGCGACGCAAACCTCTGCTGGCCACCGATCGCGCGGCCCTGATCCTGCAGCTCGTGCCGTATCTGATCGGGAAGGGCGAGGTGTCGCTCACCGAGGCGGCGGAGGAGTTCGATGTCACCGTCGAACAGATGCGGGCGATGGTGGAGAAGTTGACCGTCATCGGGCTGCCCGGCGACGGCGGCTTCTGGCAGATGGCGAACGATCTGTTCGACATCGACTGGGATCTTCTGGATCAGCAGGACCTGGTCGTCATCACCAATAGCGTCGGGCTCGAGCGCACCCCGCGTCTGACCGCCCCGGAGGCGGCGGCCCTGCTCGCCGGACTTCGCGTTGCGGCGTCGCTGCCCGGTGTCGGCGAGAGCGGAGTCATCCAGGGTCTGCTGGCCAAGCTGGCACGCGGCGCCTCCGGCGTGCCCGCCGACGTCATCGTCGCGCCCGGTGAGGTGGACGAGGTGCGCTTGACCGTCGATCGCGCCCTGCGTGACGGTGTCGCCGTGGCCTTCACCTACCAGGCCCCGGATGCCGCGCCCACCACACGCACGGTCGACCCGGTCAAGGTCCACATCGCGGGCGGTCAGTGGTACCTGCAGGGATGGTGCCACCTGCGTCAGGCGATGCGCACCTTCCACCTCGACCGCGTTTCCGACGTGCGTCTCACCGACATCGTGAGCACCCACGGTGACGACAGCGTTCCGGGACTGTTCGAGGGCGCCGCCCGCGACGTCGAGGTCGCGGTCCGCTACCGGGCGTCTGCGGCATCGCTGCTGGCCGACTACGTCGTGATCGACGACCCGGCCGACACGGACGCAACGGTGCGCTCAGCGCGGGTGCGCGTGGGCGACGCCCGCAGTCTGAAACGTGTGGCGGCCAAGCTCGGCGGCGATCTGGAGATCGTCAGTCCCGACGCCGCGCGTCGCGCGGCCGCCGCGTGGGCCGAGGCAGGGCTCGCCCAGTACGCCTGAGCCCTGCGGCGGGGCCGGCAGGTAGACTGGGCGATATCCCCAGACCCGAGGAGACCCTCATGCTCGGAGGCTTGACCGGCTGGCACCTGCTGGCCCTTGTCGTCATCATCCTGCTCCTGTTCGGGGCGGCGAAGCTCCCTGCGCTGGCCAAGAGCGTCGGTCAGTCCGCTCGCGTCTTCAAGGGCGAGATGAAGGCGATGAAGGAAGATGACGCCGCCACCGCGACGCCGCCCGCGCCGCCGGTGACGGGAAGCGCAGCCGGGACGGCCGCTTCGAGCGCCGAGCCCGGACCCGACACCAAGCCCTGACGTCGGTGGCCACGGTCGAGTCCGCTCGTCTCGGCGAGGACGACGTGCCCCGTCGTGATCGACGGATGTCGCTGGCGCAGCACCTCACGGAGCTGCGCCGACGCTTCATCATCGGCATCATCGCGCTCGTGGTCGGCATGATCATCGCCTGGATCTTCACCGACGCCATCATCTGGGCCATGACCGAGCCGATCCGGGTCGTCGCCGCCCAGCGCGGCGACGGCGACGTCGTGACGCTGATGTACCAGAGCATCACGGGTCCGTTCGATATGCGGTTGCGCATCGCGTTGGCGGTCGGCGTCATCTTCTCCGCACCGGTGTGGGTATGGCAGATCTGGGCGTTTCTCGTTCCGGGTCTGACCCGGAAGGAGATCCGCTACACCATCGGGTTCGTGAGCGCCGCCGTGCCGCTGTTCGCCGCCGGGGTGTTCGTCGGGTGGCTGATCATGCCCCACATCGTGGAGCTCATGGCCTCGTTCACTCCGCAGGGCGCGTCGAACATCTACGACTCGAAGTACTACTACGACTTCGTCTTCAAGCTGCTGCTCGTCGTCGGCGTCTCTTTCGTGCTCCCGGTGTTCCTGGTCGCGTTGAACCTTGCGGGGGTGATGAGCGGCATGGCGATCCTGAAGGGCTGGCGAGTGGCCGTTCTCGTGGCGTCGCTGTTCGCAGCCCTCGCCACGCCCGCCGCCGACATCGTCAGCATGCTGCTGCTGGCCGGCATCCTGACGGTGCTCTATTTCGCCGCCGCCGGGCTCTCGGTGATCTTCGATCGCCGACGCGCCAAACGCGAGAAGGCGCTCGGGCTCGACCTGTGACGGATCCCGCCAGCCGCTACGCGCAGGCGCAGGCCCGTCAGGCGCATCCGATCACGGCCTCCTTCGCCGACGAGCAGCGCTTCGACCTCGACCCCTTCCAGATCGCGGGCTGTCATGCCCTGGAGGACGGACGCAGCGTCCTGGTGGCAGCGCCCACCGGCGCGGGAAAGACCATCGTCGGCGAGTTCGCCGTGCATCTGGCCATGCGCGAACCCGATGAGAAGGCGTTCTACACGACCCCGATGAAGGCGCTGTCGAACCAGAAGTTCCGCGAGCTGCAGCAGGTCTACGGCGAGGACGAGGTGGGCCTGCTCACGGGGGACACCAACATCAACGGCAACGCCCGCGTCGTCGTGATGACCACCGAGGTTCTTCGCAACATGCTCTACGCCGATTCGCCGGCACTGCGCGGCTTGCGGTACGTGGTGATGGACGAAGTCCACTACCTCGCCGATCGGTTCCGCGGGGCGGTGTGGGAGGAGGTCATCATCCATCTGCCCGCGCGCGTGAAGCTGGTATCGCTGTCGGCGACCGTGTCGAACGCAGAGGAGTTCGGCGACTGGCTCGACACCGTGCGCGGTGACACCGCGGTGATCGTCTCCGAGACCCGCCCTGTTCCGCTGGAGCAGCATGTTCTGGTGCGCGGTGACCTGCTGCCGCTGTTCGACGACCGGGCCGGAATCGCGACCGCGCAGGTCAATCAGGAGCTCATGCGCCTGCGATCGGTGCGCGGCTCCACCTTCGAGAGCAATCGGCGGGCGCAGGACTATCGCTCGCAGCGTCATCGGATGCAGGGCGATCGATCGGGCGGTCCACGGCCTCCGAAGGGGGGAGTGCGCCCCCTGCGCTCCGCCAACGCGCAGCGCATCGAGCGCATCGACCGCCCGCAGGTGGTGGAACTGCTCGCGCGGGCGAACCTCCTGCCGGCGATCTTCTTCATCTTCAGTCGCGCGGGGTGCGAGGCAGCGGTGCAGCAGCTCCGACGCTCCGGTGTTCGTTTGACCGACCGCGACGAGCGCGATGAGATCCGTCGCATCGTCGACGAGCGCACGCTGACGCTTCCCGACGAGGATCTTGCCGTCCTCGGCTTCTGGGAGTGGCGGGAGAACCTCGAACGCGGTGTCGCCGCCCACCATGCGGGCCTGCTCCCCGCATTCAAGGAGATCGTCGAGGAGCTCTTCCAGCGAAAGCTCGTCAAAGTCGTCTTCGCGACCGAGACGCTCGCGCTCGGCATCAACATGCCGGCACGCACCGTCGTCCTCGAGAAGCTGGAGAAGTTCAATGGCGAGGCGCGGGTCGCCATCACCTCCGGCGAGTACACGCAGCTGACGGGACGTGCGGGACGCCGCGGCATCGATGTCGAAGGTCACGCGGTCATCCAGTGGAGCGAGAGTCTCGATCCCCAGGCCGTCGCGGCCCTCGCCTCGCGGCGCACCTACCCGCTCAACTCGAGCTTCCGTCCGACGTACAACATGGCGGTCAACCTCATCGACCAGTTCGGTCGGGCCCGGGCGCGCGAGATCCTCGAGTCGTCGTTCGCCCAGTTCCAGGCCGACCGGGCCGTGGTGGGGCTGGCGCGCGAGGTCAAGGATGCCGAGGAGTCCCTCGCCGGCTATGCGGCGTCGATGGCATGTGAGAGGGGCGATTTCGCCGAGTTCGCGCGGATGAGGCGCGAGCTGGGCGATCTCGAACGCAAGGGCGACCGGTCCGGACCGCCGAAGGTGCGCCAGCAGCGCCAGGAGCGGATCGAGTCGCTGCGGCGCAGCCTCAAGCGGCACCCGTGCCAGAGCTGTCCCGATCGTGAGAAGCACGCCCGGTGGGCCGAGCGGTACGGCAAACTCCGGCGCCATACCGACAAACTGCGTCAGCAGATCGACATGCGCACCGGCACCGTCGCCCGCATCTTCGACCGGGTCGTCGATGTGCTCACCGCGCTGGACTACGTGCATCTCGATCCTCACGGCGCCACCGCCTTGACCGCCGCCGGCGCGACGATGAAGCGGATCTACGGCGAACGTGATCTCCTCGTCGCGGAGTCGTTGCGCACCCGTATCTGGAAAGACCTCGACCCGGCGGGTCTTGCCGCTCTTGCCTGCTGCCTCGTCTACGAGCCGCGTCGCGACGAGAGCGGCCCCGGAGAGCACGGACTTCCACGCGGCGCATTCCGCGGGGCATTGACGGCGACGCAGGAGCTGTGGGCGCGTCTGGACGATCTGGAGCAGGACCATCGTCTGCCCGGGTCGTCACCGGTCGCCACCGGTCTTGCCCAGGCGATGCACTCCTGGGCGCGGGGGGCTTCGCTCGACCGCGTGCTGCAGGAGGCGGATCTCGCCGCCGGCGACTTCGTACGCTGGACGAAGCAGACCATCGACCTGCTCGATCAGCTGTCGATGGTCGCTGACGCTCCGCTCGCCACGACGGCCCGGGCGGCCCTCGACGCCGTCCGGCGCGGGATCGTTGCATACGGCTCGTACTGAATCTGCTCGCCTAGGCTCGATCTGTGTCCGAACGACTTCGCCCTGCCGCGTCGGCGCGACCGCTACTTCCGCTGTGGGCCGCCGCTGTCGTGGCGACCGCCGCGGGGTTGGTGCTCACGCTCGCGTTTCCCGCTCTGTCGTGGTGGCCGGTGGTCTTCGTCGCTGTGCCGCTGGCGCTGCTGACGCTCGTCGGACGGCGCACCGGAGGCGCGTTCGTGGTCGGGCTCCTTTTCGGCGCGGGGCTGTTCTTCGTGAACTTCTCCTTCACCGCACGTTACCTCGGACCGGTGCCGTGGATCGCCCTGTCGGCGCTGGAGTCGGTGCTGACGGCGGTCATGGCAATCCCCATCGCCTGGGCGTATCGCTGGATGCCTCGTTGGGCCCCCGGTACCGCGGGAAGACTCATCGCGCTGCCTGCTCTCGTGGCCGGGTTGTGGGTGTCGCGGGAGGAGCTCCAGGGCACCTTCCCCTACGGAGGCTTTCCCTGGACCCGCATCGCCGTGACGCAGGCGGACTCGCCGCTCGCGCACGTCACGTCGTGGACGGGAATGAGCGGTCTGTCGTTCCTCATTGTCTTCGCCTGTGCGGCGGCGATCGAGGTGGCGCGCCGTGGACGGGCCGGCAGTCGACCGCTCGCAGTGCTGCACGTACTGCCGGCGGCGGTCACCGTCCTCGTGCTTTTTCTTCTTCCCGCCTTTCCGACAACGGATGCCGGCCGCATCCGCGTGGGCGCGGTGCAGGGCAACGGGCCCGCCGGCTACTTCGATCAGCATGCGGCTTACGACGTGTTCCGTGCGCAGCTGGCGGCGACGCGACCCATCGAAGACCGCGACATCGATCTGCTGCTGTGGCCGGAGGGCGGGATCGACGCCGACCCGCTGTCGAACACGTCGGTCCGAACGGCGTTGGACGCTCTGGCCGCCCGTGTGGGCGCACCCTTACTGGTCAGTGGGGTCACCCAGCGCGGTGAGCAGTACTTCAATTCCTCGCTGCTGTGGCAGGCGGGCGCTCAGAACCTGACCGCCCTGTACGACAAGCGCCACCCTGTTCCTTTCGGTGAGTACGTGCCGGACCGCTGGTTCTACAACATGCTCGCGCCGGATCTCATCGGCCTCATCCAGCGCGAATACACCCCGGGAACGACGACGCCGATGTTCGATGTCGACGGGGTGGGGGTCGGGCTCGCCATCTGCTTCGACGTGATCTACGACGACGTGATCCGCGAGGGTGCTCTCGCCGGCGCCCAGGTCTACATGTTCCAGACCAACAACGCCGACTTCCGCGGTACTGACGAGAACCTGCAGCAGCTCGCGTTCGCCCGCATCCGCGCGGTGGAGAGCGGTCGTGCCGTCGTCAACCTGTCCACCGTCGGCACCAGTCAAGTCATCGGGCCCGATGGCCGCACGATCGACGCACTGCCCGCCGACGAGCCGGGGGCGATGGTCACCGATGTGCCCTTGCGCACCGGGCTGACCCCCGGCATCCTCCTCGGCGATGCCGTGCAGACCCTGCTCGGATGGGGCAGTGTGGTGGCGCTCGCGCTGGTCGGTCTCATCGTCCGTGCTCGCGCGCGCACGCCGAAGACGCCGACCCCCGAAGGGGCCGGCGTCGAAGCGGGGGAGTGAGCGTCAGGCGCTCAGGCGCGAGTCGTCCGCGGCGCCGCGACGGGCGCGCAGCAGGGAGAGGCGCTCTTCGAGCAGCTCCTCCAGCTCGGGAACGGTGCGACGCTCCAGCAGCATGTCCCAGTGGGTACGGGGAGCCTTGTCGCCGGAGTGGTCGACCTCGACGACCGAGTCGCCCACGCGGAGCACGGCCTCGGCGCCGCAGGTGCGGCATTCCCAGGCCTCGGGAAGCTCGGCGTCGGCCGCGAAGGTCATCACGGTCTCGCGTCCGCACTGCGTGCAGACATAGGTGTGGTTGGCGCGCTCATGGAACACGACGCCTTCTTCGCTCTGTAGGCTCGAGGCGCCGAGTCGGATGCCGCGCAGGCTGCGATCTGCCATTGTGTGGTCCTCTCGTCGTGTCAGGTATAACGTGCGGACCTGTGTGCCTCATCCGAACGGCCGTGCCAAATCGCCCTTTCACAGGGGATCCCCAGCCCTGATCAGGGGCGCGAGGCGGTGGCGTTCAGTGCGAGGTCGGCGCGATCGGTGACGAGACCGTCGACGCCGAGAGCCAGCAGTCGATCCATGTCGTGGCGGTCGTTGACCGTCCAGACGTGCACCTCGACGTCGGCGTCGTGAACGAGGCGCAGCAGGCGTGGCGTCACGATGCGCATCGGTCCCTGGCGCTCGGGGATCTGCACGGCATCCACCCCACGAAGTACGCGTCTGACCAGAGCGCTCGATCCGGTCGACACGGCGGCGAGCAGCCTTGCGACGGTCTCACGGCCGGCGGACGTCGCCGGCTCGCCGCCGAGATGACGCGCCGCCTCGAGTGCGCGCCGCCGACGCGCATCCGTGAAGCTCGTGATCAGCACGCGATCCGCGTGACCGGCGACGATGCGCCCCAGCGGAAGGGCGGCATCGGGGGACTTGACGTCGATGTTGAAGCGCAGCGTCGGAAACGCCTCGATCGTGTCGGCAGCGCTCGCGAGCCCCCCACGGTCGGCCATGATCTCCACGAGCTCGTCGTGGCGCACGGCCGCGATCTTTCGCGGATCACCGGTCACCCGGAGCAGATCGTCATCGTGGAAGAAGACCACGACGCCGTCAGCGGTCAGATGGCAGTCCGACTCCACGTACTTCGCACCGATCGCGTGCGCGGCGGCGAAAGCGGCGACCGTGTTCTCCACGATGCCCTCGGCGTCCGTCGGGACGAAGCCGCGATGAGCCAGCACACGCGGAGCGGCGCTGGCGGCGAACCACGGGTGGCTCACGAGGGCTCGGTGGGAGGCGCGCCCGTCGTCGCGGTCGACGCGGGTGCGCCTCCGGCATCCGTGCGTGCGGCGAACGCGCTTCCGAGGCCCTTCATCGCCTCCGTGAACTCGCTCGGGATGATCCACAGCTTGCTGGATGAGCTGTCGCTGATCTTGGGCAGCGTCTGCAGATACTGGTAGGCGAGCAGCTTGTCGTCGGGGCGGCCCGCGTGGATCGCCGAAAAGACGTTCTCGATGGCGGCGGCCTCACCCTCGGCGCGAAGGATCGCCGCCTGCTTGTCGCCCTCGGCTTTGAGGATCTCCGCCTGCCGGCGGCCCTCGGCCTCGAGGATCTGGGACTGCTTGGAGCCTTCGGCGGTGAGGATCGCGGCGCGTCGGTCACGCTCGGCGCGCATCTGCTTCTCCATGGAGTCCTGGATCGAGTGCGGCGGATCGATCGCCTTCAGCTCGACGCGCGAAACCCGCAGCCCCCACTTTCCGGTGGCCTCGTCGAGAACGACGCGCAGTTGACCGTTGATGTTGTCGCGGCTGGTGAGGGCTTCTTCGAGATTGAGCCCGCCGACGACGTTTCGCAGCGTTGTCGTGGTGAGCTGTTCGACGGCCGACAGGTAGTTTGCGATCTCGTACGTCGCGGCGCGCGCGTCGGTGACCTGGAAGTAGACGACGGTGTCGATGGAGACCACGAGGTTGTCCTCGGTGATGACCGGCTGCGGCGGGAAGGACACGACCTGTTCGCGCATGTCGACGAGGGGTCGCAGGCGGTCGATGAACGGCACCAGGAGGTTCAGCCCGGGGGAGAGGGTGCGTTGGTAGCGGCCCAGGCGCTCGACGACACCGGAGTAGGCCTGCGGGATGATCCGAATGGATCGGAAGAGAACCACGATCACGAAGATCGCGATCACGACGAGCAGGACGATCACGAAGATCTGACCCACGAACGCTCCGACGTCGACCATCAGTCGGCACTCCTTTCGGGAGAGTCGGATGCCGCCGAGGAGCCGGCGGCGGGGGAGGAGGGAAGTGGCGCCACCTCGACCGTGGCACCACGGATCGCTGTGACCACCACTCGGTCGCCGGCAGAGAACGCCGGCGACGCCGGGGCGAGCTCTGCCGTCCACAGTTCTCCGTTGTCGAGGCGGACGAATCCGCGCCCGTCGACAAAGGGCGTCGTGACGCGCGCGGCCATGCCGTAGAGCGCGTCGACGTTCGTCGGATGCGGCTGGCTCGATCTGTGCAACGCCTTCAGCAGCAGCGGGCGGATCGTGAACAGCAGCAATGCCGAGACCGCGGCGGCGAGGAGCACCTGCAGCCACCAGGGGCCCCCGAGCAGGTTCGTTCCGAGGCCGCCGATGACCGAGCCTGCGGCCAGCATGAGAAAGGTGAACTCGAGGGTCAGCAGCTCGATGATCACGAAAGCCACGGCGAGCACGAGCCAGGCGATCCAGAGATACTGCGTGAGATCGGGCAGCATGTGCGCTCCCTTCGTGGGCCTTGTTCGAACCCTAACACCCGCCCGTCTCGACGCGGTGGCCTCCCGCCGGGTGTTCGTGTGGCACCGGTTGATAGTGTCGAGAGGGCTGCGGCGACACCCGCCCGGCATCCGTCTTCTTGCAGGAGCAATCATGTCCCAGCCCATCCCCGCCGGCTCGCTCGCCGGACGGACGGCCCTCGTCACCGGATCTTCGCGCGGCATCGGTGCCGACACGGCTCGCTACCTCGCCGAGGGGGGCGCGAACGTCGTCATCAACTTCCGCAACAAGGCACCGCGAGCCGAGAAGCTCGCTGCCGAGCTGCGGGAACTCGGCGTCGAGGTGCTGGTCGTCGGCGCCGATCTGACCGATGCCGGTTCGGTGGCGGCGATGATGGAAGCCGTCAAGGAGACGTTCGGAACTCTCGATCTGCTCGTGCTCAACGCGTCGGGCGGAATGGAGAGCGGAATGGGCGCCGACTATGCGCTCGTCCTCAACCGCGACGCCCAGCTGGGAGTGCTCGAGGCCGCGCTGCCCCTGCTGCACGACGGCTCTCGGGTGGTCTTCGTCACGAGCCACCAGGCCCACTTCATCCGCACGACACCGACGATGCCCGAGTACGAGCCGGTCGCCTTGTCCAAGCGTGCCGGTGAAGACGCGCTGCGCGAGCGGATCCCCGCCCTCGCCGAACAGGGCATCGACTTCGTCGTCGTGTCGGGTGACATGATCGAGGGCACGATCACCGCCACGCTTCTCGAGCGCGCCAACCCGGGCGCCATCGCCGATCGCCGCGAGTCGGCCGGCAAGCTGTACAACGTGTCGGAGTTCGCCGCGGAGGTCGCCCTCGCGGCCGTCGAGCCGGTTCCGGCCGACAACACGCGTCTCGTCGGAGACGTGAGCTCGTTCGGCGGAGAGTGAGCATGCGCGCCGCAGATATCGCCTCCCTCGTCAGCGTCGGGCGCCCCAGCCTCGCCCCGGACGGATCCTTCACCGTCTTCGCCACTTCGCGTCCCGACCTCGATGCCGACCGCAACGTGGGTCAGATCTGGCGGATCGACCTGCCGCACGGCGCGCCGCGGCGCCTCACGCGCGGAGTGTCGGACTCGTCGCCGCAGGTCTCGCCCGACGGGCAGCACGTCGCTTTCGTGCGCGCCGATGCCGACGGAATCCCGCAGATCTTCGTGATCCCGGCATCCGGTGGCGAGCCGGTGCAGACGACCGAGGCCCGCGGTGGCGTGGGCTCCTTCGCGTGGTCGCCCGACGCAGGACGCATCGCGTTCACGGCGCGGGTCCCCGAGCAGGGGCGCTACGGCACCGTCGAGGGCCGCTCGGCAGAGGCGGAATCGCCGCGCCGCATCACGGGTGTGCGCTGGCATGCCAACGGTCTTGGCTACCTCGCCGACCGTCCGTCGCATCTCTTCATCATCGATGCCCCCGACACCGGTGCGGAGCCGTTCTATGCGCCCGCGCCGACGGCTGCGGGCGAGGCGGGCAAGGAACGGCGAGTCGGGGCACAGGCGACCGCGCTGACCTCGGGCGCCGCTTCGCATCACGGCGTCGTGTTCACGGCCGACGGCGCTCATCTGCTGACGGTCGTCGACGAGATCGAGGACGATCGTCGCGATCTGCGGACGCCGCTGGTCGCCGTGGCCGTCGACGGCTCGGGCGCGATCGAGGTGCTCTCTCGCGATGCGGGCTACTCCGTCGACGACGTGGGCGTTGCCGACGACGGCACGATCGCTGTCCTGGCGTCACGACCGGGGGAGTCCGGCATCGATTTCATCGCTCCGGACGTCGCGCTCTACGTCCTCGAGGGACCGCTGTCGGCGTCCGCGCCGCGCGCGCTCACCGACCCCGACGCCGTCGACCTCGGCGAGGTGGGCTCCCACATCACCCCGCTCGGAGGAGATTTCCTCGTCCAGAACCGCACGCGTGGCCGCGTCGAGCTCCTGCGCGTGACGCGTGCCGGGGATGTCTCGGTGCTCGTCGACGGCGATGTCGAGGTCGTCGGTCACGCGGCGGCGGGGGAGCGCATCGTCTTCTCCCACGCGACGCCGTCCAGTCTCGGCGAGGTGTCACTGCTCGGGTCCGGCGCGCTGACGACCTTCGGTGCGGCCGCCGCGGCCCGGGCCATCGTGCGGCCTGAGGAACGGGAGATCGTCGCCCGTGACGGTTATCCCGTGCACGGCTGGGTCGCCGTCCCTGCGGGGGAGGGCCCCTTCCCGGTGATCTTGCAGATCCACGGCGGGCCGTATGCGTCGTACGGCATACATCTGTTCGATGAGACGCAGGTTCTCGTCGATGCCGGCTACGCCGTCGTCTACTGCAACCCGCGGGGAAGCGCCGGATACGGTCGGGCGCACGGTCGGAGCATTCGCGGCGCCATGGGCACCGTCGACATGACGGACGTCCTCGATTTCCTCGACGGTGTCGTCGCCGGCGATGCTCGTCTGGACGGCGCGCGCGTCGGCATCCAGGGCGGGTCGTACGGCGGCTATCTCACCGCGTGGACCATCGCACACGACCACCGGTTCGCCGGTGCCATCGTCGAGCGCGGCTTCCTCGACCCGGTCAGTTTCCAGGGCACCAGCGATATCGGATCGTTCTTCGGAGACGAATACGTCGGCACCGATGCGGAGGACATGGCACGGCAAAGCCCGATGGCCGTCGTGCACGACGTGCGCACGCCGACTCTCGTCCTGCACTCCGAGCTGGACTTCCGCTGCCCCCTCGAGCAGGCGACGCGTTACTACGCAGCGCTGAAGCGACAGGGGACGGATGCCGAGATGCTCATCTTCCCGGGGGAGAACCACGAACTGACGCGCTCGGGACGCCCTCGCCATCGCGTGGAGAGATTCGACGCGGTCCTCGACTGGTGGTCGCGTCACCTCCCGGCCGACTGAGTCACGGCATCCGCCACGACGAAGCGCCCCGCTGCCTCACGGCGAGCGGGGCGCTTCGTGTCGTGTCACTTGCCGAACGAGAAGGCGCGTCCGATCTGGATGATGCCCATGACGACCGCGGAGATTCCGATGAGCCACCACAGCACGACGGCGCCCCACAGCGGCGAGAAGAGCAGCGTGACACCGGCGATGATCGAGATGATCGCGTAGAAGATCGTCCATCCCCGGGAGGGCGCCAGATCGAGCGTCGAGAGCGCCACGACGCCCTCGATGACCCACATGATGCCGACGAGGATGCCGAGGAAGACGGCCAGCGAGAGTGCGGCCAGGCCGAGGTTGGAGAACGCGACGATACCGGCGACGACGTAGAGCACGCCGAGGAGCACGTGACCGACGCGCGACCACCCGCCCTTTCCGGTTGCGAAGATTCCCATTCCCGCGTACACGAGTCCGGTGACGATGGCGTAGATCGCGATGATCGCGGTCACGACCATCGCGGTCTTCCCTGGCCAGACGAGAATGACGATGCCGAGGATGACGGACAGCGCACCGCCCAGACCGAGAGCGGTCCGGATGCCGTTGGTCGCCGTCTTCTCGAGGGTAGGTTCAGCAGTCATGGCGAAGCCCTTTCTGAAAATCTCCTGTGAGTGGAGATGCTCTCAGGTTAGCGCTGACAGCTCGGTCGTGCGATCCAAGACGCGCCGCACGCGTCATCGGGCCCAGTCTGTCGCTCGGCGGTGCGGAATCCGCCCGTTCGCGCCGGATGAGCAGTGATGCTGCTCGACCGGCGTCGCGCCCGTAGAGGCGACTGGCAGACGCTCGTGTCGCCCAGTACTGAGTGGGGCGCCGGATGAGCCCGAGAGAGGGAGCCTTTCCGTCGCTTGGTCAGCCTGCCTCGGGGATCGTTGAGTGCTGGTGCTCATCGTCGTCTTCGTCCTCGAGGAGCATTCCGACCGAGGTCGCGCAGGCGTCGCCCCTCCACGCTTCGAGGCCTTCGCGGATGGCGAAGGCCGCGATGACCAGGCCGGCGATTGCGTCTGCCCACCACCATCCGAACAGGCTGTTGAGGACGAGTCCGATGAGCACTGCGGCGGACAGGTAGGTGCAGATGAGGGTCTGCTTCGAGTCGGCGACCGCGGTGGCCGATCCGAGTTCGCGGCCGGCCCGGCGTTCGGCGAGGGAGAGGAACGGCATGATGATGACGCTGAGCGCGGTGATGACGATGCCCAGGGTGGAGTGCTCGACGTTGACCTGACCCACGAGTGCGAGCACGGACGTCGCTGTGACATAGGCGGCGAGGGCGAAGAAGGCGACTGCGATGACTCGCAGGGTGCCCTTCTCCCAGCGTTCGGGGTCGCGTCGGGTGAACTGCCAGGCGACCGCGGCGGCGGAGAGGACCTCGATGGTGGAGTCGAGGCTGAACCCGATGAGCGCGGCGGAAGAGGCGACGCTGCCCGCGGTTATCGCGACTATCGCCTCGACCAGGTTGTAGCCGATGGTCGCGGTGACGATCCAGCGAATGCGTCGCTGGAGGATGTGGCGCCGGTCATCTGCCAGTCGGGGAGCCGCCGTTGTCACGCGCAGCTGCAGCTCTCTCCGGCGCAGCAGCCGGGCTCGACGTAGAGGACGACGCGCAGCAGCTCGTCGAGGGCGGGGGCGAGGTGCGGGTCGGCGAGCCGATACCAGGTGCGGCGCCCATCGGGCACTACCTCCACGAGCCCGCAACCGCGAAGGCATGCGAGCTGGTTTGACATCACCTGGCGTGAGACGCCGAGAGCGTCGGCCAGATCAGAGGGGTAGGCGGGCGCCTCGCGGAGAGCGAGCAAAACACCCGTGCGCGTGCTGTCGGAGAGTGCGTGCCCGAGGCGTGCCAAGGCTGCGGTGTGGGTGGCCGTCGCGGTTGCCGTGAGGGTCGACATGCGGTCGACAATACAGCGTTTGCTGAATAAACGGAACCGTGTACTAACTACCGTTGGGTGAACTTGCTGCGGCTTGGCGGGGGAGGGGTGGTTGCCCCATCGCCTTCACGTTGGCGATGTATCGGGCGTAGGTGGCGCCGGAGCCGACAGTGTGTCGTTCGAGGGTAGGCGGCGCGTAGCCGAGCGCTTCCGCGGCGATAGTGACCGGGGCGAGCTTGGTGAGTTCGTTGAGCGCGCCGAGTCGCGCGGCGCGGACTTGAAGATGCTGTCGTAGTCGGTTGGCGAGATGGTCTGGGTTGACGGGTTGTCCCGGCTTCTGGCCGGGGAAGATCCAGGTGCTGTTCGGGTGTGCCGCGGTCTGCTGATGTCGTGGTGTCTGACGGAGCTGTCGCCAAAGGTCGTCGAACGGGCTCGGGATTGGCAGCGACATTCCGGCGAGCCTGATGGTGACGCTCGCCGGGGTAATGGTGACGTCCGACCAGGTAAGTCGAACGATGTCCTCGACGCGCTGGCCGAATACGAGGACGAGGACGCCCGCGGCGCGGTCCCGGAGATCCATCGCCTCGGCGTCAGAGAGGTCGGCGTTGGCCTGACGCTGCTCTGCGAGGCTCATCCTGGACGCTGTCCCGCGGCGGTGTCGGGCCATCTTGAGGTCGGTGTTGACGAGCCGGCTGCGGCGGGCCCAGTTGAGGAATCGGTGTGCGACGAGGCGCGTGGTGTTTCCGCCGGCGACCCAGTCGTCGAGGTCGCTCTGCGACAGATCCTGGAGGTCGACTTCCCGCTCGGCGAGCCAGTTGAGGAACTCGACTCCGACGGTGATGCTCTGCTTGCTGCGCAGGAACATTCGGCGTGAGATGTTGGTCTTCTGATGCATCTTTCGCAGGTGATCCCGACCGGGACTTCCTCACTGGCACGTTCAGATACTCAGTGATTGCATCTAATGCGACTTGGGCAGTTCATTTGCCGATAATGCACATTATGTCAGAAATGAGGATCATGCAATGCGTGCGCCGCGGGTGGGCCACACG
The DNA here is from genome assembly GCF_056313825.1 of Microbacterium sp. DMC48. Lineage (NCBI taxonomy): Bacteria > Bacillati > Actinomycetota > Actinomycetes > Micrococcales > Microbacteriaceae > Microbacterium > Microbacterium sp. DMC48. The sequence continues at coordinate 530,320 of NZ_JBQUZN010000004.1, read as the reverse complement.
AAGTGCGCGACCGAGATCGAGAAGATGGACCACGCTGCGAGCAGTGCCCACTCATCGGGGTTGCGCGCGAGGTAGTCGCCGCTCTCGTCGTGGACGAGGACGATCGGCGCTGTGGCGAGCACGACGACGCACGTCATAAACCCGAGCACCGCGCCGATGAGCGTCACTGTGCCGTGCGATCGCCACCACGACCGGAGGCTCGGTATGAGGCGGATCGGGAGTCCGAGCACCATGGCTGCGATGATTGATACCACCGCAACGATGAGCGCCAGAATAGGCCACCCGATCAAGCTCAGTATCCCGTCGTACGACATCGCGGAGCCAAAGATGAGCGCGAGCGCCGCCACGAAGAGCACCGCGCCGCCGGCGAAGAAGTGGATCACCGTGAGAGCGAAGACTCCGACACGCCCTCGGTATCTCTTCGGGAAGAGGGGGGACTCCCAGTTCGCCTCAGAGGTCATGTACGGAGCATAGGACAAGGTCTATTCTGACGTCATGGACAATGGGTCATGGCTGGCTGGTGTCCTCCTCCCTCCCCTGATTCTCCTCGCGGGGATCTGTGGCGCCATCACCCTGATCGGACTGTTTTTCGCGGTCAACCAGCTCGTTGGGCTGATGATCTCGGGACTGCTCGCCCAGCTGCGCCGCACTCAGAAACCGCAACCTCGTGGGACTTCCGCGCGGCTACCCTGAAAGCGTGACCGACTCCCCCGATGCCTGGCGTGCGATCATCGCCGCACTGCGCGACGACGATGTGCGCGCGGTTCTGGGCGAGACGGCATCCGCTCCCCTCACCGCGCGGCGGCGTGCGCGCGCTCTACAGCGATTGCAGGCGCTGGGTGTCGTCTCCGTGGACGGCGACCGGATCCGCTTCGACGCGGCGCCGCTGACCGCCCTGCTGGCCGCGCCGCCGCGCCCGCGCGGTCCTGAGCGCTTCCTCGATCGTGACGGCCGGATCGATCGTTACCCCGCACAGGCCGCTGAGCGCGTCGCGCTGCTGCGGTTCGTATCCGAACGCGCCTTCTCCCCCGATTCCGTCATGAACGAGCGTGATGTCAACGAGCGGCTCGATGCGTACGCGCCGAACGGCGACGTCGCCGTGCTTCGGCGTTACCTGGTCGATCACGGGCTCCTTCGCCGCACGGCATCCGGGTCCGAATACGTGCGAACGCACGAGTAGCGTGGAGGGGTGACTACGGCCCGCCCCTCCCCTGCGTCAGCCGGACCGGACTACCGGGCATGGATCATCTGGGGAGTCGGTGTCGCGGCCTACATGCTCGCGGTGATCAATCGCAGCTCGCTCTCGGCCGTGGGAGTCGATACCGCCCAGCGCTTCGGAGCGGATGCCGCGACGCTGTCGATGTTCGCGGTCGTCCAGCTCGCGGTCTACGGCGGCATGCAGATTCCGATCGGCCTCCTGCTGGATCGCTACGGTGCCCGTCCGATCATGACCATCGGCATGTTCCTGATGGCGGCCGGACAGCTGACGCTCGCGTTCTCCCCCAGCGTCGGCGTCGCGATCTTCGCCCGCATGCTGCTCGGCGCCGGCGATGCGGCGATCTTCCCAGGAGTTCTGCGCCTTGTCGCCGTCTGGTTTCCTGCCCAGCGCGGACCATTGATGAGCCAGCTCACGGGGCTCGTCGGCCAAGCCGGGCAGCTCCTCGCGCTTGCGCCGCTCGCCGCGATGCTCCACGCGACCAGCTGGGAGATCGTCTTCGGCGGCATCGCCGGGCTCTGCGTGCTCTTCGGCATCCTGGTGTGGGCCGTCATCCGCAACCGTCCGCCGGCGATGAGAGCGGACGTCTCGGTCGATACGAACACCGGGGCGATCCGTGTTGTGCGCTCTTCGATGGACACCGGCGTCGGCATCCGCGCCGCGTGGGCACACCCGGGCACCCGCCTCGCCTTCTGGTCGCACTTCACCACGCCGTTCGCCGGGACGGCATTCGTGCTGCTGTGGGGAACGCCGTTCCTCACCGCAGGCGAGGGACTCACGCTCGCGCAGGCCGCGGGCGTCTTGTCGACCTACGTCGTGGTGGGCATGGCCCTCGGTCCGATCATGGGTGACATCTCACGGCGCATTCCCCATCTGCGTTCGCGCGCACTCGTGCTCCCGGCGGTGGGCACCCAGTTCGTCGCGTGGACGGTGGTGATCGCGTGGCCGGGGCCCGCCCCGCTGTGGCTGCTCTATGGACTTGCCGTGGCGCTGGCGATGGGCGGACCCGCCTCGATGATCGCTTTCGACCATGCGCGCACCCACAACCCCGCCCACCGCCTGAGCACCGCGACGGGAATCACGAATGTCGGCGGCTTCCTCGCCGCGCTCGTGGCGATCTTCGCGATCGGGATCGCCCTCGACCTACAGGGCGCCGGCACGCCGGAGACCTACCGACTCGATGCGTTCCGGTTGGCGTTCCTCGCACAGGTTCCGCTCTGGGCGCTCGGCTGGACATTCATCGTGATCGAGCGGCGCAGGACGCGGGTCCTGCTGGGGATGGACCCGCCGCGCCGACCGCGCGCCGAGTGATCGGCGTGCGCGGCCGGCGCGCGGGAATCAGACCGTTCCGTCGCCGGAAGTGCGCGACTCGGTCTGGGTGATCCGCTCGCCCACACCGGGCTCGACGGTCCGCGTGACCTGCTGCGTGGAGCGACGTCGCAGCATCAAGATCAGGCCGATGAGGAACACGAGCACGCCCGCGCCCATCAGGATGTACCCGATCATGTCGAGGTTCACGTAGGGGACGTCGACGTTGACGGCGAACACGAGGATCGCTCCGATGACGAACAGTGCGATTCCGGCTCCGATGCTCATGAGTGCGTCTCCTTGTTCGGGGATGGGACGTCCTCATGGTGGCGGAACCCACGACGCTCGCCTATGCCCTTGACAGAGGCGAGGGCGGACGGCTAGCTCGGGTCGACCTGCATCCACGTCCCGCCGAACTTCGGCTGTCGACCGTCGCCCGACGAGGTGCCGGTGAGACGCCGACGCACCCACGGACCGAGGTGTTCGCGCATGTACTCGCGTTGCGCGAGACGCGCGACGTCGGTGATCTCGGGCATCGACCACCAGCCTTCCGGCACCCGCTCTCCTAGCGACGCCAGAACGCGGGCGGCGACCCGATGGTGACCGCGGCTGTTCATGTGCAGGCGGTCCTGAGACCAGAACGACGGGTTCGACAACTCGGCATCCGGCCAGTTCAGCGCGCGGACGACGTCGGGACGTTCGGCAATGCGCTGCACCACGGCATCCGACATGAGATCGCCGCGTCGTTGGATGAGGCGGCTCATCGGCAACTGCGCCGACGGATTCGCGCCCGACAGCAGGATGAGTGTGACGCCCTCCTCGTCGCACCGCCGGAGTACCTGGCTGAACGCGTCGGCGATGTGGCCGATCGAGGTGCGCGGCCGCAGCATGTCGTTGCCGCCCCCGTTGAAGGACAGGTGGGTGGGTGTGAGTGCGAGAGCCGGTTCGAGCTGCTGCGCGACGATCGGCCAGATGAGCTTGCCGCGGATCGCAAGGTTCGCGTACTGGATGGATTCGCCCCGGGAGTCCGCCCAACCCTGCGCGGTCAGATCGGCCCACCCGCGTACGCTGCCGTCGGGCCGCTCGTCGCCGACGCCCTCCGTGAACGAGTCCCCGATCGCCACGAACCGCACCTCTGCCATCCGATCAGCCTACGCCGCGCTCTGCCGCGGGCTCACCGGTCCCCTTCGGTCGCTGCGGCGCAGCGAAAGCGGCAGATGCGGGCGGATGCCGCGGATGCCGCGACCTCAGCGGTCGTCGAGAGCCGCGCCGCGGTGGTCGGAGAGGGCCCACGCCGCCGCTGCCGCCAGCACGAAGAAGGCGGCGAACACGATGAACAGCAGCGCCGCGCCGCCGGTGGCGAGCAGCGGTGGCACGCTCAACGGCGCGACGATGGACGCGATGCGCCCGACACCCGCGGCCCAACCCGCCCCGGTCGCACGCAGCGACGTGGGGTAGTTCTCCGGCGTGACGGCGTACAGTGCGCCCCAGGCACCGAGGTTGAAGAACGACAGCGCCATCCCGGCCGCGATGATCACGCCTTCCGTCGATGCGGTGCCGAAGAACAGCGCGGCGACCGCGGATCCCGCCAGAAAGACGGACAACGTCACGCGCCGCCCCCATGCCTCGATGAGCCAGGCCGCCACGGCGTAGCCCGGCAACTGTGCGAGCGTGATGATCAGGGTGAAGCCGAACGATTTCACCAGCCCGTACCCCTGCGCGAAGAGGATCGTCGGCATCCAGATGAACGCGCCGTAATACGAGAAGTTGACGCAGAACCAGACGATCCACAGCGCCCCCGTGCGCACGCGGAACTCGCCCGACCACAGTGCGCGCAGGCCGCGGTCCGCCAGCTGTGCGCCGGCCGCGGTGCCCACCGGGGCATGGCGACGAGGCGTTCCCTGCAGCGCCGGCGACGACTCGAACGTGCGGGTGACCGCGTCCGCCTCGCGGTGGCGTCCGCGTCGCGCGAGCCATCGCGGCGACTCCGGCAGCGACCAGCGGACGATGAGCGCGTAGATCGCGGGGATCGCCCCCAGCGCGAAGGCCCAGCGCCATCCGTCGGCGGAGGCCGGGATCACGAAGAAGCCGATCAGCGCCGCCGCCGTCCATCCCAGGGCCCAGAACGCCTCGAGGATGACGATGAGCCGGCCCCTCATGCGCGCCGGCGCGACCTCGCTGACGTACGTGCTCGCCACCGGCAGCTCGGCTCCCAGACCGAGCCCGACGATGACGCGGAGGGCGATGAGAGCCGCGAGTCCTCCGGCCAGAGCGCTTGCGCCGGTTGCCAGACCGTAGACGAGCAGTGTGACGGCGAACACGGAGCGGCGGCCGAAACGATCCGCCAGCAGACCGCCCAGGCTCGCGCCCACCGCCATGCCGACGAAACCGGCCGACGCGATCCACGACGCCTGCTCGCCGGTCAACGACCACTGTGCGATCAACGCGGTCAGCACGAAGGAGACGAGGCCGACGTCCATCGCGTCCAGCGCCCAGCCGAGACCCGAACCGGTCAAGACCCGCAGGTGCCGGCGGGTGAACGGGAGAGCGTCCAGCCGCTCCCCCACGTCGATACCTGTCGGCGTCGGCGCAGAGGGAAAGGCAGCGGCATCCGTCATGGCTGAATGCTACTCAGGATGCCGAGAGCATCTCCGACACGAGGGGGGCGACCTTCGTACCGTACAGCTCGATCGAGCGCATGAGCTTCGCGTGCGAGAGGGTGCCGTTGGCGTACTTGAGGTCGAAGCGCGTCGCCCCGAGGGTCTTCATGGTGGCGGCGATCTTGCGTGCGACGGTCTCGGGCGATCCCGCGTAGACGGCGCCCTCCGGGCCGATGTCATGTTGGAACTGCAGCCGGCTGTACGGCGGCCACCCGCGCTCGGCGCCGATCGCGTTGCGGTTGGCCTCCATCGCCGGGTACAGCTCATCCCACGCCTGAGCGTCGCTGTCCGCGATGTGGCCGGGTGAGTGCACGCCGACGGGCATCGCCTCGCTGTGCCCGAACGACGCGAGTGAGCGGTGGTAGAGATCGACGTAGGGACGGAAGCGATCGGCCGAGCCGCCGATGATGGCCAGCATGAGTCCGTAGCCGTAGCGGGCCGTGCGCACGACCGACTCGGGCGAGCCACCGACTCCTACCCACGCGCGAATGCCGTTCTCCGTCTTCGGAAAGACGTCGGCGTTGTTCAGTGCTGCCCGCGTCGTGCCCTGCCAGGTCACGGGCTTCTCGGTGAGCAGCTGCGAGAAGAGGTCGAGCTTCTCCTCGAAGAGCACCTCGTAGTCGCCGAGGTCGTAGCCGAACAGCGGGAAGGACTCGATGAAGGAACCCCGACCGAGGATCACCTCGGCACGCCCCGACGACAGCGCGTCCAGCGTCGCGAAGCGCTCGTAGACACGCACCGGGTCGTCGCTGGAGAGCACGGTGACGGCCGTACCGAGATGAATCTTCTCGGTACGGGCCGCCGCCGCAGCCAGCACCAGTTCCGGACTGGACACCGCGAATTCGTGGCGGTGGTGCTCCCCTACCCCGAAGAAGGAGAGCCCCACCTGGTCGGCGAGCACCGCCTGATCCACGATGTCGCGGATCGTCTGAGCGTCGCTCAGGCGCTCGCCGTCCTCGCCCACGGTGACGTCGCCGAAGGTGTCCAGTCCCAGTTCTACATTCATACGAATGAGAACCCTCCCTGTGCCGTGATCATTCCGTGCGCGGTGTGGTCGTGCTCAGCCCTGTGCGAGGGCCATGCGCAGCGTGTCGAGACCGACCCCACCGAGACGCAGCGCGCGCATGTGGAAGCGCTTGATGTCGAAGTCGGCGCCCTCGCGATCGGCGGTCTCTTCGCGGATCTGTTCCCAGATGCGCTGGCCGACCTTGTAGGACGGTGCCTGCCCCGGCCAGCCGAGGTAGCGGTTGACCTCGAACTGGATGAACTCGTCCGACATGTTGACGTTTCGACGCATGAACTCAAGGGCGAAGTCGGCGTCCCAGATGCCCTCGCCGTCGGGACGAGGCTTGCCCAGGTGCACGCCGATGTCGAGCACGACGCGGGCGGCCCGCATCCGCTGGCCGTCCAGCATGCCGAGCCGGTCGGCCGGGTCGTCGAGGTAGCCGAGCTGCTCCATCAAGCGCTCGGCGTAAAGGGCCCAGCCCTCCGCGTGTCCGCTGGAGCCGGCAAGCAGACGCCGCCACGAGTTGAGTTCCGCGCGGTTGTAGACCGCCTGGGCGATCTGCAGGTGGTGGCCGGGAACGCCCTCGTGGTAGACCGTGGTGAGCTCGCGCCACGTGTCGAACGAGTCGACGCCCTCGGGCACCGACCACCACATCCGGCCGGGACGCGAGAAGTCGTCGGTCGGTCCGGTGTAGTAGATGCCGCCTTCGTTGGTCGGCGCGATCATGCACTCGAGCCGACGGATCTCCTCCGGGATGTCGAAGTGCGTCTTGCCGAGCTCCTCGACGGCACGATCGCTCGTGGCCTGCATCCACTCCTGAAGGGCCCGCGTGCCGCGCAGCTTGCGCGCCTCGTCGTTCTCGAGGAACGCCACGGCCTCTTCGACGGTCGCGCCCGGCAGAATCTCGTTGGCGATCGACTCCTGCTCCGCCACCATGCGGGCGAGCTCCTCGAGACCCCACTCGTAGGTCTCGTCGAGGTCGATCACGGCCCCGAGGAAGCCGCGCGAGTGCAGCGCGTACAGCTCGCGTCCGACCGCATCGTTCTCGGATGCCGCGGGCGCCAGCTCGGTGCGCAGGAAGTTCGCGAGTTCGTCGTACGCGACGCGGGCGGCGCCCGCGTGGCCGGAGAGGGTCTTCGCGAGAGAGGCGGGGAGCTGTCCCTCCGCCGGGGCCGCGTCAGCCGCGAACGTCGCGAAGAAGCCGTTGTCGGCGGTATAGCGGGCGATCTGCCCCACGACCTCCGTGACCTGACGGCGGGCGGGAACGACGCCCGTCGCGATGCCCTCGCGCAGTGTTTCGATGTACCCGCCGATCGCGTCGGGGATGGCCGACAGTCGCGCAGCGATCACCGACCAGTCCTCGACCGTGTCGGTGGGCATCAGGTCGAACACGTTGCGCAGCTCCTGCGCAGGCGAGGCGATCACGTTGAGGTCGCGCAGGTGCGCACCGGCCTCGTGCAGCGCGAGCGAGAGCTCGAGGTCGCCGGCGAGGTCGGCCTTGGTGACCACGTCCACGTCGTCGACCGGCTCGGCCGCCTGCAAGGCCGACAGCGTGGCACGCGTGGCGTCGATGCGCGCCGCTGTGCCCGCGGGTGAGAGGTCATCGAGACGGCCGTTGTGCTCGAAGCGCCCGATGTAGGTGGCCAGTCCCGGAGAAAGCTCGGCAGAGGTGTCGACCCATGCCTCGGCGATCGCGTCGATAGGCGTGGGGGTACGTGGGGAGTCAGTCATTCTTCGAGCCTAATCCCGACGCGGCACTGGCGTGGGCTCGGATGCCGGGGCGGACGGCACGCGATCTCAGCCGTGCTCCCCCGCGGCCTGCGATCCTCCTCGGGCGAGCTCAGTGGCCGGCGACGTCCCAGTTCTCCCCGCGACCGATCTGTACGTCCAGGGGCACGGACAGCTCTGCGGCATCACCCATGCGGTCGTGGACGATCTGCTCGACGAGGTCCCACTCCCCCGGGGCCACCTCGACGACGAGTTCGTCGTGGATCTGCAGCAGCACCCGCGAAGCGACACCCTGGGCTCGGAACTCGTCGTGGATGCGGAAGAGGGCGATCTTCATGATGTCGGCCGCGCTGCCCTGGATCGGTGCGTTCAGTGCCGCACGCTCCGCGTTCTCGCGCAGCACCCGATTGGGGCTGGCCAGATCCGGGAACGGTCGACGCCGACCGAAGATCGTCTCGGTGTACCCGTCGATGCGGGCCTGTTCGACGGAGGAGCGCAGGTAGTCGCGGACCGCGCCGAAGCGGGCGAAGTACTCCGTCATCAAGAGCTTGGCCTCGGACTGTTCGATGCGCAGCTGCTTCGACAGGCCGAAGGCACTGAGGCCGTAGACGAGTCCGTAGCTCATGGCCTTGACCTTCGTCCGCATGGCCGGGGTCACATCGGCCGGTTCGACGCCGAACACGCGTGCACCGACGAACCGGTGGAGGTCCTCGCCGGAGTTGAACGCCTCGATGAGACCTTCGTCACCGGACAAGTGCGCCATGATCCGCATCTCGATCTGCGAGTAGTCCGCGGTCAGGAGCGTCTCATAGCCTTCGCCCACTTCGAACGCGGCACGAATGCGTCGAGACTCCTCGGTACGGATCGGGATGTTCTGCAGGTTCGGGTCGGTGCTGGACAGGCGCCCGGTCTGGCTTCCCGTCTGCACGTACGTGGTGTGGATGCGCCCGTCGCCGGCGGTGGTGCGATCATTGCCGATCGATGCATCGAGCGACTCGATGATCTGACGGAGCTTCGTCGCCTCGCGGTGCTGCAGAAGCAGATCGAGGAACGGGTGCGGGTTCGACTCCTGCAGGTCGGCGAGCACCGCGGCGTCGGTGGAATAGCCCGTCTTCGTTTTGCGTGTCTTCGGCAGCTCGAGCTGTTCGAACAGCACTTCCTGCAGCTGCTTGGGTGAGCCCAGGTTCACCTCCCGCCCGATCTCGGCGTAGGCGAGCTGGGCAACGGCCTCGGCGCGCGCGCCCAGCTCCGCAGAGAACCCCGAGAGCTTCTCGTGCGAGACGGCGACGCCGGCCACCTCCATGTCGGCCAGGGTGTCGAGAGTGGGCAGTTCGATCTCGGTCATCACACGGGCGACCGACGCAGGCATCTGTGCCCGCATGGCGTCGGCGACGCGCAGCGCGTACCACGACAGTTGACCCGGGGTGGCGCCTTCGGTCTCGGGTACCAGCTGCGTCGGATCGGCCTCGGGCAGCTTCTCGTCGAGATAGCGGTCGACGAGGTCACCGAGCCCCTTGTCGGGAAAGCTGGGGCGCAGCAGCCACCCGGCGAGGATCGGGTCGAAAACCAGGCCCCGCAGTCGCACTCCGGCACGTCGGAGGGCCTTCACCTGCGCCTTGGCATCGGCGATGACCTTCGGCGCATCACTGCTCAACCAGGGCCCGAGAGTCGCGGAAACGTCCGTCGACCAGGTCGTCTCGATGGCCTCATCGCCGGTGGCGAGGCCCAGTCGTGCGGGAAGGCCGCCCTCCGTCGTGAGCGTGAGCGCCACCTCCTCGGCGTCGTCGGCCGCCGTGCGGGCGGCGACCCATGCCTCGAGCGCGGCCGCGTCGACCTCGACGGGCTGGGGCGCTGCGATCGTGTTCGCCGCGTGGTCGGCGCCGTCGTCGAGGTCGGCGCCGACGGCCTCGAAAACGCGCGGCAGAAGGGTGCGGAACTCCAGTCGAGCGAAGATATCGCGAACGGCCTGCGCGTCGATCGGCTGCACCGCAAGGTCGGCCGGTCCGACGCCCAGCTCGACATCGCGCAGCAGCGCGTTCAGGTTCCTGTTGCGGCGCACGTCGTCGAGGTGGTCGCGCAGGTTGCCCCCCACGACACCCGTGATCTTGTCGGCGTTCTCGAGCAGAGCGTCCAGGCTCCCCCACTGCGTGAGCCACTTGACGGCCGTCTTCTCGCCCACCTTCGGCACCCCCGGCAGGTTGTCGCTGGTCTCGCCCACGAGCGCGGCGATGTCGGGGTAGTTGGCCGGCGGCAGGCCGTACTTCTCGACGACGGCATCCGGCGTGTAGCGCTTGAGCTGCGACACGCCCTGCACGCTCGGGTACAGCAGCGTCACATCGTCGGTGACGAGTTGGATGGTGTCACGGTCGCCGGAGCAGACGAGGACGTCGTAGCCCTCGGCCGCACCGCGCGTGGCGAGGGTCGCGAGGATGTCGTCGGCCTCGATGCCCTCCTTGGTGAGCACCGTCACGTTCATCGCGGCGAGGCAGTCCTGCAGCAGAGGAATCTGGCCCTTGAACTCCGCCGGCGACTCGGAGCGGTTCGCCTTGTACTCGGGGTACTCGTCGGTGCGGAAGGAGTGACGGGACGTGTCGAAGGCGACGGCGAGATGCGTCGGCTGCTCCGCTTTGACGAGGTTGACGAACATCGACAGGAAGCCGTAGATGCCGTTCGTGTGCTGACCGTCGCGCGTCGTGAAGTTGTCCACGGGAAGGGCGAAGAAGGCGCGGTACGCCAGCGAATGGCCGTCTACGACGAGGAGAGTAGGCTTTGCGGAGTCCGTCACCCTGCAACTCTAGACGCGGGGACGGTCACTGGAACTCCCGACCCGATCACTTCCGAAGGTGGACGATGACCGCTGAGAACTCCCCTGTCGACGACGGCATGGACTGGGCGCGTCAGCGCGGAATGGGAGCCCTCGCCGAGAAGATGGGCATCGAGTTCACGGAGTTCAGCATCCAGCGCTCCGTCGCGACGATGCCGGTCGAGGGCAACACCCAACCTGTCGGACTGCTGCACGGCGGCGCGTACGTCGTTCTCGGGGAGTCCCTCGGCTCCATGGCGGCCAATCTCCACGCCGGCCCCGGTCGACTCGCCGTCGGCGTCGACATCAACGCGACCCACACGCGATCGGCCACGAGCGGCGTCGTCACCGGGGTCTGCACCCCTGTGCATCTCGGCCGCAGCCTCACGGTCCACGAGATCGTCGTGACCGACGATCAGGGGCGGCGCTGCTCGACGATCCGCATCACGAACATGATCAGGGAGCGCACGCCGTCCTGAGCTGGCGCGTCCGCGCCTCGAGGCGAGGGTCAGCCCTTCTTTGGCGAGAGCTGCTCGATGATCGCCTTGGCGACGTCCTGCATCGTCAGGCGGCGGTCCATCGAGGCCTTCTGGATCCAGCGGAACGCCTCGGGCTCGCTCAGGCCCATCTTCTCGTTGAGCAGACCCTTGGCGCGGTCGACGAGCTTACGGGTCTCGAAGCGCTCGACCATGTCGGCGACCTCGGCCTCGAGGGTGATGATCTGCTCGTACCGCGCGAGGGCGATCTCGATCGCCGGGAGCAGGTCGTTGGGGGTGAAGGGCTTGACCACGTAGGCCAGGGCGCCGGCCTCGCTGGCCCGCTCGACGAGCTCCTTCTGGCTGAACGCGGTCAGCAGCACGACGGGGGCGATGTGGTTCTTGCTGAGCTTCTCGGCGGCGCTGATGCCGTCGAGGACGGGCATCTTCACGTCCATGATGACGAGGTCCGGGCGCAGCTCGGTCGCCAGCTGCACGGCGGTCTCCCCGTCACCGGCCTCCCCCACGACGTCGAAGCCGTTGTCGCGGAGAATCTCGACGATGTCGAGGCGGATCAGCGATTCGTCCTCGGCGACGACGACGCGTCGCGGGGAGGATGCCGTGGGAGTCGTGCTCGGTTCCTGCTCAGTCACCTTTGAATCCTACGGTATCGTCAATCCCGGACGTGCGCTGATGAACGTCCGCGTGCGCCGGTGTGGCGGAATGGCAGACGCGACCGACTCAAACTCGGTTGTCTTCGGACGTGTGGGTTCGACTCCCACCACCGGCACGGAAGATGCGGTGCCTGTGGGCGCCGCATCTTGCGTTGCGATGGTGTTGCGGGCGGGCGGGCGCGCGTGTGGGTGGGCCCAGGCGGCCGGAGGCTCCGCTCGCCGCGCAGCGGCGTGTGGAGGGGCCGTGGGGACGACTCCCACCACCGGCACGATACGCAGAGGGCGGATGCCGGCAATCCCGGCATCCGCCCTCTGGCGTCTCTGCGACCTACTTCTCCGACTGGTAGATCGGCGCCTTGCCGTGAACGGCGTCGCCGATCCGGTGCACCCGGATGTCGTTGGTCGAGCCGATGATTCCGGGAGGGGAACCCGAGATCACGACGACCTTGTCCCCTTCCTGGGCGAGGCCCTGGCCGAGGAAGAACTCATCGACCTGCATGAACATCATGTCGGTGTGCGCAACGTGCTCCACGAGGGTCGACTGCACGCCCCACGTGAGCGCCATGCGGCGACGGATGGCCGGGTCGACGGCGAAGGCCATCATCGGGATGCCGGGGCGCAGCCGCGACATGCGACGGGCGGTGTCCCCGGACTCCGTGAAGATGGCGATGTACTTCGCCTCGATGAACTCGGCGACCTCGTTCGCGGCGAGGGTCAGGATGCCGCCCTGTGTGCGCGGCTTGGCGCTGAAGGGGCGGATCCGCTCGAGTCCGTGCTCCTCGGTCGACTCGACGATGCGGGCCATCGTCTGCACGGTGACGACCGGGTAGTCGCCGACGCTCGTCTCGCCGGAGAGCATGACGGCGTCCGCGCCGTCGAGGACGGCGTTGGCGACGTCCGAGGCCTCGGCGCGCGTGGGCACCGGAGCGTGGGTCATCGACTCGAGCATCTGCGTCGCGACGATGACGGGCTTGGCCATGCGGCGGCACATCTCGACGGCGCGCTTCTGGACGACCGGCACGGCTTCCAGCGGCAGCTCGACTGCGAGGTCGCCGCGCGCGACCATGATGCCGTCGAAGGCATCGATGATCTCCTCGAGGTTGTCGACGGCCTGCGGCTTCTCGATCTTGGCGATGACGGGGACTTTGCGTCCCTCCTCCGCCATGATCTCGTGCACGCGGGTGATGTCGGCGGCGTCGCGCACGAACGACAGCGCGATGAGGTCGGCGCCGGCCTGGAGACCCCAGCGCAGGTCCGACTCGTCCTTCTCGGAGAGAGCCGGGACGCTGACGGCGACGCCCGGAAGGTTGATGCCCTTGTTGTTGGAGACGGTGCCCGCCACGATGACCTTGGTCGTGACGACGGGGCCGTCGACGCTCTCTACCTGGACGCGCACCTTGCCGTCGTCGATGAGGAGGAAGTCACCGGGCTTCACGTCGCCGGCGAGGCCCTTGAAGGTGGTGCCGACGAGGTCGCGCGTGCCGACGACGTCCTCCGTGGTGATGCGGAACGTGTCGCCGACAGCGAGGTCGTGGGGTCCGTCGCTGAACTTGCCGAGGCGGATCTTTGGGCCCTGGAGGTCGACGAGGATGGCGACGGCGCGGCCCGCGTCGTCAGCGGCCTTGCGCACGTTCGCGAAGCGGACTTCGTGCTCGGCGTAGGAGCCGTGGCTCAGGTTCATTCGGGTGACGTCCACGCCCGCATCGATGATCGCGCGGATCATCTCATACGATTCGGTGGCCGGACCCAGGGTTGCGACGATCTTCGCGCGTCTCACTGAAGACTCTCCGGTCTCTATGGGTTGTTCGGGGGTGATTTCAGCCTACGCGGGCTGAAGGCCGATCGCGACGTCGGTCGGGCGCACCGGTGACGGCAGGCTCGTGCGTCCCATGAGGTACTCGTCGACGGCCGCCGCCGCGGCGCGACCCTCCGCGATCGCCCAGACGATCAGGGATTGGCCACGCCCGGCGTCTCCGGCGACGAACACGCCGGGCGCGGTCGTCTGGTAGTCATCGCCGCGCTCGACGTTGCCGCGGCCCGTGAACACGGTACCGAGCTGCGATTCGAGTTCGGCGCGTTCGGGGCCGGTAAAACCCATCGCGATGAGGATGAGGTCAGCGGGGATCTCGCGCTCGGTGCCGCTGCGCGGAACCCGGCGGCCGTCGGGGAGGTATTCCGTCTCCGCAACGCGGAGAGCGCGCACCTCTCCCGCCTCGTTGCCCAGGAACTCCACCGTCGAGGCCAGGAAGCTGCGCTCCCCGCCCTCCTCGTGTGCCGACGAGACTTCGAAGACGGTCGGTGTCATCGGCCACGGCTGGTGATCGGGCCGGCTGGCCGGCGGCTGCTTGCCGATCGCGAGGTTCGTGACGCTCAGCGCACCCTGGCGGTGTGCGGTCCCGATGCAGTCCGCACCGGTGTCACCCCCGCCGATGACGATGACGTGCTTGCCCTCCGCGTGGATCTGCTGCGGCACCTGGTCGCCGGCGACGGCCTTGTTCGACTCGATGAGGTACTCCATCGCGAAGTGCACACCGGCGAGGTCACGTCCGGGGATGGCGAGCTCTCGGGGCAGGGTGGCTCCGGTCGCGATGACGACCGCGTCGTAGCGGGCGCGCAGATCGCTCCACGAGATGTCCTTGCCGATCTCGACGCCCGCGCGGAAACGCGTGCCCTCGTCCTGCATCTGACGCAGGCGCGACTCGAGGTGACGCTTCTCCATCTTGAAGTCGGGGATGCCGTAGCGCAGCAGGCCTCCGATGCGGTCGTCGCGCTCGTACACCGCGACGGTGTGGCCCGCGCGTGTCAGTTGCTGGGCTGCGGCGAGTCCGGCCGGACCGGAGCCGACGACCGCGACGGTCTTGCCGGTCAGCCGCGCCGGCGGCTCGGGCTCTACCCAGCCGTTGGCGAAGGCCTCGTCGATCGTCGAGACCTCGATCTGCTTGATCGTCACCGCCGGCTGGTTGATGCCCAGCACGCACGAGCTCTCGCACGGAGCGGGGCAGAGCCGTCCCGTGAACTCCGGGAAGTTGTTCGTGGCGTGCAGGCGCTCGATCGCCGCGCGACCTTCGCCGCGCCAGGTGAGGTCGTTCCACTCCGGGATCAGGTTGCCCAGCGGGCAGCCCTTGTGGCAGAACGGGATGCCGCAGTCCATGCAGCGGCCGGCCTGACGACGCAGGACGGCGGTGTCGCCCGGCTCGTAGACCTCTTTCCAGTCCATGATGCGCACGGGAACCGGCCGGCGCGCCGGGAGCTCGCGCTCGGTGGTCTTCAGGAAGCCCTTCGGGTCAGCCACCGGTCACCTCCAGGATGCGGGTCCAGACGACGTCGCTGTCGGGGTCGAGCCCCTCGGCGGCCGCCTCCTGGCGGGTCTGCAGTACCGCGGCGTAGTCGCGCGGCAGGACACGGACGAAGTTCGCGGCCTCGGCCTCGAGATCGTCCAAGAGAGCGGCTGCGAGCACCGAGTCGGTCTCGGTCACGTGCCGTTGAAGGAGATCGCGCAGGATCTCGACGTCACCCGAACCCATCTCCAGCAGCTCGAGTTCGCCGCTGGCGAGCGCCTCGCGGTTCACGAGAGCGCGGTCGAGCTTGTAGATGTACGCGGTGCCGCCCGACATGCCGGCTCCGAGGTTGCGCCCGGTCGGTCCGAGGATGACGGCCAGGCCGCCGGTCATGTACTCGAGCGCGTGGTCGCCGACACCTTCGACGACGGCGGTCGCCCCCGAGTTGCGCACGAGGAAGCGCTCCCCCACCACTCCGCGCAGGAACAGCGTGCCCTGCGTGGCGCCGTAGCCGATCACGTTGCCCGCGATGACGTTCTGCGCCGCATCGAAGGTCGCGCCGCGGGGCGGGCGGACGATGATCTCGCCTCCCGACAGTCCCTTGCCGACGTAGTCGTTCGAGTCGCCCTCGAGTCGCAGGGTGATGCCCGACGGCAGGAAGGCGCCGAAGGACTGACCGGCCGAGCCGGTGAGATTGATCTCGATGGTGCCCGCCGGCAGGCCGTGCTCGCCGTGAGCGAGGGTGACCCGGTTGCCGAGCATCGTGCCCACGGCCCGTTCGGTGTTGCGGATCGGCAGGTCGATGGAGAAGTGCCCGCCGTGGGCGATGACGTCCTGAGCGTGCTCGATCAGCGGTACATCGAAGTGGTGATCCAGCTCGTGCTCCTGGTTGCGCAGGTGGCGACGCGGCACGTCCTGGGCGAACGCCGGGCCCTCCAGGATCGGCGTCAGATCGAGTCCGCTGGCCTTCCAGTGGTCGATCGCGCCGTTCATGTCGAGCATCTCGGAGTGGCCGACCGCCTCTTCGATCGAGCGGAAGCCCAGCTCGGCGAGGTACTCGCGCACTTCCTGGGCGAGGAACTCCATGAAGTTGACGACGAACTCGGGCTTGCCGGTGAAGCGGCTGCGCAGCACCGGGTTCTGCGTCGCCACACCGACCGGGCAGGTGTCGAGGTGGCAGACGCGCATCATGATGCAGCCCTCTACCACGAGCGCGGTGGTGGCGAACCCGAACTCCTCGGCGCCCAGCAGCGCGGCGATCACGACATCGCGGCCGGTCTTGAGCTGACCGTCGGCCTGAACGACGACACGGTCGCGCATGTCGTTGAGCATGAGCGTCTGCTGCGTCTCGGCCAGACCCAGCTCCCACGGCGTGCCGGCGTGCTTCAGCGAGTTCAGCGGGCTTGCGCCCGTGCCGCCGTCGTGTCCCGAGACGAGGATGACGTCGGCGAGAGCCTTCGCGGTTCCCGCCGCGACGGCCCCGATGCCCGACTGGCTCACGAGCTTGACGTGAACGCGCGCCTTCGGGTTCGCACGCTTGACGTCGAAGATGAGCTGCTTGAGGTCTTCGATCGAGTAGATGTCGTGGTGCGGCGGGGGCGAGATGAGGCCGACGCCGGGGGTGCCGCCGCGCGTGCGCGCGATCCACGGGTAGACCTTTCCGGGAGGCAGCTGGCCTCCTTCGCCCGGCTTCGCCCCCTGGGCGAGCTTGATCTGGATGTCGTCGGCGTGCGTGAGGTACATGCTCGTGACACCGAAACGCCCCGAGGCGACCTGCTTGATGGCGCTGCGACGCTGCGGGTCGAGGAGGCGCTCGACATCCTCGCCGCCCTCACCCGTGTTCGACTTCGCCCCGATCGAGTTCATCGCGATGGCGAGGGTCTCGTGCGCTTCCTTCGAGATCGAGCCGTAGCTCATCGCACCCGTGGAGAAACGCTTGACGATCGAGGAGACGGGCTCCACCTCGTCGATCGGCACGGGCGGACGCACGCCGGTCTTCAGGCGGAACATCCCGCGGAGCGTCTTTAGCTCTGCCGCCTGGTCGTCGACGAGCTTCGTGTACTCCCGGAAGATGTCGTAGCGCC
The DNA here is from genome assembly GCF_056313825.1 of Microbacterium sp. DMC48. NCBI lineage: Bacteria > Bacillati > Actinomycetota > Actinomycetes > Micrococcales > Microbacteriaceae > Microbacterium > Microbacterium sp. DMC48. The sequence goes on along the minus strand of NZ_JBQUZN010000004.1, from coordinate 513,087 downwards.
GCGTGCGCGTCGAGTGCTGCAGGCGGAAGACCGTGTCGGGCGTGAACAGGTGCGGTGCACCGTCGCGGCGCCACTGGTACTCGCCGCCGGTCCACAGCCGCTCGTGTGCGCGTGCGGCGCCGTCCTCGGGATACGCGTAGTCGTGGCGGGCCTGGTTCTCGACCGCGATCTCGCGCACCCCGACGCCGCCGAGTTTCGTCTCGGTACCCGTGAAGTACTTGCGGACGAACTCCTCCGACAGGCCCACGGCCTCGAAGACCTGCGACCCGGCATACGACGACACCGTGGAGATGCCCATCTTCGACATGATCTTCAGCACGCCCTTGCCGAGCGCGTAGATGAGGTTCTTGACGGCCTTCTCGGGGGTGATCCCCGTGATGAACCCGGCCCGAACGAGGTACTCGACGGTTTCCATCGCCAGGTACGGGTTGACGGCCGAAGCGCCGTAGCCGATGAGCGTGGCCACGTGGTGCACCTCGCGCACATCACCGGCCTCGACCACCAGGCCCACCTTCATCCGGTTCTCCTGGCGGATGAGGTGGTGGTGAACGGCCGAGAGCATGAGCAGCGACGGAATCGGCACCAGGTCCTTGTTGGAGTCGCGGTCGCTCAGGATGATGAACTCGGCGCCGTCGGCGATCGCGGCGTCCACCTCGGCGGAGATCTCCTCGAGGCGGCGCTCGAGGGCATCCTCGCCGTGCTCCAGGTGATACAGGCCGCGGATGGTCGCGGAGCGACGCCCGGGCAGTGCCTTGTCGATGTTCTGCAGCTTCGCCAGTTCGTCGTTGTCGATCACCGGGAAGTCGAGGGTGATCGTGCGCGTGTGCTCGGGGCCCCACTCCAGGAGGTTGCGCTCGGGGCCGAGCCCGAGGGCGAGCGAGGTCACGACCTCTTCACGGATCGAGTCCAGCGGCGGGTTGGTCACCTGCGCGAACTGCTGCACGAAGTAGTCGAACAGCAGGCGCGGACGCTCGCTGAGCACCGCGATGGGCGTGTCCGATCCCATGGCGCCGAGCGGCTCGGCGCCGGTCTGACCCATGGGCGTGAGAAGGATGCGCACCTCCTCCTCGGTGTATCCGAAGGTGCGCTGACGGCGGGTGATCGAGGCGATCGGGTGCACGATGTGCTCGCGCTCGGGCAGCTCCTTCAGGCGCACGCGACCGGCATCCAGCCATTCCTGCCACGGCTGCAGTGCGGCCAGCTCAGCCTTGACCTCGTCGTCCTCGATGATGCGACGCTGGGCGGTGTCGACCACGAACATGCGTCCGGGGCGCAGACGCCCCCGGCGCTTGATGCGCTCCGGTGCGAAGTCCAGCACACCGGTCTCGCTGCCGATGACGACGAGTCCGTCGGTGGTCTCCGTCCAGCGACCCGGGCGCAGACCGTTGCGGTCCAGCGTCGCGCCGACGAGGGTGCCGTCGGTGAAGATGAGGGCGGCGGGGCCGTCCCAGGGCTCCATCTGCATCGAGTGGTACTCGTAGAACGCGCGAAGGTCCGGCGCGATGTCGGCCTGCTTCTCGTAGGCTTCCGGCACCATCATCATCACCGCGTGCGGCAGGCTGCGACCCGTCAGCGTCAGCAGCTCGAGCACCTCGTCGAAGGATGCCGAGTCGCTTGCGCCTTCCGTGCAGATCGGCAGCAGCGGGCGGATGTCGCCGATCAGCTCGGACTCGAGCTGGGACTGGCGGGCGCGCATCCAGTTGCGGTTGGCGCCGACCGTGTTGATCTCGCCGTTGTGCGCGAGCATCCGCAGCGGCTGGGCGAGCGGCCACGACGGGAACGTGTTGGTCGAGTAGCGGGAGTGCACGACGGCGAGCTCGCTCTGGAAGCGCGCGTCCTGCAGATCGGGATAGAACGGCTCGAGCTGGAGCGTCGTGACCATGCCCTTGTAGCCGAGCGTGCGCGCGCTGAGCGATACGAAGTAGGCGTCGTGCTCGCGGCGGGCGCGCTTGCGCAGCCGGTAGACGCGGCGGTCGAGGTCGATCCCGCTCAGGGCGGGAGCGTCGCCGACGGCGGGGCGTGACACGAACAGCTGCTCGAAGTGGGGTCGCGCCTCGAAGGCGAGCTTGCCGAGGTGCTCCTGCTCGGTCGGGACCTCGCGCCAGCCGAGAACCGTGAGACCTTCCGCGGCGGCGACGGCCTCCACACCCGCCTTCGTCTCGGCGCGTGTGGCCTCGTCGAGCGGAAGGAACGCCATGCCGGCGGCGTACTGCCCGACCGGGGGCAGCTCGAAGTCCACCACGGCGCGCAGGAACGCGTCGGGCATCTGCGTCAGGATGCCGGCGCCATCACCGGTACCGGCGTCGGAGCCGATGGCCCCGCGGTGCTCGAGGTTGCGCAGCGCCGTCAGCGCGAGCTCGACGATGTCGTGGCCCGGCTCGCCACGGAGCGTGGCCACCATCGCCAGACCACAGGCGTCCTTCTCGAAGGCCGGGTTGTACATACCCTGCTTGGCGGGAAATCCCGATGCGGGGCGCATCCGGGGCTGTTCGTGGGTCTCTTCACGACGGGGGCTCGAAGCCATGGCAACCGTCCTCATGGTCAAACTGATCGGGGACGACGTCGGCCCTGGGCATTCAGCGGAGGTGTATTCAGCGGAGGAGAAGTCGAAGCATCGTGCGCATCGGCGCGGTGCTACTTCGACGTGACAGTGCTTGTGGCTGCGTCCGCGATGGATTCGGCTGTCGGGGGTGCGCTGACGTCCACGAATTCATCGGTGTTCTGCGATTGTACAGCCCCGCCCCGCTCACGACCGCGCATGTACGGCGACGGCTCGAAGCCCGGGTGGCGGCGGGTCTGCACGGCGAAGATGACGATTCCCACCAGCACGCCGAAGATCGCCGCCCAGACGTTGGTGCGCAGACCGAAGAACACTTCGCTCGGGTCGATGCGGATGCTCTCCCACACGATGCGACCGGCGCTGTACCAGACGAGGTAGAACGCGAACAGGCGACCCCACTGCAGGCGGAAGCGGTGACCGGCCCACAGCAGCACGATCACGCCCATCGTGTTCCAGATCACCTCGTAAAGGAAAGTGGGGTGGAAGAGCGTTCCGGCAGGCAGGCCGACCGGCCAGGCCGGGTTCGGGTAGTCGATCTGCAGGCCCCAGGGCAGATCGGTGGGAAGCCCGTACAGCTCCTGGTTGAACCAGTTTCCGAAGCGGCCCAGCGCCTGCGCGAGCAGCAGGCCCGGAGCGAGCGCGTCGGCGAAGGTCCAGAACCGGATGCCGGTCCACTTGCAGCCGAGCCACGCGCCGATCGCGCCGCCGATGAGCGCGCCGAAGATCGCGATGCCGCCGTCCCACACGTTCCAGATCGCATCGCGCACGAACGGGTTCCACCACTCGCGTCCCTGCTCGAAGTAGAACCCCCAGTGGGTCACGACGTGGAAGGCGCGTGCGCCGATGATCGCCAGGGGCACGGCGAGCAGGCAGATGTCGATGACGACCCACGATTCCGCGCCACGCTTGGTGAGACGGTGGTTGGTCATGAAAGCCGCGACGACGATGCCCGCGAGGATGCACAGGGCGTAGAAGTGGATCGTCAGCGGGCCGACCTGGAAGGAACTGATCGGCGGGCTCGGGATGCTGGCGACGACGGAGGCGGAGGAAAGCACGAGGGGCAGTCTACTTCGCCGCCGGCGCCGTCACGTGTCGCCGCGGAGGCGTCAGCGCCCGGCGCCCGCCGTCAGGGCGCGGGTCTCTGCGGCGAGGGCCTCCACGCCCCCGTCGCGCAGCGCCCGGACGAGGGCCGTCCCCACGATCGCGCCGTCCGCGTACTCCAGGACGCCGCTGACCTGCTCGGGCGTGGAGATACCGATGCCGACGCAGGCGTGGTCGACACCGAAGGTGCGCAGTCGCGCCACGAGCGTGCGCGCCGCGGCATCCAGCTCCGCGCGTTCGCCCGTGATACCCATCGTCGACACCGTGTAGACGAAGCCGGTCGACGCCGCGGCGATCATCCGCAGACGCTCGTCGGTAGAGGTCGGCGCCGCCAGGAAGACCCGATCGAGCCCGGTGCGCTCGGAGGCGGCGATCCAGTCGGGGGCGGCGTCGGGTGTGATGTCGGGAGTGATCAGTCCCGCCCCGCCCGCGGCGACGAGGTCGTCGGCGAACCGGTCCACGCCGTACTGCAGCACGGGGTTCCAGTACGTCATCACGAGGATGGGAACATCCACCCGGTCGGCGATCGCGCGCACGGCGGTGAAGGTGTCGCGAAGCCGGAAACCTGCCGCGAGCGCGGCCTGCGTGGCCTCCTGGATCACGAGTCCGTCCATGACGGGGTCGGAGTAGGGCGGGCCGAGCTCGAGGATGTCGGCGCCGTTCTCCGCCAGCGCCACGGCCGCATCGATGCTCGTCTGCAGGTCGGGATAGCCGAGCGGCAGGTAGCCGACGAACGCGCCGCGCCCCTCCGCCTTCGCCGCATCGATGGCGGCGGCCACGCGAGAGGTCATGACGTTGCCCCCTCGTCGTAGAGGCCGAACCAGCGCGCAGCCGTGTCCATGTCCTTGTCGCCGCGTCCCGACAGGCTGACGGCGATGAGGGCGTCGGGTCCGAGCTCGCGGCCCAACCGCAGGGCGCCGGCCAGCGCGTGTGCGGACTCGATCGCCGGGATGATGCCCTCCGTCTGCGACAGCAGGCGCAGCGCGTCCATCGCCTCGGCATCCGTCGCCGGAATGTACTGGGCGCGGCCGATGTCGGCGAGCCAGGCGTGCTCGGGACCGACACCGGGATAGTCCAGTCCGGCGGAGATCGAGTGGGACTCGACGGTCTGGCCGTCCTCGTCCTGCAGGACGAACGTCTTGGCCCCGTGGAGGATGCCGGGGCGCCCGCGCTCGATGGACGCCGCGTGCTTGGGCGTGTCGACACCGTCGCCGGCCGCCTCGACGCCGTAGAGCTTGACCGTCTCGTCGTCGAGGAACGCGTCGAACATGCCGATCGCGTTCGAGCCGCCGCCGACGCAGGCGACGACCGCGTCGGGCAGGCGTCCCGTCTCGGCGAGCAGCTGCGCGCGGGCTTCCTCGGAGATGATCTTCTGGAAGTCGCGCACCATCGCCGGGAAGGGGTGCGGGCCTGCGGCCGTGCCGAAGATGTAGTTCGTCGTCTCGACGGACGCGACCCAGTCGCGGTACGCCTCGTTGATCGCGTCCTTCAGGGTGCGCGATCCCGTCGTGACGGGCACGACCTCCGCGCCCAGCAGCCGCATGCGGGCGACGTTGAGCGCTTGGCGCTGGGTGTCCACCTCGCCCATGTAGACGGTGCATTCGAAACCGAACAGGGCCGCTGCGGTCGCGGTTGCGACGCCGTGCTGACCGGCGCCGGTCTCGGCGATCACGCGCTTCTTGCCGAGTCGCTTCGTCAGCAGCGCCTGACCGATGACGTTGTTGATCTTGTGCGAGCCGGTGTGGTTCAGATCCTCGCGCTTCAAGAAGATGCGCGCGCCTCCGGCATGCTCGGCGAAGCGGGGCACTTCGGTGAGAGCCGACGGCCGGCCCGCATAGGAGTGCAGCAGGCTTTCGAATTCGGCGGCGAAGGCAGGGTCGGCCTTGGCCGCCTCGTACTCTGCCGTCAGCTCGTCGATGGCGGCGATGAGCGACTCGGGCATGTACCGCCCCCCGAAGTCGCCGAAGAAGGGTCCGTGCTGGTCGCGCAGGCTCATGATCCGGCCTCCAGGAAAGCGTGCAGGGTGGTCACGGGGTCGTTGGTGACGAGCGCTTCGCCGACGAGCACGACATCGGCGCCGTCGGCCCGATAGTGCGCGACGTCGGCGGGCGCAAGCACCGCCGACTCGGCGATCTTGATCGCGTCCGCGGGGAAATGCTCCGCGAGCGAGCCGAACAGGTCGCGGTCCAGCTCGAACGTGGAGAGGTTGCGGGCGTTGACGCCGATGAGCGTGGCGCCGAGGTCGCCGGCGCGGTCCAGCTCCTCGCGTGAGTGCGTCTCGACGAGAGGCGTCATGCCCAGTTGCAGGACCAGCTCGTGCAGCTGCCGCAGCAGGGGCTGTTCGAGCGCGGCGACGATCAGCAGCACCAGGTCGGCCCCGGAAGCCCGCGCCTCCAGAACCTGGTAGGGCGTCGCGATGAAGTCTTTGCGCAGCACCGGCAGCGCGACTCGCTGCTTGACGGCCTCGAGGTCGGCAAGGGAACCCTTGAACTTCCGCTGCTCGGTGAGCACCGAGATCGCCGAGGCGCCGCCTTTCTCGTACAGCGACGCCTGCAGGGCCGGGTCGGGAATGGCCGCGAGGTCGCCGCGTGACGGACTGGCGCGTTTGACCTCCGCGATGATCTTCACGCGCTCGGCGGGTGCGAGAGCGGCGCGGGCATCGAGAGCGGGCGCCTGCGCGAGAGCGTCGCGCTCGACGTCGCGGAGCGGACGTGCGTCCTCCCGCGACCGGGCATCCTCCACCGCGCCGGCCGTCAGGCCATCGAGCATGTCAGTGCTGCTTCGGGGCGTACTTCGGACCCTTGGCGCCGTAGCCGGCCTTCGCCATGCCCCAGCCGACGAGCGCGCCCACGACGAGCAGCCCGGCGGAGGCCCAGACGAGCGCCGGCATGTCGAACCAGTAGAAGACCGTGCCGAGCGTGACGGCCAGCAGCATGATGACCACAGCCGTCCAGGCGGCGGGCGAGTGTCCGTGGCCGGGGTCGTCGATGCTGTTGCTCATGGTGCTCCTCGGTCTCATTCGGGGGTTCCCCGCCAGTCTAGCGGGCGGTGGGATCGTCGCCGTGCGACAGGTCGTCCCAGGAGTCGATCGCGTCGTGCGGGCGCGACGCGGCCGCACCCGTGGCCGATCCCGCCGCCGACGGGCTCGGGTTGTCGGTGCGATACCGGCGTCCACTGCCGCGCCAGCGGTGCGACGTGGCGAGCGTCAGGACGCCGCCCACGGCGACCAGTGCGCCCGCGACCACCGTGAGCCACGGCCAGGGCGTCGACGTGATCGAGGCGACCAGCCCGTCGATCGCGTCCGTTCCCGACAGGCCGGTGGCCGTCGTCACCGCGGCCGAGACGGCATCCACGGGGTGTTCGATCGCGATGCGTCCCGCACCGATCAGCAGCGTGCCGCCGATGATGACCGCAACCGCTCCGAACGCGTAACGCAGTACGCGTCCGACCACCGTGAGGGCGAGGCCCAGCGCGAGCGCCGCCAGGCTGAGCGGAGCGAGCAGGGTGAACCCCTTCGCGCCGGCGACGGTGAGGGATGCGGTGGCACCGGCATCCAAGGCGACGTCCAGCCACGTCTGGGTCGACGAGATGATCGCGAGGGCGCCGCCGGCGATGATCGAGAGGACCGCGTAACTGCGTGCGCGTGCCGTCACGACGGGTCGCCGCCGTGATCGAGCGGTGCGAAGGCGACGACGGGAGAGAGGTCGTCGGCGTCGAAGCAGGTGTGATCGCCGGTGTGGCAGGCGGCACCGATCTGCTCGACGGCGATCAGCAGGGTGTCGCCGTCGCAGTCCAGCCGGGCGCCGCGCACGTACTGCGCGTGACCCGACGTGTCGCCCTTGCGCCAGTACTCCTGGCGGGAGCGCGACCAGAACGTCACCCGTCCCTCGGTGAGCGTGCGGCGGAGGGCTTCGGCGTCCATCCAGCCCAGCATGAGCACGTCGCCCGTGTCGTGCTGCTGGATGATCGCCGGGACGAGCCCGTCCGCGTTGAAGCGGACGCGGTCGATGCGAGCGTCGTCGACGGCGCTCATCGGCGCACCTCGATCCCGTCCGCCGTCAGCGCGTCCTTGACGTCGCCGATGGTCAGCTGCCCGGAGTGGAAGACGGATGCCGCGAGGACCGCGTCGGCGCCCGCGTGCACGGCCGGGGCGAAGTGGTCGACAGTCCCGGCACCGCCGGAGGCGATGACGGGCACGGAGGACAGCTCGCGCATGAGGCCGACGAGCTCGAGGTCGAACCCGTCCTTGGTGCCGTCGGCGTCGATCGAGTTGACCAGCAGCTCCCCCGCTCCCCGGTCGATCGCCTCTCGTGCCCACTCGAGCGCGTCGAGGCTGGTCGCGGTCCGACCGCCGTGGGTCGTGACGACGAAACCGGAGCGGGTGCCGGGCGCGCGTTTCACGTCGAGCGACAGCACCAGCACCTGCGCACCGAAGCGATCGGCGATCTCGCCGAGCAGCTCGGGGCGTGCGATGGCGGCGGAGTTGACGCCGACCTTGTCGGCGCCGACCGCGAGCAGGCGGGCCACGTCGTCGGCGCTGCGCACGCCGCCGCCGACGGTCAAGGGGATGAAGACCTCCTCGGCGGTGCGGCGCACGACGTCGTAGGTCGTCGATCGGTCGTCCACCGTCGCGGTCACGTCGAGGAAGGTCAGCTCGTCGGCACCCTGAGCGAAGTACAGGGCGGCCAGCTCGACCGGATCGCCCATGTCGCGCAGGTTCTCGAAGTTCACGCCCTTGACGACGCGGCCGGCGGCCACGTCCAGACAGGGGATGACCCGTCGTGCGAGCGACATGTCAGAGCCTCGCGTTGTGGATCGCGGTCACCAGGATCGCGCGCGCGCCGATCGCGTACAGCGCGTCCATCACCTGGTTGACCGTCTTGCGGGGGCTCATCACCCGCACGGCGACCCATTCGGGATCGCGAAGCGGCGAAATCGTGGGCGACTCGATACCGGGAGCGATCGCGACCGCCTCGTCGACCAGCGACGCCGGGAGGTCGTAGTCGATCAGGACGTAGCGTCGGGCCACCATCACGCCCCGCAGGCGCCGCAGGAGCGTCTCGGTGCCCTCGGCCTCGGACGGGGCTCCGATCAGCACGGCCTCCGACTCCAGCAGCACGGGGCCGAAGATCTCCAACCCGGCTTGGCGCAGCGTCGTTCCCGTCGAGACCACGTCGGCGACGGCATCGGCGACGCTCAGCTGCACCGCCGACTCGACCGCGCCGTCCAACGGCACCAGGTCGACCGCGACTCCCTGCTCGTCGAGGAAGCCGTCGACCAGCCCCGGGTACGCCGTCGCGACCCGCAGACCCTCGAGGTCGCTCACCTGCGTGAAGCGCCCGGGAGGGCCGGCGAAACGGAAGGTCGAGCCGCCGAAGCCCAGCTTCTCGATCTCGCGGGCACCCGGCATCCGTGCGTCCAGCAGCAGGTCGCGGCCGGTGATGCCGACGTCCAGTGCGCCGGAACCGACATAGGTCGCGATGTCCTTCGGGCGCAGGTAGAAGAACTCGACCTCGTTGACGGGGTCGATGACGTGGAGGTCCTTGGGGTCGCGGCGTCCGGTGTATCCGGCTTCCGCGAGCATCTCGGCGGCGGTGTCGGCGAGCGACCCCTTGTTCGGCACAGCGATGCGCAGCATGGGTGAAGAGCTTTCGGTGTCGGGAGGAGCGGGGGCGGGAGCGCGCTCAGAGATGTCGGTAGACGTCCTGCAGCGTGAGGCCCTTGGCGAGCATCAGCACCTGAAGGTGGTACAGCAGCTGCGAGATCTCTTCGGCGGTCTCGTCGTCGGACTGGTACTCCGCGGCCATCCAGACTTCCGCGGCCTCTTCGACGATCTTCTTGCCGATGGCGTGCACGCCGCGATCGAGCTGCGCGACCGTGCCGGAGCCTTCGGGACGGGTCTCGGCGGTCGTCGTCAGCTCCGCGAACAGGGCGTCGAACGTCTTCACCCTCTCAGGCTACCGGTCCTCGGCGCGCCCGCGCGCCGCCAGCCGCGGGCGGCGGTGCTCAGCGGCGGTGATGCTCGGTGGCGAGGCGCCGCAGCGCGGCGATGGCCCGGTCGGGCTCGTCGGCGCCGAAGACCGCGGATCCTGCGACGAAGGTATCGGCCCCGGCCTCGGCAGCCTGGGCGATCGTCGACTCGGAGATGCCGCCGTCGACCTGCAACCACACCTGCGAACCGCGCCGGCGGGCCTCCTCATGCAGACGGGCGAGCTTGGGCATCTGATCGGCCATGAAGGACTGGCCGCCGAAGCCCGGCTCGACGGTCATCACGAGGATCTGGTCGAACTCGTCGAGCACGTCGTACAGGCCTTCGACCGGTGTCGCGGGTTTGACGGCGACGCCGGCTCGCGACCCGATCGCGCGGATCCTGCGGGCCAGAGTCACCGGGTCGGTCGCCGCTTCGAGATGGAAGGTGACGGATGCCGCGCCAAGCTCGGCGTACCCGGGCGCCCACCGGTCGGCATCCGAGATCATGAGGTGGACGTCCAGCGGCACGGGGCTCGTCGCCTGGATGCGCTCGACCATCTGCGGACCGAACGTCAGGTTCGGCACGAAGTGATTGTCCATGACGTCCACATGCACGAAGTCGGCGGTCGCGATGCGCGCCAACTCCGCCTGCATGTTGACGAAGTCGGCGGCCAGGATGCTGGGGTTGATTCGTGCCACGGCCCCATTATCCACACCCTGCCCGCGTGTTCGGCCCGCCGTCAGTAGGGTCTCTGGAGAACCACGGGGGTGGTTCGCGCCGAGGGGTGCGCGGCGGGGTGACCGACGAAAGGGCGGACGATGAGCGGGAACGGTGACGGTCAGGCGCCGATGTGGGACGCCCAGCGTGGCGAATGGGTCGCGGGCGCATTGCGGTGGGATGCCGCGGCGGCCCAGTGGGTGCCGCGCGCGACGGAGGCGGCTGCCGAGGCCACCGTCGTCACGCCGGCACCCACGGAGCACGCGGCGGCAGGGCCGTACGTCGCGGCGTTCACACCTCCGCGGCAGGCCGGCGGCCCGGTACCGTACGGCGCTCCGGTCCCGCAGCCCGCCCCGCAGCCGCTTCCCGCAGACGGACAGGCGCCGGTACCGCCGCGAAAGAAGCTTCCCACCGGGGCGCTGATCGGCATCATCGCCGGCGGAATAGTGGTGCTGCTGGCCATCGCTCTGGGCGTGGCGTTCGCGGTGCGCGCGGCGACGACGGCCAGCACCGCCCCCGAGAGGGTCGTGTCTGATTACCTGAATGCGCTCGCCGCCGGCGACAGCGAGGCGGCGCTCGCGATGCTCGACTCGAAGCCGCGTCAGGGCGCGCTCCTGTCGGATGACGCGCTCGCCGCCGCATCCGCGAAGGGTGCGATCGAGAACGTCGTCGTGTCGGTGCCGAAGGGCGGCGACAAGGGATACTCGATCCCCGTGCGCGTCGACTACACGATCGGCGGAAAGCCGGCGAGCGGCCAGTTCGACGTCGTCGACTACGAGGATGACGGCACGTGGAAGCTGGCGCACGGCACGGTCGACATCTACCTGGGCGGCAGCTTCCGCGGCCTCAACGCGACGGTCAACGGCGTGCCGGTCGACAGCGACTCGATCACCGTGTTCCCGGGAACCGTCACGGTCGAGATCGACAACCCCAACTACACACTGTCGGGAACGACGACCCTCATCGCGGCCGACCCGAACGACTTCTCGCTGCGGTTCGACACCACCGTCGAGCTCAGCGACGCCGGGACGAGCCTGTTCCAGACCGCCGTCCGCAGCGCGGTCGATACGTGCATCGCGTCGAAGAACCTCACCGCGGGATGCGGCATCGACATTCCGGAGAACCTGAGCGACGGCACGAAGATCATCGACGGGACCATCACCCGCAGCCTCCGCGCCGAGACGCAGGCGAAGCTCGCGAACCTGAAGCCCGAGGCGATGTACGGCGATCCGGGTCAGGTGCGTACGCCGTATCTGGGCGGCGTCGAGGTCACCGCGGACTGTGACGTCAACGGCCAGCGCCGCACCGGCTGCTCGTTCCTGTTCCTGCCGTCGCTGGGGTCTGCACTGGTCGATCTCACGGTGACGCCGCCCGTCGTGCGCTGGGACTGAGCACCGGGGCGGGGCTCAGCGGCGGCGCAGCAGCGAGATCGACATGGCGTCTGTGCCGTGGCGGTGCGGCCACAGCTGGGCGCGGCCCGATCCGTCCGCCGGGGCGGCGAGGTCGATCGGGTGCTCGGAGATCGCAGCCACGGTCGCGCGCGCGTCGAGCTCCTCGACGCCATCGCCGTGCGTGCGCAGGGCATCGGCGACGATCGCCGCCGTCTCGGCCAGGTGCGGCGAGCAGGTGACATACGCGACGACGCCGCCGGGACGCAACGCCGCGAGCGCGGCCGACAGAAGCTCTGACTGCAGCGAGGCCAGCTGTGGCACATCGGCGGGCTGCTTGCGCCAGCGGGCTTCGGGGCGGCGTCGGAGGGCTCCGAGACCGGTGCACGGCGCGTCGACCAGGATGCGGTCGTAGCGCCCGTGTGCGGCGCGCGTGCGGCCGTCCTCCTCCGAGACGGGCACCGGCAGCGGGACCGCGGCGACCGAGTCGCGCACCAGGCCCGCCCGCGCCGGGGAGAGCTCGTTGGCCTCCAACGTGGCGCCGTGGGCGAGAGCTTCGGCGGCGAGGACCGCGGTCTTGCCGCCCGGGGCGGCGCACAGATCCAGCCAGCGCTCGCCGGCCGTGACCGGCTGCACGCGCGCGAGCGCGAGTGCCGCCAGCTGCGAGCCCTCGTCCTGCACGCGGACGCGGCCGCCGGATGCCGCGACGAGGGCACCCGGGTCGCCGCCGCCGGAGAAGAAGCCGAGCGGCGAGTAGGGCGTCGGCGTCGCCTCGGCGGGGCGATCGGCGAGGCCCGGCAGTGCGGCGAGCGTGACGACGGGCGCGGCGTTGTCGGCCGCGAGCAGCGCTTCCAGCTCGTCCCCCCGCCCCTCGGCGGCCAGCGCCCGGCGGAACGCGCGGATCACCCAGACGGGGTGGGCGTAGCGAACGGCGAGTCGCTCGTCGTCGGAGCGCGCGGCGGCGGCGAGATGCTCATCCCACTCCTGCGGCGTCCGCTCACTGACGCGGCGCAGCACGGCGTTGGCGAAGCCGGCTGCCGGTGCGCCGGCGGCCTTGCGGACCTGCCGGACGGTTTCGTTGACGGCGGCGTGCGCGGGTGTTCGCATCGCGACGAGCTGATGGACGCCCAGACGCAAGGCGTCGCGCACGGCGGGATCGATGTCGGCGACGGGGCGCCGCGCGGCATCCGCGATGATCGCGTCATACGTGCCGAGCCGGCGAAGGGTCCCGTAGGTCAGCTCGGTCGCCAAGCCGGCATCCGTCCCGGTCAGTCCCGCCCGCGCGAGCGCTCGCGGCAGCAGCAGGTTGGCGTAGGCGTCGGTCTCGTCCACAGCCCGCAGCACGTCGTACGCGACCCAGCGCGGTGACGCGCTCATGAGGTCGCCCGCTCGCTGGGCAGATCGACACGGGGATCGTCGATGCGCAGCCCGCGCCACCAGTCGCCCGCTGCCATCGCCCCCTTGCCGGACGGCTGCACGGTCTTCAGCACGACGGTCGTGCCCTCCCCCGCGGTCAGCAGCACGTCGCGTCCCGAGAGGCTCAGCGTCCCCGGCGGCAGGTCGGTGTCGGGCCCGCGATGGGCGGCGAGGATCTTGAGGCGGCCGCTGGCGAAGCCCACGTGAGCTCCGGGCTCGGGAGTGGTGCCGCGGAAGCGGTCGAGCACGATCTCTGCGTTCTCGGTGAGGTCGAGCGCCCCGTCGGCGATCGACAGCTTCGGGGCGAGCGTGGGCGTGCCGACCTGCGGCACCGCCCGGGCCGTCCCCGCCGCGATCTCGTCGGTCACGCGCACCAGCAGCTCGGCGCCGACATCCGCGAGCTCCGCGAGAACGTCGCCCGCCGTCGCGCCGCGCGGCACGTCGTAACGAACGTCGCCGAACACGTCTCCGGCGTCGAGCGCGGCGACCAGCTGGAAGACGCTCGCGCCCGTGGTGCGCTCGCCGGCGATCAGCGCGTGCTGCACGGGGGCGGCGCCGCGCCAGTGCGGCAACAACGAGAAGTGCAGGTTGATCCAGCCGTGTCGCGGCAGCGACAGCAGGGGTTCGCGTACGAGGCCGCCGTAGGCGACGATGACGCCGAGATCCGGAGCGAGTACGTCGATCGCTGCGGTGGCCTCGGCATCCAGACGATCGGCCTTGATGACCGGAACGCCGAGGCTGTCGGCGGCCTCGGCGACCGGAGACGGCGTCAGCACGCGCTTGCGGCCGAGAGCGGCGTCGGATCGGGTCACGACGCCGACGAGCTCGTGAGCGGATGCCGCGATCGCCCGCAGGGACGGGACGGCGGGCGCCGGCGTGCCGGCGAAGACGATGCGCATGGGGTTCCTCGGATGACGAAGGCGATGGTGGCGGGGCGAGGTCAGAGATCCAGTTCGGGGACGTCGAGCCGCACCCGCAGTGTAGTGCGATTGCCCGAGCCGCTCCGGCCCGGGCTGCGTCGAGCAGCCCGTCGGCCGCGAAGGGCCTCGGCGACGACAGAGGCACGGAGGCTGTCGGCGACGTTCCTGCCGTGCGCGTAATCGAAGCGGACCAGGGCGCGCACCAGATCGTCCGGAAGCGGCACCGGGCCGAGGACGGCGCCGGCGGTCGCGCCCAGGGCGGGCACCGCGACCCGCAGCTCCTTCAGGGCGGCCTCGACGGCGGCGGGTGTGCCCTCGACGGCGGCGACACGCACCACCGGCGGCATCGCGAGAGGCCCACGGTCGGCCAGCTCGGCACGGGCGTAGGCGGCTTGCGTCCAGGTCGCGAGCGCGCGTGCGACGGGACCTGCGACGCCGACCAGGTGCACGGGTGCGCCGGGTGCCGCGAGGGCCGCCGCGTTCGACCACCAGCGCAGAGCCGACTCACCGATGCGCAACTGCTCGGCGAGCAGCATGCGATCGCCGTCGAGGAGGATGACGGCCCGGTAGCCGCCGCGAGCGTGCGGTTCGGCGCCGCGCGTCGCGATGATCAGGGCGGGTCTCGCGTCCACCTCGGTGACGGGATGCGCACCGTCGGCGACGATGACCCGCGTGTTTGGGAAGGCTCGACCGAGCTCGTCGGCGGTGCGCTCGCTGCCCGACGATGCCATCCGGAGCTTCGCCGCGCCGCACTGCACGCATGTCCACGTGGGGTCCGATCTGCCGCACCACCCGCAGTCCGGTGTCGCTCCGGGGCGGCGGGCGCGCAGCGGGCCCGTGCAGTGGCGGCAGCGCGCGGGCGTGCGACACTCGGCGCACACGAGCACCGGGGCGTACCCGGGCCGCGCCACCTGCACGAGCACGGGTCCCTCGCGCAGCCCGTCTCGAGCGGCGGCGAAGGCGCTCGAGGGCACGCGGGCTCCGTGCGACTCGCCCTCCCGTGTCGCCGAGAGCACCACCGTCGGACTCGTGCGCCGTGCCGCCGCCAGCTGCCGCACCCACCCCAGCTGCACCAGTCGCTCGATGTCGGTCGTGCGGGTGTGACCCGCGAACACCAGCGACGAGCCTTCCAGCTCCTGACGGATCAGGGCGGCGTCGCGGGCGTGGACGCCGGGGCTGAGCGGCTCGGCGAGCAGCGGGTCGCCATCGTCCCAGACGATCACGCAGGCGGTGTCGTGCGCCGGTGCGTACACGGTCGACCGGTTGCCGACGACGATGCACGGGCGCGGCGTGCGCAGCCGGAGATAGCCCGCGTACCGCTCGGGTCCGGAGCGCCGGGCATCGTCGCGGACCACCGCATCGTCGGACAGCCACACGCCCAGCACGGCGAGCACCTGCTCCTCGTCGCGGTGATCGGGCACCACGATCACCGTGCTGCGACCGGCCGCCAGCTGACGGACGGCGATGGCGGCGAGCAGTTCCGCCCAGGCTCCGACGGTCAGTGATGCGCTGGGGTGCGGTGGAGCGTCGATAGCCAGCCGCTCCCCCGCCGCGACCGCGTCGGCCAACCCCGGGTAGGGCGCCAGCACGGTGTCGGCCCAGTCCTCGGCATCCCCCGACACTGGGGTCGCTGAGGGGGCGATCTCGTCGGCGGATGCCGGTGCCTGCGCCGCCAGCCACGCTTTCTCGGCCCGCACCATCCGCTTGGGGATGACGAGCCGCAGGATGTCGCTGGCCGAGCCCGCCGCGCGGTCGGCGGCGCGCCGTGCCAGCGCGTACAGCTCGGGCGTGAGGACGGGAACCGGAGAGACGATCGCATCGACCTCCGAGAGCGGCCTCTCGGGCGCCTCCGCCGTGACCACGTCGACGAGGTAGCCGTCCACGACGCGGCCGGCGGTGCGCAGCGGTACGCGCACACGCACGCCCGGCACCGCCTCGGCCACGAGCGCCGGCGGCACCTCGTAGTCGAAGAGGCGGTCCAGCTGCGGCAGAGGCGAGTCGATCAGGACGCGCGCGACGACGATCACGGACGCGGCTCAGAGGCCGGAGGCGGCGCGCAGCTCCTCGACGCGGTCGGTGCGCTCCCACGTGAACTCGGGCAGTTCGCGACCGAAATGGCCGTACGCGGCGGTCTGGGCGTAGATCGGCCGGAGCAGGTCGAGGTCGTCGATGATCGCCTGCGGGCGCAGATCGAAGACGTCGCGGATGGCAGACGTGATCTTCTCGTCGGAGACGTGCGCCGTGCCGAAGGTCTCGACGTACAGACCCACCGGTTCCGCGCGCCCGATCGCGTAGGCGACCTGCACCTCGAGGCGGTCGGCGAGGCCAGCGGCGACCGCGTTCTTCGCCACCCAGCGCATGGCATACGCGGCGGAGCGGTCGACCTTGGAGGGATCCTTTCCGCTGAAGGCGCCACCACCATGTCGGGAGGCTCCGCCGTAGGTGTCGATGATGATCTTGCGTCCCGTCAGTCCGGCATCGCCCTTCGGCCCGCCCGTCACGAACGGGCCCGCGGGGTTGATGACGTAGCGCACGTTCGAGACATCGAGGCCTGTCGTCGCCAGGATCGGGTCGATGACCTCGGCCTGAACGGCGGCCCGCAGGGCGGCCAGAGAGATGTCGGGGTTGTGCTGCGTCGAGAGGACGACCGTGTCGACGGTGCGGGGCACGTGACCGTCGTAGCCGAGCGTGACCTGGGTCTTGCCGTCGGGGCGGAGGAACCCCAGCGCGCCGGAGCGTCGGGCCTCGGTGAGCCGCTCGGCGAGACGGTGGGCCGTCCAGATCGCCATCGGCATGAGCTGCGGCGTCTCGTTCGTCGCGTAGCCGAACATGATGCCCTGGTCTCCCGCGCCGAGCGCGTCGATCGGGTCGACCGAGCCACCCTCCCGGTGCTCGATCGCGTTGTCGACACCGGCGGCGATGTCTCCCGACTGCTCACCGATCGAGACCGTGACGCCGCACGAGTCGCCGTCGAACCCGGTCTCGCTGGAGGTGTAGCCGATGCGGTTCACGACACGGCGAACGATGCCGGGGATGTCGACGTAGCCGTCGGTGCGGACCTCACCTGCGACATGGACGAGGCCGGTGGTGACGAGGGTCTCCACCGCGACGCGACTGCCGGGATCGACCGTCAGCAGGGCGTCGAGGACGGAGTCGGAGATCTGGTCGCAGATCTTGTCCGGGTGGCCCTCGGTGACGGACTCGGACGTGAACAGACGCAACGCGCTCATCGGGGCTCCAGACACATGGGGTACTCGACAATCATGCCCGTGATCTCCGACACGACGTCGTCGCGGTCAGGATCACGGGCATGCCGACGCCATACGGCGTCATGATGTCAGGCGGGGATCACTCCGCCGCGCGCAGGCGCAGCTTGTCCTCGTGGATCTCGTGCAGCGCGATCGTGAGGGGCTTGTCCTCCACGCTCGAATCGACGAGCGGGCCGACGTTGTCGAAGAGGTTGCCCTCGTGCAGGTCGGAGTAGTAGTCGTTGATCTGGCGTGCGCGCTTGGACGCGTAGATCACCAGCTGGTACTTCGAGTCGACCTTGTCGAGCAGCGCGTCGATGGGCGGGTCGATGATGCCCTTGTCACGTCCGGCCATGATGAACCTCCAGGATCGAATGGCGGTGGGGAAAACTCGCGGGGAACGCCCACGCGGGAGAACTCGTGGCCGCAGGATGCCGCGGCATCCGTTCATTCTATCAGCGCCGCGTCCGCGCCGAGCTCATCGATGTTCGCCGTTGCTGAATGCCGTTCATCCGTCCCGACACGCCGCTTCGGGGTGGTCGAGGCGGCGGCTGCGGACGGATGAACCCGCCGACTCAGCGGGCGAGGGCGGCGATCTCGGCGGCGGCGCGGGCGACGTCGTCGTTGACGACGCGGTAATCGAACTCGCCTTGCGCGGCCAGCTCGACCTTCGCCGTCTTCAGGCGGCGCGCGCGCTCCTCCGGACCTTCCGTGCCGCGCCCGACGAGACGGTTGACCAGCTCGTCCCAGCTCGGCGGCGTCAGGAACACGAGGGTGGCATCGGGAGCGGCAGCGCGCACCTGGCGGGCACCCTGCAGGTCGATCTCCAGGAGCACCGTGCGCCCCTCCGCCAGCGCCTTCTCGATGGGCGCGCGCGGCGTGCCGTAACGGAACGCGTTGTGGACCGTCGCGTGCTCGAGGAGGGCGTCGTCGGCGATGAGGGCGTCGAAACCGTCATCGTCCACGAAGAAGTAGTGCTCGCCGTCGACCTCTCCCGGGCGCGGTGCGCGCGTGGTCGCCGACACCGACAGCAGGATCTCGGGGTGATGGTCCTTGATGTAGGCGGCGACGGTGCCCTTGCCCACGGCGGTCGGGCCGGCCAGCACGATGAGCCGGCTGCGGCCGCTGCGGGGCTGGAGGGGAGGGAACCGGCCGTCGAGCCACGCCGTGAGCGCTGCGCGCTGGCGCGTGCCGAGTCCCCCGAGCCGCTTGACGGGCGCGATCTCCAGCTCGGCCAGCACACGGTCGCGCTTGCCCTCGCCGATCGCCGGCAGCGCCGTCAGGAACTCCGTGATCCGCATCGCGCCCGCGGGTGCGTCAGGAGCGTCGAGCGCGCGCTGCAGCAGCTCCTGCGGCGTGATGACCCGCATCGCCACATCGTGCTTGAGCGCGGCGCGCTCGCGTCGGGCGGCGACCGCGCGACGGGATGCCGCGACGCGGTCGACGTCGGGAGGAGTGCGGGAATCAGCCATGGGATCCTCCACGGTACAGGTCTGCACGCTCGGCGATGCGTGCGGCGAGGTCCTTCGGACCGGCCGAGAGGATGCTGCGGCTCTCGCTCGCGATGACCGCTTCGGCGAGATCGCCGAAGATGGTCGGGAGGTCGGCCGGCTCGGCGCCCTGCGCGCCGAACCCCGGCGCGAGGACCGGCACCGGCCGCTCGAACGCGCCGAGACCGCGCGCGGCAAGATCCACCGTCGCACCGACGACGAGCCCGAGCGATGCCCACTCGCCGGCGCCGGTCGCATCGGCGGCGACGACCTGGGCGGCCACGGTGGCGGCCACGGTCTGCGTGCCACGAAGGGCGCTCTGCAGTGCCGAGGCCTCGGGATTGCTGGTGGCGGCGAGCACGAACACCCCCTTCTGGTGCGCGAGCGCGTACGAGAACGTGGTGGACAGCGCACCCACCCCCAGGTACGGGCTGACGGTGAGCGCATCGGCCTCGAGCGCCGAACCCGGTGTGAGCCAGGCGGCCGCGTAGGCGTCCATGGTCGTGCCGATGTCGCCCCGCTTGGCGTCGGCGATCACGAGCAGACCCGCGGCGCGGGCCGCCGCCATCACCTCCTCGAGGGCGGCGTAGCCGGCCGATCCGAACCGTTCGAAGAACGAGACCTGAGGCTTGACGACGGCGACGGTGGATGCCGCGGCATCCACCGTCCGCAGTCCGAACTCGCGGACGCCGGCGGCGTCGACACCGAGTCCCCACTCGCGCAGGAGCGCTTCGTGGGGGTCGATGCCGACACACAGGCGTCCGCGCGCGGCGACGGCTTCCCGAAGTCGAGAACCGAACGGACGTCGCGAACCGGACGAGCTCACACGGCCGCCCGCTGCTCGGCGGCGGCCAGGGCGTCGGACCGGTCGCGGGCGTACTCCTGGAGGCTGCGCACCGCGAACCCCTCGCGCAGCACCGGCAGCGCGCTGACGGCGGCGCCGAGGACGGCCATCGTGGTGAACAGGGCTTTGTCCGCCGCCACCGCCGCTGCCCGGATCTCGTATCCGTCGGCGCGGGCGATGCCTCCGGAGGGCGTGTTCACGACGATGTCGATCTCTCCGGCGTTGATGAGATCGACGACGTTGCGTTCACCCGACTCCTGCGTTTCGGAGTACTTGCCCACCACGCCGACACGGATGCCGTTGCGAGCCAGGATCTCGGCGGTGCCCTCGGTCGCGATGAGGCGGAAGCCGAGCTCCTGCAGGCGGTGCGCCGGCAGGATGACGGCGCGCTTGTCGTCGTCGGCGACCGAGAGGAAGACGGTTCCCGACGTCGGCATGCCGCCGTAGGCCGCGGCCTGACTCTTCGCGAACGCGGTCGGGAAGTCGCGGTCGATGCCCATGACCTCCCCGGTGGAGCGCATCTCCGGGCCCAGGACCGAGTCGACCGTGTGGCCGTCGGCGGTCCGGAAGCGCTTGAACGGCAGCACGGCCTCCTTGACGGCGACGGGCGCATCCAGCGGAACCCGCGAGCCGTCCTCGAGGGGAAGCAGTCCTTCGGCCTTCAACTCGGCCACGGTGGCGCCGGCCATGATGCGGGAGGCGGCCTTGGCGAGCGGAATGCCGAGCGCCTTGGAGACGAAAGGCACGGTGCGCGAGGCCCGCGGGTTCGCCTCGATGACGTACAGGACACCGGCGGAGACGGCGAACTGCACGTTCAGCAGTCCGCGGACACCGACACCTTCGGCGATCGCATGGGTCGCCGCACGGACGCGGTCGATCTCGGTGCGGCCGAGCGAGATGGGCGGCAGGGTGCACGACGAGTCGCCGGAGTGGATGCCGGCTTCCTCGAGATGCTCCATGACGCCACCGATGTAGAGCTCGTGTCCGTCGTAGAGCGCATCGACATCGAGCTCGATCGCGTCGTCGAGGAAGCGGTCGACCAGCAGCGGTTTGCCCTCCTCGATGATGACCTCGCCGGCGGTGCGGACGAAGTAGTCGCGCAGGCTCTCGGTGTCGTAGACGATCTCCATGCCGCGACCGCCGAGCACGAAGCTGGGGCGCACGAGCACGGGGTAGCCGATCTCCTCGGCGATCGCGACGGCGCCGGCCTCGTCGACAGCGGTGTCGTGGCGCGGGGCGACCAGACCGGCGCGGTCGAGCAGCTGGGAGAACAGCTCCCGCTCCTCCGCGATGTCGATCGCGGCCGGCGAGGTGCCGAGGATCGTGTACCCGGCCTCCTCGATGCCCTTCGCCAGCCCCAGCGGTGTCTGGCCGCCGAGCTGGCACACGACGCCCAAGATCGTTCCGGACTGGGCCTCGGCGTGCAGCACCTCGAGCACGTCCTCGAGCGTCAGCGGCTCGAAGTAGAGCCGGTCGCTCGTGTCGTAGTCGGTCGAGACGGTTTCGGGATTGCAGTTGACCATGATCGTCTCGTAGCCGGCATCCGACAGGGCGAACGAGGCGTGCACGCACGAGTAGTCGAACTCGACGCCCTGGCCGATGCGGTTCGGGCCCGATCCGATGATGACGACCTTCGTGCGCTCGCTGGGCGTGACCTCGGTCTCGTGGTCGTAGCTGGAGTAGTGGTACGGCGTGAGCGCCGGGAACTCCCCCGCGCAGGTGTCGACCGTCTTGTAGACCGGACGGATGCCGAGGCCGTAACGCACGCCGCGGATCTCGGCCTCACTGACACCGCGCAGCTGCGCGAGCTGGGCGTCACTGAAGCCGTGCTCCTTCGCGAGGCGAAGCGTCGCGGCATCGAGCTCGGGCGCCGCCTGCACGAACGCGGCGACCTCGTTGACGAGCGCCATCTGGTCGAGGAACCACGGGTCGATCTTCGTGGCCTCGAACGCCTGCTCGACGCTCGCGCCCTTGCGCATCGCCTGCTGCAGCGTGACGATGCGGCCGTCGGTGGGCGTCTTCGCGATCTCGAGAAGCTCCTCCACCGATCGCGCCTCCTCGCCCCAGTGGAAGCTCGATCCGCGCTTCTCGAGCGAGCGCAGCGCCTTCTGCAGCGCGGTCGTGTAGTTGCGCCCGATCGCCATGGCCTCGCCGACCGACTTCATGGTGGTCGTGAGGGTCGCGTCGGCGTTGGGGAACTTCTCGAAGTTGAAGCGCGGCACCTTGACGACGACGTAGTCGAGCGTCGGCTCGAAGCTGGCCGGCGTCGCCTTCGTGATGTCGTTGGGCACCTCGTCGAGGCGGTATCCGATGGCGAGCTTGGCCGCGAGCTTGGCGATCGGGAAACCGGTCGCCTTGGAGGCGAGGGCCGACGAGCGCGAGACGCGCGGGTTCATCTCGATGACGATGATGCGACCGGATGCCGGGTCGACGGCGAACTGGATGTTGCAGCCACCGGTGTCCACGCCCACGGCGCGGATGATGTCGATGCCGATGTCGCGCAGCTTCTGGTACTCGCGGTCGGTGAGGGTCAGTGCGGGCGCCACCGTGATGGAGTCGCCGGTGTGCACGCCGACGGGGTCGACGTTCTCGATGGAGCACACGACGACCGTGTTGTCGGCCATGTCGCGCATGAGTTCGAGCTCGTACTCCTTCCACCCGAGGATCGACTCCTCCAGCAGCACCTCGGTGGTCGGCGAGTCGCGCAGGCCCGCACCGCCGATGCGGCGGAGGTCCTGCTCGTCGTAGGCGAAGCCCGAGCCGAGGCCGCCCATCGTGAACGAGGGCCGCACGACGAGGGGGTAGCCGAGCTCCGCGGCGCCGGCGAGCAGGTCGTCCATCGTGTGACAGATGACGCTGCGGGCGACATCGGCACCGGCATCCAGCACGAGCTGCTTGAAGATCTGACGGTCCTCACCCTTGCGGATGGCGTCGACCTTGGCGCCGATGAGCTCGACGTCGTACTTTTCGAGGATCCCCTGCTCGTGAAGGGCCATCGCCGCGTTGAGGGCCGTCTGTCCGCCGAGGGTCGGCAGGATCGCGTCCGGCTTCTCCTTCTGGATGATCGTTTCGATCACGGCGGGCGTGATGGGTTCGATGTAGGTCGCGTCCGCGAAGTCGGGATCGGTCATGATCGTGGCCGGGTTCGAGTTCACGAGGATGACGCGCACGCCCTCCTCGCGCAGCACGCGGCAGGCCTGGGTTCCCGAGTAGTCGAATTCACAGGCTTGGCCGATCACGATCGGGCCGGAGCCGATGACGAGGACGCTCTTGATGTCGTCGCGCTTGGGCATCAGTTCTTGCCCTCTCCTTCGTGTCCCACTTCTTGCTGTGCGTGTCCCACTTCTGTCCCTTGATGTCCCGATTGGTGCTCTCCGGAGCCTGCGGAGGCAGCAGAAAGTGGGACATGGCTGGATGCCGCGGCGCGGTGCGACCGCACCATGTCGGCGAAGCGGTCGAAGAGGTAGTTGGCGTCGTGCGGGCCGCCGGCGGCCTCGGGGTGGTACTGCACGCTGAACGCCGGGATGTCCAGTGCGCGCAGCCCCTCCACGACGTTGTCGTTGAGCCCGACGTGGCTCACCTCGACGCGGCCGTAGCCGTTCGGGCTGAGGGTCTCGCCCTCCAGCGGCGCATCGACGGCGAAGCCGTGGTTGTGGGCGGTGATCTCCACCCGGCCGGTCTGCTTGTCGAGCACCGGCTGGTTGATGCCACGGTGTCCAAACGGCAGCTTGTAGGTGCCGAAGCCGAGCGCGCGCCCGAGCAGCTGGTTGCCGAAGCAGATGCCGAAGAAGGGCAGGCCGTCGTCGAGCACGTTGCGCAGCAGCGTGACGTGGTCGTCGGATGCCGCCGGGTCACCCGGACCGTTCGAGTAGAACACCGCCACCGGATCGATCGCGCGGATCTCGT
This sequence comes from Microbacterium sp. DMC48, assembly GCF_056313825.1. Taxonomy (NCBI): domain Bacteria; kingdom Bacillati; phylum Actinomycetota; class Actinomycetes; order Micrococcales; family Microbacteriaceae; genus Microbacterium; species Microbacterium sp. DMC48. The sequence continues at coordinate 489,526 of NZ_JBQUZN010000004.1, read as the reverse complement.
CGATCGTGACCGACTGCGGCAGCACGTGCACGTCGAACCCGCGGGCCGCGAGGTTCAGCACGGTCGCGCGCTTGACACCGAGATCGAGGACCGCGAGTGCGCCGAGGCGTTCGACATTCTCTGCTGCGGGCGTGACCTCGACCTCGCGGACCGACACCTCAGCCGACAGGTTCTGTCCCGCCATCTGCGGTGCCTCCCGCACGATGCGCAGCTGCTCTTCGGGGTCGAGCGTCGCGGCCTCTCCGGAGAACACGCCGCCGCGCATGGAACCCGACGACCGCAGTACGCGCGTGACCGCGCGGGTGTCGACGCCGGCGATGCCGACGATGCCGTCGCGCACGAGCGCGTCGTCGAGCGACTCGTCGGCGCGCCAGTTGGACACGACACGCGAGGGGTCGCGCACGATGTAGCCGGCGACCCAGATGCGGCGCGACTCGGGGTCTTCGCCGTTCATGCCGGTGTTGCCGATGTGCGGCGCGGTCTGCAGGACGATCTGTCCCGCGTAGGAGGGGTCGGTGAGGGTCTCCTGGTATCCGGTCATCCCGGTGGAGAAGACCACCTCGCCGAGAGTGGTGCCCCGCGCGCCGTACGCGCGTCCGGGGTGGCGTGAACCGTCTTCGAGGACGAGGACGGCGGGGTCGGGCAAGAAGGTCATGCGGCGTTTCCCGTCGAAGGTGTGGAGGTCTGATCTGTCGCGGTGGCGGGCGGCAGGATGGCGGTGATCGCAGCGGCCAGTGCCTGAGCGGACTGGTCCTGCGGGCGGAGGTAGCTGTCGACCGTTTCGGACGTTCCGTCGGTGCGCTCGGCGCGCCACGAGAGGCGGACGAGACCGCCCGGCTCGACGACGCGGTCGATGGCCGTCGTGGCCAGTCCGACCGAGACGATGCGATCGGTGGCGACGAACATCCGCGGCTGGCCCACGAGGTCGAGCGCCACGCCCCGGTCGGTGACCGTGACATCGACGCGAGAGCGGAAGCCCAGCCCGCGGATCGCGAGCCGTTCGAGCGCGTCGTCGTGCCGGGTCGTGGCGACATAGAAGCCGCTCGACACGGTCTGGACGGCGGCGGCTTCCGGCGCCTCGCCGAAGGGCGCGACGATCCCGGCATCCCGCCGCGATCGTCGTCGCCACGCGAATGCCCCGAGCGCCAGGAGGGCGACCGCGACGGCGATCATGACGAGAAGGGCACCTTCGCGGTTCATGCGCGCTCCTCCCCCATGGTCGGGGCCACGACGCCGTCGGTGACCGTCGCGGCTCCGCGGAAGAACGTCCAACGCACCTCGCCGGGAAGCTCCCGTCCGAGGTAGGGCGAGTTGATGCTCCGTCCCCTCAGGTCGTCGCGGCCGAACGTCCGCACCGGGGCGGGGTCGTACAGCGTGAGGGATGCCGGGGCGCCGACGGCCAGCGGCGTGCCGGCATCCTCGAGCCGTCCGATGCGCGCTGGGGCGGCCGACATCACGCGGGCCACGTCGTCCCAGGACAGCATCCCCGTCTGTACCATCGCCTGGTGCACGACGCGCAGGGCGGATTCCAGTCCGACCATGCCGTTGGCCGCCGCCTGCCACTCGCACGACTTCGCCTCCGCCGGATGCGGCGCGTGGTCGGTCGCGACGACGTCGATCGTGCCGTCCGCGAGGCCTTCGCGCACCGCTTGCACGTCCTCGTCGCGCCGCAGCGGCGGATTGACCTTGTAGCGGGCGTCATAGCCGCGCACGAGCTCCTCGGTCAGCAGCAGGTGGTGGGGGGTGACTTCGGCGGTCACGTTCACCCCGCGCTTCTTGGCCCAGCGGATGATGTCGACCGAACCGGCCGTCGAGAGGTGGCACACGTGCAGGCGCGAGCCCACGTGCTCGGCGAGAAGGACGTCACGGGCGATGATCGACTCCTCGGCGACCGCCGGCCATCCGGTCAGGCCGAGCTCGGCCGACACGGAGCCCTCGTTCATCTGGGCGCCCTCGGTCAAGCGGGGGTCCTGCGCGTGCTGGGCGACGACGCCGTCGAATGCCTTCACGTATTCGAGTGCGCGACGCATGATGAGCGGGTCGAAGACGCAGAAGCCGTCGTCGCTGAAGACGCGCACGCGGGCCCGCGAGGACGCCATCGCACCGAGCTCCGCAAGCCGCTCGCCCTTCTGGCCGACGGTCACGGCGCCGATCGGCTGCACGTGCACGTAGCCGGCCGCTTCGCCGAGGGCGAGCTCCTGCTCGACGACGCCCGCGGTGTCGGCGACGGGCGAGGTGTTCGGCATGGCGAAGACGGTCGTGAAGCCACCGGCGGCCGCGGCGCGCGAGCCGGTCAGCACCGTCTCCGACGCCTCGTAGCCGGGCTCGCGCAGGTGCACGTGCAGATCGACCAGGCCCGGCAGGGCGATCAGGCCGTCGGCATCCACGATGTCGGCGCCGGCGCGGCTCAGGCCGCTGCCGACCTGACTGATCAGGCCGTCTTCGAGAAGGAGATCCGTCGCCGCCTCGTCGCCCACACGGGCCCCGCGGATGATCGTCGGGCGCGCCGAGGGGTGTCGAACCGTCACGGGGTGTGCTCCTCTGCGTTCGTGTCGCGCTCGCCGGAACGTTCTCCGGCCAGCACCAGGTACAGCACCGCCATCCGCACCGACACGCCGTTCGCGACCTGCTCGAGCACGGTCGATCGTGGGGAATCGGCGGCGTCGGCGGAGATCTCCAAGCCCCGGTTCATGGGGCCTGGGTGCATCACAATGCTACCGTCCGCCAGAGTGGCCAGACGCCTCGCGTCCAGTCCCCATCGACGGGAATACTCCCGTTCAGTCGGGAAATACGCCGCGCTCATGCGTTCCAGCTGGATTCGCAGCATCATGACCGCGTCGGGGCGTGCCGCCAGTGCCTCGTCGAGGTCGTAGACGACGCGAGCCGGCCATCGCGACACGTCCTGTGGAACCAGCGTCGGGGGCGCCACGAGGGTGACCTGGGCCCCGAGCGTGTGCAGCAGCCACACGTTGGAGCGGGCGACGCGCGAGTGCAGGATGTCCCCCACGATGGCCACGTGCACACCGGCAAGGTCGCGGCCTCGGCTGTCGTCGCCGAAGCGGCGCTTGCGGATGGTGAACGCGTCCAGGAGCGCCTGTGTCGGGTGCTCGTGGGTGCCGTCTCCGGCGTTGACGACGCCGGCGGTGATCCAGCCGCTGGTCGCGAGCGTCTGCGGAGCACCGGAGGCGCCGTGACGGATGACCACGGCATCCGCCCCCATCGCCTGCAGTGTCTGGGCGGTGTCCTGCAGCGACTCGCCCTTGCTCACGCTGGAGCCCTTGGCGGAGAAGTTGATCACGTCGGCCGACAGGCGCTTGGCCGCTGCCTCGAAGGATATGCGGGTGCGAGTGGAGTCTTCGAAGAAGAGGTTGACGATCGTCTTGCCGCGCAGCGTGGGCAGCTTCTTGATCTCGCGCGACTGGGTGTCGCGCATGTCTTCGGCGACGTCCAGGATGCGCAGGGCGTCCTCGCGAGCGAGGGTGCGGGTGTCGAGCAGGTGCCTCATGACGCGATCGTCACCTCTTCGATGCCGTCGACGTCGGCCAGGTGCACGTTGACGCGCTCGCTGCGGGCGCTCGGGAGGTTCTTGCCGACGAAGTCGGGCCGGATCGGCAGTTCGCGGTGCCCGCGGTCGACGAGGATCGCGAGCCGCACGGCGGCCGGGCGTCCGATGTCGCCGAGTGCGTCGAGGGCGGCCCTGATGCTGCGCCCCGAGAAGAGCACATCGTCGACCAGGACGACGGTCTTGCCGTCCACGCCCCCGGCCGGGATCTGCGTCGGACGCGGAGTCCGCGTGGGATTGCGGTGCAAGTCGTCCCGGTACATCGTCACGTCCAGGGCTCCGACCGGCACGGAGATACCCGAGATGTCGCCGAGGAGGGCACCGATGCGTCCGGCGAGGGTCACCCCCCGAGTCGGGATGCCGAGGAGGACGAGATCATCGGCCCCCTTGTTGGACTCCAGGATCTCGTGGGAGATCCGAGTCAGTGCGCGGGCGATGTCGGCTGTCTGCATCACGGTACGCGTGTTACCGGTGCTCATCCGCCGCTCCCTTCTCCGCCTCTCTGGACGGTGTTAAAGGTTGCTGTGGTTCGGCTCCACTCTACCCGACCCGTGCGGCATCTCAGGTTGTGGATCGCCCCGGTGCGACCGCCCGTCGCACACCGGCGCGGGCGGCGGTGAGAGTGAGCACGAGCAGCGTCACCGGCCAGAACCCGCCGAGTGACACGGCGTCGCCGAACAGCGCGTCCTCCAGCCACAGCACGACGAACTTGCTGCCGGGCAGGATCAGCACGAGCATCACGACCGAGGTCAGACGCCGCGCGGTCGTCGAGGCTGCACGCAGGCGCGCCACGACCGCCTTCTTGACGCGCAGCACGACCTCGAGGACGAGCTTCAGCATGATCGCCGTCGCCAGCGAGACGGCAAAGCTCTCCGAGATGACGCTCGGGACGAACTGCGCGGTGAGGTTGAGGATCACCAGGTAGACGAGCACGTCGACGAGATGCAGCGGGTCGATTCTCATGTCACGGTTCCCCTCGCGCACCGCGGGTGTGCTGTTCACGCTCACTCTAGGACAGGCGTGCGAAGTGGATGAGAGCACGCGCGCGCGGCGTGCGGTGTCGCTGGAGACGTGATGCGCGTGTCGGCGAAGGACTACGTCGTCTGCGCGGATGCCGTCTCGATGATGCGCGACGCCCGAATCGGATGGCCCGGTGCGGTCAGGCACTGCCCGCTCTCCAGGTCCCACTTCCAGTCGTGGAGCGCGCAGGTGAGCACGCCGTCCTCGATCTTGCCGGTCTTGGTGAGGTCGGCGCGCAGGTGGGGGCAGCGCCGCTGCACCGTCCACTCGCCGATCTCGGCGTCCTCGGTCTGATCCGACTGCTCCGCGTACCAGTTCTCGACGTACTCGATGCGGTCGCGGGACAGGCACTTCAGGAACGTGGTGAGGAACTCGTTGAACTTGCCGCTGCGGCCGACGGCGAACTGCATCGACAGGAAGATCGAGTTCGACCAGTCGATCTCATGATCACGGATGTTCGTCGAGACAAGATCGGCGGGGATCGTGTACCAGTAGATGCACTCCTCCCCCGCGTACTCGCGCACTTTCGCTTTCGGGAAATCGACGACCATGTCGAGCTCGCCGATGCGGAAGCGGACGTTGCCGCCGACGCCGGTGCGGATCGTGCGGGCGCGACGCAGCAGCGGCTCCCACCACTCCTGCAGCGCAGCGAGCATCTCCGCAGGTGCCATCGGCTCGGCCCGCGTCTCGATCTCGGCGAGGACCTCCGCCTGACGGCTGTCGCGCTGCTCGGCGAGGTACGCCCACTTGTCCTCGAAGACGCGGTCGATCTCTTCGGGCGTGTAGAGAGTCTGCGTGATCTCGATCGTGCCGCCGTTGAGGTCGACCTGCGTGCCGGGGACGAACTCGTAGCCCTTCTGATCCGGACGCTCGGCGCGCATGTGGGTGAGGAACTGGCGCTGATCGGTGAAGATCGAGTCGTCTTCCACGCCCCAGCCGTTGAAGCGGAACAGATCGTCGCGCAGGAACATGGGCGGGCCTGCCATGGGGAAGACGTGCTCGGCATCCACCTTCTCGATGTAGTACATCGCGCGCTTGTTCTGAGCGTCGCGCTTCAGCTTCGCGAAGTGCTGCTTCGAGTCCTGCGGCAGGTCGTAGACCATGGGCCACCAGATCGCGCCGGAGACCTGCGTGAAGTACGCGTCGGGCTTGGAGAACGAGAGCAGGCGCTCGAGGTCGAGCGGGTGCGAGTCGTTCTGGTTGAGGATGCTCGCGGTGCCGTCGTCGACGCTCAGCGACGAGTCGCCGATCGGGCCGTCGCTCGGCGCACGCAGCGGCGTCACCATGATCTTCAGCCCGCCGGGGTACTCGAGCGTCTGGCCCGCCTGCGTGAAGACGATGTTGTCGTAGCCGAGGCGGCGCAGGTCCACTTCGAGGTCGTCGGTCGGGTACTCGGGTAGCAGGACCCGGATGTCATTCGGCACGTACCGTTCCAGCAGTGTCGGATCGAAGTGATCGCGGTGACGGTGCGAGATGTAGAGGAAGTCCGCCTTGCCGAAACGCTCCCAATCCAGGCCCCGGTTGTCGGGGAACGGGAACCACGATCCGAAGAAGCTCGGGCCCATCACCGGGTCGCACAGGATGCTGCCGCCCGTCGTCTCGATGAACATTCCGGCGTGGCCGAGGCCTGTGATGCGCATGCGTCCTCCTGGTCGAACAGCTCCCGAGTCTACGCGCGGGAGTCGTCAGCGCCGCTCAGGCGATGCCGCTCTACGGCGCGGACAGCCCCAGACGGGGGGAGAGACGGGCGAAGCCCTCGGCGAGTCCACCCTCGAGCGCGTCGACGACGTGACCGGCACCCGGGACGACGTAGCTGTCGACGTTCCACCCTGCCTTCGCAGCCGCTGCGGCCCCGCGGCGGGCCTGATCGATGTAAGCGGGGTCGTTCTGACCAGCAGTGAACAATGCCCACTCGTTGGGATACCCCCCCGCGTGAGAGCTGAGGATGCTCGTCGGCTTGGCGGCGTCGTACGCCGCGATCGAGCCGCCGAAGACGTCTGCGACGGTCTCATCGGGGTGCTCCGATCCGGGATCGATCTCGCCACTGACGGACAGCAGATTTCCCCAGACGTCGGGGTGCTCGGCGGCGTACTTGAAGGCGCACCCGCCCCCATTCGAATAGCCGGCGATGGTCCACTGGCCGGGGCTCTGCTGCACGGGGAGTGTACGAGCGAAAGCGACCACGTCGCGCGTCACGTACGTTTCGACGTTGCCGTACATCGCCGAGTCTGCGCAGGCGGGATCGCGGCTCGGGTCTCCGAGCTGATCGACGACGAGCACGTATGGTGCGAGACCCTTGTTCTTCTGGGCTTGGGCGTCGAGGACCTTTGCGATGTACTGCGGATCCGGGTCTCCCGGCTGGCCCATCATCAGGATGACCAGCGGCAGGCGCGGCGGATGGGCCGTGCGGGCGGCTGGAGGTTTGTAAATGCCGGCGGTGCGGGCAGCGAAACCTGACTGCGTCGCGGGGATCTCGATCGTTCCCTGCTCACCCGTGGCGGGCATATCCGCCGGAGGCTGCCACGTGCGGTAGAGGTTCACGTCGCCGTCGGGGCCGCTCGTTCCCGTCTGCAGCGTGATCGGTCGGTTGATCTGAATGTGGAAGAAGCTTGCAACGGTGGGTGTGAGCCCGTAGTACGCATTGATCCCCAGCGTCGCCTCGATCAGGAAGATCGGGATGGCGAGGACAGCGACCACTCGCCGCCGCCACGGAGCCCCCACGAGGTTCGCGACGGCCAGCCCGACGGCTGCCAAACCGCCCGCACCCCAGACGACCGCCTGCCACGGCAGTGGCATGCCGAACAGGTTCGTCTTGCGTGCGTACAGCGCGAAAGCGATGGCCGCGCTCGCGCCGACCGTCATCGACAGTGCGGCCCACAACGGCCAGCGCTCGACGCGTCGGCGGATGAGGAGGAAGACGATCAATCCGACGCTGAGCGCGCCGACGACCCCGATGAGCCAGGGCTCATCGATACGGAGTTCGAGGAAGGAGGCCACTCGTGGTGTCTCTCGGGGTGCGATGGTCTTGGCGCACCGCTCAGGCGGTGCGCGCGATCCGGCCCAGCACGCCGTGCACGAACGAACCCGAGTCGTCGGTCGAGAACTCCTTCGCGAGTTCCACCGCCTCGTCGATCACCACCGCGGCCGGCACCTCGTCGTTGAACATCAGCTCCCACACCGCCAGGCGCAGGATCGCCCGGTCGACCGCCGGCATCCGCTCGATCTTCCAGTCGCGCGCGTGGGTGACGATCTGCTCGTCGATGTCGTCGCGGTTGTCGATGACACCGTCGACGATCTCGCGCGCGTACAGCCACGAGGCTTCGCGAGCGGGCTCGTTCGCCGCCCGCTTCGCTTCCGCGGCGAGGGTCACCGCGAGCTCATCGCCACGGACGTCGGATTGGAAGAGGATGTCGAGGGCGCGCTTGCGCGCCTTGGACCGTGCGCTCATCGCTTCGAAGACCGGTCGTCAGTTGACGCGGCCGAGGTAGTCGCCCGTGCGGGTGTCGACCTTGACCTTCGTGCCGGTCTCCAGGAACAGCGGAACCTGGATCTCGTAGCCGGTCTCCACGGTGGCGGGCTTGGTTCCCGCCGACGAGCGGTCGCCCTGCAGACCCGGCTCGGTGTAGGTGATCTCCAGCACGACGGAGGCCGGCAGCTCGATGTAGAGCGGGTTGCCGTTGTTGAGGGCGATCTGCACCTGCTGGTTCTCCAGCAGGAAGTTCGCGGCATCGCCCACCGTTGCGGCGCCGACCGTGATCTGGTCGTAGTCGGCCACGTCCATGAAGACGAAGCCCTCGCCGTCGTTGTAGAGGTAGGTGAAGTCACGGCGGTCGACGTTCTCGATCTCGACCTTGGCGCCCGCGTTGAACGTCTTGTCGACAACCTTGCCGGTCATGACGTTCTTCAGCTTGGTGCGCACGAACGCACCGCCCTTGCCGGGCTTGACGTGCTGGAACTCCACGACGCTCCAGAGCTGTCCGTCGATGCTGAGGACGACGCCGTTCTTGATGTCTGCGGTCGATGCCATGAGTGTGGAGTTTCCGTTCGTGAGTTCGAGGGGGCGCACGCGGTGGCGCGCGGCCGACAGTCGATCTTAGCCCACGGCCGCGCGGGCGTCCGGGGCTCAGCCTTCGGCGGCGCCGACGATGACATCGATCAGCAGCGCCGTGGCACGTGCGTAGCCGGCGACGCCCTCGCCGATCACGTGCACGACGGCAACGTCCGCCACGTACGAGTGGTGGCGGAAGCTCTCACGCTCGTACACGTTGGAGATGTGCACTTCAGCCACCGGCAGCGACACCCCCGACAGCGCATCGCGGAGCACGACGGAGGTGTGGGTGAGACCTCCCGGGTTGATCACGATCCCGGCGCAGGTGGTGCGCGCCTCGTGGATCGCGTCGATCAGCACACCCTCGTGATTGCTCTGGACCGCCTCGACGTCGAAGCCGCGCGCAGCGGCGGCATCCTGGACGATCCGCTCCACGTCGGCGAGGGTGTCGTGCCCGTAGACGTCAGGCTCGCGGATGCCGAGCAGGTTGAGGTTGGGGCCGTTCACCAGCAGGAGGCGTCGAGGGGTCGTCACGCGCTCACCCTACCGGCGCGCACCATCACGAGCTCGGGACCGATGACGCTCGTGAGCCTCTCCCCCGTCGCGACGAAGCCGACTTTGCGATAGGCACCCTGCGCGCGATGGTTCTCGGCGTGCACATCGAGCGTCAGCTCGTCGGCCCCACGATCCCGGGCCCATGCCCCGGCCACATCGACGAGGCGCCCGAGCAGTCCCGTACCCCGGTGCGACGGCGCCACGTAGACGCCCACGATGTCTGCGCGCGCCTCGGTCACGGGTCGACCCAGATGATCGGCGGTGCCCGCCGCCCGGAGGAGGACGGTCACCGTGCCGACCCACCGCCCGTCGTCGTCGGCGATGAACTGAGCGGCCTCGTCGGACAGCGACGCGCCCGCGGTGCGCTCGCGCCAGAACACCTCGTCGTGCGCACGCTCCTGTTCGACGGTGGACAGGAAAGCGATGGATACCGCCGGATCGCCGACGGCCTCGATGCGGAGGTCGCGGATCTCCCGCCACTCCGCCGCGCGGACGCGCCGGACGACGGGCTCGCTCACTCGGCGACTTCTTGATAGGCCGCGAACAGGAGGGACTCGTCCGGGGCCTGCAGAACGGTCGGCTTCGCGATGTCGTCGAGGACGATGAAGCGCAGCATCGCACCGCGCGTCTTCTTGTCGCGCTGCATGGTGGCCAGCAGCTGCTTCCACGCGCCCGCGCGGTACGAGGTCGGCAGTCCGAGCAGTTCGAGGATGCGGCGGTGCCGCACGGCCGCGTCGTCGGAGAGGCGGCCGGCGAGCCGCGACAGCTCCGCGGCGAAGAGCATGCCGATCGAGATCGCTGCGCCGTGGCGCCACTGATACCGCTCGGCGTGCTCGATCGCGTGGCCGAGCGTGTGCCCGTAGTTCAGCACTTCGCGCAGCCCGGCTTCGCGGAGGTCCTCGCCGACGACGCGCGCTTTCATCTCGATCGCCAGCTCGATACAGCGTCGGAACGCCGGGGACTGCGGATCGACGGCGGCGTCGGGATCCGCCTCGATGAGATCGAGGATCTCCGGGTACCAGATGAAGCCGGCCTTGACGACTTCGGCGAACCCGGCCACCCGCTCGTTGCGGCTGAGCGTGTCGAGCAGAGCCAGGTCGCAGATCACCGCGCGAGGCGGCCAGAACGCGCCGACGAGATTCTTGCCCTCCGCCGTGTTGATGCCGGTCTTGCCGCCGACGGCGGCATCGACCATGCCGAGCACCGTCGTGGGCACCTGCACCACCGCGACGCCGCGCAGCCAGGTCGCCGCGACGAAGCCCGCCAGGTCGGTCACGGCTCCCCCGCCGAACCCGACGACGGCGTCGGTGCGCGTGAAGTCGGCCTGGCCCATGACCTGCCAGCAGAAGGCCGCCACCTCGACGCGCTTGCCCTGCTCGGCATCCGGAACCTCGGCGAGCAGCACCTGGCGATCCCCCGACCCGAGCAGCAGCTCGCGCAGCTCGGTCGCCTGCGCGGACAGTGTCGGCGGGTGCACGATGAGAACCTTCTGTGCGGCGGGAGGCAGAGCGTCGCCGACCATGCCGAGGATGCCTCGTCCGATCGTGATGTCGTAGGGCTGGTCCCCGGCGACGCCGATGACGGTGGTGTCGGTCATTCCTGTGCTCCTCGCGCCTGATCGTCACTGGGCAGCTCCGCCTCGATCCACGCCGCGAGGGCATCGACCGTGTCTTGCAGAGGACCGGCGGACGTGTCGAAGCTCACGTGTGCGAGCCGTTCGTAGAGGGGGCGGCGCGCAGCGTAGATCTCGTGCCAGCGCTCCACGGCGTCGCCCTCCTGCAGCAGGGGGCGCGCGCCGCCGCGGATGCGAGCCGCGACATTGTGCGGCGCGACGGTCAGCAGCACGACGCGGTGACCGGCGAGCGCGGTTTGAGTGCCGGGGTGCAGCACCGCTCCCCCGCCGAGTGCGACGATGCCGCCCGCCTGCAGAGCATCGGCCACGGCCCGGCGCTCCAGCTCGCGGAAGTGCTCCTCGCCGTGGGTGGCGAAGATGGTCTCGATCGGGCCGTGCTCACGAACGATCACGGCGTCGCTGTCGGTGAACGGCAGGCCGAGGCGTTTGGCCACGCGCTTGCCGACGCTCGTCTTCCCCGCCCCCATCGGGCCGATGAGGACGATCGCAGGGCTCGTCATCCGAGGGCGTCGTCGCTGTCCGAGGCCGTCTGCAGGGTCTCGGGGATCGCGGAGAGGTAGCTGCGGAGATTACGAGCCGTCTCGGCGACGCTGTCGCCGCCGAACTTCTCCAGCACCGCTTCGGCGAGCACGATCGCGACCATGGCCTCGGCCACCACGCCCGCGGCGGGCACGGCGCAGACGTCGGAGCGCTGATGGTGCGCGGTGGCGGCCTCGCCCGTCGTGACGTCGATGGTCCGAAGCGCGTGCGGCACGGTCGCGATCGGCTTCATGCCGGCGCGCACGCGCAGCACCGTCCCGGTGGACATTCCACCCTCGGTGCCGCCGGCCTTGTCGGAGGAGCGCGTGATGCCCTCGGATGCCGCGAACAGCTCGTCGTGAGCCGCCGAACCCCGTCGGCGTGTGGTCTCGAAGCCGTCGCCGACCTCCACGCCCTTGATGGCCTGGATGCTCATCAGTGCCTGTGCCAGCTTGCCGTCGAGGCGGCGGTCCCACTGCACATGGGAGCCCAGGCCGGGCGGAAGGCCGTAGGCGAGGACCTCGACGATGCCGCCCAGGGTGTCGCCGTCCTTCTTCGCGGCATCCACCTCGGCGACCATGGCCGCAGACGTCGCGGGATCGAAGCACCGCAGCGGATCGGCGTCGAGCGCGGCGACGTCGTCCGGAGTCGGAAGGGCAGCGCCTGCGGGCACGTGAACGGGGCCGATCGACAGCGTGTGGCTGACGAGGCGGATGCCGAGCTCACCGAGGAACGAGCGGGCGATCGCACCCAGAGCCACACGCGCCGCCGTCTCGCGGGCGCTCGCACGCTCGAGAATCGGACGGGCCTCGTCGAAGCCGTACTTCTGCATACCCACCAGGTCGGCGTGGCCCGGGCGGGGTCGGGTGAGGGCAGCACCGCGCCCGCGCGACATCTCGGTCATCTCGACCGGTTCGGCGCTCATGACCTCGGTCCACTTGGGCCACTCGGTGTTGCCGATGCGCAGCGCGATCGGGCTTCCCATGCTGAGCCCATGCCGGACGCCGGCGGAGATGGTCAGTTCGTCCTCTTCGAACTTCATCCGCGAGCCGCGGCCGTAGCCGAGCTTGCGACGCGCGAGATCGGCTTGGATCGCGGCGCGGGAGACGGGGACGCCGGCGGGCAGACCCTCCATGAAGGCGACGAGTTCGGGGCCGTGCGATTCGCCGGCCGTGAGCACGCGGAGCATTCGCCTAGTCTCCCACGAGCGCGCGGGCCATGATGTCCACGACGGCATCCTCGCCGGGCAGCGGCTGCTCGACGTCGCCCGTCCGGAACGCGCGGATCTGCAGGACGGCCTGTCGCACCAGCATGCCGAGTCCGTTGACGGCGGGTGCGCCGGTCGTCTGCCAGGCCGTGGCCAGCGGGGTCGGCCAGTGGCCGTAGACGACGTCGTAGAGCAGCCCTCCGCCGGAGGCGACACGTCGTGCGGTGTCCTCCGGCAGGTCGGCCCCGCCGGGCAGGGTGGAGACCGTGAGCGCCACGGGCGCCGGCCGGACCGTTTCGAGCGGCGCGATCGAGACGGCCACCGACAGGCGCTCCCCCAGCTGGGCGAGGGCGTGCGCGGCGTCGGGCCGTCGCGCGACCACATCGACCGTGTGGGCGCCGAGCTGCGCGAGAGCGACGAGCGCAGACGTCGCGGTCGCCCCCGCGCCGATGATGCGTGCGGTCTCGATCGTGTCGAGTCCGTGGGCTCGCACGTCGCCGACGATTCCGCCGACATCCGTGTTGAAGCCGCGCCACTGCCCGCCCACGCGGACGAGCGTATTGACGGCGCCGGTGAGCTCGGCCGTGCGATCACGGGCCGCGGCGGCCGCGAAGGCCTCGGCTTTCAGCGGAAAGGTGAGCGAGAGCCCTCGAAATGCCGGGGCGAGCCGGCCCACCTCCCCCGCGAAGTCGGCCGCGGCGACGCGCCGCCGTCCGTAGGTCCAGTCCCAGCCCAGCGCGGCGTATGCAGCGGCGTGGATCTGCGGCGAGAGGCTGTGAGCGATCGGGTCGCCCCACACCTCCAGCAGCGACCCGACCGGGACCTCAGCAGTCGGCACTGTCATTGGCGGCACACCACTGCTGCCACTGCGCGACGGCCTTCTCGTGCTCGGCATACGTGGTGCTGAAGATCGTCTCCCCGGTGTCCAGGTTGACCGTCACGAAGTACAGCCACGGACCGTCGGCCGGGTGCATCGCCGCATCGATGGCCAGGTCGCCGGGGTTGGCGATGGGCCCGATCGGCAGACCCGGGTGCAGGTATGTGTTCCACGGGTTGTCGTTGGCGAGGGCCTCCGCCGAGGAGCTGGCCGTGCCCTTGTTGATCTCGTTGTAGCCGTACTGCGCCGTCGAGTCCATCTGCAGCAGACCGTGGGTCTCCTCGTTGTTGGGGTCGAGGCGATTCTCGATCACACGGGACACCTTGTAGAAGTCGGCCGTGAACCGTGCCTCGCGCTGGATGATCGACGCGACGGTCAGGATGCGCTCGCGCTGGTCGCTCGGCACGCCGGCCTTGTCGAGAGAGGTCACCGTGCGATCGACCAGGGTCTTGATCACCTGCTGCGCCGTCGTTCCCGGATCGAACGTGTACGTCGCCGGGAACAGCCAGCCCTCGAGCGTGGTGGCGCTGACACCGTACTGCGAGGGATCGGCGACGGCCGCCTGCAGGTCGGCGAGCGGGATGCCGGTGCCGTCGGCGAGTCGCGTCAGGGTCGAATTCATCGTCAGACCCTCGGGCAGCTGCGCCGTGTTCTCGCGTCGACTGGTGGGGTCTTCGAGAGCCTTGAGAGCCGCTTCGGACGACATCTTCTGCTTCAGCGCATACACGCCCGGTTGGAAGTCCGGGTTCTGTCCGGTCTTGATCAGATAGTCGTAGAAGGCGGTGTCGGTCTTTGTGACTCCGGCCTGGAAGAGTGAGGTCGAGATCGTCGATCCGGTGTCTCCGGTGACGATCGTCACGGTGGCGTCACCCTCGGCGATGCCGTCCTCGTAGTCCTTGGGCTCTTCCCAGCCCATGAAGGCTCGAATCTTGTCTTCGTAGGTGTTCCAGACATAGAAGCCGCCACCCACGAAGCCACCCAGGATCGCCAGGATCACGCCGAAGATCACCCAGCCCGCGATGCGACTCTTCCGGCGATCGCGATCGTGCCGGTTGCCGTGCCCGCGGTCGGAGTGCGCTTCTGCGCTGAAGAGCGCATCGAGCTGCTGATGCGCGGGTGCAGCGTGGGCGACCGGTGACTCCGGTGCCGCGGCCGCAGGGCGCGGTTCGGCAGCTTCGTCGCCCGCGCGCGCGGAGGCCGGCGCCGCGGTCGGTGTGCTCGTGTCCGACGGGGTCGTCTCGGGGGCGGCGTTCGCTGCAGCCGCAGCCTCCCTCGCGGCGCGGCGCGACGGCGGGACGGGGGCCCCTTCGCCCGATGCCGGCGCCTGCTCGCGCGGGGTCGGCAGCTTGCTGAACAGGTCCGCGAACTCGTCGTCGTTCGGCGGGGTGTCAGGCATCAGGCGGGCTCCTGCGGGTCGGGCACGGCGACACCGGCGGGGGCGCCGGTGCTCTTCTCGACGTCGATCGCCTGCTGCAGCAGGACGACGGCGGCGACTTGGTCGACAATCCTACGAGACGAACGCTGGGAGCGTCCGGCATCACGCAGCGCCGCGTGCGCGCTCACCGTGCTGAGGCGTTCATCGACGAGGCGCACCTCCACCCCGGATGCCGCGCGCACCTCGCTCGCGAACGCACGTGCATCATCGGTGGAGGCGGTCTCGCCGCCCGACAGGCTGATCGGCAGGCCGACGAGCAGCTCCATGGCGGAGTACTCGTCGGCGAGGCGCGCGATGTGCGCCGCTGCGGCATCCGTTCGGGGCACCGTCTCCACGGGGACGGCAAGCAGGCCGTCGCGATCGCACCGTGCCACCCCGATGCGCGCCTTGCCGACGTCGATCCCGAGGCGAACTCCCGGCCGGAAGCCGCTCACGCTCCGGGGGTCTCCAGCGCACGCGTCACTGCTGCGAGCGCCCGCGGGAGGGCATCCGCGTCGGTGCCGCCGCCCTGCGCGACATCGTCACGCCCGCCGCCGCCGCCGCCGAGCGCTGCGGCGGCGCTCTTGGCGAGCACGCCTGCCTTGGCACCCGCCGCGCGGGCTGCGTCGTCGGTGGCGACGATGACGATGGGCCGGCCGCCGACGACGGCGCCGAGCGCGATGACGGCACCGGCGCCCACGCGCTCGCGCACCTGCAGGGCCAACGTGCGCACATCGTCCGCCGACGCCGCGACACCCAGCGACTGGGCGACGAGGCGGAACGCGCCGGTCGCCTGCGCCGACCCGGCCAGTTCCGGCAGCCGGCTCTCCAGAGCTTTGGCCTCGAACTGGGCGATGCGCTTCTCAGCGGCCTTCAGGCTCGCGGCGAGATCGGCGACGCGGCTCGCGAGCTGGTCTTTGGGTGTCTTCAGCGAGGTCGACAACTGCGAGACGATGGCACGCTCGGCAGCGAGCTCCCGGAAGGCGTCCAGACCGACGAGAGCTTCCACGCGTCGCGTGGACGCGCCCACGGACGACTCCCCGACGAGGTTGATGAGGCCGATCTCCGCACTGGAGCTCACATGTGTGCCGCCGCACAGCTCGCGCGACCAGGGGCCGCCGATGTCGACCATGCGCACCGTGTCGCCGTACTTCTCGCCGAACAGCGCCATCGCGCCGGCGGCCTTGGCCTCGTCGAGAGGGAGGACGCGCGTGCTCACCTGCAGATTGTCGCGCACGGCGTTGTTCGCGATCTCCTCGATCTCCGTCTTGGTCGCCTCCGACAGTGTCTGACCCCAGGAGAAGTCGAACCGCATGTAGCCGGCGCGGTTGAGCGATCCGGCCTGCGTGGCCGACTTTCCGAGCGTGTCGCGCAGGGCCGCGTGCACGAGGTGGGTCGCCGAGTGCGCCTGCTGTGCCGCGCGGCGGTTGACGGCATCCACGACGCTCGTCGCGGGCTGGCCCACGCCGACCTCGCCCGAGGTCACCTCGACCGTGTGACTGACCAGCCCCGGCACCGGGCGCTGCACGTCCAGGACCTCGAGTTCGTAGCCGGGACCCACGATCACACCCTTGTCGGCGACCTGTCCGCCGCTCTCGGCGTACAGCGAGGTCTCGGCGAGGATCACCTCCGCGATCTGCCCCTGCACCGCCCGCTGTGCGGGGGCACCGTCGACGAGGAGTCCGAGGACGGTCGACTCGGTCTCCCAATCGGTGTAGCCGGTGAAGACGGTCTCGCCCTTCGCGCGGAAGTCGCGGTAGACGCTGGTATCGGCCAGTTGGCGCTTGCGCGAGCGCGCGTCGGCCTTCGCACGAGCGCGTTGCTCATGCATCAGGGTGTCGAACGCATCGCGGTCGACGGTGAGCCCCGCCTCCTCGACGATCTCCATCGTGAGGTCGATGGGGAAGCCGTAGGTGTCATGGAGCAGGAACGCCTCTGCGCCGCCGATCGTGGTGCCGCCTGCGTCCTTGGCCGCCGCGATCGAGGCGTCGAGGTTCTCCGAGCCGGCGGCGAGAGTGCGCAGGAACGTGGCCTCTTCCGCGAGGGCGTAGGTCACGAGACGGTCGTAGTCGGCGCCGACGATCGGGTAGGCGTCCTTCATCGCGTCGCGTGACGCCGCGAACAAGGTCGCGAAGGTCGGTCCGTCCACGCCCAGAAGACGCATGGAGCGAATCACGCGGCGCATGAGGCGGCGGAGGATGTAGCCGCGGCCCTCGTTCGCCGGCGTCACGCCGTCGCTCAGCAGCATGAGCGAGGAACGCACGTGGTCGGCGACGACGCGGAAGCGCACGTCGTCGTCGTGGTCGGCGCCGTACGACTTTCCCGACAGCGCCACGGCGGCGTCGAGCACGGGGCGCACCTGGTCGGTCTCGTACATGTTGTCGACGCCCTGCTTGAGGAACGCGATGCGCTCCAGGCCCATGCCGGTGTCGATGTTCTTGTTCGGCAGTTCGCCGACGATCGTGAAGTCGTACTTGCTGCGCACGTCCGTGATCTCGTACTGCATGAACACGAGGTTCCAGATCTCGACGTAGCGGTCGTCGTCGGTCGCCGGTCCCCCGTCGATGCCGTACGCGGGACCGCGGTCGAAGAAGATCTCCGAGCACGGGCCGGCCGGGCCGGGCAGTCCCGTGGACCAGTAGTTCGTGTCCTTACCCAGACGCTGGATGCGCTCCTCGGGAAGATCGGTGAGACGCAACCACAGATCGTGCGCTTCGTCGTCCTCCTCGTAGACCGTGACCCACAGGTCCTTCGGGTCGAAGCCCAGTCCACCGTCGTCCTCGGATGTGGTCAGCAGCTCCCAGGCGTAGCGGATGGCGCCTTCCTTGAAGTAGTCGCCGAACGACCAGTTGCCGAGCATCTGGAAGAAGGTGCCGTGCCGCGGGGTCTTGCCGACCTCTTCGATGTCGTTGGTGCGGATGCACTTCTGATTGTCGGCCGCGCGAGCGTAGGGGGCCGGCACGTCACCGGACAGGTAGGGGATGAACGGCACCATTCCGGCGACGGTGAACAGCAGTGCCGGGTCGTCGGTGACCAGGGATGCCGAGGGCACGATCGTGTGCCCGTTCTTCTCGAAGTAGTCCAGGTAGCGCTGGGCGATCTCGGCGGTCTTCATCTGTGGGTTCCTCGGCAGAGCACGGGCGTGCGGGACGGACGGTCCCGTACGGGACGGTGCGGGTGTGTGGTCAGTCGGCGTTCGTGGCGGCGTCGGACACGGCATCCGCGGCGCGGGAGACCGTGTCCGTGGCCGCGTCGACGGCGTGGGCGGCGGCATCCTTGACGTTCTCGGCGATGCCGTCGATCTTCGCCTCCTGGGCGCGGTACGCCTCGCCGATGCGCTCGGTGAACTCGGTGATGCGCGCATCGACCTCGGCGAGAACCTCGTGGCCGCGCGGGTCCTTGTTCACGAAGTGGGCGGCGACGAAGCCTCCCGCGAGACCCACGACGAACCACAGCACCTTCTTCATGCGTTCCATGTTAGGTGCACGGCCCGTCTCGATGGGTCTGCGGGAACGCCGAAGGGCGCCGGGGAGAACCCCGACGCCCTTCGGACGACACACGGTCGATCCACCACACCCGGTCGTTGAGCAGGCGCAGCGAGTCGAAACGTGTCAGCGCACGTCAGCGCGCGGCGTAGTACTCGACGACGAGCTGGACGTCACCCGTGACGGGGACCTCCGCACGCTTCGGACGACGCACGAGCTTGGCCTGCAGCTTGTCGAGCTCGACCTCGAGGTAGCCCGGAACCGGGGGCAGAACCTCGGCGTGGCCACCGAGAGCGGCGACCTGGAAGGGCTCCAGCGACTCGCTCTTGGGCTTGACGTGGATGAGCTGACCGGGCTTGACGCGGAACGACGGGCGGTCGACGAGCTGGCCGTCCACGAGGATGTGGCGGTGCACGACGAGCTGGCGCGCCTGCGCCGTGGTGCGGGCGAAGCCGGCACGCAGCACGAGGGCGTCGAGGCGCATCTCGAGCAGCTCGACGAGGTTCTCACCGGTCAGGCCGTCCTGGCGACGGGCCTCGTTGAAGGTGTTGCGCATCTGCTTCTCGCGGATGCCGTACTGCTCGCGCAGACGCTGCTTCTCGCGCAGACGGACGGCGAAGTCGCTGTCCTGCTTGCGCTTGGTGCGACCGTGCTCGCCGGGGGCGTACGGGCGCTTCTCGAGGTACTTGGCTGCCTTCGGGGTCAGCGCGACGCCGAGGGCGCGCGACAGACGCACCTTGCGGCGGTCCTGGGACTTCGTAGCCACGAAGTGTTCCTTTCGTTACGCGGACGCGACTGTCGCGCCTCGCGGGCGTATCGCCTCTCCTCGCCCTGTCCGGACTGCACGCCGGGGCATGCCGGAAGGTCGGTGAAGAAGAGAGGGGATGCCCGAAAACCGGTTTCGAGCCACTCCACTGTATCAGAGGGCCCCCGCACGCAACGCGGACCAGCCGAGCGCGAACAGCGGGACGTAGAGGATGCCGATCAGCAGTGAGTGAGTGAGGACGAAACCGAACGCTTCCAGGGCCTTTCCGCGCTGACGCAGGTGGGTGCCCAGCTTTCGGATCATCGAGCCCGGATGACGGATGTCCCAGCTGTTGAATCGCAGGTAGCGCCCGAGGTACACGCCGACCGCGCCGAGCACGATCACGCTCGCCGCGAAGACCCAACTGACGGCGGGGATGCGTCCATCGGGGCGATCGATGAGAGCGAGGCCCATGGTCTGCACGACCGCCAGACTGAGGACGGCGTTCGCGATGCCGGAGAGAGTGAGCGCCAGCGTCTGGACGATGTCGTACCACAGCGGTACCGGCGTGGTTTCTGCCCGATGGCTGAAGTTGAGTTCGGTGATCAGGTACACCGAGTTGGGGAAGAACACGAGCCACAGCATCGTGGCGACGATCAGGTAGGCCCATACGGCGACCGCTCCCGCGCCGGCGATCTCCTCGGTCGCCAGGCCGATCACCGGGGTCAGCAGCAGAAGTCCCGCGCCGAGGACCACGGCGAGCAGAACCGGAAGGAAGGAGAGCCCGATGTTCAGCAGCATCGGCCGGTACAGCTTCACGCCGTAGACCCGCGCACGCAGCACGATCAGGACGCCCGCGTACAGGTTGAGCAGCGTGACGGCGATGACGCCGATGAGCAGAGCTGGCATCGTGTCAGCCTCTCACACTCGACTCTCAGCGCAGCAGGTCGAGCACGCCCGCCGGATACACGGCGGGTGCGTCAGCCGCCGACAGTGCCGCGATCTCGTACCAGCCGACCGTCGTGTCGCTGTCGCGCACCGCCAGCCGTTGGTCCCGGGGCAGCGCGGCCAACTGCGGCGACTGCACGCGGAAGACGTAGACGATCTCGTGACCTCGACCGCTGGCGCCGTCGAAGATGTTCTCGGTCACCGCTTCGAGCACGACATCGTCGAGCTCGGCCGCCAGCTCCTCGGCGAACTCCCGGACGACGGCGCGCTCCGCTGTCTCGCCGAACTCGATGCCCCCACCGGGGGCGCGGAGGAACTCTCCGTGCTCGTCGGTCTGCGGGTAGGACTCGAGCAGCACGTGCCCGTCCGTGACCAGCAGGCCGACGGCGATCGCGCGGATGCGGGCGAGGCTCGCCAGCTCGCCGGCGTACGCGTCGACGGCTCGGCGATACTGCGGCAGCGTCGGCGCGAGCGTCTGCAGAGCCGTGCGCACCGCTGCGGTCGGCTTCTCGTCGTCATGCAATGCGAGGGCGAGGAAGGCGCGCGCAGAGCTGACCAGCGGGTCGTCGTCGCCGATGGTGCGCAGCAGCGCCATTGCGGAAGAGGTGTCGCCGACGTTGCGCAGCGAGCTCGCCAGCTGGATGATCGCCTCGGTGCGCTGGGGCGCGCCCAGCCCCCGCTCCAGGGCCTGCCGATACAGCGGGATCGCCGCATCTTCCTCCCCGAGTGCGTCGTGCAGTGACGCCCGCTCGAATGCGGCGCGGGCGTCGTCCAGTCCGCGCGCGTCGAGCAGTCGACCCAGCTCTGCGCGCGCCGCCGCGGGGTCGTCCGCATCGAGGCGATCCCAGAACAGTGTGAACTCGTCGACGGGCGCTGCCACCGGTTCCGGTCGCAGCATGCTGCCCAGGGCCGCGCGTATCCATTGCTGCGCACGTCGCAGCACCGGGTCGGTGAGGGACGACCTCGCGAACACGAGCAGCCCGCGCGAGGCTTCACCCGCGTCGCTCACGTCGCCCGCCAGCAGGTGCGGGATCAGCTCTCCGATTCCGATCGTGCGGACGACGCCTGTCTCGCCTTCTTCCCATCGCGGGTCGGCCACGCGACGGCATCCTGCGGCAACGACGACGTTCTTGCGTCGGGTGGAGTTGGCACCCGACCACTCGCTCCCGGCGTGGAACAGCGCCGCGGCGCGATGACCCGTCTCCTCGAGCAGCTCGCGCGCCGCCGCCGTCAGGGCGTCCTCCCCCGCGTCGATCAGGCCGCCGGGGAGCTCACGCACCAGCGCGCGCGGACCGACGCGGTACTGCTCGAACAGGAGCACATCACCCGCGTCGGTGAGAGCCACGACCGCGACGGTGTCGCCCTGCTCGAGCACGTCCCATTCGGAGACCGAGCCGTCCGGGAGACGGTAGGTGTCCCTGCGTACACGCGTGTAACCGTCGTAGGCCTCGGTCTCGGTGAGCAGCTCCCAGGGCTGCGCGCTCTCGGCGTCCATACGTCGATCCTCGCACCGGCCGGCGGCGCGCCCTCATCGGCGCCCTCGGACGCGCTCAGTCGCCCAGGATCTTGCGGATCTTTTCGACGCGCGCCGCGATGTCGCGTTCGAGTCCGCGTCCGGTCGGCTCGTAGTAGTGGCGGCCCCGCAGCTCGTCCGGCAGGTACTGCTGCGTGGCGACGCCCACCTCGAGATCGTGGGGGTAGACGTAGCCCTTGCCGTGACCGAGCCGCTTCGCGCCCGGGTAGTGCGCGTCGCGGAGGTGAGTGGGCACACGTCCGAAGCCGCCGGCGCGTACGTCGGCGATCGCCTTGTCGATCGCGAGGTAGGCCGCGTTCGACTTGGCGGTCGTCGCGAGGTAGGCGGTCGCCTCCGCCAGCGGGATCCGGCCCTCCGGCATGCCGATGAAGGCGACCGCATCGGCGGCGGCGACCGCGATGACGAGCGCCTGCGGATCGGCGAGGCCGACGTCTTCGGATGCCGAGATCACCAGACGCCGGGCGATGAAGCGCGGATCCTCCCCCGCCTCGATCATCCGCGCCAGATAGTGCATGGCAGCATCGACGTCGGAGCCGCGGATCGACTTGATGAACGCGCTGATGACGTCGTAGTGTTCGTCCCCTTGGCGGTCGTAGCGCAGCAGTGCACGATCGACGGCCTGGGCCACGTGGGCCGCTGTCACGGCCGGGCGTTCGTCGCCGTCTGGATCGGCGTCGGCGACCATCGCTGCCGCCGCTTCGAGCGAGGTGAGCGCGCGGCGTGCGTCGCCGGAGGCCAGCTGAACGAGCGCCGTGCGCGCCTCGGCATCCAGCACCACGGCGCCGTCCAAGCCGCGCGCGTCGGACACCGCGCGATCGAGCAGCAGGCCGAGGTCGTCGTCGGTGAGCGGCTTGAGCGTCAGCAGCAGCGAGCGCGAGAGCAAGGGAGAGATGACCGAGAAGGACGGATTCTCGGTGGTCGCCGCGATCAGGATCACCCAGCCGTTCTCCACACCCGGCAGCAGCGCGTCCTGCTGCGCCTTGGTGAAGCGGTGAATCTCGTCGAGGAAGAGGATCGTCGAGATGCCGTACAGGTCGCGCTGGGTCATCGCCTCCTGCATCACCTCGCGCACGTCCTTCACCCCGGCGGTGACCGCCGAGAGCTCCACGAACCGACGTCCGGACGTGCGCGCGATCGCCTGCGCGAGCGTCGTCTTGCCGGTGCCGGGCGGCCCCCACAGGATCACCGAGACGGCCGTCTTCGCGGCGCCCGCAGGGTCGGCGAGGGCGACCAAGGGAGATCCGGGTCGCAGCAGATGCCCCTGACCGGCCACCTCCTCCAGCGAGGTCGGTCGCATCCGCACGGCCAGCGGGGTCTGACCCTGGAAGAGAGCGGATGCCGATGCCACCGAACCAGGCTATCCGTGCCCGCCGACGTCGGGGTCGACCGCGTTTGTCGACAGCGCTCGCCGGGACGTAGTCTTCCCAGAGCGCCGCGCGGCCCGGATGACCGCGGTCGTGGTGCGCGACGACGAAGGAGGTCCGGGTGGCTGCGGCGGGCAAGAAGCAATCGCGCGACGAGAAAGAACGCGCACGCGTCTATCGGGCACGCCAGGAGTTCCACGCGAGCCTCATCGCGCGCCGGCGCCGCGACAACGTCATCGCCGGCGTCGCCGGAGGACTCCTCATCCTCGCGGTGGTCGGCGGGCAGGTCGCGTACTACACGGCGGGTCCGGGCGCTCCCACACCCGCACCGACAGACGCCGGCACACCCGCTCCGACTCCGGTCGAGCTGCCCGGCTCATCCGAGATCCCCGCCCCGACCCCGACGCCGACGACCGCTCCCTGACCGTCCTGGCCCTCGGCGAGCGTCCGGGGTGGGCGCTCCGCGGATGACGGGCGTGCCCGTATAGGCTTATGCCGACCGAACCCCCATGCGGCGTGCGCCGCGACGAGGTGCTATCCGTGACTGACGTCTCCCCTTCCCAGCCCGACCACGAGCCTGCCGAACAGGTCCCTGTCGAGGACACCGCCACCGTTGCCGCCGAAGAGGCCGCGCCCCTCGTCGACGAGGCGACGGCTGCGGACGCCGCGCCGGCTCCGGCCGCGCCGGCTCCGACTCCGGCGCCTCGGGCGATGCCGGTTCCCCGCCCGCCCGCGCGACGCGCCGCGGTCGCCCCGCTTCCGGCGTCTCCGCCCGATTCGTTCGGTCGCGTGGACGACGACGGTACCGTCTCGGTCCGCGAGGGCGACGACTGGCGTGTCGTGGGTCAGTACCCCGATGGCACGCCCGCCGAGGCTCTCGCGTATTTCGAGCGCAAGTACGTCGATCTCGCCGGTGAGGTCACTTTGCTCGAGGTTCGTCACCGCAACGGTGGGGCATCGGCATCGGACCTGCGCACGACGCTGGCGACCGTGCGTGAGCGCGTCGTCGGTGCCGCCGCCGTGGGCGACCTCGCCGCACTGGAGGCGCGGCTGAGCGCGCTGGATGCCGCCCTCAGCGAGGCGTCGGCGGAAGAAGCCCAGGCCCAGCGCGAGGCGATCGACGCCGCCATCGCAGAGCGGACGGCGCTCGTCGAGCGGATCGAAGCCCTGGCCGCCCGCGACCCCAAGTCGATCCAGTGGAAGCAGACGACCGCCGAGATCGGCGAGCTGTTCGCACAGTGGCAGGCCCACCAGGCCACCGGGCCGCGTCTGCCTAAGAGCACGGGTCAGCAGCTGTGGAAGCGTTTCCGCGATGCGCGCGCCACACTCGACAAGCACCGCCGCGAGTTCTACTCGGGCATGGACGAACAGCACCGCGCCGCTCGCGACGCGAAGGCACGCCTCGTCGAGCGCGCCGAGGCGCTCGCCAGCAAGGGCGAGGACGGCATCGGCGCCTACCGCACGCTGCTGGACGAGTGGAAGAGCGCGGGTCGCGCCGGTAAGAAGGCCGACGACGCGCTGTGGGCACGCTTCAAGGCGGCCGGCGATGCGCTGTACGCCGCACGTAGCGACCGTGAGCAGGCGGATGCCGAGGCGTCGCGAGAGAAGATCGAGGCAAAGCGCGCGCTGCTCGCTGAGGCTGCAGCCGTGCCGCAGGAGAAGGACCTGGTGAAGGCCCGGACGCTGCTGACCGGCATTCAGCGTCGCTGGGACGAGATCGGTCGTATCTTCCCGCGCGAAGCCGAGCGTGGGCTCGACGACGAGCTGCGCAAGATCGAGCAGGGCGTCAAGGCGCGTGAGGATGCCGACTGGAAGAGCAACAACCCCGAGACCAAGGCCCGTCAGAACGACATGACGCAGCAGCTGCGTGATGCCATCGCCGGCCTGGAAGCCGACCTGGAGAAGGCCAAGGCGTCGAAGAATGCGGGAGCCATCGCGAAGGCCACCGAGGCGCTCGAGGCACGCAAGGGCTGGCTGAAGGCCCTCGGCGGCTGAGGACACGTCCTCCCCGGCCGGGCCCCGTCCGAATCTGTCCACAGATCGCCGTCTCCCCGTCCGCGCACCGCGCGCGACGGGGAGACTGCCCTCATGGGCTGGCCCTTCCTCTACTTCGCCGGAGATCGGCTGTCGACGGCTGAGCTGAGCGCGGCTCGATTGGACGGCGACCTCGTCGAGGTCGGCGAGGCCTACATGCCGACGGATGCCGTGGAGACACGGGAACTGCGCGCGGGATCGCTGCGTCCGCTGATGTCGGCAGCGCTCGCGCTGACGCGACGATCGGCGGCCTGGGTGCACGGTGCGCTGGCGGAGCCGCCGGTGCGCCATGACGTCCAGCGGTTCTCAGCGCGGCGGATCCATTCCGTGGTCGACAACCGACTGGTCTATCGCGACGTCGCGCTGCGCGGCGAGGACGTGATGGCGATCTCGGGTGTCGCCGTGACCACACCGGCCCGGACGCTCGCTGATCTCGTGCGGGATCAGTGCGGCGGCGTCGACACGGCGGCGGAGATCGCCGCTGTTCTCCGCTGGTCTCCGGGTCTTGCCTCGACGGCCGCGCAGGTCCTGGCCGACGGCCCACCGCTGCACCACAAGCGCGCGGCCATCGCCGTGCTGCGCACGTGCGCTCAGGAAGAGGTCACCCGGTAGACGTCGTACACGGCGTCGATGCGGCGGACGGCGTTGAGTACCCGGTCGAGATGCACGATGTCGCCCATCTCGAACACGTAGCGGCTGAGCGCGAGGCGGTCGTTGGTGGTCTGCACCGACGCCGAGAGGATGTTGACGTGGTGCTCGCTCAGCACTCGCGTGATGTCGCTCAGCAGCCCGGAGCGATCGAGTGCCTCGACCTGGATGTGAACCAGGAACACGCTCTTGGTCGTCGGCGCCCAGGCCACGTCGATCATGCGGTCCGGATCATCCTGCAGCGACCGGACGTTCGTACAGTCCGCGCGGTGCACCGACACGCCGCTGCCCCGCGTGACGAACCCGACGATGTCGTCGCCCGGCACCGGCGTGCAGCACTTGGCGAGCTTGACCAGGATGTCGGGGGCGCCGCGCACCAGGACACCAGAGTCGCCGCCGCGGGGCGCCTTCGAGCGTCCGATGTGCGGGATCTCGATCGGGCCCGTGGAGGTGTCCTCCTCAGAGCTGACCAGCGCTGTGACCTTCTCGATCACCGACTGCGTCGATACGTGCCCCTCGCCGACGGCGGCGTACAGAGCCGTGACGTCCTCGTAGCGCAGCTGATGGGCGACCTCGGTGAACGAGTCCTGGTTCATCAGTCGCTGCAGCGGCAGGTTCTGCCGGCGCATGGCCCGCGCGATGGCGTCCTTACCCTGCTCCACCGCTTCTTCGCGGCGCTCCTTCGTGAACCATCCGCGGATCTTGTTGCGCGCCCGCGTGCTCTTGACGAAGCTCAGCCAGTCCTGGCTCGGCCCGGCATCCGGGTTCTTCGACGTGAAGACCTCGACGACATCGCCGGAATGCAGCTCCGACTCCAGCGGCACGAGTCGACCGTTGACCTTCGCGCCCATCGTGCGGTGACCGACTTCGGTGTGCACCGCATACGCGAAGTCCACCGGTGTGCCCCCCGCGGGAAGACCGATGACCCTCCCCTTCGGGGTGAAGACGTAGACCTCCTTCGCGCCGATCTCGAAGCGCAGCGAGTCGAGGAACTCCCCCGGATCGGCCGTCTCCGCCTGCCAGTCGGAGATGTGCGCGATCCAGGCCATGTCGGTGTCGACGGCCTTCGTGTCGGACTTCCCGCCCGCCATCCGCTCCTTGTACTTCCAGTGCGCGGCGACGCCGTACTCCGCCTGCTGGTGCATCTCGTTGGTGCGGATCTGGATCTCGACAGTGCGTCCGCCGGGGCCGATCACGGTCGTGTGCAGCGATTGGTAGAGGTTGAACTTCGGGGTGGCGATGTAATCCTTGAAGCGACCCGGAATCGGCGTCCACCGCGCATGGATCGAGCCCAGCACGGCATAGCAGTCGCGCACGGTCCCGACGAGCACGCGGATGCCGATGAGGTCGTAGATGTCGTCGAACTCGCGGCCGCGCACGACCATCTTCTGGTAGACCGAGTACAGCTGCTTGGGCCGGCCCATGACGCGCCCCCGGATGCGGAGGTCACGCAGGTCGGCCTCGACGGCCTCGATCACCTTGTGGACGTACTCTTCGCGCTGAGGCGTGCGCTGCTTCACGAGGCTGTCGATCTCGGCGTACAGCTTCGGGTGCAGGACGGCGAAGGACAGATCCTCTAGCTCGCTCTTGACCGCCTGGATGCCGAGCCGGTGAGCCAGCGGCGCGTAGATCTCGAGCGTCTCGGTCGCCTTCTTCGTCGCCTTCTCCGGCGGCACGAAGCCCCAGGTGCGTGCATTGTGCAGCCGGTCGGCCAGCTTGATGATCAGCACCCGGATGTCCTTGGACATCGCGACGATCATCTTGCGGACGGTCTCCGCCTGCGCGGCGTCTCCGTACTTGACCTTGTCGAGCTTGGTGACGCCGTCGACGAGCATGGCGACCTCGTCGCCGAAATCCGCCGTCAGCTCGTCGAGACGGTAGTCGGTGTCTTCGACGGTGTCATGCAGGAGGGCGGCGGCGATGGCGCGCGGACCGAGGCCGAGATCGGCGAGGATCTGCGCGACGGCCAGCGGGTGGGTGATGTAGGGCTCGCCGCTCTGCCGCTTCTGGCTGGCATGCGCCCGAGCCGCCACCTGATAGGCGCGCTCGATGATCGCGACGTCACCCTTCGGGTGGTGCGTGCGGACCGTGCGGATCAGCTGTTCGACGCCGTTGCGTGACGGCGCACGCGAGAAGATGCGAGGCACCAGGCGGCGCAGAGTGGAACTGGGCGGGGGCGCGACGTTTCCGGCAGACGTGGGAACCGTCTCGGCCATCCGCTCACCTCCGCCTTGAATGATCCGTCAATCCTACGCCCGGCCGGACCGTGCCCTGCTCATGCGTCGACGCGGGCGCGCTCGCGTGCAGCGAGAACGCGCGCATCGCGCGCCTTGAGGTCCGACTCGTTCTCACGCAGCAGCGAGTACAGCGGCGCCGCGACGAACAGCGTCGAGTATGCGGCGACGATCGTTCCGACGAAGATCGACAGGGAGATGTCGGTCAGCGTCTGCGCGCCGAGCCACAGCGCTCCGATGAACAGGATCGCTCCCGTCGGAAGCGCGGCGACCACCGTCGTGTTGATCGATCGGATCAGCGTCTGGTTCACCGCGAGGTTGACCGACTCGCCGAAAGTGCGCCCCGACTTCTCGCCGTCTTCGCGGGTATTCTCGCGGATCTTGTCGAAGACGACCGTCGTGTCGTACAGCGAGTACGACAGGATCGTGAGGAAGCCGATGACGGCTGCGGGCGAGATCTCGAAGCCGAAGAGGGCGTAGACGCCGACCGTGACGACCAGAACATCGATCAGTCCGATGATCGCCGCGACCGACATCTTCCAGGTGCGGAAGTAGATGGCGAGGATCACGAACGTGAGCGCGAGGAAGATCGCGAGCCCCCACAGCGACTGGCGGGTGACATCCTGACCCCAGCTCGGTCCGATGAAGGACGAGCTGACGTCGGACTCCTGCACGGCGAACTTCTGCGCCAAGGCGGTGGTGACGGCCTGGGTCTCCGTGTTGGTCATCTGGTCGGTCTGGATGCGAAGCGCGTCCGAACCGATGGTCGTGACCTTCGTCGTCGCACCGGGAACCACGGACTGCACGGCCGCCGTGGCGGCGGTCTGATCGGGATTCGCGACCTGGTTCACGGTGAACTGCGACCCGCCGGTGAACTCGATCGAGAACTGGATCGGCCGAAACAGCGGCACGAGGGCGGCCGCGATGACCAGGGCTGCGGCGATGATGAACCACAGTCGGCGACGTCCGACGAAGGGGAAGGAGGTCTTGCCCGTGTAGAGGTCGTTTCCGAACTCGTTCATAGAGCGCATCAGTCGTCTCCCTCCGTCGCCGAGTTCGGTCTGCCGGTGTTCTTGGCGGCCAGTTCCGCTTGCTTGCGCTCCGCGATCGTCTGGCGGCGCTCCGCCTCACCGCGTGAACGGCCCGTACGTCGAGCAGCGGAGCCCTTCGCTCCGTCCAGGACTGGGGTGCGGAATTGCGCGCGCCCTCGATAGACGGCACCGAGCGCATCGGGATCGAGCCCGGAGAGCGGGTGTCCTCCGCCGAAGAAGCGGGTACGCGCCAGCAGTTGGAGAACCGGATGGGTGAACAGGATGAAGATCAGGATGTCGATCAAGGTCGTAAGACCCAGGGTGAAGGCGAATCCCTTCACGGTCGCGTCCGCCAGGATGTACAGCACGACGGCCGCGAGGATGTTGATCGACTTCGAGATGTAGATCGTGCGCTTCGCTCGGCCCCAGCCGTCTTCGACGGCGCCCGTGATCGACTTGCCGTCACGCAGCTCATCGCGGATGCGCTCGAAGTACACGATGAACGAGTCGGCGGTGAAACCGATCGTGACGATCAGACCTGCGACGCCGGCCAGCGACAGGCGGAAGCCCATGCGCCAGGCCAGGATGCACAGTGTGATGTAGGTGAGCACACCCATCACGCCGAGAGAGGCGATGATGACGAAACCGAGCGCGCGGTACACGATCAGCGAGTACAGCGCCACGAGCGCCAGACCGATCAGGCCGGCGATCAGGCCGATCTGCAGCTGCTGTGAGCCCAGCGTCGCCGAGATGGCGTTGTCGCTCACGATGCCGAAGCTGAGCGGCAGGGCGCCGTACTTGAGCTGGTCGGCCAGCGTCTTGGCGCTCTCCTGGTTGAAGGAGCCGCTGATCTGCGGCTTGCCGTCGAGGATCACACCGTTCATGGACGGCGCCGAGATGACCGCTCCGTCCAGAACGAAGGCGAACTGGTTCTGCGGGGTCTTGCCCGCCTGGGTGAACGCGTAGAGCCGCTGGCTGACCTCGCCGAAGATCTTTGTGCCCTGATCGTCGAACACGATGTTGACGACCCACTGACCGTTCTGAGTGTTCATGCCGCTCGTGGCATCGCTGATGGACGAGCCGTCGAGCTCGACGGGACCGAGAAGGTACTTTGCCGTGCCCGTCGGGTCGCACGCGATCAGCGGCTGATCTGCGGGGCTGTTCGCCGGGTCGTTGTCCTTGTTGGTGCAGTCGTAGGCGAGGAACTTCGCTTGCAGCGCGGGGGTGATCCAGCTGAGGTCGCTGCCGTTGGTGGGCGACGCCGTGGGTGTGGCGGCCAGAGACGGGTCGGGCGTCGGGTACGGCGTGGAGTTGCCGTCCTGGCCGACGAACGACGTGCTCGCCGCTGTCGTGGCGAGCACGGCTCGCAGCTGCATCTGTGCGGATGACTCGATGCGCTTGCGCGTCTCCTCATCGGCCTGCCCCGGGATCTGAACCACGATCTGGTTGCCGGCCTGGGTCGTGATGTCGGCTTCGCCGACACCCGACGCATCGACGCGCTGACGGATGATGGCCGCGGCCTGGTTCATCTGGTCGGTCGTCGGTGCGGCGCCGTCGGGCGTCTTCGCCTCGAGGATGATCTGGGTGCCGCCCTGCAGGTCGAGCGCGAGCTCAGGCGTCCAGGAGCTCTTGCCGAAGACGTAGACGCCGAGGGCATTCACTCCGAACAGCAGTGCCGTGATGACGAGGAGTCCGGTCAGTGCGCGCCAGGCACGGCGCACCGGGGTGGGTGTGGCCACGGAGGGTCAGCTTTCTTCGAAAACGTGGAGCGAGGTCAGGCGTGCGGCTTGGCGTCGCCGGGCTCGGCCTTCTGCTCGCCGGCCGCGGCGGCGCGGTCGTCGCTCACCGACGAGATGATGCCGTTCGCGACGTCGCCCTCGTACTCGGCCTGGTCGGCCTCGGCTTCGATGAACTCGTCCTCGGTGACGGTGCCGTCTTCCTCGTCGACGACGCGCAGGATGGCCTGGCTGTGGACCTCGACCGCGACGCCCGGCGCGAGCTCGACGGTCGCCGCCTTCGACAGGTCCTCACCGTCGTAGGAGACGAGCACGCCGTACAGGCCGCCCTGCAGCAGGACCTTGACGCCGGGGAGCATCGCTCGCGCCTTGGCTTCCTGCTCCGCCTTCATCTTGGCGGCGCGCTTGCGGGAGCTCCAGAACATGAAGCCGAGCAGCGCCACCATCGCGACGAGCAGAATCCAATCCATGCGGATACACCTTTCGGGAGTGCGCCGGATCGACGCTGAAGAGGGCGGCAGGAAGCCTTCAGTGATTATAGGTCATCGAATCTGAGCGCCCCGTCCGGCCTGGGCACGCGCAGGTGCGCGTAGGCCTCGGGCGTGGCCACCCGTCCCCGCGGCGTGCGCCCGAGAAAGCCGATGCGCACGAGATAGGGCTCGACGACCGATTCGATCGTCTCAGCTTCCTCGCCGACCGTCACCGCGAGCGTGCTGAGACCGACCGGTCCCCCGCGGAAACGACGGACGACGGCGTCCAGCACCGCGCGGTCGAGGCGATCAAGTCCGATCGCGTCGACGTCGTAGAGCTCCAACGCAGCCGCGACGTGCGCATCCGTCGCCGACGATGCACGGGATCCGTGCACGATGACGTAGTCGCGCACCCGCCGCAGGAGGCGGTTCGCGATGCGGGGTGTGCCGCGGGAGCGTCGGGCGATCTCGGCGCGGGCCGTGCGGGGCAGATCGACGCCGAGCACGGTTGCCGAGCGCGAGATCACCTGTTCCAGCTCGTCGGGTTCGTAATACTCCAGGTGAGCGGTGAATCCGAAGCGATCGCGCAGCGGGTTGGGCAGCAGACCCGACCTGGTGGTCGCGCCCACGAGGGTGAACGGCGCCAGATCGAGCGGGATGCTGGTGGCTCCGGCTCCCTTTCCCACCATGATGTCGATGCGGAAATCCTCCATGGCGAGATACAGCATCTCCTCTGCGGAACGCGCCATCCGGTGGATCTCGTCGATGAAGAGCACCTCACCGGGCACCAGGCTCGACAGCAGCGCGGCGAGATCGCCCGCATGCTGGATGGCCGGTCCGCTCGACAGACGCAGGGGGCGCTCGCTCTCGTGCGCCACGATCATCGCGAGAGTCGTCTTTCCGAGCCCGGGCGGCCCGGACAGCAGGATGTGATCCGGCGGACGCTGTTGGATGCGCGCCGCATCGAGCAGCAGCTGGAGCTGTCCGCGCACCTTCTGCTGGCCGACGAACTCGGCGAGGGATGCCGGTCGCAGCGCGCCCTCGACAGCGAGCTCGGTCTCGTCTTGCGCCAGGGCGGGATCGTGCGGCTCAGACACCGGCGCGCTCCGGACGGGCGGGCCCCAGCTGGGCGAGGGCGAGCTTCAACAGCACCGGCACCGACCGGCTATCGGCGTCGGTCGCGGCATCCAGCACCAGCGTCACAGCCTCGACGCTGGTGCGCTCGTTCCACCCGAGGGCGGTGAGCGCAGCGACGACCTGACCGGCGATGTCGCCGGAGGCGGGCCCGGCGGCCGCTCGATTCGCTGCTCCGGTCACGTGGAGCTTGCCCGCGAGCTGCACCACGATGAGCTTGGCGGTCTTGGGGCCGATCCCGGAAACGCGCCGGAAGGGGGCGTCGTCCTCGTCGGCGACGGCGTGCGCGATCTGATCGACGCTGAGCGATGACAGCACGCCGAGGGCGGACTTCGGGCCCACGCCCGACACGCTGAGCAAGTGATGGAAGACGGTGAGTTCTTCGCGGTCGGCGAAGCCGAACAGCGACAGGGCGTCCTCCCGCACGATGAGTGCGGTGTGCAGCGTCGTCTCGTCGCCGACGTGGAGCGAGCGGGCCAGGGCGGCGGGCACCGACACGCTGAAGCCCACGCCTCCGACCTCGACGATCGCCGACTCGGCGTCCAGATGCAGCACACGGCCGCGCAGCGAGGAGATCATGGCACCACCCTAGACATGCGTTCGCATTTTTGTTCGATCGACACGCGTGCCGCCCGAGGAGCCGTCAGTGTCGCGCCGCCTTCTTCTCGGCATCCGCCCACGCCCGTTGGGCCGGGGTGAGGGTGCCCGAGACGGCGCTGCCCGCGGAGGCGTCGCGGCGCCACCCGTGGCAGAGGGCGATGGCGAGGGCATCGGCGGCGTCGGCCGGCTGCGGCAGGGCATCCAGGCGCAGCACGCGCGCGACCATCGTCTGCACCTGCCGCTTGTCGGCGGAGCCGTAGCCGGTGATCGCCGCCTTGACCTCGGAGGGGGTGTGCGTGGCGGCGGGCAGGCCGTGTTCGGCGGCGAGGAGCAGCGCGATGCCGCTGGCCTGCGCGGTGCCCATCACCGTGCTGCGGTTCTGCTGGGCGAACACCCGCTCGACGGCGACCACGTCCGGGCGGTGTGTCGCGAGCACCTCCCGCAGCCCCCGCGCGATGAGGGCGAGACGTTCGGCGACGGGAAGCTCGGCGCCCGAGCGGACCACGCCCACGTGGACGAGTGCCGCCGACCGGTCGGGGCGCACGTCGACGACGCCGACGCCGCACCGGGTCAGGCCCGGGTCGATGCCGAGGACGCGCAGAGCGGATGCCACTCCCCCACGCTAAGCGCCGCGGCCCGGACGCGGCGATTCGACGCGCGGCTTACTCGTCGTCTTCGAGTTCGGCCTGCACCTCGGCGCTCAAGTCGAAGTTGCTGAAGACGTTCTGCACGTCGTCGCTGTCTTCGAGCGCGTCGATCAGGCGGAAGATCTTGCGGGCCGTTTCGGCGTCGATCTCGACCTTGAGGTTCGGCACGAACTCGACGTCGGCCGACTCGTACTCGATGCCGGCCTCGGTCAGCGCGGAGCGCACGGCGACGAGGTCGGATGCCTCGGTGATGACTTCGAAGCCCTGCGCGTGCGGCTCGATCTCCTCGGCGCCGGCCTCAAGGGCAGCGAGCATGATGTCGTCCTCGCTCGCGTTGTCTTCGGAGACGACGATGACGCCCTTGCGGGAGAAGTTGTAGGCGACCGATCCCGGGTCGGCGAGGGTTCCGCCGTTGCGGCTGAGGGCGGTGCGCACCTCGGCGGCGGCGCGGTTCTTGTTGTCGGTCAGACACTCGATCATGAGGGCGACGCCGTTGGGGCCGTATCCCTCGTACATGATGGACGAGTACTCGACCGACTCGCCGCCGATACCGGCACCGCGCTTGATGGCGCGGTCGATGTTGTCCTTCGGGACCGAAGTCTTCTTGGCCTTGAGGACCGCGTCGAACAGGGTCGGGTTTCCCTGCAGGTCCGGGCCGCCGAGCTTGGCGGCGACTTCGATGTTCTTGATGAGCTTCGCCCACGACTTCGCGCGGCGGGAGTCGATGACCGCCTTCTTGTGCTTGGTCGTGGCCCATTTGGAGTGTCCGGACATGATCTCCAGTTTACTCAGGCGACACCGCTGCTTCTCAGCGGAGGATCTTGACGAGCGTGCGGAGGTTTCGTGTCGTGGTCGTCGGCTTGTACTCGGCGCGTCCGAGCAGCTTTCCGAATGCGGTGTCGAGGGTGCGCCCCTTCGGCGGGCTCCAGTAGACGACGCCGAACCCCGGTTGCGTCGGATCCTCCCGCGGGTCGAAGGAGGCTGCGGCGTCCGCCAGCGCGTCGCGCACCGCCATCTCGCTGCAGAAGACGACGTAGGGCTGGCGGGCGTCGTCGTCGGCGTCGAAGGGGAACGTCGAGACGGTCGCGTCCAGCTCGGCCAGGGTGACGAGAACGATCCAGGCGTCATAGTCGAATCGTTCGCGCAGGGCGTCTTCGATCCGCTTCTTCAGCTTCGCGCGGTCCGACACGTCGACGTCGGCGGTGAAGCGCACGTTGCCGCTGGCCAGCATCGTCTTCACCTCGCCGAAGCCGAGCGCGCGCATCAGGTCGGCGAGATCGGCGCCGCGGATGGTGATGCCGTTGACGTTGACTCCGCGAAGGAGCGCCACCCAGGTGGTCATGTCGCCACGCTAGCCCGCCGCACCGACATCGCGGCACCCGCTCAGCTCGCGCGCGCGGCGATGAGGTCGAGTAACAGCTGGTGGAACCGCGTCTCCCCCGCCATCTCGGGATGAAAGGCGGTGCCGAGCAGTGCACCCTGGCGCACGGCGACGATCGCGCCGTCCGGCAGCGAGGCCAGCACGTCGACCTCCGGTCCGGTCTGCACCACCCGCGGCGCTCGGATGAACGTCGCCGACACGGGGGTGTCGAATCCGGCGACCTCGAGCTGCGTTTCGAACGAGTCGATCTGTGAGCCGAAGGCGTTTCGCTGCACGGTGATGTCGAGCCCGCCGACGCTCTCCTGTCCACGGATACCATCGGCGATGCGGTCCGCCAGCAGGATGAGCCCTGCACACGTGCCGTACACCGGCATCCCATCGGCGATCGCAGCGCGGATCGGCTGCTGCAGGCCGAACGTGCGCGCCAGCTTGTCGATCACGCTGGACTCGCCCCCCGGGATGACCAGGCCGGAGACGGTGGCCAGCTCGGCGGGCCGGCGCACCGCGACGGCCTCCGCGCCCAGCGCCTCCAGGCTCCGGACGTGCTCGCGAACGTCTCCCTGGAGGGCGAGGACCCCGACGCGCGGCATCCCGGACGTCACCATCCGCGCTCGGCGAGCCGGTGCGGGGCCGGCAGGTCGGCGACGTTGATGCCGACCATGGCCTCGCCGAGGCCGCGCGAGACGTCGGCGATGACCTTCGGGTCGTCGAAGAACGTGGTCGCCTTCACGATCGCGGCGGCGCGGGCCGCCGGGTCGCCGCTCTTGAAGATGCCGGAGCCGACGAACACGCCGTCGGCGCCCAGCTGCATCATCATCGCGGCGTCGGCGGGTGTGGCGACCCCGCCGGCGACGAACAGGACGACCGGGAGCGTTCCGGTCTCGGCGATCTCGGCGACCAGCTCGTAGGGGGCCTGGAGCTCCTTGGCGGCGACATACAGCTCGTCGCGAGACAGCGCACCGAGCGCGGCGATCTCGCCGCGGATCTTGCGGATGTGCTTCATGGCCTCCGACACATCGCCGGTGCCCGCCTCGCCCTTGGAGCGGATCATCGCCGCGCCCTCGGTGATGCGCCGCAGCGCCTCGCCGAGGTTGGTCGCCCCGCAGACGAACGGGACGGTGAAGTTCCACTTGTCGATGTGGTTCACGTAGTCCGCGGGTGAGAGCACCTCAGACTCGTCGATGTAGTCGACGCCGAGTTCCTGGAGCACCTGCGCCTCGACGAAGTGCCCGATGCGGGCCTTCGCCATGACGGGGATCGACACGGCCTCGATGATGCCGTCGATCATGTCCGGATCGCTCATCCGCGACACTCCCCCCTGGGCGCGGATATCGGCGGGCACGCGCTCGAGGGCCATGACGGCGACGGCCCCGGCATCCTCGGCGATCTTCGCCTGGTCGGGCGTGACGACGTCCATGATGACGCCGCCCTTGAGCATCTCGGCGAGGCCGCGCTTGACGCGCGATGATCCGGTGAGGGGAGTGGACACGGGCGTTCTCCTTCGGGTGTGGATGTCGGTCATCGCCGCGGAGGGCGGTGCGGACATTGGCCTAGGCCAAAACGTAGCATGTTCTGTCACATAGACTGATGGACGTGAACGCCGCCCCTGATGCCTCCGCGGCGCCGCGCATCGTCGGGTCCACCGCGACCCATATCGCGGACAGCGTGCGACAGAGAATCGAGCGTGGCGAGTTGGCGCCGGGCGCCGCACTGCCCCCGGTGCGAAACCTGGCCGACGATCTGGGCGTGAATCGCAACACCGTCGTGTCCGCCTACCGGCTGCTGACGCAGGCCGGGCTCGTGGAAGCGCGCGGTCGCGCCGGTACGCGTGTCGTCGAACGCGCTCCCCTGGCCCAGGAGGGTTTCGCTCACGGCACGGTGCTGCGCGACCTCGCGGCAGGGAACCCTGACCCGGCACTCATCCCCGATCTGCGGCCGGCGCTCAGCCGCATCGCGGGTCGCCCGGTGCTGTACGGGGAGCCCGTCATCGACCGCGACCTGGCCGCCTGGGCCGAGGAGTGGATGCGCACCGCCGTCGGAGACGACCGTGCGCTGCGGCTGACGATCACCGGAGGTGCGTCCGACGCGATCGAGCGCCTGCTCGCGCTGACGCTCACGCGCGACGACGCCGTGGCCCTCGAAGATCCGTGCTTCCTCGCGAGCCTGAACACGGTCCGCCTCGGCGGGTACCGGCCCATCGCCGTGCCCGTCGACGATGAGGGCATGACCGTCGCCGGGCTGCAGGCGGCGCTGGATGCCGGAGTGCGCGCCGTGCTGCTCACCCCTCGCGCCCAGAATCCCACAGGGGCGAGTCTGAGCGCCGAACGGGCCGCGGCCCTGCGAGCACTTCTGGCCGATCATCCGTACGTCCTCGTCATCGAAGACGATCACTTCTCGCTCTTGTCGGCGCAGCCCTTTCACTCCGTGATCCCCGCATCGCATCGGCGCTGGGCGCTCATCCGGTCGGTGTCGAAGTTCCTGGGGCCCGACATGTGTCTCGCCGTGGTCGCCTCCGATCCCGACACGGCCGAGCGGCTGGCGGAGCGCCTCAACCCCGGGGCGACGTGGGTCAGCCACCTGCTCCAGCGCGTCGCGCTCGAACAGCTCACCGATCCGGACGCCGTCGCGGCGGTGGCTGCGGCGGCCGCGCACTACGCTGCGCGCAACCGGACGGCCGCCGCGGCGTTCACCGCGGCAGGCGTTCCGGTGGTCGCCGGCGACGGCCTGAGCCTGTGGGTTCCGCTGCCGGTGCCGGCGCGCGCGGCATCCGAGCAGCTCATGCGTCGCGGCTGGCTCGCACGTCCCGGCGACGAGTTCGTGCTCGACAACGAGCGCGCTGCGCGCCACCTGCGAGTCACCGTCCACGACCTGTCCGACGCCGAGCTCGAGCGTCTGGCCTCTGACCTGGCCGCGGCGATCCCCGCGGCGGCCGCGACCTCGAAAGCAGGATGATCGCCCGATGAAGATCCTCTCCATCCAGTCCGCCGTCGCGTACGGTCACGTCGGCAACTCCGCCGCGGTGTTTCCGCTGCAGCGCATCGGTGTCGAGGTGCTGCCCGTGTACACGGTCAACTTCTCCAACCACACCGGCTACGGCGCGTGGCGCGGTCCGCTCATCGCGCCCGTCGATGTGCGCGACGTCATCACGGGTATCGAGGAGCGCGGTGTCTTCGGTGAGATCGACGTCGTCCTCAGCGGCTACCAGGGCGGGGAAGGAATCGCCGATGTGATCCTCGATGCCGTCGCCCGCGTCAAAGCGGCCAACCCCGCGGCGATCTATGCCTGTGACCCGGTGATGGGCAATGCCAAGAGCGGTTGCTTCGTGGCGCCGGCCATCCCGATCCTGCTGCGCGATCGCGTCGTCCCCGCGGCCGACATCATCACGCCGAACCAGTTCGAACTGGGTTTTCTCACCGAGACGGATCCCGCTGATCTCGACTCCACGCTCTCGTCGGCGGATGCCGCGCGTGCGATGGGCCCGCGCACCGTGCTCGTCACCTCGGTCGAGCGCCCGGACGCACCGGAGGGCACCATCGAGATGCTGGCCGTCACCGACGATGGTGCGTGGATCGTGCAGACGCCCCGCATCCCGATGAAGGCGAACGGGTCGGGCGATGTCACGGCGGCGTTGTTCACGGCCCACTATCGTGCGAGCGGTGACGCCGCCGACGCGCTGGCGAAGACCGTCTCGAGCGTCTACGACCTGCTGCAGACGACGTTCGATTCCGGGCAGCGCGAGCTGCAGCTTGTCGAGGCGCAGGAGTTCTACGCCCACCCGCGGCTGCAGTTCCCCGTCACGCGGGTGCGCTGAGGTTCGGCGTTTCGACGCGGCGGCGTTTCGACGCGGCGCTGCGCGCCTCGCTCAACGACCGGCGGGTGTCTCCACTCCGGTCGTTGAGCGAGCGCAGCGAGTCGAAACGCCGCGCCCGGTCAGAACAGCTCGTACGGCCAGCGCACACTGAGCTCGGGCGAGATCGCGTCGAGCGCGGCACGGATGCGGTCGTGGTCACGAGCGGCCGGCTCGTCGATCTGCTCGAGCGCGTGCAGCACGTGCCCCACCATCAGCCACTCCGTGATCGAGACGTGCATCGGCGTGAAGCGCGACACGGCACGCTCGCCGTCGGTGTGATCGAAGAACCACACGTCGCCGTGCGGCCCGAGCCACCACTCATCGCCCTGCCCGTTGTCGCCGATGAGCACCCACCCTCGGGCCACCTCGAGATCCACCCAGTACAGCGGGTCCTGACGCTCGCTCGTCTCTGCCTCGGCGCGGCGGGCGTCGAAGGCGGTGATGTCGCCGCACAGCTCGGCAGTGGATGCCGGGAGCGCGCTCAATCTGCTGGCGTCGACCGCGAACGGCTCCGCGCCGTCGTCGGGACCGCCCGCTCTCACGCCGGCCAGGCCGCCGCGACGGCCTCGCGAACCTCGCCGAGAAGCTGAGGCAGCGCCTTGGTGCGGGCGATGATCGGGAAGAAGTTCGCATCCGAGCTCCACCGCGGAACGATGTGCTGGTGCAGGTGCTCGTCGACGCCCGCGCCCGCGACCGCCCCCTGGTTCATCCCGATGTTGAAGCCGTCGCAGCGCGACACGGCGCGCAGCACCCGCATGCCGACCTGGGTCAGCTCACCGATCTCGGCAACCTCTTCGGGGGTCGCCTGGTCGTACGTCGCGATGTGGCGGTACGGGCACACCAGCATGTGACCCGAGTTGTACGGGAACAGGTTGAGCAGGACGTACGAGGTGATGCCGCGGTGGACGATGAGGCCGTCGGCATCCGACTTCTGCGGCGCGGCGCAGAACGGGCAGCCCGAGCCGCGCAGGGCGTCGGCACCGGTGTTGATGTAGGCCATGCGATGCGGCGTCCAGAGCCGCTGGAAGCCGTCGGGGACGCCGGCGAAAGCGCTCGCCTCCTCGAGGCGGGCATCACCGTCGGCGTCCCCCGCGCTCACGCCAGGTCCTCCGCAGTGTTGACGAGCAGTTTGCCCGAGATCGCGGCGACGATCTTGTCGATCGCCTCATCCACCGGAATGCCGTTGGTCTGCGACCCGTCGCGGAAGCGGAACGAGACGGTGCCACCGGAGCGGTCCTGCTCCCCCGCGATGAGCTGCAGCGGCACCTTCTGCGTGGTGTGGGTGCGGATCTTCTTCGGCATCCGATCGTCGGAGTGGTCCACCTCGGCCCGCACGCCGGCGGCGCGCAGCCGCGCGACGATCTCGTCGAGGTAGGGCGCGAAGTCGTCCGCGACGGGGATGCCGACGACCTGCACGGGTGCGAGCCACACGGGGAAGGCCCCGGCGTAGTGCTCCAGCAGGATCGCGAAGAACCGCTCGACCGAGCCGAACAGTGCGCGGTGGATCATCACCGGGCGGTGCTTCTCGCCGTCGGGGCCGGTGTACTCGAGCTCGAAGCGCTCGGGCTGGTTGAAGTCGAGCTGGATGGTCGACATCTGCCAGGTGCGCCCGATCGCGTCGCGCGCCTGCACCGAGATCTTCGGTCCGTAGAAGGCCGCGCCGCCCGGGTCGGGCACGAGTTCGAGACCGGAGGCCTCGGCCACCTCGCGCAGCGTCTCGGTCGCCTCGGTCCAGAGCTCGTCGGCCCCGATGAACTTCGGGTTGCCGTCTTCCTTCGTCGAGAGCTCGAGGTAGAAGTCGTTGAGGCCGTAGTCGCGCAGCGTCTGCAGCACGAAGTCGAGGCTGTGGGTGAGCTCGCCCTTGACCTGGTCGGCCGTGACGTAGATGTGGGTGTCGTCCTGGGTCATCCCGCGCACGCGCGTGAGGCCGGAGAGGGTGCCGCTCTTCTCGTAGCGGTAGACGGATCCGAACTCGCTCAGGCGCAGCGGCAGCTCACGGTAGGAGCGTCCGCGCGAACGGAAGATGAGGTTGTGGAACGGGCAGTTCATGGGCTTCAGGTAGTACTCCTGGCCCTCGCGGCTGACGTGACCGTCGGCATCCACGACCTCGTCGAGCACCATGGGCGGGTACATGCCGTCGGCGTACCACTGCAGGTGACCGCTGGTCATGAACAGGTCGCCCTTGGTGATGTGCGGGGTGTTCACGACCTCGTAGC
Organism: Microbacterium sp. DMC48; assembly: GCF_056313825.1. Classification (NCBI taxonomy): domain Bacteria; kingdom Bacillati; phylum Actinomycetota; class Actinomycetes; order Micrococcales; family Microbacteriaceae; genus Microbacterium; species Microbacterium sp. DMC48. Next base: position 448,634 of record NZ_JBQUZN010000004.1, on the reverse strand, counting down.
CGCTGGCGAGCAGGCGCTCGCGCATGTAGCGCTCGATCTCGTAGCGGATGATGCCGCCCTTGGGGTGGAACACGCTGAGGCCGGGGCCGATCTCGTCGGGGAACGAGAAGAGATCGAGTTCCTTGCCCAGCTTGCGGTGGTCGCGCTTGGCGGCCTCCTCGAGGCGCTGCTGGTAGGCGCGCAGCTCGTCCTTGGTGGGCCACGCGGTGCCGTAGATGCGCTGCAGCTGCGGGTTCTTCTCGCTGCCGCGCCAGTACGCGCCGGCCACTCGGGTGAGGTCCCATCCGTTCGCGACGTAGCGGGTGCCGGGAACGTGGGGCCCGCGGCAGAGGTCGCGCCAGACCACCTCGCCCTCGCGGTTCACGTTCTCGTAGACCGTGAGCTCGCCGGCGCCGATCTCTGCGGAGGCGCCCTCGGCGGCGTTGGCCCCCGAGCCCGGACCACCGGCGAGCGAGATGAGCTCGAGCTTGAACGGCTCGCCGGCCATGAGCTCGCGTGCCTCGGTCTCGTCGACGACGCGGCGGACGAAGCGCTGGTTCTCGCGGACGATGCGCTCCATCTCCTTCTTGATGGCCTTCAGGTCTTCGGGCGTGAACGGGTCGACGTTGCCGAAGTCGAAGTAGAAGCCGTCGGTGATCGGCGGGCCGATGCCGAGGTTCGACTGCGGCTTGATGCGCTGCACGGCCTGGGCCATGACGTGCGCGGTCGAGTGGCGCAGGATCGACAGACCGTCGGCGCTGTCGACCAGCACGGGCTCGACCGCGTCATCGGCCGTGACGACGGTGGAGAGGTCCTTCAGGTCGCCGTTGACGCGCAGAGCGACGACGGAACGGTCGGGGAACAGGGCGAAGCCGTCGGCGGGATAGGTCACGTCCGCCGCGGGTGAGACATCGGTCAAGGGAGGGTCTCCAGGAGAGGGATCGGATGGGATGCTCAGCTTCGGGCGCCGTGCGCCCCGCCCGCTCAGGCCCAGATCGTTCGTACGCCGGGCGTGCGCGCGCCGGTCGCGAAGGCGGTGATCCGGCTCAGTTCCATGTGTGCAGTCTATCGCCGCCCGGGACTGGTCGATGAGGGTCCATGATGGATGCCGTGATGCTTGCCGTGATCGGAGCGGTGCTGCTGCTCCTGGGCGGCGCAGCCGTCGTGTTCGGAGTTCTGCCGGTGGACGCGGCGCTGGAGATCGGCGACCGCGTGTGGCCGATCCTTCTGTTCGTCGTCGCCGTGACGATCGTCGCGGAGCTCGCGGCGCGCGCCGGTGTGTTCGACGCCGCCGCAGCGCGCCTGGCGCGCCTCTCGCGCGGCCGGGTGATCGTGCTGTGGCTCATGGTGGTCGCGTTCGCCGCCGTCGTGACCGCCTTCCTGTCGCTGGACACCACCGCCGTCCTGCTGACACCGGTGGTCGTCGCCGTCGCGCGCGCCAACGGCCTGTCGCCGATGCCCTTCGCGTTCGCGACGGTGTGGCTGGCCAACACCGCGTCGCTGTTCCTGCCGGTGTCCAACCTCACCAACCTGCTCGCCGCCCATCGTCTCGGCGACCTCGACGCGCTCGGCTTCCTCGGTCTGCTGGGACCGTCGGCGATCATCGCAACCGTTGTCACGGTGATCCTGCTGTGGCTTACGAACCGGCGCGATCTGCGGGGTCGTTTCACACCCGCCCGTCCGCCCCGGGTGTCCGACCCCGTGCTCCTGCGGATCTCGGCCGTCGTCCTCGTCGTCATGATGCCGCTGCTGGTCATCGGCATTGCACCGTGGATGCCGGCATTGGGCGCCGCCGTCGTGCTCACGATCGTCTTCGCGTGGCGCTCGCCGACCGCCCTGCGCTGGGAGCTCGTGCCGTGGCAGCTGGTTGTTTTCGCCTCGGGGCTGTTCCTCGCCGTCGGTGCGGCGGAGGCCCTCGGCTCGGGACTGCTCCTGGCCGCGGCGACCGGCTCGGGTGAAGATCTCCTTTCCCTCTGGCAAGTCGCGGGCGTCGGCATGCTGGGAGCGAATGTCGTCAACAACCTGCCGGCCTATCTCGCCCTGGAGTCGGCGGCCGGCTCCCCGGTGCGCCTCGCCGCTCTGCTCATCGGCGTCAACGCGGGACCTTTGATCACCCCGTGGGCCTCGCTGGCCACACTTCTGTGGCACGAGCGTCTGCACGCTGTCGGGGTTGATGTGCCCTGGAAGCGCTACATTCTCCTGGGTCTCGTCGTCGCCCCCCTCACGGTCGCGCTCGCCGTCATCCCGCTCGCGTTGCACTGACGACCGCTCACGGAGATGCCCTCTCGGCTCAGGCGACGGTGAGATCGACCTGGATCTCCCCCGCGAGGGCTTCGAGTGCCGAGGTGAGTGTCTCGGCATCCGCTGCGGCCGGCAGGCTGACGGTGACGGTCGCCTCGAACAGTGTGCCCCCGGACATGGGTGCGTCGAGGGTGCGGCTGCGGAACGTGTCGATGCTGAGCGCGTGCGCGGCGATGGCGGCGGTGACGTCGCGGACGATGCCCGGGCGGTCGTTGCCCAGGACGGTGAACGAGACGGTGTGAGGCGCGTCGGCGGATGCCGCGGCCGGCGCGTCGTGCGTCGTCACGCGCAACAGTCCGTCGAGACTGCCGAGAGCGGCAGCGAGGGCTCGCTGCTGGTCGTCGGGCACCGCGACGAGCACGATGCCCGCGAACGCGCCGGCCAGCTCGGCGAGTTCGCTCTGCTCCCAGTTGCCGCCGTGATCGGCGATGGTGCGGGCGAGAGCGCTGACGAGTCCGGCACGATCGTCGCCGACGACGGTGAGCACGAGGTGGGCCATGCGGCGAGCCTAACGCTCAGGCTGCGGCGGGTGCGAGGGTCGCCGCACGCCGCCCCATCATCGCCACGAGAACGACCATCAGAAGGGCCAGAGCAAGCGCCACCCAGCCGGATCCGATGCCCGCGCCGCCGTCGGCGGCCGGCTTCGCGAGGGCGTCGGCGACGGAGGCCCCACACGGTCGTGTGAGGACGTACGCGGCCCAGAACGCCGGCACCGCGGGCCAGTGGGCCCACCGGAAACCCGCGGCGATCGCTGCGATCGCCAGCGTGAACAGGGCGATGGAGCCGACGTACCCGATGCCGAGGCCCACCGCCGTCAGGTCTCCGACGGCGGTGCCGAGCGCAAAGGTTCCGACGACGGCGGCCCAGTAGAAGAGCTCACGGCGTGTCGTTGTGATCGCGTGCACGGACACGGTCCCCTCCGTGCGGCGCCACGCCGCGAAGACGACCGCCAGGCCGGCCGCGCCGATCGCCGCGGTGAGGATGTACGGCACGCCCAGGGCGACATGCATCACATCCGCGGCCATCGTGCCGAACACACCGACGGCGGCGACGGCCATCCAGTACGCGGTTGGGCCGTATCGCCGGCGCGTGAGCTGGAAGCCGACGGCGCCGACGAAGAAGGCGAAGCCGAGAAGAACCGCGAGCTCGGGAGCCATGATGCGAATGGAGTAGTCGGAGACGGCTTCACCCAGAGCGGTCGACGTGGCCTTCGTGACCCAGAAGATCAGGGTCGGCTCGGGTACGCGCGACTGTGCAGCCGGCGGGGGAAGCTGATCGGGCAGGTCGCGCAGGTCAGGCACTCTCCGATGATGTCGGCATCGCTCCAAGACGGCGCCAAGAAAGCGCGCCGAGAAGGGGTACGGCACGCCGAGCGACCTGCGTCGCTGGGCGATGGCACGTGGCTACGGTGAGAGGGTGAACGGTCTGGGGACCATCACATCGCAGAGCCGTCTCCCGAGACGACCTGCGCAAGGCGGGACGTCAGATGCAAACGTCCCGCCTTTTTCGTTGCCTCCTGGCAGCGCGAGGCCCTATCGTGATCGTGATGGCCTGGGGGTCATCGAGTTCCACTTTCGATAGCTGATGCGAGCTATGGAGAGGCGGGTCGCAGTGCCGCGTCCCGCCTCTCTGCGTTTCCAGCGTCGAACCCGCATGTTGCACGGCCCGCATTCGGGCACAAAAAAACCCCGGCTGACCGGGGTTGTTCTTGTGCGCGATACTGGGATCGAAACTGTATCCACGCAACTGGGCGATTGGCCCGTGATCGCGCCGAAAACCCTTGATTTCTTGCGGAATGTCGGGACCCAGTGTTAACGTCACTGGCAGACAGAAGTGGACACGAAAGTCCACGAGATATTGCCCGATATTGCCCAAGGAGAGCCGGTGGCTGCCAAGAAGCGGAAGCGGCGCGAGTCCTTCGGCGCGATTCGCCGCCGTGACTCGGGTCGGTACCAGGCGTCTTACGTCGGGCCGGACGGAGTCCGTCACTTCGCGCCTCACACGTTCGACACCATGACGGACGCGCGCGGATGGCTGGCGACGCAACAGGCAAACATCCTCGCCGAATCATGGTCCTCCCAGGAGACCCGGGCAATTGAGCAGGCTCGCCTGGGGCGCACTGAGACGTTCGCCGACTATGCGGAGACGTGGATCAGCACGCGCACGAACCGCTTCGGCGAGCACCTGCGCCCACGTACCGCGACGGAGTACCGCCGGCTCGTGAGAGGACCCCTCGGCCAGTTTGCGGGCGCTCGTCTGTCTGCGATTGCCTCGGAGGATGTTCGCAGTTGGTATTCGGCACTCATCTCGGCTGGGACGAAGACTCAGGCCGCCCGTGCCTATGAGCTGTTGAAGTCGATCCTCGCGACGGCCGTGGCGGATGGGCGGATCAAATCGAACCCGTGTCAGATTCGGGGGGCGGCGTCGGCGTCGACCGGAAAGAAGACGACTCCCCCGGTCGCTGCTGACTTGCAGAAGATGGCCGATGCGATGCCCGAGAACCTCAAGGCGGCGATCATGCTGGCGGCGTGGACGGGCGTGAGGTTCGGGGAGCTGACGGAGCTTCGACGAAAGGACATCGAAGTCGTCGGTGACGGTGATGGGACGACGATCGTCGTCAACGTCTCGAGAGGCGTCACCCATGTGACGGGTCAGGGTTTCGTTGTCGGCCCGACGAAGTCTGAGGCGGGTGTCAGGTCGATCGTTCTGCCGCCGCACGTGAACGGCGTTGTCATCGGTCACCTGAAGGATCACGTCACGAGGTTCCCGGATTCACTCTTGTTCCCCGCGGCGGACGGTCGCACGCATCTCGCGTACTCGACGTTCTATCGGCATTGGGATGCGGCGCGGAGGGCTGCGAAGCGGCCGGACCTTCCCCTCCACGGGCTACGCCACTACGGGGCGACGAGGGCAGCGGTAGCTGGTGCGACGCTCAAGGAGTTGCAGACGCGTCTGGGACACTCCACGGTCGCGGCGGCGATGCGTTACCAGCACACCGCCGGGCGGGACGAAGAACTGGCGAGGCGGATGTCTGAACTCGCGTAGAGCGTGGCGGCGCCCGCCGTCATGAAAGTGCCCCCGCCCGAGCGGCAACTCGGAACAGGGGCAAGGTCACACAACATTGGAGCCGAAATGACCATGACCACTATCTCACCTGCGCCTTGCGATGACGAGCTCATCGCCCTGCATCCGGAGATCGCCGCGGCGAAGCCTGCCTGGGCGGACGAGATCCGTTGCGATCTGGACGACTCTGGCATCGTCATCGCGTACTACGGGCGCTTCGGTACGTCCGTGGGTCTCGGGTGCTCCGCTGAGCTGAACATCTCGACGGGCGAAGTCACCTTCCGACGGGAGGACGGCGTGACCCTGTACTTCAACGACTCGGCTGAGGATCGGACGACGGTGACCAGCATCCGTCAGGAGGCGGCGGAGCTGCTTGCCGCAGCGGATGCGCTTGAGAACGGGGCGAACTGATGGCTGACATCCTGACGCCGACGCTTCGCCCCGACGGGTGGACAGACTCAGACCTCGCCTATCGGCCCGAAGTCATGGCGAACGCGCCCGCATGGTGCAATCACGTGGCGGTGTACTTCGAGCTTGACGGCTCCATGGGCATCGAGTACTCCTACCGACACGGCGCGGTCGAGGTCGCCATCGCTGCAACGAGTGACAGCGGGATTCTCACGCCAATGGATGGAGGGGCAAGGTTCCTCTCCTTCGCTGGCGGCGATGGCATCAAGGTGACTCCGAACGAGCTGCGAGAGTATGCAGCCGACCTCCTTGTCGCCGCGGACGCTTTGGAGCTGCAGTCATGACCGCCGTGACGCAGCGTGGAAGCCGCTGGCGTGTTCAGTTTCGGGAGGAGGGGCGGGTGCGAGAGCGGCTGTTCCAGAGCCGGCGCCTGGCGGAGTTCTTCGCCGCATCTCTCGGCCCGTCGCGCCCGTACTCGAAGCGTGCCGACATCGTCGAGGAAGTCGAGTTCATGATCCGCAGCGGCCAGGGTATCGCCGCGGTTGCCCGCGCGTACGGGCTGAAGCAGGAGTCCGTCGAGCGCGCCTGCTACCGGGCCGGCAGGCATGACCTCGTGCGTCTCAACAAGAGCGGAGGTGCGCGATGACGAACCCATGCCCGAAGTACTCCTGGTGCGAGCTCGACCACACGAACCCCGAGGTCGCTCAGTACGGCGACATTCACGAGAAGCGCGGCGTCGTCACCGTCGGAGAGTTCGAACAGGACTTCAGCCTCGAGATCGACGCCACAGGCCAGCCACGCTTGGAAGCGGCTCTTGACCAGTACGAGGTGTGGCTGGAGCCCGGAGAGTCGACCAACTCGCTCCGCGAGCTCAGCGAGCTCTACAAGCGGATGGCAGACGCGTACGACGAGTTCCTGCGCACGTTGACAGAGGAAGGCCGACACCGTGCGCATTCCGTTGATGACGCGGTGACGGCGGAGGTTCGCACTCTCGTCGCCGAGCGTGGGTGGACGTTCAAGCAGGCGGCGACAGCCTTCGGGTTGCCGGCGGCTCGCGTCGGTAACCTCCTATGCAGGCAGACGCGGTGGAGCCTCGCGGACATCCTGGCAGTGGCGCGAGTGACGGGGAGCGACGAAGACGAAGAACTGGAACGGCTGCTCAGCATCGCCCGAGGCGCGACGGTCGGATCATGACGTGAAGGGTGTGCGAACCCTGCACACCCTTCACGTCCTTACTGCAGAACTCACCTCGTCACGGGATGCGCAGATTGTGCGTACCCCTTCCCCTCCGTAGCTCAGTGGAAGAGCGACGGCCTTCTAATCCGTTGGTCGCAGGTTCGAATCCTGCCGGGGGGACGCAGACGAGAAGGGTCAAAGGAAATGCTGAGACCCTTGCCCCTCCGGGACTCAGAGGAAGGTCGACCGGGGTGAGCAAAGGAGAAGGGTGTCGCGAATCGGTACCCTCTCCAGTCGGGGAGACATGCCGGCAGAATGAGGAAACGATGGGTATTTGGAGTCCGGCGGCACCTGGCGCACAACCATTGACGATAGTGTGCACCGACGCAGGTCGGCATTCGCGGCGAGTGCTCGGTCGATTTCAGAAGTACGGACGTGAGCCCGAAGACCAGACCTGGTGGTCTGAGGTATACGCGGACGGTGGGACTCCGCCTGCTGACCAGTATCTGATCGAAGATACTCGCGGAGGGTGGGTGCCCGCCGAAGAGTCCGACATACGGCAGCTATTTGCACTATCAAACCCACCGCGCTGGAGGGCGAGATGGTCGCGGATATGTCCCAAGTGCGGCAGGCACTTCGTACTCGGCTCGGAGACTCTCGACGCGATGGTGAGATCCGTGTCATCTAGCGGCATGGCGCGTCTAGATCTGTCACGTATTGGCCTGTAGAATATGAGGGCCGACGGGTGCTGGTCGGATTCAACAGCAGCACCGTTTCGAACCTCTCAGCGGAGGGTCTTTGACCCTGCCTGAGAGGTTTTCTTATGGTCGAGAGTGCCAACTGGATATCGATAGATCAAGCGGCAGAACTGCTGCAGGTCTCCACCCGGACCATCCGTCGACGGATTACCGACGGTTCAATCGAAGGTCGACGCCTAGGGCCTCGGTTGATTCGAGTGAACTCGGCAACCCTTCTGAGCAACTCGAAGCCGCTCCAGTTCGTTAGTGGCGTGCTTTGAACGTCGAAACCCCGGCAGTGCCGGGGCTCGAGAACGCTGTGGAGGCGTACTTCGATTCTATCGCTGAACAGTTCATTTCCGGTGAACTCCAACCCCACGAGTTGCCGTGGGACTTGTGGCTTGTCTGGTCCTACGGGTTCCGATCTGGGTGCGACCGGGTGCAGGAGCGCGTCGACCGAGCCGAGCGTGAAGCGGACTACTGGTACTACGTCGCAAACAACTCCGCCGAACAGCGGGCACGTCACGAGGCGCAGCTGAAAGCGTTCGACGTCGTCGCTGCTCGTCGCGCGATGGATAACCGTCTTCGCTCGATGAACAGCCAGCACCCCTCGGAGGGGGCTCGATGAGCGCCGCCGAGTATGTCGATGTTGCTGGGGTTCTATCTGGCGCTTTCGAACCGCCCAAGACGGGCGTCGGAGGCCGCAGGAGCGACGGGACACGTCTCATGTACGCCGGAGCGGTGAACGTCCTACTCGGCTCACCTGAGGCCGGTAAGACGCTCGTCGCGGGCGCGATGGCCGCAGACGAGCTGTTCAGCCGGGGATCTGTGCTGTGGATCGACCTCGACCACAACGGCGCAGGCCCTCTGCTGACGCGACTGCGGGACTTCGGAGTTCCCACAGACGTTCTCTGCGATCCGAATCGGTTTCGCCTCGCGATCCCGGAGGACTCCGACTCGCTTCTCGCGGTCGTCCGCGATCAGTGGTTCCCAACCGTTGCCGTCGTCGACAGTATCGGTGAGCTGGTGCCCATGTTCGGCGCGAACAGCAATAACGCTGACGAGTACACAACCGTGAACAGGCTCGTTTTGACAGCGTTGGCTCGTCGCGGTGCCGGCGTGATTGCGATCGACCACGAGGCCAAGAACGCCGACTCCGCCACTTATGGAGCGACGGGCACCATGGCGAAGAAGCGAGCCGTTGACGGCGCACTGATCCGAGTAGCGAGCATCCGTCCCTTTCGCCCCGGGCACGGTGGTGCCGCACGGCTTTCGATCGTGAAGGACAGGCACGGGTACCTCCGCTCGCTCTGTGAAGGCGAACGCGAGCCCGTGATCGCGGACTTTGTTCTCGAACAACGTGATGGCGCTCCCCTGGCGCGATTCCTGATGCCTACGCCGAAGGCAGCACCCGTAGACGACGTCGACCTTCTCGCTGCGCTCGTTCCGCCGCCGACGAGCCAGCGGGATGTGCAGAACCGGATGCAGTGGGGTGGGACACGAGCGCTCCGAGCGCTCCGGGAGCTCCGGGAGCGCTCCGGGAGCAATGGGGATAGCGGTGTGCTCCCGTGCTCCCCTCCCCTAGAGGGGGAGCACGGAGCGCATCCCGGGAGCATGACCGAAGAGGCGGTGCCCGCATGATGCGCCCAGACCGTCCACACCGTGTGTGGCTTGAGGCGTGCAAGACGTGCATCCCCTGGACCCGTGTCGTCATCAACCCGGTCACAAACGAGCCGGTCGTGCAGGCGATGCACGAAGACACGTGCCCCGTGTTCCCGCAGGTGCAACGACGCGGGTGGCTGCCATGACCCGCGACGCAACCCACTACGTGCACGGCGAGCGTGGCCCTGTCGTCGTCGTGCCGGCGCGCGTCTGTGCGTACCTCGGCATTCGAGCGGGCCTCGACGGATTCCGGGCGGATCATCGCGGCATAGACCCCGAAGTCGACGCCGTCCTCGTGGCCATGCGAGTCGCCGCCCGGGCCTGGATCAGTTCCGCGACCGGAACAAGGGATGCAACAGTGCCGGAACAAGCCGCAGACTCGCCCCAATGGTTCAGTACCAGCCAAGCAGCAACACAGCTCGGCATGACCGACCGAGGTGTACGTCAGGCCATCCAACGCGGACACCTACACGCCACAAACGCCGAAGGACGATGGCGAATCAACCGAGAATCACTCGCCCACTACCGAGACAGAAGGGGAACGAGATGAGCGACATCTTCACCCAGATCACTTACCAAGACGCATACGCGCAACTCGACCGATGGGTGCACTCCGAGCGAGCGCTCCAGGATAAGTACGCCCGCGCAATCGCGGCCGGCGATGACGCGCTCGCGACGGCAGCGATCAAGTACGGGGAACGACATGGCTGGAGTGCCATCCCCGCGACATCCCAGATCGCTGCTACCGCAGACGCGAGCCTCCGAAGTATCGTCGACGACTTCTACGAGAAGACCGCAGGCATCCGAGCCGACCCGATCGAAGGCCGTGGCAGCCAGGAACTAGCCCTCGAAAAGATCGGCATCTTGGTCGCCGCAGGCTCGTGGACAGCCCGACTAGAGAAGGCAACGACACAGGTGGCTCAGTTCGTCAAGGCGACCCGCGGCCTCTTCGATGCTGAGCTTGCCAGAGCGGCTCTCACGCCATCCAACGATCCGTTGCTCACCGAAATGCGCATCAGCCGCGCATGGGACCGAGTCCGAAGCGAAATCCTCGCGAACGTACAGAGCGGCATGCACATACACCGGGCGGTAGCCGCACGGCTCCGCGCCACCACCGACCCTTACGAGTTCAGCGCGATCGTCACAGAAGGCCGAAGCCTCATCACGACTGAACTGACTCGAACCGGTGAGCGGGACGATCAGGACGTCATCACGGACACACTCGTCGAGGTCTCGCCCGCCGTCGCGACCGCCTCAGACCGAGTGAAAGCCGCCGAGGCATTCGAACTCGTCTTCAACTACGACCGGAACATTGTTGAACGCATCATCACGTCACCCAGCCTCAGCACCACAACGCTCGCCCGCGAGGGCTACGTCGACCTCACCACGGTCTGACAGAAGGGTGGGGGGCGCCCCTCCGAAGCCGATCCCCAAATGACCGCCGGGGAGGGCAATTTTTGGTCTGTCAGGTTCAAAACGTTTCAGTTCGCTGGTTTGAAAGGGAGATGACGTGAGTGGGATTGATGCACTGCTGGAGGAAGCAAATCCGAAACCGCCGTTGACCGGGTTCGATGCGGACCTTGAAGCGGCGATGCGCCGCGAGATGGAAACCATCGACGTCGAGGTGGTGTTCGGTAAGTCGATCGCATTGATGACGTTGACGGAGATCAACGGCGGCGAGTGGAACCAGATCGCATGCTGGCTGCCCCGTCCGGGGAACACGCAGGACGCGAAGCTCGGCTGCAACACCGATGAGGTGCTGGCCCGGTATCCGGTGGATCGAATCGTGATCAACGGTGAGCATCCGACCCCGGATCAGTGGGAGCGGGTGCTGAGGGTCTTTACCGCGTCGGATCGTGAGGACGTGGTCGCGGCGTTGTGGTGGATTCACGTCGGCGCCCCGGAAGAGGAGAAAGCGGCGTTGATCGCGCTGCGCGAGAGGAAGAAGCGTCATGGGTGAACGTGTCGTCAAGGTCCGTCTGCTGGCGGAGATCGGGGATTTCAGAAGGCGGTTCGAAGAGGCGGCGCAGAAGACCCGTGAGCTTGGCACCGAGTCGGAGAAGCTTGCTCAGGCGCGCGAGTCGTTCAGCCAGGTGGGTCGTGCGGGCGTCGCGATGGGTGCTCTCCTGTCCGCCGGCATCGGGGTGGCGATCGCACGGTTCGCCGAGTTCGACCAGGCCATGTCAAACGTCGAAGCCGCGACGCACGAAACTGCGGCGGGCATGGGGCAGCTGCGGGATGCGGCACTCGAGGCGGGCGCGTCCACAGTGTTCTCTGCCACCGAAGCCGCGAACGCGATCGAAGAGCTCTCCAAGGCCGGCGTCTCCACCGCCGACATCCTCTCCGGCGGGCTGTCGGCCTCGTTGGATCTCGCCGCGGCCGGTGGGCTGAACGTTGCCGACGCCGCCGGTATCGCCGCCACCGCCCTGAAGGTGTTCAACCTCCGCGGCTCGGACATGTCCCACGTCGCTGACCTTCTCGCGGCGGGCGCGGGCAAGGCGATGGGTGACGTCTCCGATCTGTCGCAGGCGCTCGCTCAAGGAGGTCAGGTCGCCGCGGCAACCGGGCTGTCGATCGAGGAGACCACCGCCACGCTCGCGGCGTTCGCCTCCCAGGGTCTCCTCGGCTCCGACGCCGGAACGTCGTTCAAGACGATGCTGCAGCGTCTCACTCCGCAGTCGAAGGAAGCGTCGGACAAGATGAAGGAGCTCGGGATCAGCGCGTACGACGCGTCGGGAAACTTCATCGGGATGGAGAAGTTCGCCGGCAACCTCCAGCAGGCCATGTCCGGGCTCACCCCCGAAGCGCGCAACGCCGCCATGTCGATCATCTTCGGCTCCGACGCCGTCCGCGCCGCGAACGTCCTCTACACCGAGGGCGCGAAGGGCATCACGAAGTGGACCGACGCAGTCAACGATCAGGGTTACGCCGCCGAAACCGCACGGATGCGGCTCGACAATCTCAAGGGTGACATTGAAGCCCTCGGCGGGGCGATGGACACCGCGCTCATCCAGACCGGTGGTGCCGCGAACGACTCCCTCCGCGCGCTCGTGCAGGGCCTCACCGGACTCGTCGACATGTACAACCAGCTCCCCGAACCTGCCCAAGCCGCCGTCCTCGCCGCCGGCGGTGCCGCAGCGGCGATCAGCCTTGCGGGAGGCTCCGCGCTGCTCGCTGTCCCGAAGATCGCAGAGTTCAAGAATGCGCTCGCGGTCACCGGGCTGAGCCTGAAGACCGTCGGCCTCGCGGCCGGCGGTGCAGCTCTCGCGATCGGCGGTGTGTTCGCCATCGTCGGAGCTCTCGCGCAAGCACAAGCGGAAGCGCGCGCCAGGGCGGAGGCGTATGCGGATGCACTCGCTCAGGGCGAGAAGGCGGCGCAGAAGTTCATCGCTGAACAGCTCGCCCTCAAAGACAGCTTCTTGTGGATGGATCGTGGCTCCGCGGTCGACAACGCCCGCAAGCTCGGGATCTCCATCGACGAGGTCACCAAAGCCGTCACCGGTAGCGCCGCAGAGTTCGACAAGTTCAAAGAACGCGTCCAAGCCGCCTACGACGACAAGGGGCAGGGTGTCGAGTTCGGTATCGCGATGCAGCAACTCACCGAGAAGGTGCAGCAGCTCCGCGGCGCACAGGACGACACCGCCCAAAGCTCGAAAGACGCCGCAGAAGCGCAGAAGTCCCTCACCGGCACCACCAACCGCAACACCGACAGCACCAAGGACGCCGCCGACGCGTACCTCGACGCGTCCAACAACGTGCAGGACCTCAGCGACAAGCTCAACAGCCTGATCGACACGATCAACAAAGCCAACGGAGTCGGGCAGGACGCGATCACCGCGAACCTCAACTACCGCGACTCCCTCGCCAAGATCGACGACACCATCCAGAAAGCCGCAGATGGTGTCGACGGGTACAACGCCACCCTCGACGAGTCCACCCAAGCCGGACGCGACAACATGGCACTCCTCGTCGACCTCGCCCAGAAAGCGCGGGACGCCGCCGACGCGCAGTTCGCCCTCGACGGCAACACCGACGGATACCGCGCAACGCTCGAGAACAGCCGGCAAACCCTCGTCGACCGGGCACAACAACTCGGCTACAACGCCGAGGCAGCCCAAGCCCTCGCCGACCAGATCTTCCGCATCCCCTCCGAAACCCAGTGGAAGATGATCGCCGAAACCGCCGCCGCCCGCACCACCATCGACACGTTCATCCGCACATACGACGGCCGCACCATCACCCTCAAACTCACCACCGACCAGGTCGTCGTCGGCGACCGCGTCTACGGAGGGCTGCGCTCCGACCCCGTCCAACGCGCATCCGGCGGCCCCGTCTACGGACCCGGCACCAGCACAAGCGACAGCATCCCCGCGCTCCTCTCCAACGGGGAGTACGTCGTCAAAGCCGAAGCCGCCGCCCGACACCGCTCAATGCTGGACGCAATCAACTACGGCAGCACACCCCACCCGTACGCCGGCTACATCACCACACCGCAGTACGCCCAACCCGTATTCATCTCGGCACCGCAGCAGCAAGCCGCGGGCGTCACCGTTCACCAGATCATCAACCCTCAACCGGGAATGTCTGAACGGGAAGTCGCCCGCATCGCCGCAGAACGTATCACCTTCGCAGCCCGGAGCTCCTGATGACCAACCGAGTTGGACGGAGAACCGGTGTGTTGGCAGCTATCGCTGTGGTCCTGCGGTCAGGCCCTCCGATCGTCCGTTCCATCCGGGCGCTCCGCATGCTGCAGACGCGCGACGAGCTCAGGGAGATAGTCAGTCTTGGTAGGGATCTCGACAGGCGTCATGCCGAGGCGAAGCTCTATCTGACTCATCCGCTCGTCCATCAGCATGAGGGCGTAGAAGAGGTCCGCTAGTCCGGTTTGCAGAGCATTCAGCTGCCCGGGTGCGGATGGGTTCCCGTCTTGGATCGCGCTGATGATCTGCACGCGCATATCCAGCCATTCACGTATGCGCACGATGCTCTCTTCCGCTTCGTGCTCAGAGAACTCGGGCGGTGCGCACCGGCTGGGGCTCGTAGGTCTGCAAACGTATGGGTACGCCGGGCGTAACGATGATGCGCTCCGTTCTCTTGCTCGTTTCGAACTCGACCCAGCGGGTTGTTCCTCCGCTGAGCGCGAGCTCTACTTTCGCCATGAGGTCATTGACGTCGGTGTCGTCCGCGAGGCGGAACTCCTCAGACCCATAGATGAGCTTCTTGATCAGCGCCATAGTCCAGAGAGTAGCCCGCGGGCGTCCAACGTGGATACTCCAGTTGGTCGGAGTAACTGCGCCGGTACTCTGGTGGGCCATGGACGATGACTACCTCGCTGAGCCGCGCTGCCCTTCCTGCGGGACGGTTATGCATCGCGCCTGGTCCGCATATGTCTGTCGAGGGTGCGGCCACTCCGACCCTTCCCCGTGGGTGGAGCGCCCGACGGGCGCAGACAGCTTCCGCGGTATCCGCGGTGGCTGATGTCGGTGGCGACCTTCTATCCTGATCTCCTCGGCCGGAGGACAGGAGAATCCGGTTGGGCACGTCGAAGCGCTACTCCGAGTACTACGACAAGATCGCGGCAGAGAAGCTCGCGAACAGCCCTCAGAGCCCTTGTACGCTCCCCCAGCAGGCGTACGGGCCCAACCCGATCGAGTGGGCCAAGAAGCGCCCCTCAGTGTGGGTGTGGATCACGTGGCCTGAAGGGCCGGCGACGAGGATCGCGGCGTTCGCGAAGGGGTGGAACGATCGGGTCGTGATCGTCGAGTGGTACAGCGAACGCGGGCAGCGGGACACAGTCGTGTGGCGCAACGCAGTCACGAAGCGTTAAGCGGGCCGCACCTGAGCAGAATGGCCGGTTAGGCGGCGGCCAACGCGCGCACAATTCGGGACATTGGCGCCATCAGCCGAAATGTGTTGGGGATTCGTCGGAGGCCCATGCCTTCGTAGAAGGGGACCAGCTCTTCGTTCTCGGCGTCGACAACGAAGAGTTGAACCGGGCTCGCAGCGTGGATTCTCGCAGCTACACGCATAGCTTCCCTGACGGTTTCCTTGCCGTAACCTGCACCCTGATGGGCCGACTCGACGCCCATCTGAGCTAGCAAGATGCCGATAGACCGGCCATTGCTGGCGCCCGCTCGGAACAGACTCGGAAGGTCTGTCACTTCAACGATCACGTGCCGCAACGCGAAGCAGGCCACACGATCGGCCCCGACTTTGCACACGTGAGTTGCAACAAACTGTCGAGCATTCCATGCGCGATTGCGGAACCAATCGTCGACTGATTCGAGACCGCACTCAAAATCCGTTAGCTCGCCTTCGAAGGCTAACTCGGCAGTCGTGAATGTCATCCCCGTAGGAACGCGAGCAACTGTGCCTCGGCGTCGTCGTCGGCCTCAAGCATCGCCGCAGGGACGGTTACCACCGAATCATGGAGCACACGCTCGCGCGCGGGCACGCGCTGGCGGTAGTACTCGCGCATCTCGGCATCGGGGATGACGCACCGGAACCCGTGCGGGTCGTAGTGGTTCTGCCACGGCGTCTGGGCGTGAGTGTAGCCCCGCAACCACGAGGCACTTTTGGACCCGAAGCGTTGCCAGACCGCTGAAAGGAAGCTCTCGACGTCCGTCGGTACGTCCGCCCCACGAGGGTGCGCGTTGGGCCTAATCACATCGTGACCCATGTACTCCCGCCACACGTGGTAAACGAGTGGGCCGTGCTCAAACGCTTCGACGTTGGCAGAGAAGAGACGCCGGCCGGTGGACGCCAAGTAGTTTGCCTGAGCGATGTAGAGCAATTTCTGAAGCTTGAGGGGAGTCATGTCGGGCTCCGACTGAAGTTGGTCGAGGCTGACAAGGAACGCAGCAGCGTCCATCGGGGCGATGTCGTGAGATACAACGATTTCGTCAGGCATGTGGTCACCTCCTAGCAGTGTCATTTGTGTACCACAAAAAACAGTACGCCACTGAACTGCGATCAGGCTGGATCGCCACTGAGCAGAAGGCGGTCACCGCAGTTGCGGGATCGGCGAGAATCCCGCCTGCGGCGATCCGATCTGCAGCTTCAGGAGGGTCTCTCCCCCGCGGTACGCGTTCCAAGTCCGGAACAGGTAGAACAGGGCCTGCCCCGGGAGGATGCGTCGGGACGCGCCGGCCTGCAGGTCGGATGCCACACGTCGGGAAAGTGTCAGGAAGGGGTCTCCCGGGCCCGTCTGGATGCCATCGCGGATGCGGTTGAAGAACTCTGCTGTGTCGTCCACGTCGATGGCGGAGAACTCGAGGAACGCGACGCCGAGCGCGCTCACGGGCAGACGAATGTACCTGTACACGTTGCGGGCGAACCGGGCGGCGAAGTCAATATCAGAGATCGACATGACTGCTTCGGCCATCTCCGTCTTCGTCAGCTGCGCGCTCCCACCAATGTGGGATGCCGCATGCTTCACGTCGCCCTTCTTCCACGCGACATGGAGCCGAGCGATCGCACCGACGTCCTTCGCGTCCGCACGCTCGGACAGGCCGGTGATGACGAGCATGTCCCCCGTGTTCCGCGCCGACCCAGAGTCCAACACCACAAGGGCTTCCTGGCTGATCCCCCGAACGACGAGTACCCACGCGCCGCAACCGGCGGCCACGATCGCGTGACAACGGTTCTGCCCGTCGATCAGCTGCCCGTCGACATCGAACTTGATGGCTTCGCCCGTGAGCACCCAGTTGCCGGACTGGATGTCACGTACGTACCCGTTGATGCGGCTCTTCTTCACGTTGCGGTTGCGGTCGATGTTGCGTGCCAACCACTCCGCCGCCACCTCGGGCGTGACGAACACGTACTCGGCCGTCTCTCCCCCCGGGCCGATGGCGATCGACGAAGTTTCTGCGAGGAACTCGAGATCCTGTGTTGTTCCGGCCGGAGCCGTGGACTTTTCCCTGGTCATACTGCGGTTCTAGTCACACAGCGGAGCAGTTGCACTATTGCCCGAGGTCGCGGACCGATATTGCCCAGATGTTGCCCGGCCCGCATTCGGGCACAAAAAAACCCCGGCTGACCGGGGTTGTTCTTGTGCGCGATACTGGGATCGAACCAGTGACCTCTTCCGTGTCAGGGAAGCGCGCTACCGCTGCGCCAATCGCGCCTATACAGGCTTATTCAGTTATGAGGCGAGGTGGCGACGGGATTCGAACCCGTGTAAACGGCTTTGCAGGCCGGTGCCTAGCCGCTCGGCCACGCCACCGTGTGGATTAACCGTGTGGTTTGACCCCACGTGCCGTGATCGCTTCGAAAAACGATCCCTGCACTTGAGCGGATGACGAGACTCGAACTCGCGACCCTCACCTTGGCAAGGTGATGCGCTACCAACTGCGCTACATCCGCGTGCTCCCTGGTTGCCCCGGGAACTTGATCGACTTTAGCCGACTATTTCGCCATCGCAAAACTGAGCGCGCCCCGCGCGTGTCCCGGTGTGTCGTATGCCGGACGATTCGTGCCGGAGCCCGGCATCCGGTAGCATCGAGTCTCGGCCCGCACGGGTCTTGGGCGATTGGCGCAGTTGGTAGCGCGCTTCCTTCACACGGAAGAGGTCATCAGTTCGAGTCTGGTATCGCCCACCATCGAACCCCCGGCTCAGCCGGGGGTTTTCTATTCACGGCGTTCCGCCGGACGCCCGGCACCGCACGCCGCGTAGCGTCGCGGTCATGAGCGTCTCCCCCGGCATCCGCGTGACGCTGGTGGTCGTCGCCCTCTTCAATTTGGTCTCGGCTCTCGCCGGTTGTGTGCTCCTCGTGGTCGCGGGCGGCGACAGTGTCGGAATGCCAAACGAATGGCTCGCGCGCACGCCTTTTGCCTCCTGGGCGTGGCCGGGACTCATCCTGGGCGTCGTCGTCGGCGGCACTCAGCTGGTGACGCTCATCGCGCAGCGACGACGGTACGTGCTCGCGTGGGGGCTGCATGCGGCATCCGGTCTCGTGATGATGATCTGGATCTTCGTCGAGATCGCCCTGCTGCTGGTGTGGTCGCCGCTGCACGGCGTGTACTTCCTCACCGGGCTGGTGCAGACGGTGCTCGCCGTGCTGGCGCTCGGCGCCTGGCCGCAGCCCTTCTTCGCGCGGATGCCGAGGCGATCGCGCACGGGAGTGGGAAACACGACCGACACGCCAGCCTGACACACTGGCGTGATGACCACCGCGCGGATCATCGTTCTGTTCGTCCTCGCGGCGATCGCCGAGATCGGCGGCGCCTGGCTCATCTGGCAGTCGGTGCGCGAGAATCGGGGCTGGCTCTTCGCCGTCCTCGGCGTGATCGCCCTCGGTGGCTACGGGTTCGTCGCGGCCTTCCAGCCCGATGCGCACTTCGGCCGTGTGCTGGCCGCGTACGGCGGTGTCTTCGTCGCGGGCTCGCTCGCATGGGGAATCGTGATCGACGGCTTCAAACCCACGCTGTGGGACTATGTGGGCTCGGCTGTGGCCCTGCTCGGCGCCGCGATCATCATCTTCGCCCCTGCGCTCCAGCGCGCTTCGGAGTAGCCCCCGAAGCCCCCGCCGCCTCAGACCTCGTTCAGCCAGCCGTAGCGCCCTTGCAGAGCCGCGGCGACGGCGCCGAACCGTCGGCGATCCAGTGCTGCGGCCTCGCGCCGCATCCCTCGCACGTGCACGCTGTAGAGCTGCTCGATGTCGACCCACGAGGGGCGGCCCTGCGAGTCCCACGGCCCGGTGCCGATGGAGAGGTAGTCGCGGTCGCCGTCGTGCGCCTTGCTGGTCAAACGAACCGCGAACACACGGTCGGCCCCGTCGTGGCCGATCACCAGTACGGGGCGGTCCTTGCCGCGCCCGTCGTTCTCCTCGTATGGCACCCAGGTCCACACGATCTCGCCGGCATCGGGAGCGCCGTCGCGCTGCGGGGCGTATGTGATCGTCAGCCTGCCCCGCACCGGTGGGCGGACCTCGCGGGTCGCCGTCTGCCCGCCCTGACCGGGACTGAGCGCGGGTGTGGTGGTGGTGGGGCGCGACCGGGGACTCTTCGCCGGCGCCGAGGAGCGTGAGCGGCCACCGAGGAGGCCGAGGATCCCCCGAACGAGGGACGTCAGGGGGCCGCGGCCGTCGCGAGATGCCATGGCTTCACGCTACCAACCGCTGTCGCACGTCTTCGGACGGCGAAGGGGCGCCGGACCGTGAGATCCGACGCCCCTTCGATGGATGCGAGTCAGTCGACGAGCGCGTAGCCCTCTTCGCCGTGCACGACGGTGTCGATACCGGCGATCTCGTCCTCGTTCTTGACGCGGAAGCCGATCGTCTTCTCGATGATGAAACCGAGCACGTAGGCGACGACGAACGAGAAGACCAGCACGGTGACCGCCGCGATCGCCTGGAGGATCAGCTGTTCGGCGTTGCCGCCGAGGAACAGGCCCGTGCCCGTGGCGAAGAAGCCGAGGTAGAGCGTTCCGATCAGACCACCGACGAGGTGGACACCCACGACGTCGAGCGAGTCGTCGAAGCCGAGACGCCACTTGAGCTCGACCGCGAGGGCGCAGACCGCGCCGGCGATGATGCCGAGCAGCAGCGACCAGCCCGGCGCCAGGTTGGCGCAGGAGGGCGTGATGGCGACGAGGCCGGCGACGGCACCCGAGGCGGCGCCGACGGCGGTCGGCTTGCCGTCCTTGAGCTTCTCGACGATCGCCCAACCGAGGATGGCCGCCGCGGTGGCGCCCAGCGTGTTCAGCACGATGAGGCCGGCGGGCGAGCCGACGCCGGCGATGCCGGAGAGGATGTCACCGCTCGTGCCCTCGGGAGCGGCGTAGAAGGCCGCGGCGCCGGCGTTGAAGCCGAACCAGCCGAACCACAGGATCGCTGCTCCCAGCATCACCAGCGGCACGTTGTGCGGCTTGTGGATGCCCTTCTGGAAGCCGACGCGCTTGCCGAGCACCAGGGCGAGAGCGAGCGCGGCTGCACCGGCGTTGATGTGGACAGCGGTTCCACCGGCGTAGTCGATCACCTCGGTCGAGAAGCCCAGGGTGGTTCCGAGGTTGAAGATCCAGCCGTTGGTGTTCCACACCCAGCCGGCGACGGCGAAGTAGTCGATCGTCGCGAAGAAGAACGCGAAGATCATCCATGAGCCGAAGCGGGCGCGGTCGGCGATGGCGCCGGAGATGAGGGCCACGGTGATGATCGCGAAGGTGGCGCCGTAGGCGACGGCCGTGAGGTTCACGGTCGCGTTCTCACCGGTCGCCATCGCGCCGAGGCCGAAATCGGAGAAGGGGTTGCCCAGGATGCCGCCCCACCAGTCGGCGGTCTGCATGTTGTATCCGTAGAGGATCCAGAGCACCGCGACGAGACCCATCGCGCCGAAGCTCATCATCATCATGCTGATGACGCTCTTCGCCTTGACGAGGCCGCCGTAGAAGAAAGCCACGCCCGGCGTCATAAAGAGCACGAGAGCCGTAGCGGCGATATACCAAGCGAGATTTCCGCTGTCCATGAAGGTCCTCACTGATGTGTTGTGTAACTCGGACCGGGTCGCCGCGGTTTCGGGGTCGGGACGTCCCAGCGCACTCAGTGTTGCGGTACGCGGTTACCGCCGGTATCCGCGTCGTGTTTCGCGTTGGTTACGCGCGCCGCGTCCAGGTAAACATCACGTTTCGGGGTGGCGGGCTTCGCCGCTGAGGGCGATCAGGAATGCGTGAGCGCGTTGAGGCGTGAGATCGCGCGCAGGTATTTCTTGCGATAGCCGCCCGCGAGCATCTCTTCGCCGAAGACCTCGTCGAGGGGGCGACCGGTCGCGCGCACCGGGATCTGCGCGTCGTATGCCCGGTCCACGAAGGCGACGAAGCGCAGCGCGGCGGACTGGTCCTGAAGAGTGATCACGTCACGCAGGCCGATCATCGACAGGTTCTCGATCAGGCGCACGTAGCGCGAAGGGTGCACGGTCGCGAGATGGCGGATCAGTTCGGCGAAGGCGTCGTCCGAGACGACACCGGATGCCGCGGCGCCATCGATCGCCGCGCGGTAGGCGTCGTCGTCGCACACCTCGGCGTGCCCATCGAGGGCGCGCTGACGGTAGTCGGTGCCGTCGATGCGGATGGTCTCGAAGCTCGATGCCATGGCGTGGATCTCGCGGAGGAAGTCCTGCGCGGCGAATCGCCCTTCGCCGAGCGCATTGGGCGGGGTGTTCGATGTCGCCGCGAGCCGCGTGCCGGTGGGGACCAGCTCCCCCAGCAGCCGGGTCATCACCATGGTGTCACCCGGGTCGTCGAGCTCGAACTCGTCGATGCACAGCAGGTCCGCTCCGCGGAAGAGCTCGACCGTCTTCTGATACCCGAGTGCTCCGACCAACGCGGTGTACTCGATGAACGATCCGAAGTACTTCCGTCGCGCCGGCATCGCGTGATAGATGGCCGCGAGCAGATGGGTCTTGCCGACGCCGAACCCGCCGTCGAGATACACGCCCGGCTTCATCTCCGGCACCTTCTTCGCGCGGCGGAAGAGTCCGCCGCGCTCAGCCGGACCCCCGCCGAGGCTGAACGCGATGAGCCGTTCCTTGGCCTCCTGCTGCGAAGGAAAAGACGGATCGGCGCGATACGTGTCGAAGGTCGCACCGTCGAACTGCGGCGGCGGCACGAGTGCGGCGACCATCTCTGCACCGGACACCGCCGGCTGACGATCGACGAGGCGAATCGTGCCGGAGTCGGTGGATGTCATCGTTCTCCCTCGTCGACCGCCGGTGCGCTCACCAGGTCGTGTGCGCGCAGCCAATCGCCGATCGCGTCGGTCCAGCGCTGCTGGTCGTAGTTCCAGAGCTTGGTGTGTCTGGCGGTGCGGAACACCTGCAACTCGACGAGATCGGGGCGTGCATCGGCCAGACGATGCGATGCGCTCGACGGAACGAATCCGTCATCGTCGCTGTGCAGGATCAGGGCGGGGTGGCGCAGTTCGGCGGCGCGCGCCACGATGTCGAGCCGGTCGAGCGGAATGGGTCCGTCGGCGCCGATGGCGGGAGCCGCCCATCCGGTGCGGAGGGCCCCCATCGCCAGATCGGTCACCGGCGTGGGCACGTGCAGCGCCCGGGCCTGGTAGGTGAGGACGGTGCGCCAGTCGACGACGGGTGAATCGAGGATGACCCCTTCGATCTGCTCGCGATGTGCGGACCCGAGCGACGTCTGCAGGGCGATCGCACCCCCCATCGACCAGCCCATCAGCACGATGCGGCGGGCACCATGGCGCAGGGCCCAGCTGACGGCGGCATCGACGTCGCGCCACTCGGTGGCGCCGAGCGCGTAGGCTCCGGCACGGCTGCGCGGAGCCTCACCGTCGTTGCGGTACGACACGACGAGCGACGTGATGCCCAGGGCGTGGAACACCGGCACTGCGCGCAGGCATTCGGCTCGCGTCGTGCCACGACCGTGGATCTGGATGACCCAGGTCTCGTGGTCCGCGTCGCTCCGCGGCTCGGCCGGGAACAGCCAGGCCGGGCAGGCGCCGATCGCGGCAGGCACGTGCTCGTGCGTGAAAGGCAGATGGAGCTCTTCCGGCCGTTCGTAATACCAGCCGCTGAACGCCGCATCGGCGGCGAGGCTCGATTCGCCGCCGACCTGCGTGAGGAGCTTCCGCTTGACGGTCTCGCCGTCGCTGGCCAGCACAGAGCCCACTTTGAGATAGTCGGCCGAGCCGGTCGTGAACAGGCCGTAGCGCCCCGGCAGCACCGTGTCGGGCGTGCGCGCCAGCGTGATGGTCTGGGCGGGCACGTCGATGTCGACGATGCGCGTGTCGGGCACGCGCCGTGACGGCGTGACCACGCGTCGGGCCATGCGCAGGGCGACGGCGAATGCCATCGCGGCCGTTGCCAACAACGCCGCCGCAAGGAAGAGGGCAAGCATCCGCAGGGTGGCCGGAGCGCCGATTCGTGAGGCGCCGAGGGCGGCGCGCCTGGGTGCCTTCATCGTGGGCCCATCCTAGTCTGTGACCGTGGATGACACCCGTCCCGCCGCTGAGACACCGGCCTTCGCGCGCGCCGCAGAACAGCTGCGGTCCCTGACCTTCCGGTCCGACTTCTCCGTGCGTGAGATCGCCGCCCCGACGAGCCTCGCCCCGGAGGCGATCGCCTTCGCGGGAGACGTCCGTCCGGATGCGGACGGGCTGGACTCGCCGTATGGAACCGGGCGCTTCGTCCTCATGCACGACCCGGCCGAACCGGACTCCTGGGGCGGTCCGTGGCGTATCGTGTGTTTTGCGCAAGCTCCGCTCGAACCCGAGATCGGCGTCGACCCGTTGCTCGCGGACGTCGCCTGGTCATGGCTCGTCGATGCGCTTCAGACGCGCGGGGCGGCCTTCCATGCAGAGTCCGGAACGGCGACCAAGACCCTGTCGAAGGGGTTCGGCTCGCTCGCCGAGGAGGGTGACGGGGCGCAGATCGAGTTGCGGTCGTCCTGGACGCCCGCGGGCGACCTGAGCGCCCACGTGGAGGCGTGGGCGGAGCTCGTGTGCATGCTGGCGGGTCTGCCGCCGGGATCAGAGGGCATCGCCGTGTTCGGTTCGCAGCGGGGTGCATCAGGAAGGGGAACGCGTGGCTGAGTACGACGTCATCACGGATGCCGCCGGGCTCGCCGCCGCCGCCACCGGGCTCGCCGCGGGCACCGGCCCCGTCGCCGTCGACGTGGAGCGTGCATCCGGCTTCCGATACTCCCAGCGGGCGTACCTCATCCAGGTGTACCGGCGCGACGCCGGCGTCTTCCTCATCGACCCGCCGGCGGTGGGCGATCTTTCGCCGTTGCAGGATGCGATCGGTGGCATCACCTGGATCCTCCACGCCGCGAGCCAAGACCTCCCGTCGCTGCGCGAAGAGCACCTCGAGCCGCCGCAGATCTTCGACACCGAACTCGCTGCACGTCTGCTCGGGCATGAGCGGGTCGGCCTCGGCGCCGTCGTCGAGGACGCCCTGGGGATCACCCTCGCGAAGGCGCATTCGGCGGCGGACTGGTCGACCCGTCCGCTTCCGCAGCCCTGGCTCGAGTACGCCGCGCTGGACGTGCTGCATCTGGTCGACGTCTTCGACGTGCTGCGCGACGAGCTCGAGGAGCAGGGAAAGACCGACATCGCGGCTCAGGAGTTCGAGACGGTGCGCACGCGGCCCGTCAAGCCCGCTCGCGAGGAGCCCTGGCGACGCCTCAGCGGTTTGCACACCGTGCGCGGTCGCCGCGCCCTCGCCGTCGCTCGGGCCCTGTGGATCGCGCGGGAGGAGTACGCGCGCGAGCAGGACACTTCGCCCGGTCGGCTCGTCCCGGATCGGGCGCTGGTGGCCGTCGTCATCGCCGACCCCAAGACCAAGCAGGACCTCGCCCGCGTCAAGGACTTCACCGGCCGAGCGAGCCGCAGTCAGCTCGACCGCTGGTGGGCCGCGATCGAGGCGGGCCGTGCCGATCCCGCGCTGCCCGCCGAGCGCGCGTCCGGCGACGGGATGCCGCCCCCGCGCGCGTGGGCGGAGCGCAACCCGGCAGCCGACCTCCGACTGAAGGCGGCGCGCCCGCTCGTCGAACAGCTCGCTGTCGAGTTGCGGATGCCGACCGAGAATCTCCTGACCCCCGACACGTTGCGTCGTGTCGCATGGGCTCCCCCGGCCGAGATCGACCCGGCATCCATCGGTCACGCGCTCGCGGCCCACGGCGCCCGGCCCTGGCAGATCGAGGCCACGGCGGCGGTGATCGCCGGCGCCTTTGTCGAATCCGTGCAGACAGCCGAGGCTGCGTCCGACCTCGCGTCGTAGAATCGATCCAAGCGTTTCTGTGAGACTGAGTTTCATCGTACGCTGGACTGAATCTCAACCCTTGGAGGCAGTGTGGCCGAGCTCTCGGACGTCTACTTCGTCGATGGAATGCGCACCCCGTTCGGTCGCGCCGGCGAGAAGGGCATGTACTGGAACACCCGCGCGGATGACCTCGCGGTCAAGGCGACGATCGGACTCATGGCCCGGAACACCGCTGTTCCCGCCGCTCGCGTCGACGACGTCGCCATCGCCGCGACCAGCCAGACCGGAGAGCAGGGCCTGACGCTCGGGCGCTCGGTGGCCATCCTCGCCGGCCTGCCGCAGACCGTGCCCGGGTTCGCGATCGATCGGATGTGCGCCGGTGCCATGACGAGCGTCGCCATGATGGGAGCCTCGATCAGCGCCGGCATGTACGACGTCGCCCTCGCCGGCGGCGTCGAGCACATGGGCCACTACCCCATCGGCGGGAACGCCGACCCGAATCCCCGGTTCGTGGCGGAGAAGATGGTCGACCCGGGTGCGCTGAACATGGGCGTGACCGCCGAGCGCATCTTCGACCGGTTCCCGCAGCTGACCAAGGAGCGCTCCGACCGTTTCGGCATGCTCAGCCAGCACAAGGCGCAGGCCGCCTACGAGGCCGGCAAGTTTCAGCCCGATCTGGTTCCCGTCGCCGTGAAGGATGCCGAGGGAAGCTGGGGCCTGGCCACGGAGGACGAGGGCCGTCGCCCGCAGACGACGATGGAAGACCTTGCGGCGTTGAAGACGCCGTTCCGACCGCACGGGCGGGTGACGGCAGGAACGTCCTCGCCGCTGACCGACGGCGCCACGATGTCGCTGCTCGCGGGCGGCGGTGCCGTCAAGGAGCTCGGGCTCACCCCCAAGATGCGCATGGTCTCCTTCGCCTTCGCCGGCGTGCAACCCGAGATCATGGGCATCGGCCCGATCCCGTCGACGGAGAAGGCGCTGAAGAAGGCCGGGCTCACGATCGACGACATCGGTCTGTTCGAGTTGAACGAGGCCTTCGCCGTGCAGGTGCTGTCCCTGCTCGATCACTTCGGCATCGCCGACGACGACCCGCGGGTCAATCAGTGGGGTGGGGCGATCGCCCTCGGCCACCCGCTCGCCGCGTCGGGTGTGCGTCTGATGATCCAGCTCGCCGCGCAGTTCGCCGAGCGACCGGATGTCCGCTACGGACTCACCGCGATGTGCGTGGGGCTCGGGCAGGGCGGATCGGTCATCTGGGAGAACCCGCACTACAACGGCCGCAAGCGCTGAGAGGACGACGGACATGACGAACTACGACGAGATCGACTTCTCCCCCCTCACCGCGCTCGCCGACGGCGAGGTCGTCACCCATTCGCGGGTACGCGACATCACCCTGCCCTCGGGCAAGATCCTCGCGCTCATCACGCTCGACAACGGTCGCGACCACACGCGGCCCAACACGCTCGGTCCGGCCACACTGACCGAGCTCGGGGCGACGCTGGCGAGCCTCAAGGCCCGTGCGGGGGCCGGCGAGATCCAGGCCGTGGGCATCACGGGCAAGCAGTACATCCTCGCCGCCGGCGCGGACCTCTCCGACATCACACGGGTCGGCTCAAAGGACAACGCCCGTCTGGTCGCGCAGCTCGGGCACAAGGTGCTCGGGTCGCTCGGCGAGCTCGGAGTGCCCTCCTTCGCCTTCGTCAACGGTCTCGCCCTCGGCGGGGGGCTGGAGATCGCGCTGAACTCGACGTACCGCACGGTCGACGCCTCCGCAGCCGCGATCGCCCTGCCCGAGGTGTTCCTGGGGATCATCCCCGGCTGGGGCGGCGCGTACCTGCTGCCGAACCTCATCGGCATCGAGAATGCCCTCGAGGTCGTCATCAGCAACCCCCTGAAGCAGAACCGCATGCTGAAGCCGCAGCAGGCGTATGACTACGGCATCTTCGACGCGATCTTCCCTGCTGCCACCTACCTCGAGAGCTCGCTCGCCTGGGCCGACGGGGTCCTGACGGGGGCCGTCAAGGTCGAGCGGAAGAACGAGCCGGGCAAGATCGAGCGGCTCACCAAGTGGCCCATCGCGATCAAGGTCGCGCGCGGCATGCTCGAATCCAAGATCGGCACCGTCCCACGCTCCCCCTACGCCGCACTCGAGCTGCTCGACAAGGCGAAGGGCGGAACGAAGGCCGAGGGCTTCGCGCGCGAAGACGAGGCCCTGGCCGATCTCGTCACGGGCGACCAGTTCGCGGCATCCATGTACGCGTTCGATCTCGTGCAGAAGCGGGCCAAGCGGCCCGTCGGCGCTCCCGACAAGACCCTCGCGAAGAAGGTCACGAAGGTCGGCATCATCGGCGCGGGACTCATGGCGAGCCAGTTCGCGCTGCTGTTCGTGCGCAAGCTCCAGGTGCCGGTGCTCATCACCGACCTCGACCAGGCCCGCGTCGACAAGGGCGTCGCCTACATCCACGACGAGATCGGCAAGCTCGAGGCGAAGGGTCGCCTCGACGCCGACGCCGCGAACAAGCTCCGCGCGCTCGTGACGGGCACGACCGACAAGAGCCTGTACGCCGACTGCGACTTCGTCATCGAGGCGGTCTTCGAGGAGGTGGGCGTCAAGCAGGCCGTCTTCGGCGAGATCGAGAAGATCGTCGCCGAGGACGCCATCCTCGCCACCAACACGTCGTCGCTGTCGGTGGAGGAGATCGGATCAAAGCTCGAGCACCCCGAACGGCTCGTCGGCTTCCACTTCTTCAACCCGGTCGCCGTCATGCCCCTGATCGAGGTCGTCAAGACGCCGACCACGACGGATGCCGCGCTGTCGACGGCTTTCGTCGTGGCGAAGGGCCTCGGCAAGAACGCCGTGCTGACGGCGGATGCTCCGGGTTTCGTCGTCAATCGCCTCCTCGCCAAGGTCATGGGCGAGGCAGCGCGTGCCGTCTACGAGGGCACCCCCGTCGCGGATGTCGAGAAGGCGTTCGCGCCGCTCGGACTGCCGATGGGACCCTTCCAGCTCATCGATCTGGTCGGGTGGAAGGTCGCGGCGCACGTCCAGGACACGATGGTCCACGCGTTCCCCGACCGTTTCTACGCGAACGATAACTTCCACCAGCTCGCCGAGCTGCCGGAGGTCGTCGAGAAGGACAAGGGCGGGCGCGTCACCGGCTTCTCGAAGGCGGCGGAGAAGGCGCTGAAGGGGCATGTGGGCTCCGCCCCGGCATCCGCCGACACGATTCTTCGGCGCGTGCAGGACGGCTTGGCCACCGAGATCAAGCTGATGCTCGACGAGGGCGTCGTTCCCGAGGTCGAGGACATCGACCTGTGCCTGATCCTCGGCGCCGGCTGGCCGTTCATCGACGGCGGGGCTTCGCCGTACCTCGATCGCGAGGGTGCATCCGAGCGCGCGTTCGGCGACACCTTCCACCACCCGCCGATCCGCGGCATCGGCGCCTGACGCGCCGTCTCCCGCCCTTCGCCCGTCACCACGGATTCGGATGGTGGCAACGGAATCGGATGCCGCATTCGCGCGGCATCCGATTCCGTTTTCCGTCTCCGCTTCCGGTGTGCGCGAGCGCGCGATCAGCTCGACGGCTGTGCCGCCCGCACGCGCAGATCGCGTGCGAGGCCGTCGCGCTGCTCGATGACGAGGCGGCGCAGGGCTCCGGGTGCGTCGGGGTGGTCCCGCAGCCACGCGTCGGCGGCGTCGAGCGACGGGGATGCCGGAAAGAGGCCGACCACAAGGCGCCGGGAGATCTCGATCGACCGCGACCGCCACGCGGGCAGGATGCGCGCGAAGTACTCGTCGTCGAATCCGGCGATGAGGTCCCGCCGCCCACCGGCTCGCACGCCCGCGATCGTCGCGTCGAGGTGGTCGTTTGTCAGTGTCTCGTCCGACCACGCGTCGTGCCAGCCGCGGGCGCGGGTGTCGGCGTCGGGGCGGGCGGTTCGCGCCGTGCGTGCGGCGACACGACCGGACGCGGTGTCGTCGGCGCGGAGCTCGCGCTCGATGTCGGTGTCATCCGCGTGGGCCGTCGCGGCGAGGGCGACGAGCCACGCCCAGCGTAGATCGGGGTCCAGCCGCAGCCCCGCCGGGGCGGGCGCGGAGTCGGCGAGGATCGCGCCGAGGTCGGTCGCCCGGTCGTCGCAGACCGCCGCCGCCGCACCCACGGCGCGGGCCCAGATGAGCTGGGCGTCCGAACCGGGAACCGCGCGCTGTAGGGCGCTCCACGCCGTCTCCAGCCAGCCGGCCGCCAGCGCCGGCCGGTCGCGATCGGCGGCGAAGTGGGCGATCGTGAACGCGGCCCGCGTCGCGGCCTCGGTGAGCAGGGCTGCGTCGGTCTCCCGCGGCGCATGCCGCGCGACGATGTCGACGTAGTCCGTCGCGGGCAGGATGCCGTCGCGCACCGCGTTCCACAGCGACGCCCAGACGACCGCTCGCGCCAGCGTGTCGTCGATCGTGGACAGTCCGCGCGCGACGGCATCCGTCGACGCGGCATCCAACCGCACTTTCGCGTACGTGCGGTCGTCGTCGTTCGGGACCACCAGCACGACGTCCTCGAGCGGTGCGTCGGCGAGGAGGGTCCGTGCGCCGACGATGTCGGCGGAGGCCGAGCCACGGCGGACGAGACGGCCCTCGGCCTCCGCGTACAGTCCGACGTTCACACGGTCCGGGCGGACCTCCGAAACCGCCAGAGCGAGGCCTTCCGCGGTGCGCTCGGCACGCACGTCGGCGACCCCGGTCGTCTGCAGCCACGCGGCGCTCCAAGCCCGTAGGTCGCGTCCCGAAGCCTCTTCGAGAGCCTGCAGCAGATCGGGCAGCGTCGTGTTGCCGAAGGCGTGGCGGGCGAAGTAGCGCTGAGCACCCCGGAAGAAGGCGCCTTCGCCCACGAACCCGACGAGCTGTTTGAGCACCGAGGCGCCCTTCGCGTAGGTGATGCCGTCGAAGTTGAGCTTGGCCGCCTCCAGATCCGGGATGTCCGCGACGATCGGATGCGTCGTGGGCAGCTGGTCCTGCGTGTACGCCCATCCCTTGCGCCGGGTCGCGAAGCTGACCCAGGCGTCCGGAAACCCACCGACGGCCGCCGCGGCGTGCGTCCCCATGTAGTCCGCGAACGACTCCTTGAGCCACAGGTCGTCCCACCATCGCATCGTCGCGAGGTCGCCGAACCACATGTGCGCCATCTCATGGAGGATCGTGTTCGCGCGCGCCTCGCGCTGTGCGGCCGTGGCGGCGCCGCGGAACACATACGCCTCCGTAAAGGTCACGAGCCCGGGGTTCTCCATGGCGCCCAGGTTGTACTCGGGCACGAAGATCTGGTCATACGTGCCCCAGGGGTAGGGGTAGTCGAAGGCCTTCTCGAAGAACGACAGTCCGCGGCGGGTGATGTCGAGGATCTCATCCGCGTCGAGGTGTGCGGCCAAGGATGCGCGGCAGAGCACACCGAGGGGGATCTCGCCGTCGGCGCCGGCGTACGTGCCCTCGGCGCGATGGTAGGGACCTGCGGCGACCGCGGTGATGTAGCTGGACAGCGGCAACGTCTCCGCGAAGCGGACACTCACTCCCCCGTCGACCTCCTCCCGCGACGACTCGGCGCCGTTGGACAGCACCGCCCACCCGGTGGGCGCGGCGACGGCGAAGCTCCAGCGCGCTTTCATGTCGGGCTGTTCGAAACACGGATAGACTCGCCGGCAGTCCGCCGGCTCGTACTGCGTGTAGAGGTAGGTCGCACCGTCCACGGGATCGCGGAACCGGTGAAGCCCTTCTCCGGAGGTGCTGTAGCGGGCCGAGGCCTCGATGCGGACAACGTTCGCCGTCGCTGCGTCGGAGTGGAGTCCGGAGATCTGGACGCGGGCCCCGTCCCACACCACCGGCTGGGACCGTCCGTTCACCGTGACGGCGTCGACGGCCGCGCCGATGAAGTCGACCCAGGTCCTGTCGGTGCTCGCGGTGAACTCCAGCGTGGACCGTGTCGGAAAGGTCGTGGCGGCGGCATCCGGAGCCGAACGCAGGTCGAGATCGACCTCGACGGCGTGCAGGCGGATGGCGGCGGCGCGAGCCGCCGTCTCTTCGCGGGTGAGGTTGGCGGAGCTCATCCATCCATGCTGTCACGGTACGGACTGTGCTATTTTTCGAACATGTTCACTTCTGAGGAGCCGTCGTCCAAGAGCGAGCGGACGCGTGCGCGCCTTCGCGAGATCGCGCTGACGTCGTTCCGGGACCGAGGGTACGACGCGACGACCATGCGTCTGATCGCGCAGGAGGCGGGCGTGTCCGTCGGCAACGCGTACTACCACTTCGCCACCAAGAACGATCTGGTCCAGGAGCTCTATCTCGAGGTGCAGCGCGGCCATCACGCTGCGGCGGTTCCGGCTCTCGTCGATGCGGACGACCTCGTCGACCGCATCGCGATCGTGTACCGCACGGGGCTCGACCAGCTCACCGCGTACCACGAGCACGCCGCCGAGTTCCTCTCCGCCGCCGTCTCGCCGCGCTCGGAGATCAATCCTCTCGCCGAGGCGTCCGGCGAGGCCCGAGCCATCACGGAGGGCCTGTTCGCGGAGGCGGTGCACGGGGCGCGTTCGGGAACGGTCCCGAAGGACCTCGCTGAGGCGCTGCCCACGGTGCTCTTCCTCGCGCACCTGTTGCTGGCGCTCTTCTGGGTCTATGACCGCTCGGAAGGACAGCAGCGCACGCGCTGTCTGCTCGATCGGGGTCTCGCGTTGCTGCGGACGACGCTGCCGCTCGCGCGCCTGCCGATCGTGCGCGGGGTCGTGCGCGACCTGCTCGGGCTGATTGCGGCGGCGGGCCGGTGAGCGAGCCGAATCGGTCCCGCGTGTTCACGAGCGAGCAGCTCTGGCGTGGTGCGACGCACGCGTGGCTGGCGTTCATGGTGCTGCTCGCGGCGGCGACCGTCGCGTGGACGCTCGCCGCCGGCAGCGCGCCCTTCGATCCGTCGACCCTCACGATGGCGGCGTACGCGGCCGTCTGGGTCGCCTTCTTCGGCGGGCTCGTCTCGATGGTGGTGACGATCGTCGGACTTCCCGTTGCCGCCGCCGTCGGCTACGCGCTTCGTCGCGTGCGGCGCGGCTGGATCCACCTCGGTGTTTTCGCGGTTTTCGGTGCCGTCATCGGTGCGGCGGCGATCGCCGTCTTCGCCGCGCTGTCGAGCACGGTGACCCTCGATCCGGCATTCGTCACGCTGACGCTCGGCGTCTGCGCGGCCGCGACGGTCTACGGCCGGTGGCAGGGCGCGCGGACGCCGCAGCGGCGAGCACCCGTGATGGAGGAAGAGGACCTCCGGCTCGACGGCTGATTGCGATCAGCCGCGGCCGTCGCCGTGGTCTGCGTGTTCGGAGCTGTCTGCGCCGCCCTGGACGGTCCAGATGGCACCCGTCTCGGTGGAGGGCCGCGCGATGGGGATACGCGTGCCGAGCACCTGCGCGACGACGTCCTGCGCGATCTTCGCGGCCGACAGGCCGGCGTCTTCGAGGATCTGCTCGCGTGTCGCATGATCGATGAAGGCATCGGGAAGGCCGAGCTCGTCGACGGCCGTGTCGACGCCCGCTTCGCGCAGCACCTGGCGCACGCGCGTTCCGACG
This sequence comes from Microbacterium sp. DMC48, assembly GCF_056313825.1. Lineage (NCBI taxonomy): Bacteria > Bacillati > Actinomycetota > Actinomycetes > Micrococcales > Microbacteriaceae > Microbacterium > Microbacterium sp. DMC48. The sequence goes on along the minus strand of NZ_JBQUZN010000004.1, from coordinate 415,992 downwards.
CCACCGACGCGGATGCCGTCCTCGATCGTGATCACCAGACGATGGGCGGCCGCGAGCTTCACGATGGAGGGTTGCACGGGAACGACCCAGCGCGGATCGACGACGGTCGCTCCGATGCCCTGGGCGCGCAGACGCTCGGCGACTTCGACCGCGAGCTGCGTCATCGGGCCGATGCCGACGAGCAGAACGTCCTCGGCCCCGTTCTGCCACAGCACGTCGACACCGTCCGAGAGGCGCTTGAGGGCCGGCTGTTCGACCGCGACGGCGCCCTTGGGAAAGCGGATCACCGTGGGGGCGTCGTCGACCGCGATCGCCTCGTCGAACTCCTCCCGCAAGCGGGCTTCGTCGCGGGGTGCGGCGATGCGGATGCCGGGGACCAGCTGCAGCATCGCGAGATCCCACACACCATGGTGGCTGGGGCCGTCGGGCCCGGTCACACCCGAGCGATCGAGAACGAACGTCACTCCCGCGCGATGCAGGGCCACATCCATGAGCACCTGGTCGAAGGCGCGGTTCATGAACGTCGCGTAGATCGCAACGACGGGATGCAGCCCGCCGAACGCGAGCCCCGCCGCGGAAGCCACCGCATGCTGCTCGGCGATGCCGACGTCGTAGACACGGTCGGGGAAGCGCTGCGCGAACGGCTGCAGGCCCGTCGGGCGCAGCATCGCCGCGGTGATCGCGATGACGTCGTCGCGACGCTCTCCGGCCGCGACGAGTGCATCGGCGAAGGCGTCGGTCCAGGCGACGGCATCCGAAGAGCCCAGCGGCTCGCCCGTCGCCGGGTCGATCTTGCCGACGGCGTGGAACTGATCGGCCTCGTCGTTGCGCGCGGGTTCGTAACCGCGGCCCTTCTCGGTGATGACGTGCACGATCACGGGGGCGCTGTAGTCCTTGGCCAGCTGCAACGTCTCCTGCAGCGCGACGAGGTCGTGTCCGTCGATCGGCCCGAGGTACTTGATGTCCAGGTTCGAGTACAGCGCCTCGTTGTTGGAGAAGCGCGAGAGGAATCCATGCGTGCCGCCGCGGACACCACGGTAGACGGCGCGCCCCATGGGTCCGAGGCGACGGAAGAAGGATGCCGAGCTCTTGCGCAGGCTCTCATAGCCCTCGGTGGTGCGCACCCGGTTCAGATAGCGAGCCATCCCCCCGATCGTCGGAGCGTAGGAGCGTCCGTTGTCGTTGACGACGATCACCAGATTGCGATCGTTGTCGTCGGAGATGTTGTTCAGTGCCTCCCAGGTCATCCCGCCCGTCAGCGCGCCGTCACCGACGACAGCGACGACGTGGTGATCCTTGCGGCCGGTGCGGGTCAACGCCCGCGAGATGCCGTCCGCCCAGCTCAGCGAACTCGACGCGTGCGAGGACTCGACGACGTCGTGGACGCTCTCCGCGCGTTGCGGGTAGCCGGCGAGTCCGTCGCGCGAGCGCAGCCCGCGGAAGTCCTGGCGGCCGGTGAGCAGCTTGTGCACATACGACTGATGGCCGGTGTCGAAGACGAAGGGGTCGTCGGGAGAGTTGAAGACCCGGTGCAGCGCGATGGTGAGCTCCACGACGCCGAGGTTCGGTCCGAGATGACCGCCCGTGCGCGCCACATTCTCGACGAGGAAGTCACGGATCTCCTGCGCGAGCTGCTCGAGCTGCTCGGTGGACAGGGAGTCCAGGTCGCGCGGACCGGTGATCGAAGCGAGCAGACTCATCCTCCGAGTCTACGTCGCCCAAACGCCGAGGCCCCGGCATCGGCGTCCCCTTGCAGGGACCGATGCCGGGGCGTTATAACCGGCGCTCAGACCAGCGAACGCAGCACGTACTGGAGGATGCCGCCGTTGCGGTAGTAATCCGCCTCACCGGGGGTGTCGATGCGCACCTTGGCGTCGAAGACGATCGTCTCCTTGCCTTCCGGCGAGAACTCGCTGGGGGCCGCCGTGACCTTCACGGTCTTCGGGGTGACGCCCTCGTTGAGCTGCTCGAGGCCCTCGATAGAGACGATCTCGGTGCCGTCCAGGCCCAGCGACTTCCAGCTCTGGCCCTCGGGGAACTGCAGCGGCACGACGCCCATGCCGATGAGGTTGGAGCGGTGGATGCGCTCGAAGCTCTCGGTGATGACCGCCTTGACGCCCAGCAGCGACGTGCCCTTCGCGGCCCAGTCGCGCGACGAGCCCGAGCCGTACTCCTTGCCACCGAAGACGACCAGCGGGGTGCCTTCGGCGCGGTAGTTCTCGCACGCGTCGAAGATGTACGACTGCGGGCCGCCCTCCTGCGTGAAGTCACGGGTGAAGCCACCCTCGACGATCTGACCGTCGTTGACCGCGGCGACCAGCTCGTTCTTGAGGCGGATGTTGGCGAACGTGCCGCGGATCATGACCTCGTGGTTGCCACGACGCGAGCCGTAGGAGTTGAAGTCCTTCTGCGCGACACCGTGCTCGGTGAGGTACTGCGCGGCGGGCGTGCCGGCCTTGATGTTCCCCGCGGGCGAGATGTGGTCGGTGGTGACCGAGTCGCCGAGGGTCGCCATCACCCGAGCGCCGTGGATGTCCGTGACCGGGGTCAGGTCCATGGACATGCCCTCGAAGTACGGCGCCTTGCGCACGTACGTCGAATCGGCGTCCCACTCGAAGATCGGGCCCTCGGGCGTGGGCAGGCTCGTCCAGCGCTCGTCGCCGTCGAACACGGTGGCGTACTGCTTGATGAACTGGTCACGCGAGATCGACGAGTCGATGACCTCCTGCACCTCGTCCGGCGAGGGCCAGATGTCCTTGAGGAACACGTCGTTGCCCTCCGAGTCCTTCCCGAGCGGGTCGGTCTCGAAGTCGAAGTGCATGGAGCCGGCGAGGGCGTAGGCGACGACGAGGGGCGGCGAGGCGAGGTAGTTCATCTTCACGTCGGGGCTGATGCGGCCCTCGAAGTTGCGGTTGCCCGACAGCACGGCCGTGACGGCCAGGTCGTTCTCGTTGATCGCCGCCGAGACCTCCTCGATGAGAGGTCCGGAGTTGCCGATGCAGATGGTGCAGCCGTAGCCGACCGTGTAGAAGCCGAGGCCTTCGAGGTCCTTGTCGAGCCCCGACTTCTCGTAGTAATCGGTGACGACCTTGGAACCGGGGCCGAGCGTCGTCTTCACCCACGGCTTCTGCTTGAGGCCCTTGTTGCGCGCCTTGCGGGCGAGAAGGCCGGCGGCGATCATCACCGACGGGTTCGACGTGTTGGTGCACGACGTGATCGCGGCAAGCGTCACGGCACCGTTGTCGAGGAGGTACGAGTCTCCGGCGGGCGAGGTGACGGGCACGGGATTGGATGCCGCGTCGGGGGCGCCGCTGGAGATGTGCACCTCACGCGTCTGCGGCTCCTCGTCGCCGGGCGCCGCGCCCGGGTCGGATGCCGGGAACGAGTGCTTGGACTCGAGGTCGACGATGGAGTTCGAGACGCTGGGCGTCGTGTAGTTGACGATGTCCTTCTCGAACTGCGACTTGGCCTCGCTGAGCAGGATGCGATCCTGCGGGCGCTTGGGGCCGGCGATGGAGGGGACGACCGTGGACAGGTCGAGCTCCATGTACTCGCTGAACACGGGCTCGCTGTCGGCGTCGTGCCAGAGCTTCTGCTCCTTCGCGTATGCCTCGACGAGAGCCACGGTCTGCTCGTCGCGACCGGTGAGGCGCAGGTAGTCGAGCGTGACGTCGTCGATCGGGAAGATCGCGGCCGTCGAGCCGAACTCCGGGCTCATGTTGCCGATGGTGGCGCGGTTGGCCAGCGGCACCGAAGCGACGCCCGCGCCGTAGAACTCGACGAACTTGCCGACCACGCCGTGTTTGCGCAGCATGTCGGTGATGGTGAGGACCACGTCGGTGGCGGTGACGCCCGCCGGGATCTCCCCGGTCAGCTTGAAGCCGACGACACGCGGGATGAGCATCGACACGGGCTGGCCGAGCATCGCGGCCTCGGCCTCGATGCCGCCGACGCCCCAGCCGAGCACGCCCAGGCCGTTGACCATGGTGGTGTGCGAGTCGGTGCCGACGCAGGTGTCGGGGTAGGCGCGCAGTACGCCGTCGCGGCCGGTGCGGTCGTAGATGACCTTCGCGAGGTGCTCGATGTTCACCTGGTGGACGATGCCGGTTCCCGGCGGGACGACCTTGAAGTCGTCGAACGCGGTCTGGCCCCAGCGCAGGAACTGGTAACGCTCGCCGTTACGCTCGTACTCGATCTCGACATTGCGCTCCAGCGCGTTGTCGGTGCCGAAAAGGTCGGCGATGACGGAGTGGTCGATGACCATCTCGGCCGGCGACAGCGGGTTGATCTTCGCCGGGTCGCCACCGAGGGCCGTGACGGCCTCGCGCATGGTGGCGAGATCGACGATGCAGGGCACGCCGGTGAAGTCCTGCATCACGACGCGCGCCGGGGTGAACTGGATCTCGGTATCGGGCTCCGCATCGGCATCCCAGTTGCCGAGGGCCTCGATCTGCGACTTCGTGACGTTGGCGCCGTCCTCGGTGCGAAGGAGGTTCTCGAGCAGCACCTTCAGGCTGAACGGGAGCTTCTCGTACCCGGCGACGGTGTCGATCCGGTAGATCTCGTAGTCGGTGCCACCGACCGTGAGGGTGCTCTTGGCTCCGAAGCTGTCAACAGTGGACACGTCTGCTCTCCTTCGTTGGGAGTTCCTGAGGCCGCGGGCTCAGTCGGTCGGCGGGGTCAGGGTCGGGCATGGACGGCCGTCGCCTGATTCTCCATCATCCCCGCCGCCGCGGCGGCGGGCTAGTGAGGTTGTCCTTACCCGTGGATGGCGCCTCTGGCGCATTACGGGCGAAGGAATTTATCTTGATGTCAAGATAAATCTATCACGCCTCGGATGCCGCGCTGGCGTCGTGGTGGCGCGGATAGACCGCCCGCACGGCCAGCCAGGTGACGGCGACGAGCGGGGCGAACAACGGCAGTCCCATCACGAGCTTCAGGGTGCCGAGCGTGGTGACATCGCCGGCGAAGTAGAAGGGAAGCTGCACCGCGAGGCGCAGGTAGAACAGTGCGGCCCAGGCGATCGCCAGCCAGAAGAACACCCGGCGCTTGCGCGGATCGCTGCGCCAGCGTGTGCTCTCGTTCATGAGGAAGCCGACGGCCAGTCCGATCAAGGACCACCCGACGAGAGCCGAGATCAGAAACGCCGTCCCGTAGGCCGCGTTGGTGATGAGGCCCGGGACGAAGTTGTCCTGTCCTCGGCCGGTCCACAGTGCGAGGGCGGCGGCGGCACCGGTGGCGATGAGTCCCCCCAGTGCCGCACTGGCGGGCGAGCGCTGAACGAGGCGGACGATCGTGAAGACGGCCGCAGCGCCCACCGAGAGCGCGAGCGAGAGTGTGAGATCGGCCGTGGTCGTGAACAGGATGACGAACGCCAGGCCGGGAAGCACGCTCTCCAGCACTCCCCGCCAGCCGCCCATGGCGGCCCAGACGACGTGTCCCGTGTGAGCCTGCCGCGACGGATCGAGACCGGCGCGTCGCGCGGCGTTGCCGAGCGCGCTTCCGAGGAGGTCCGATGCGGACGGCGGAGGTGGCGTGAGCGGAGCGGATGCCGCGTCCTCGGGCTCCTGCGCGGGCGAGCTCATGCGGTGCCGGGGGCGGCGGGCATCTTCAGCGGAATGAGGTCGCGCGGCGGCATGGGGCTGCCGCCTCGCACCACCACGATCGAGCGGAAGAGATCCTCGACGCGGGCGGCGGCCTCGACGTCGGTCGTGGCCGCTCCCCCGATCACACCGCGCAGGAACCAGCGGGGCCCGTCGACACCGATGAACCGCGCGAGGCGCTTTCCGGCGACCGCATCAGGCCCGCTCACGACGGGGACCTCGGCGAGCAGTTCGGCGCCGAGCGGGCCGTGGCGCTCCTCCACGCGCCCGCCCTGCTGGCGGATCTGCTGACGGATCTGGTCACGGGTCTCGTCCCACAATCCGCTCGAGCGGGGCGCGGCGAACGGCTGCACCTGCAGGGTCGAATCGGCGTAGTCGAGGCCGACCGCGACGATGCGCTTGGTCTGCTCCTCGACTTCGAGGCGAAGGTTCAGCCCCTCACGCGGGAGCACCTTGATGCCACCCAGATCGATGTACGGACGAACGGGGTTCGCCTCTGCCTCGTCGAAGGGGCCGGTCGATGCGCGGTCGCCCGCGCCGGTGGGCTGCAGTTCATCGCTCATGCGGTGACTCCTGTCTGGTAGCCCGTCGAGCCGAACCCGCCCTCTCCGCGCGCGGTGTCGGGCAGGTCGTCGACGGGGAGGAAGCGGACGCGGGGAACGGGCAACACGATCAGCTGAGCGATGCGGTCGCCGGCGGTGATGTCGTACGCCTCATGGGCATCCGTGTTGAGGAGAGCGACCTTGATCTCACCGCGGTAGCCGGCGTCGATCGTCCCGGGTGCGTTCACGATCGTGATGCCGTGCTTGGCGGCCAGACCGCTGCGCGGCACGACGAAGGCCGCGTATCCATCGGGCAGGGCGATCCGCACCCCCGTGCCCACCAGCGCGCGAGCGCCGGGTTCCAGTCGCAGGCTCTCCGACGAGACCAGATCGGCGCCGGCGTCGCCGGGATGTGCGTAGACGGGAACCTGCGGCGCGATAATGGGAACGTCCACGGATTCGATCACTCCACGAGGGTAATGCACATCGCCGCTCCAGCCGCTCCCGTTTCCGACGTCCGCTACCGCGAACGGCTCAGCCCGTCGCTGTGGACGCTGCTCAGCTCGGCGGTGATCGCTCCGATGGTCGCACTGGTGTTCGTCCCGCTGGACGCGACCATCGCTCTCGCCGCGGGCATCGCCGTGGCAGCGGTGCTGATCGGCCTGCTCGTCTTCGCGTCTCCGGTCGTGGAGGTGCGAGCCGGGGAACTCCGGGTCGGTCGTGCGCATATCCCGGTGGATCAGCTCGGCCCCGCCGAGCCGCTGTGGGCAGATGACGCCCGTGCTGCGCGCGGTCCACAGCTGTCCGCGACCGCGTGGCACATGTTCCGCGGCGGGATCGACCCCGTGGTCCGCGTTTCCGTCATCGATCCCGGAGACCCCGTCACCGAGTGGGTGTTCTCGACGCGCACGCCTGATCGCGTCGTCGCCGCGATCAGGCGCGCCCAGTCGCGCTGAGGTCAGCGCCGGTGCGGGGCCGATCCCGCCGGGCGGACGGTCTTCAGGCGCACTCGATGCAGACGGCGCCGGCGGTGGTCTCGTGGTCGATCTGCGTGCGATGCTTCACGAGGAAGCACTCGATGCAGGTGAACTCGTCTTCCTGCGGGGGCAGCACGACGACGTCCAGCTCCAGGTCGGAGAGGTCGGCGCCGGGCAGCTCGAAGCCCGAGGGGTTGTCGGCATCCTCGACGTCGACGGCCCCGGACATCTTGTCGGGAACGCGCTCCTTCAGAGCCTCGATCGACTCGCTGTCGTCGTCGGTCTTACGGGGGGCGTCGTAATCGGTCGCCATGCTCTCAACTTCCAGGTGTGTTGCCAAAGTGCCGACTCGCGGCCGGGGGGACCGACGTGGGGCGGCGATAGTTTGCACGACGGGTTCGGATTTCGCAAATGATCGTCGTGCGCGTGCCCGCTTCCGGCGGGTGCGTCGCATGGAACTCGCGGCGCGCCCGCGATATTCCCGAGTGCGACGAACTGCTGTGACAGCATGGGCCCGGCAATCGAATCGTGCCCGAACAGGGAACGGGAGGGTGTTTCGCATGGAACAGCTCAAGGTGATCGGAACCGAGGAAGGCGTCCTCGTTCTCGCCACGGAGTCCGGCGAACGGTACGCGCTGCCGATCGACGAGACGCTGCGCAGCCAGCTGCGTCGCTCACAGCGCGACAGCGAGCCGCGTGCGGCGCGCCCGAGCCCCCGCGACATCCAGGCTCACATCCGTTCCGGGCTGTCGGCTCAGGAGGTCGCGGAGCTTCTGGGCGCTCGCCTGGAAGACGTGCAGCGCTTCGAACGTCCCGTCCTCGCCGAGCGTGAGCACATCGTGGGGCAGGCTCTGGCCGTCCCGGTGCTCATCGCGGGAGAACTCGATGCCGCGGCGCAGCCGACCTTCGGGGTCGCGGTGCGTGCGAAGCTCGCCGAGGCGGGGGCGAGCGGCGAACGCTGGACGAGCTGGAAGGACGAGGACGGCTGGGTCGTCAAGCTGGAGTTCACCGCGAACGACGTCGACCACGATGCACGCTGGAGCTTCGACCCGCGCCGGAGCAGTCTCGCTCCGCTCAACGCCGATGCGACCCAGCTCTCGCGTCAGGGCTCGCTGCCCGAAGGACTGATCCCCCGCCTGCGCGCGCTCGATACCTCTCCGCTGAAGGACGCCTCGCGCTTCGACTCGGGGGCGTTCGGCCCGCGCCGTCTGGACGCCGACGCCGGCGTGCCCGACGCTGACATCGCGCGACCGGACGTGCGGGTGCCGGTCGCTCCCGCGGTCCAGGATGCCGCGATCAAGCGCGCCCCCGATCACGCGGTGACGTCCGCCGAGACAGCGGATCTGCTCGAGGCGCTGCGCCGCCGTCGCGGCCAGCGCGAGCCCATGCCCGAGGAGGAGCCCGCGACCGAGCGTCCGCACTCCCCCGTGGCTCTGTTCGACGCGCTCGAGCCCGGCTATGACGAAGCGGGGACGGATGCCGAAGACACGGCATCCGCGATCGAAGACACCGTCATCAGCGACTCGTCGCGCCGCAAGGGGCGCACCTCCATGCCGTCGTGGGACGAGATCGTCTTCGGAGCGCGCACCGAAGACGGGTGAGTCGACGGGGCGTCGCGGGGCCGGATGATCAGCCGTTCGCGAAGGCACCGAGTCTGATCAGAGGAACGATGCGTTCCTGATCCGTCCAGGATCCGTGCTGGCCGATCATGCGCTGCGGCTTCTTGTCGGCGACGCGGTCGTCGTAATAGGCCACCGCCGTCCGGGCCGCGACGAGCACATCGCCGATGCGATCGCGGACATCGGGGTGCACGTGGAGGCCGAACAAGCCAGCGTCGATCGCCTCCCCGCGTGTCATCACCCACGAGCGCGACTGCTCGGCTTCACGCCAGCGCGCGGCGACGGCCGCGGCGCTGCCGTCCGCCGTGTAGAGCTGCAGCATTCGAGGCTCGCCGGCCACCAGGGCCACATCATGCAACAGCGGGTCCCCGTCGCGCAGCAGCACGTGCCGATGCGCCGGCACGTCGACCATTCCATGATCCGCCGTGACGAGCGCGCCGACGCCCGGCGAGAGCATCGCTTCGAACCGACGAAGGTCCGCGTCGAGTTCCTCCAGCCCCCGCAGCCATCGCTCGGATTCCCAGCCGTGCGCGTGACCGAGGGTGTCGAGTTCCGGTATGTAGACGTAAACGAGCGCGCCCGGGTTCGCCGACGCGCGTGCGGCGGCGGCGGTGAGGCGCTCGGCCGGGGTCGCGGCGCCGACGAACTCGGCCCCGCGCTGGATCGCCCGCGTGAAGCCGCTGTCGCGATACAGGCCCTTGCTCACCACGAACGTGGGCCGACCGGCGTTCGCCTCCCGTTCCAGCAGCGGCTGCGCGCGCTGCCAGGTCATCGGGTCGAGCCCGTCGGTCTCCCACCCCTTGAGCTGGTTGGGGGCGACATCGGTTCCCGGGATGCGGGCGCGGTATCCGACGATGCCGTGGGTGCCGGCGTCGGTCGCGGTGAGAAGCCCGGTGAGGGCGGTGGCCGTCGTCGAGGGGAACGTGCTGCGCGCGGCATCCTTCTTCGTCATCGCCGCCGTCAGGAAACGTGCGTGTCCGGCACGAGCGGTGAGATTGCCGCGCCCGAGTCCGTCGACCAGGACCAGGATCGCCGACCGGGCCGAGACGAACCAGTCACCGGCGTCGGACAGTGACGCAAGCAATTGCGGCACGATGGCGGTGAGGCTCCGGGCTGTGGGCGGGTCCGCGGGTAGGCTGAACGACATCGGGGCCAGTCTCGCATATGGCGCGCGGCCCCACTTCCCGGCCCACCCGAGCACCGAGGGAACCGCAGATCCATGGCAGCTTCGCGCACCGCGTCCATCCCCGAAGATCACGGCCGCATCGAGGACGTCGACGTCTCCGCCGAGATGCAGGATTCGTTCCTGGAGTACGCGTATTCGGTCATCTACTCGCGTGCTCTTCCCGACGCTCGCGACGGCCTCAAGCCCGTGCAGCGGCGCATTCTGTTCCAGATGGCGGACATGGGTCTTCGGCCCGACCGAGGGCACGTCAAGAGTGCGCGCGTCGTCGGCGAAGTGATGGGAAAGCTGCACCCGCACGGCGACTCGGCGATCTACGACGCGCTCGTGCGCCTCGCTCAGCCGTTCGCGCTGCGGGTGCCGCTGGTCGACGGTCACGGCAACTTCGGTTCGCTCGACGACGGACCCGCGGCGGCGCGGTACACGGAAGCGCGCCTGGCTCCGGCCGCGCTCGCTCTCACGGAGAACCTCGACGAGGACGTCGTGGACTTCGTGCCCAACTACGACGGTCAGTTCCAGCAGCCAGCCGTCCTCCCCGCCGCCTTCCCCAACCTGCTCGTCAACGGTGCCTCCGGCATCGCGGTGGGCATGGCCACCAACATGGCTCCGCACAACCTCAACGAGGTCGTCGCCGCCGCGATCCATCTGCTCGAGAACCCCGACGCCACCACCGCCGAGCTCATGGAGTTCGTCCCCGGCCCGGATCTCCCCGGCGGCGGCATCATCGTCGGGCTCGACGGCATCACCGAGGCCTACGAGAGCGGACGCGGTACCTTCCGCACGCGCGCGAAGGCATCCATCGAGTCGCTCGGCCCGCGTCGCACGGGCATCGTCGTCACCGAGCTGCCGTACATGGTGGGTGCCGAGCGCGTCATCGAGAAGATCAAGGATGCCGTCAACGCGAAGAAGCTCACGGGCATCGCGGACGTCAACGATCTCACCGACCGCAATCACGGTCTGCGCCTCGTCATCGGCATCAAAACGGGGTTCGACCCCGCAGCCGTGCTCGAGCAGCTCTACCGGCTCACTCCGCTCGAGGACTCCTTCGGCATCAACAACGTCGCCCTCGTCGACGGGCAGCCGCAGACGCTCGGCCTCAAGCCCCTCCTCCGGGTGTACCTCGACCACCGTATCCAGGTCGTCACGCGTCGCAGCCGCTACCGTCTCGCCCGCAAGCAGGAACGTCTCCACCTCGTCGAGGGTCTTCTGATCGCGATCCTCGACATCGACGAGGTCATCCAGGTCATCCGCGCCTCTGACGACACCGAGCAGGCCCGCGGGAAGTTGATGAGCGTCTTCGACCTCTCCGAGGTGCAAGCCGAATACATCCTGGAGTTGCGTCTGCGGCGTCTCACCCGCTTTTCCCGCATCGAGCTGGAGTCCGAACAGGACACCCTCAAGAAGGACATCGCCGACCTCGAGGCGCTGCTGGCCAGCGATGTGCTCCTCCGTCAGCAGGTCGCCCGAGAGCTGGATGCCGCTGCGGAGACGTTCGGCACACCCCGCCGCACGCTTCTGCTCAACGGCGGACCCGTGGCGGCCCGCTCTCGCAGCGCCGCGGCGGCCGACCTGCAGATCGCCGACTCCCCGTGCCGGGTGCTGCTGTCCGCGACCGGGAGGATGGTGCGTGCCGAACTCGGTGATTCCGGCGAGATCGTCGCTCCGACACGGCGTGCGAAGCACGACGGCATCCTCTCCGCTGTCGACACGACCACGAGGGGCGAGCTCGGCGCGGTCACCACGCGCGGCCGCCTGGTGCGCTTCACCCCTGTCGATCTGCCGTCGGTGCCGGCGAATGCGGTGCAGCTCGGGGCAGGCACACGCGCCGACCAGTACCTCGGCCTGGCATCGGGCGAGCACGTCGTGGCCGTCGTGCCCCTCGGCGACATCGTCATCGCCCTCGGGACCGCCCAGGGTGTCGTCAAGCGTGTCGCAACCTCGGAGCTTGCGCCCGGCAAGCACGAGGCCGAGATCATCGCGCTGAAGGACGGAGACCTCGTCGTCGGCGCCGCCGTCGCCCCCGACGGCGCCGAGCTCGTCTTCGTGGCCTCCGACGCCCAGCTGCTGCGCTTCGACGCGGCGAGCGTGCGCCCGCAGGGGCGCGCGGCGGGCGGCATGGCCGGCATCCGTTTGAGCGCGGGAGCCTCCGTCGTGGCCTTCGACGTGGTGACCGAACCGGCGGACGCGGTGGTCGTCACCATCGCCGGGTCCTCCCAGGCGATCGCCGGGACAGACGCGGGAAGCGCGAAGGTGTCGATGTTCGATGAGTTCCCGCCGAAGGGTCGCGCGACCGGCGGCGTGCGCGCTCAGCGCTTTCTGAAGGGCGAGGACGTCCTCACTCTCGCCTGGATCGGTGCGCATCCGCGGGCATTGGCGGCGGACGGCGCCGTGCGTACTCTGCCGGAGCCGGGGGCGAAGCGGGATGCCTCCGGACAGCCACTGGATGCGGTCGTCGCGGCCGTCGGCACGGCGATCGCCTGACGGTCGTCAGCCCAGAGAGACGAGACCGTACTGGGTTGCGCGGATCAGCACTTGGATGCGATCGCGCACGCCCCACTTCGCCGTGATGCGGCCGAGGTGTGACTTGACCGTCGCTTCGGACACGAACATCGCCGCGGCGATCTCCGCGTTGGACATTCCCTGCGCGAGAAGCGTGACCACTTCCAGCTCGCGTTCGGTGAGTTCTTCGTCGCGGCCGAGCTGGCGCGGTGCGGGCGGTTCGTTCTGCTGCACCGAGCTGACGAGCTCCTTCGCGACGCGCGGCGAAAGAACGTACCCGCCCTCGTGAGCGAGGCGCGCCGCGTCGAGGATGCGGTCGGGCGACGTGTCTTTCACCAGGAAGCCCGCAGCGCCGGCGCTGAGCATGGGGACGATCACCCGTTCCGAGGAGAACGTGGTCAGTGCGACGATCTTGATACCGGGAAACTCACGCGTGAGGCGTTGAGTGGCCTCGATGCCGTCCATCTTGGGCATCTGCACGTCCATGAGCACGACATCGGGGTGAGCGCTGCGCACCAGCGCGATCGCGTCGATGCCGTTGTCGGCTTCGCCGACGAGATCGAACCCGTCCGAGGAGTCCAGGAAGACGCGCAGTGCGGCGCGCACCAGCGACTCGTCGTCGACGATGATCACGCGAATCGGTTCGGTCACAGCACCATCTTACGAAGCGCCCGTACTCGTTCTTTTCCGCGCGATGTCGACGAAAGTCGCTATCGATGTAGCCATCCGTCGGTCGTGCGAGATGACCTCTGTTTGAAGAATCGATTCGAGAGATTGCAGGAGGTGAAACACATGTGGTACTGGATCGGACAGCAGCTGGGTCTCTGGAAGTAAGTGGCGGCGCGTTCGCGAGATAATCGCGATGTGACCTCCGTCCGTCAGAACCTGCTCCGTTATGTGCGGACGCCCTTTTGGGCATACGAGCCACTACGCCCGTTGGCGCGTCGGCTTGTCATTATTCTCGTCGCTGCGGCGGTTGTGATCGACTCGCTTTTCCGGGCGAGTACGGGAATCGCCAACAGCGTGGTTTCAGCAATCGTGACGACGACCATCACGTTGGCTGTCGCTATCTTCGCGTGGCGGCCGCCGGTCGCGACAGTCGTCCTCTCCGTGGCTGCTCTCATCGCCGGCATCACCGGAGTCTCCGACAGCCTCCTTGCGGGGGCAGCAGTCGTGGGGCTGGTTGCGTTCACCTGCAGCGCGATGCTCACCGCCGTGTACGTCGTGACATTGGCGGCATGGCTCGCCGCCGTTCTTGCTCGGCCCGAGACCGGGTTCCAACCCCTCGGCGCCTTTGTCATAGCCCTCCTCAGCCTCGTCAGTCTCTCGATCGGGCTGGCGATCCGGCGACAGTTCGAGAGGGCTCAATCTTTGGCATTACAACTCGAGGTGAGCGAGCGCGAGGTCGCCGAGCAGCTCAAACACGAACGGGACCTCATCGCTGACGAGCTGCACGACATCGTCGCCCACGAGATCACCATCGTCGCCCTGCACGCCGCGGTCCTGGACCGCACCGAAGACGTGCAGACGCGGTCGCAGTCGCAGACGGCGATCCGCGAAGCCGCGGTGCAAGCGCTCACCGACATTCGTCGCGTGCTCGGGATGGTGCGCGGCGAAGAGAATCTCTCCCCCGAGCGCGTCTCGTCGCCCGACGGGATCACCGGCACGATCGCCGCGGTCACGAAAGAACTCGGACAGGCGGGTATCGCGGTCACCGCGGACGTGCCCGCCGACCTCCGACTGCCGAGTGCATCCCTTGTTGCGCTGACCCGTGTCATCCGCGAAAGCGCGACGAACGTGCTCAAGCACGCCACCGGCGCCCACACGGTCTCCATCGTTCTCCGCGTCGAGCGCGGTTGGGTGCACCTCACCTTCGCCGACGACTCACCGCCGGCGCGCACCGCCGGACTCCCGGCGTCGGGCTACGGCATCATGCGTCTTCGAGAGCGCTTCCGACTGTTCGGCGGCACCTTCGAATCGGAACGGAAATCCCAGGGGTGGGTCGTGAGCGCGTCACTGCCCCTTTCAGGCTGATCAGGAAAAAACTTACGCATACGCGTCGAAGTAGACGAAAGTCGCAGTCGGTTCCACCGATGGTTCACGTTGGCGCCGCCTATGCGCGCCTAACCTTTTGCTAGCCGAAGAACTGATCCCCAGTCGGTTCTTCACAGGGCACGGCGCGAGACGTCCGTGATTTCGGGGACGAAGAGACCGTTCGGGGCTCGACGTCATCCGGATGTCCCCCGTAGCCGCGGCGATGGCCCGAGACCGAATCCCCCCAGATCGGTCTCGGGCCCCGCGTCGTTGAGGGTCCGGACGAGCTCAGGCGTCGATGGCCTCACGGTCGAGTCGGTCACTGGAGGTGACGATGAAGTCGCGACGTGGTGCCACGTCGCTGCCCATCAGCAGTTCGAACACGCCCGAGACCGCCTCGGCATCCTGTACTCGCACGCGTCGCAGCAGCCGTCCGGAACGGTCCATCGTCGTCTCGGCCAGCTGGTCCGCGTCCATCTCGCCGAGCCCCTTGTAGCGCTGGACGGGTTCCTGCCAGCGCCGTCCCGACTTCTGCACCTTCGCGAGCAGCGTGTGCAGCTCCTGCTCCGAGTAGGTGTAGATCGTCTCGTTCGGCTTCGAACCGGGATTGACCACGATGACCCGGTGCAGCGGCGGGACGGCGGCGTACACGCGACCTGCCTCGATCAGCGGACGCATGTAGCGGAAGAACAGCGTCAGCAGAAGCGTGCGGATGTGCGCGCCATCCACGTCCGCGTCGCTCATCAGGATGATCTTGCCGTAACGCGCCGCTTCGAGATCGAAGCTTCGGCCAGAGCCCGCGCCGATCGTCTGAATGATCGCCGCGCATTCCGCGTTCGAGAGCATGTCGCTGATCGACGCCTTCTGGACATTGAGGATCTTGCCACGAATGGGCAACAGCGCCTGGTACTCACTGTTACGCGCGAGCTTCGCCGTTCCCAGAGCGGAGTCACCCTCGACGATGAACAGTTCCGACTGCTCCACGTCGGAGGTGCGACAATCGGCGAGCTTCGCCGGCAACGATGACGACTCGAGGGCGTTCTTGCGACGCTGTGTCTCCTTGTGCGTGCGAGCCGAGATCCGCGCCTTCATCTCGGACACGACCTTGTCGAGCAGCAGCGCGGTCTGCGCCTTGTCGTCGCGCTTGCTCGAGGAGAATCGCTCGGCGAGTTCCTTGGCCACCACGTTCGCGACGATGGAGCGGACCGCGGGCGTGCCGAGGATCTCCTTCGTCTGGCCCTCGAACTGCGGTTCGGGCAGGCGAACGGTGAGCACGGCCGTCAGGCCGGCGGTGATGTCGTCCTTCTCGAGCTTCTCCCCCGCGCCGACCTTGAGGCGTCGGGCGTTCTGCTCGACCTGACTGCGGACGACCTTCATCAGGCCCTGCTCGAAGCCCGCCTGATGCGTTCCGCCCTTGGGTGTCGAGATGATGTTCACGAACGAGCGCGTGACCGTCTCGTAGCCCGTCCCCCAGCGCAACGCGATGTCGACCTCGCATTCGCGCTCGACGTCGGTCGGTACCATCGCTCCGCCCGCCTGCAGCACGGGCACGGTCTCCGTGAACGTCCCCGACCCGGTCAGTCGCCAGGTGTCGGTGATCGCCGCATCGGGCGCGAGGAAGTCCGCGAACTCGGAGATGCCGCCGTCGTAGCGATGGGACGTTTCGACGATCTCCTCTCCGCGCTGATCGATGATCGCGATCTCCAGACCCGGGATGAGGAACGCCGTCTGACGCGCCCGCTGCTCCAGCTCCTCGGCGTGGAATGTCGCATCCTTGGTGAAGATCTGACGGTCGGCCCAGTAGCGGATGCGCGTTCCGGTGACGCCCTTGGCAGCCTTGCCGACGACCCGCAACTGCGAGGCCTTCTCGAACGGGGTGAACGGCGACTCGGGCCCGGGCCCCGCGAACTGGCCGGGCTCTCCACGACGGAACGACATCGCATAGGTCTTGCCGTCGCGATCGACTTCGACATCCAGGCGCTCGGACAAGGCATTGACGACGGAGGCGCCGACGCCGTGCAAGCCACCCGACGCCGCGTACGAGCCGCCGCCGAACTTCCCGCCGGCGTGCAGCTTCGTGAAGACGACCTCCACGCCGCTCAGCCCGGTTCGCGGCTCGACGTCGACCGGGATGCCGCGCGCACGGTCGCGGACCTCGACGCTGCCATCGGAGTGCAGGACGATGTCGATTCGCGAGCCGTAGCCCGCGAGGGCTTCGTCGACCGAGTTGTCGATGATCTCCCAGACGCAATGCATGAGCCCGCGCGAGTCCGTCGAGCCGATGTACATGCCGGGACGCTTGCGGACAGCCTCCAGGCCCTCGAGCACCTGGAGGTGGTGGGCGGAATACTCGGCGGTCACAATTCTCAAGCGTATCCAGCCCCGCGGACACCTCGGCTGCGACACACAGAGGCCCCGACTACCGCGGACGATGAGCGCGGGGGCGGGGTACGCGCACAGCGAAATGTAACCGGATCGCGGCATTGCTGACCCCACGGCGTGGTTGTATGTCATGACATCGCACCGCATCTCATGTACCGAGGAGGAACCGAAATGAGCATGTCGACCACCGCTGAGCCTGACGTCCTCGAGTACCGACTGACCGCGACGGACCGTTGCGACTCGTGTGGCGCCCAGGCCTACATCGCGGCCGAGGTCAACGGCAGCGAACTGCTGTTCTGCGCGCACCACGGACGCAAGTACGAAGAGAAGCTGCGCGCTGTCGCGACCTCCTGGCACGACGAGACGGCTCGTCTCGCCGACGCGCGCTGAGGCCTCCCACGTAGACTGGCGGAGTTCCCCTTCTCCACCTGTCCCGGAAGGACTCTGTCATGACGCGTCGAGGCCTTCCTCTCTTGCACCGATTCGAGGTGCTGTTCGAGCGTGCGCGCGGTTTCGATCTCGCGTCGGTGCGTGAGAGGGCCCGTTTCACCGCTCGCGTACACGACAAGAGCTATCCGCTCGTGTTCGCCGACATGCTCTGGTCGGCCGCGCGACATCGCGTGGGATTCAACGACTACATGGAGTTCGACTTCGCCATCTTGACGCGCGCCGAACGGGCGACCTGGGTCACCAGTCCCCTCGCGCTGGAGCTCTCGAACCGCTACGACGATCCCGCCCAGGTGCATCGCTTCCACAACAAAGTCGACTTCAACCGCGACTTCGACCGTTTCCTGGGACGTCAGTGGCTGGAGCTTGTCGACGGCAACGCCGACGAGCTGGAGGCCTTCGCCCAGCGGCATCCCGTGTTCATCGCCAAAGTCCCGGTGAGCAAGTCCGGGCTCGGGGTTCGTCGTTACGATGCGAGCGCCGTCAGTGATTGGCCCGCGTTCCACGCCGAGCTGCTGGCGAAGGGTGAGGTGCTCATCGAAGAGCGCATCGTGCAGCACCCGGACCTGGAAGCCATCGCTCCCGGAACGGCGAACACGACCCGGGTCACGACATTCGTCAAGGACGACGGCACGGTCGAGATCATCAACATGGCGCAGAAGTTCGGTCGCGGTCAGGTCAGCGACCAGGCGTCGTTCGGCGGCTTCTACACCGCGCTCCACGAGGACGGGCGAGCGATGGGCATGGGCTACTCGACCGCGGGCGAACTCTTCGAGACCCACCCCGACACCGGCTTCCGCATCGCCGACTACCGGCTTCCGATGATGGAAGAGGTGCGTGCACTCATCACCGACGTCGCACTCGTGATCCCCGAGGTGCGCTACGTCGGCTGGGACGTCGTCGTCACCCCCACCGGACCGGTCCTGGTCGAGGGCAACTGGGGCGCGGGTGTCTTCGAGAACAAGCCTTCCGCGACGGGGATCCGCCACGGTCACCTTCCTCGCTACCGCGCCGCGATGGGCTTCTGATCGCCGACGCGAAACGCCGGCGCTCTCACACGAGGTCGCCGGCGTTTCGCGTCTGTCGGCGCGGTCTCACGCCGCCCGGATGATTCCGAGGGGGGTGGATTCGCGGCCCTGGCCCAGAGGGTTGTCGGCAAGGATCCGCACGAGCTGACGCTCCCCTGCCCTGTCGAGTGTGGAGCCGAGAATGTTCCCGCCGATGTCGTTGATGTCGACGACCGCGACCTGAACGTTCCGGCCGAGCAGCGACTTGACGCGTGCGGCCACTTCGGCCGGGCGCGTCGGGCCCAGAACGACCGCACGGTCGTAGGGCGGGATGGTGCCGTTGGTCGGACCATCGATCGCACGCGCCTTGTCGCCGGCGATGCGGTAGAAGTCGCCGCGGCGTCCGAACGCCTTCGTCACCGCGCTGATCGCCGCAGCGAAGAGGATGCGCGGGGTACCGCACTCCCGAAGGGCCATCTCCATCGTCTCCGGCATGCCGAGCCCGATGCCGTAAGAGGTCTTCGTCACGTACTTCGACAGGAATCGAGCCAGGCGACGCGGTCGGATCTCGTCCAGCGTGTACGAACGGCCCTGCGTGATCGCGACGATCTTCTCGGTGATGAACAGCAGGTCGCCGTCCGTCACCTGGTCGGCCGCGTACTCCGCGATCACCTCATCGAGGCTGTCGCCGGGCATGACGACGCGCGTACGGATCGGAATCCGTGCGAACGTCGTCCCCTCGACGGTGACAGTGAGCGCCTTGCCGTCATTGGGGACCTCGGCGCTCATTCGAGATAGTCCCGCAGCGACTGCGACCGCGAGGGGTGACGGAGCTTCGCCATGGTCTTCGATTCGATCTGACGGATCCGCTCGCGTGTCACGCCGAAGGTGTCGCCGATCTGGTCGAGCGTCTTGGGCTGTCCGTCGCCCAGGCCGAAGCGCATGCGGATCACGCCTGCCTCGCGCTCGCTCAGCGAGTCCAGAAGGGACTCGAGCTGGCGCTGCAGCATGGTGAACCCGACGGCATCCGCCGGAACGACGGCCTCGGTGTCCTCGATGAGGTCACCGAACTCGCTGTCGCCGTCCTCGCCGAGCGGGGTGTGCAGCGAGATCGGCTCGCGGCCGTACTTCTGCACCTCGATGACCTTTTCGGGCGTCATGTCCAGCTCGCGCGAGAGCTCCTCGGGCGTGGGCTCGCGTCCGAGGTCCTGCAGCATCTGCCGCTGCACACGGGCGAGCTTGTTGATGACCTCGACCATGTGCACCGGGATACGGATGGTGCGTGCCTGATCGGCCATCGCGCGCGTGATCGCCTGACGGATCCACCACGTCGCGTACGTGGAGAACTTGAAGCCCTTGGTGTAGTCGAACTTCTCGACCGCGCGGATCAGACCGAGGTTTCCTTCCTGGATCAGGTCCAGGAACTGCATGCCGCGGCCCGTGTAGCGCTTGGCGAGCGAGACGACCAGACGCAGGTTGGCCCCGAGCAGGTGGCTCTTGGCGCGCTGGCCGTCGCGTGCGACCCACTGCAGGTCCAGGCCGAGCTGGCTGGACTTCTCCGACGCCGACATGTGCGAGAGCTTCTCTTCGGCGAACAGTCCCGCCTCGATCCGCATTGCGAGCTCGACCTCTTCGGCCGCGTTCAGCAGCGGCACCTTGCCGATCTGCTTCAGATAGTCCTTGACCGGATCGGCGGTCGCGCCGGTGATCTGCGTCGAGTAGACAGGGACATCGTCTTCGTCGCTCGAGGAGATGACGATGGCGCCGGTGGGAAGGGGCTCGGAGAAGGCCGGCTTCGTGGTGCCGTCCTCATCGTCCTCGTCGTCATCGCCCTTCTTGTCGGTCGCCCCGGTCGATGACTCGGCGGCGTCGTCGCCGGAATCGTCGTCCGATGCGTCCTCGATGTCGGTGTCGTCGAGCTCGACGTCGTCGTCGATCTCCTCGTCGTCATCGGACGCCGTCTTCTTGGACGCCTTCTTCGGGGCCGCCTTCGACTTGGCCGGAGTCTTCGACGCCGCCTTCTTGGCGGCGGTCGTGGTCGTCGCCTGTTCCGTGGCGGACTCCGTGGCTTCCTCCTCCTCGACCTTGCGGGAGCGGGTGGTCTTCGTGCCTGAGGTCACGTCTTGCCTTTCACCGACGCAGGCGTCGGGTTTTCGGACAGGAGTAAGACCCTTGTCAAGTCCGTGGTCGCCTCGTCACGAGCCGACCGCGATTCGACAACGGGTCAGGGATCCATTGTCGCATACATCATCGGACAGACCGTGCGCAACAGTCCATCAGGATCCCCACAGCATCCATAACGTCGCGGGGACGGTGGGCATTCCGCTCAGCGTCGACCGCGGCGGTCGTCGCCTCGCCACTCGTCGCCGCGGCGGTCGTCGTCCCGGCGGTGATCGTCGGTGCGACGGTCGGCCAGGAAGCGCTCCAGCTCTGCGGCGAGCTCGTCCGCGCTGGGCAGATCGCCGGGGTGGATGATCGGCTGGCCGAGGTTCGATCCGGCCATGTAGGCGTCGTACCGCTCTTCGAGAGCGTGCAGCATGGAGGTCAGTTCGGCGTTGCCCTCCACCTGGTCGTCCACCTTCGCGACATACTCCCGGTTCTCCTCGCGCACGTCGTCGACGTTGAAGACGAGGCCGCTGGCCACCGACAGGCTGTCCAATCCCGCGAGTGCGGCGGCCGGGTAGTCCGTGTCGGCGAGGTAGTGCGGCACGAGGAGCACGAATCCGGCGACGGAGGCGCCGCTCTGGGCGAAGCGGTGCTCCAACAGATGACCGACCGTCGCCGGCACCTGCGTGTGGGGCTGCCACACCGAGTGCGCCTGTGTGAGGTCGGCGCGCGTCCCGCTCACGGTCGTGCCGATCGGCCGTGTGTGCGGCACGGGCATGGGAATGGCGTGCACCCACGTCACCGTCGACACCTGCAGTCCTTCGGCGAGGCCCACGACGGTCTCGGTGAACGCCTCCCAGGCGAAGTCCGGCTCGTAGCCGGCCAGGAGAACGAACGGCTGCCCGAGTGCATCGTGCGCCAGTGAGAGTTCCAGCCGGGGCGGACGGTAGTCGGCGAGATGGTCGGCGTCGAAAGTGATCGTCGGCCGCCGCGCACGATAGTCGAGCAGCACGTCGGCCGAGAACCTCACGATCGGAGCCGGCTCGAGGTCGTCGCGGAACATCTCCACCATCTGCGAGACGGCGCCACCGGCATCCGTGAAGCCCGTCAGCACGATCACCAGCGGAAGGCCGGCAGGGACCGGTGGGGCCGACACCACACGCTCGTAAAGGGGACCGCTCAGGGGCATGAGACAACTGTACGAGCCTTCCTCAGGCGGAGGCCCGCGTGCCGCTGACAGCGAACACGCCGCGCGCGGCTCGCCGCCATCGGGCGTCGCCGGTCCCGGACGACGCAAACCTAGGATGGAGGTCATGGCGTTTCCCGAGCTGTCGTACACGACCGATCCGCTGCGTGAGACGAAGGCCGATGCCCTCGTGCTCGCCCTCCCGCCCCTCGACCACGATCGCGGGGCGCTCGCGCAGTGGCCGGGCCTGGCCTCGGCCCTGGAAGCCGTCGGCTACTCGGGTGCGCTCGGCAGCACGGTGCGCGCGTACGCCCCGGAAGCGACGTCACTGCCCCTGATCGTGGTCGGCACGGGGCCCTCGCCCGACACCGCCGCCCTGCGTGAGGCGGTCGGCGCCGCACTGCGGACCACCACCGGCTTCGACACCGTGGCCGTCGAGGTCCCGGGAGTCGATGAGGACGGGTGGGGAGCAGTCGCGGAGGGTGCAGCGCTCGGCGCGTACCGCTTCGACGGATACAAGTCGGTTGCCTCGCCTGCGCGTGCGTCGCACGTGATCATCCGCGGTGAAGGAACCACGGTCCCCTCGGCGCTGGTTCGTGCGCAGGTCGTCGGCGATGCGGCCGCACTCGTCAAGGACCTCGTGCACACCCCGGCCGAGTGGCTGGGCCCGCAGGATGTCGCGGACGCTGCTCGGGCCGCGCTGTCAGAACTCCCCGTGGACGTCGTCGTCCTGGACGAGAAGCAGCTCGCCGCCGACGGTTACGGGGGCATCCTCGGTGTCGGTCAGGGATCGGACCGCCCCCCGCGTCTCGTGCGACTCGAATACGCACCCGCGGATGCCGAGCGCCACGTCGCGATCGTGGGCAAGGGCATCACCTTCGATACCGGCGGCCTCTCGCTCAAGCCGGCCGCGGGAATGGTGGGCATGAAGTACGACATGGCCGGGGCCGCGACCGTGCTCGCCGTCGTCCGCGCGGCCGCACAGCTTCGTCTTCCGGTGCGCGTGTCGGGATGGCTCTGTCTGGCTGACAACATGCCCTCGGGACGCGCGACGCGGCCCGGGGACGTGTTGCGGATTCTGGGCGGGACCACCGTCGAGGTGTTGAACACCGACGCCGAAGGACGGCTCGTCCTCGCCGACGGCCTCGTCGCTGCCAGTCGCACGCATCCGGACGTGATCGTCGACGTGGCCACGCTGACCGGAGCCATCTCGGTGGCGCTCGGTTCTCGCCACACGGGGGTCATGGGCTCAGAGGATGCCGTCGCCGAATATCTCGACGCGGCGGAGGCCGCAGACGAGCTGGCGTGGCCGCTGCCGCTGCCGGCTCACATGGAGGAGGAGCTGGACTCCCCTATCGCCGACCTGGTCAACGCGAAGATCGGTGACCCGTCGGGAGGCTCGCTGTTCGCCGGGCTGTTCCTCCAGCGGTTCGTCGGGCGCGTCTCCGACGACGCGGACGCACCTCGCATCCCCTGGGTGCACCTGGACATCGCCGGCAGCGGGAGCACGAAATCCGCGACCGGCGCGACGGACAAGGGGCCCACCGCGGCGACCGTCCGCTCGCTGCTCGCATTCGTCGAAGGAGACGCACGATGACCGCACACCACTCCGATCTCGTCGTTCTGGGCGGCGGGTCGGCCGGATACGCAGCGGCGATCCGTGCAGCCGAGCTCGGGCGCTCGGTCGTCCTGGTCGAGAAGGACAAACTCGGCGGTACATGCCTGCATCGAGGCTGCATCCCGACCAAGGCGATCCTGCACGCGGCGGAGATCGCCGACGCTGTCCGTGATGCGGCGAGCGTCGGCGTGGCGGCGACGTTCGAGGGTATCGATGTGGCGGGGGTCACCGCCTTCCGCGAGGGCATCGTCGCCAAGAAGTTCGCGGGGCTCGCCGGCCTCATCAAAGCACGCGGGATCACGGTTGTCGCCGGTGAGGGGCGGCTGGTCGTCGATGGCGATGGACCCGCTGTCGCGGTGGGCGAGGTCACCTATCGCGGAACCGACGTGCTCCTCGCGACGGGTTCGCACACGCGTACGCTTCCGGGCATCGAGATCGGGGGCCGGATCCTCTCCAGTGAAGAGGCACTCGCGCTCGCTGAGGTTCCCGCTTCCGTCATCGTGCTCGGTGGCGGCGTCATCGGCGTCGAGTTCGCCAGCGCGTGGCGATCGATGGGGGCGGATGTCACGATCGTCGAGGCGCTCGACCACCTCGTGCCGGCAGAGGACGTCGCCTCGAGCAAGGCTCTGGAGCGCGCCTTCCGCAAACGCGGAATCGTCGCTCGACTCGGTTCTCGCTTCGCCTCCGTTTCGCAGACGGATGCCGACGTCTCGATCGTCCTGTCCGACGGCAGCGAACTGACCGCGGACTATCTCCTCGTGGCGGTCGGACGCGGGCCGTCAACGGCCGGGATGGGGTTCGATGAGGCCGGCGTGGTTCTCGAGCGCGGCTTCGTGAGCGTGGACGAGCGCCTCCGCACATCTGTCCCGCACGTCTGGGCGGCCGGCGACATCGTCCCCGGCTTGCAGCTGGCCCACCGTGGCTTTCAGCAGGGGATCTTCGTGGCCGAGGAGATCGCCGGCCTCCGACCCGTCGTGGTCGCGGAGCAGAGCATCCCGCGGGTCACCTACTCGCACCCCGAAGTGGCGTCCGTCGGGATCACGGAGGCAGCCGCGCGAACCGCACACGGCGACAGGGTTGCGGTCTCTGAGTACAACCTGGCCGGCAACGGCAGAAGCGAGATCATCGGCACCGGGGGCATCGTCAAGATCGTCCGACTGGTCGACGGGCCCGTGATCGGCGTCCATCTGGTCGGCGATCGCGTCGGCGAGCTGATCAGCGAGGGCCAGCTGGCCGTCGCCTGGGAAGCCCACCCTGAAGACATCGCGCCCTACGTGCACGCGCACCCGACGCAGAGCGAGGCGCTCGGCGAGGCATTCCTCGCGCTTGCCGGCAAGCCTCTGCACGCACTCTGACACCCACTTTTCCCGCCCCGTCCGACACGTCACCGCTTGGCCCTCGCGAGGGTCACTAAGCTAGTTGTCGGACATCGAACTTCTGAAGGAGACACAGTCATGAGCACATCCGTGGTCCTCCCCGCGCTCGGAGAGAGCGTCACCGAGGGAACGGTCACCCGTTGGCTCAAGAAGGTCGGTGACACGATCCAGGCCGACGAAGGGCTGCTCGAGATCTCGACCGACAAGGTCGACACCGAGATCCCCTCCCCCGTCAGCGGCGTCATCGAGGAGATCCTGGTCGCCGAGGACGAGACCGTCGAGGTGGGCGCTGTTCTCGCCAAGATCGGAGACGGCTCCGCGGCGGCTCCGTCCGACGACGCTCCGGCGGCCGAGCAGCCCGCCGCTGAGGCGGCACCGGCAGAAGCGGTGCCCGCTGCTGAGGAGGCTTCCCCGGCCCCGGCCGCTGCCTCCGCTCCCGCACCGTCGGGCGATGCGAAGGATGTCGTTCTCCCCGAGCTCGGCGAGAGCGTCACGGAAGGAACAGTGACGCGCTGGCTGAAGCAGATCGGTGACGAGGTCGCGGTCGACGAGCCGCTTCTCGAGATCTCGACCGACAAGGTCGACACCGAGATCCCTTCGCCGGTTGCGGGGACGCTGCAGGAGATCCTCGTCGCGGAGGATGAGACGGTTGCCGTCGGTGCGGTGCTCGCCCGCATCGGCTCGGGCGCCCCGGCGCCCGCTGCTCCGGCACCGGCCGCGGAAGCTCCCGCCGCGCCTGCGCCCGCTGCGGCCGCGCCCGCTCCCGCCGCGCCCGCTCCGGCTGCTGCGCCCGCTCCGGCTGCTGCGCCCGCTCCGGCTGCTGCGCCCGCTCCGGCTGCTGCGCCCGCTCCAGCTGCCGCGCCTGCTCCGGCCACGGCATCCGCCGACGACGCGACGACCTACGTCACTCCTCTGGTGCGCCGACTCGCGCAGCAGCAGGGTGTCGATCTCGCCTCCGTTACGGGGACCGGGGTCGGTGGCCGCATCCGCAAGGAAGATGTGCTCAAGGCAGCCGAGGCCGCTCAGGCCGCACCCGCGGCCGTCGCGCCCGCTCCGGCGGCTCCGGCGCCGCTCGAGGTCTCGCCGCTGCGCGGGACGACTCAGCCCATGTCCCGTCTTCGCAAGGTTCTCGCGGAGCGCGCGGTCGCGTCGATGCAGCAGACGGCTCAGCTCACCACCGTCGTGAAGGTCGACGTCACGAAGGTCGCCTCGTACCGCACGGCGGTGCAGAAGGACTTCGTCGCGAAGACGGGCGGCAAGCTGTCGTTCCTTCCGTTCTTCGTGCTCGCGGCCGCCGAGGCGCTGCAGGCGTTCCCGGTGATCAACGCCACGGTGGACGGCACCGACATCGTCTACCCCGCCACCGAGAACATCTCGATCGCGGTCGACACCGAGCGCGGGCTGCTGACTCCCGTTCTCCGTGACGCGGGCACCAAGACGCTGGCGGGGATCTCGTCGGAGATCGCTGACCTCGCCGCCCGTACGCGCGACAACAAGCTGAAGCCCGACGAGCTCGCCGGCGGCACGTTCACCGTGACCAACACCGGTTCTCGTGGCGCGCTCTTCGACACCCCGGTCGTCTTCCTCCCCCAGTCCGCGATTCTCGGGACCGGCGCGGTCGTCAAGGAACCCGGTGTGGTGAAGGTCGACGGCGTCGAGGCGATCGCCGTGCGCTCCTATGTGTACCTGGCCCTGTCGTACGATCACCGCATCGTCGACGGCGCGGACGCGGCCCGCTTCCTCGGCGCGGTCAAGACTCGCCTCGAGACGGCCGACTTCGAGGCCAACCTCGGGATCTGAGCGGACGCCCCGCCGGCGGGCACACTTCATGGCTGATCCGCGACGTCGTACACGTCGCGGATCAGCCATTTCCCGTCCATCTGCACGAGAACGAGCACCTGGTCCGGCTGCTCTCCGCCGGTAACACGGTATGCAGCGACTCCGCCGTACTCGTCGACGAGGGTGACCTCGCGCTCTCCGATGTTTCCCAGGACGCCTGCGTCAGGGATCCCGACTCCGGGGTCTTCCAGAAAGACGGAGCAATCCGCCTTCTGCGCCCGGACGCACGACGCGAGATCCGAAAGCAGGCGTCGCGCGATGCAGCTGTCGTCGATGCCGTCCGACGGTGCGGGTGTCCCGGCATCCGTTGCTGGGGGATCGGACATCGCTCCCGGCGTGGAAAGCGTCGGTTGATCCGGGGACGGTGGGGAGACGGCGGACTCCGGCGGCGCCGAAGAGGCCCTCTCGCCGTCAGGCCAGGCGAGCCCGGCCACGATGATGACGGCAGCGATGGCGGCCGCGAGCAGGAGCGGCGATCGCCGGTGGGTGCGCGGCACACCATCCTTGCGCGTTGCCGCTTTCCTCGCTGACGTGGTGAGGGCTCCCGCCCGGTGTCGTGCCGTCGCGAGGCCGCGCCCACGACGCGCCGTCACCGTCCGTCGCAGCGCGGAGCGGACATCGCCGAGCACGCCCAGAGCACGAGCGGCGAGGTCATGATCCATGAGCGGCGCAACCCATCTCGCCGCATCGGGCGGAAGGTCGTCGTCGGCGCCATCGAGACGTGCCGGGAGACGTGCCGCGTGACGTGGGGCGGGCACGCCCGCCGCGCCTTGGGCCGTGCCCGCGGTGGGCAGCGGCGTCGGTTCGGCGGCGGCGAACAGCTCATCCTCCACACGCTCGCGCCGTGCCGGCGTCGTGTGGCCCACGTCGATCAGTGCGGCGGCCTCCCGCACGGTGTGCCGCAGACCCGGTGGGGCCGCCTCGGCGAGTTCGTTGAGCAGTGCGACCGTATCGGCCTGCCAGGGTGCTCCTGTCGCAGCGAGAAGTGGACACCCCTCGGTGTCCACCCACCAGGAGCCGACGGTGAATCCGCACCTCTCGGCTTCTGCCGCGCCGCGCAGCACACTGACGGCAGCCGTGACGATGGATCCCGCCTCCCACGCCCGTCCGGCAACGAGCGCGATCAGTCGGTGCGGGCAGTGCGGCAGGAGCGCGGCGTGGCCGTCGGGTGTGCGCGCCAGATCAGCGGGGGTCAGCACATGCTCGCCGCCGCGCACGCGCCAGATCTCGCTCGGAAGATCCTGCACGGGCACCCACACGGTCGGTGGAGTGCCCGCGCGGAGATCTCCGGGGAAGGGCGCGTCGGCGGCCGCCAGCGTCCGCAGCAGCGGTGGGGGCGCGAGCAGACCGGAATCGAAGCTCATATCGCGAGTGTCGCCGCTCGTCGGCGGGGCTCGGCGACGAACGGGGCAACTGTGTAGACGCCGACGCTCTGGGCCGATGGGGAGGAGCTCTCGTCGCACCGCATGCGCATGCGCCGTGTCGGCGCGACGGTAGGCTGTGGGAATGGCATCCCGCAGTTCCGCACCCGACAAGGGCCCCGGCTTCTTCTCTCAGATCCGCTCGCTCTACACCTTCACGAAGGCCGAGTTCTCGTGGCTGCCGTGGGTGCTGGTGGCTGTCGTGGTCGTCGGAATCGGCATCGGCATCCTCGTCGGATTCCTCATCCCGCCGGCGGCTGTCTGGAGCGTCATCCTGTGGGGTGTCACCGGTCTTCTGTTCGGTCTGTTGGGCGCCATGATCGTGCTCACGCGACTGTCGACGCGCGCGATGTACATCAAGCTCGACGGGATGCCGGGAGCCGCCGGGCACGTGCTGTCGACCTCGCTCGGTCGCAGCTGGGTCGCCTCCGAGATGCCCGTGGGCGTCAACCCCAAGACGCAGGACGCTGTCTACCGCGTGATCGGCCGCGGCGGTGTCGTTATCGTGGGTGAGGGTGCGCGCGGGCGGCTGACCCGACTCGTCAACGACGAGAAGATGAAGGTCCAGCGCGTGGCGTCGGGAGTCCCGATCAACGTGCTCTACATCGGTCACGGCGAGGGGGATGTCCCCATCTCGAAGCTCTCGGCGACCATCAAGTCGTTCCCCAAGAAGGTCGACCGCACGACGATGGCTGCCGTCGTCAAGCGCGTGGACTCGGTATCGCAATCCGTCACCTCGCTGCCGATCCCGAAGGGCATCGACCCGATGCGTGCGCGCGCGCCGCGCCCGCGCTGAGCCTCAGCCGCGAACGAGGACCGTCCCCGCGATCTTGTCGTGAAGGCCGCGGTGATCGCCGTCCCAGATCACGGCGGGGATGATCAGGGCGAGCAGGAGTGTGCGCACCAGCGGACGCCAGACGCCGCTCCAGCCTCCGTCGACACGGACGATCCGCATGCCGAACAGCCGATGCCCCGGGCTTGCTCCCAGCGTCGGGATGAACAGTACCTGGACGGCGAGGAAGATCAGGTTCGACGCGACCGGATTGGCGTATCGGAAACCGGTGACCTCGTCCAGTGTCGGGAAGAACGCGTAGGCGACCAGTGTCGCCGTGGCCAGGTCGACGGCGAGAGCGCCGATGCGGCGACCGATCCGCGCAATGCTCCCCGCGCCCGACCGTGGCAGCCCGAGCCGCTCGCCGGGATAGGTGCTGTCGTGTTGTCCCGTATTGTCGGAGGTACCTGCCGTCACCGGGTCAGCTTATCCGCGTCGCTGTAACATCCCCGAAACACGGGGGATACTGCCGGGCAACCGGTCATCGATAGCGTCGAGGCGGGCCTGATCCCGTTCAGGCGTGTTCCACACCCGATCTTGGAGACTCCATGTTCAAAGATTCATCCGAGGTTCTGAAGTTCATCAAGGACGAGGACGTCAAGTTCCTCGACATCCGGTTCACGGATCTGCCTGGTGTGCAGCAGCACTTCAACATCCCGGCCTCGACCGTCGACGAGGAGTTCTTCACGGTCGGCCAGCTGTTCGACGGCTCGTCGATCCGCGGTTTCGCGAACATCCACGAGTCAGACATGCAGCTCATCCCCGACGTGTCCACCGCCTACATCGACCCGTTCCGCGAGGCGAAGACGCTCATCATGCTCTTCGACATCTACAACCCGCGCAACGGCGAGATCTACAGCAAGGACCCGCGCCAGGTCGCCAAGAAGGCCGAGAAGTACCTCGCCTCGACCGGCATCGCCGACACCGCGTTCTTCGCTCCCGAGGCCGAGTTCTACATCTTCGACGACGTCCGCTACGAGGTGAAGCAGAACGCCAGCTTCTACAGCGTCGACTCCGAAGAGGGCGCCTGGAACACGGGTCGCGCGGAGGAGGGCGGCAACCTCGCCAACAAGACGGCCTACAAGGGCGGCTACTTCCCCGTCTCCCCCGTCGACAAGACGGCCGACCTCCGCGATGACATCAGCCTGCACCTCATCGACGCGGGCCTGATCCTCGAGCGTGCGCACCACGAGGTCGGCACCGGTGGTCAGCAGGAGATCAACTACCGCTTCGACACGATGGTGCACGCGGCCGACGACATCCTGAAGTTCAAGTACATCGTCAAGAACGTCGCCGAGCAGTGGGGCAAGGTCGCGACCTTCATGCCCAAGCCGCTCTTCGGAGACAACGGTTCGGGCATGCACACCCACCAGTCGCTGTGGCTCGAGGGCAAGCCCCTCTTCTACGACGAGAAGGGCTACGGCGGCCTGTCCGACGTCGCTCGTTGGTACATCGGCGGTCTGCTGGCGCACGCGCCGGCTGTCCTCGCCTTCACCAACCCGACGCTGAACTCCTACAAGCGTCTGGTCAAGGGCTACGAGGCTCCGGTCAACCTGGTCTACTCGGCCGGTAACCGCTCGGCCGCGATCCGCATCCCGATCACGGGCAGCAACCCGAAGGCCAAGCGCATCGAGTTCCGCGCGCCCGACGCCTCCGGCAACCCGTACCTCGCCTTCGCCGCGCAGATGATGGCGGGCCTGGACGGCATCAAGAACCGCATCGAGCCGCACGAGCCGGTCGACAAGGACCTGTACGAGCTGCCGCCCGAGGAGGCCAAGAACATCCCTCAGGTTCCGAACTCGCTGCTCGACTCGCTGGAGGCGCTGCGTGCAGACCACGAGTTCCTCCTGGCCGGTGGCGTGTTCACGCCCGAGCTGATCGAGACCTGGATCGAGTACAAGATCGAGAACGAGATCAAGCCGCTCGCCGCTCGCCCGCACCCGTTCGAGTACGAGCTGTACTTCGGCGTCTGAGCGACGCCCACCCGAAGAGCCCGTCGGCATCGCGCCGGCGGGCTCTTCGCCGTCCTCCCCTCGCGAAGGATGCCGCGGCATCCGTAGGATCGTGGCGTCGCTCTCCCCCGCGCACCACCCCCGGCCGCGGGCATACGACGACAGAGACGAGGATCGATGTTCGCCGTCACCACCAATGACGTTCCCGGTTACCGCATCACGAAAGTGCTCGGCGAGGTGATGGGACTGACCGTTCGTTCGGCGAACTTCGGCCAGAACTTCACCGCCGGCTTCCGCTCGCTCGCCGGCGGCGAGATGCCCGAATACACGAAGGTGATCTACGAGTCGCGCTTCGAGGTGATGCAGCGAATGTGGGCGGAGGCGCAGCAGCGCGGGGGGAATGCGGTCGTCGCCATGCGGTTCGACTCCGGCTCGATCGGAAACTTCACCGAGTTCTGCGCGTACGGAACCGCTGTGGTCGTCGAGCCGATCGACCCGCCGCAGGCCTGATCGCGACACTCCCGCGACGCGGGCTTGCCGTTGTGGTCGTCGAGACGCTGTGCCCGCTAGATTGAGCGCACCCGATAGCGTCACGCACCAACCCGGAGGTGCCCGTGGGCGTGCTCTCCCGCCGCCAGTTCCTCGCCGTCGTCGGTGGCCTCGCCGCCGCCGGCGCGCTCCCGCGCGATCAGCTGGCGCAGGCTCTGGCGACCGCGCCGCCGCGCGCGGCGGTCGCCGAGGCTCCATCGACGCTCACGCGCACCATCCTGCAGGGCGGGGTGCAGAAGGGCTCTTACCGCGGGCTGGTGGCAGGTCCGGGCGAGCCGCACCTGCCGCGACTCGATGTGCTGCGTCGCGCCGCGGCGGCCGGACGCGCGGCATCCCGTCGATCGCTGCTGTACCTCGCGCACCTGTCGGATATGCACGTGATCGACGCGCAGTCACCGGGGCGCATCGAGCCGATGATCGTCCAGGACCATTCCGCGTGGGGCTCGGCCTTCCATCCGCAGGATCCGCTCAGTCCCCACGTCATCGCCGCGATGACGAAGTCGCTCTCGGATCTGCGCTACAGCCCCGTCACCGGTGCGCCCATGGATGCCGCCGTGGTCACCGGCGACAGCGCCGACATGCACTCTCACCGGGAACTGCGGTGGTACATCGACCTCCTGGACGGCCTCAGCGTGGATCCGCGGACCAGCGACACGTTCGAGGGGGTGCAGGCGTGGGCCGAGGCCGTGTGGGCCTATCGCCCCGCCGATCCCACCGGCGGCGCGTTCGGAGCGTACGGGTTCCCGACGCTGCCGACGCTGCTCGACGAGGCCATCGCCCGCCCCGTCGCCTCGGTGGGGCTTCCGGCGCCCTGGTACACCGTGTACGGCAACCACGAGACGCTCCTGCTGGGCACCTTCGATCTGGACACCCAACTGCGTGCCCTGGCAGTGGGCGGTCGCAAGTCCTACACGCTGGAAGCGACCGCCGCGATGGCTTTGGGCGGGTACGCCGCGCGCACCAGCGCCGTCCAACAGACGCTCGACGCGTGGGGGCTCGAGCTCGGGCTGCGTCCGGGTTTCAAGGCTGTGCCCGCCAACCGCGACCGTGCACTCTTCACCCAGCAGGAGTTCATGCAGGAGCATTTCCGCACGGCCGATCGCCCCGGTCCCGTGGGGCACGGTTTCACCGACCACAACCTCAGCACCGGCGAGACGTGGTGGAAGGCGGACCTGTCCGCGAATGTGCGCGCGTTCGGGCTGGACACGTGCAATCAGGTCGCCGGGCCCGACGGGGCGGTCCCGAAGAACCAGTTCGACTGGCTGGAGGCCGAGCTCGCCGTGGCGACGAAGGAGAACCGCCTCGCCATTGTTCTCAGCCACCACAACAGCGACACCCTCGAGAACCGCGCCCAACGCCCCGGACAGGACGAGGTGCTGATCGGAGCGGACGAGTTCGTGGCCATGCTCGCCCGCTATCCCGTCGTCGTGGCGTGGCTGAACGGGCACACGCACCTGAACCAGATTCTCGCGCATCCCGCGTCGACGGGCGGCGGCTTCTGGGAGATCACGACGGCATCCTGCATCGACTTCCCGCAGCAGCAGCAGACCGTCGAGCTCGTCGACAATCGGGACGGCACACTCTCCATCTTCACGACGGTCGTCGACCACGCGGCTGATCCTGTGCCGGGAAGTGGCGGTGACTACCTCGCCCTCGCGTCGCGCAGCCGTGAACTGGCATCCAACGACTGGGCCGAGACGCCTCTGATGCGACGCGGTTCGCCGCTCGACCGCAACACCGAGCTGCTGCTTCCGGCGCCGTTCGATCTCGCCACGATCAGCGACGCGGCGCTGGAGACGCAGCATCTCACCGCGCGCGCCCGCATCCTCGCGCACGAGGGAGCCCTGTCATGACGTCGGGTCGTTCTCGCGCCGCCGCGTCCTTCGCAGCTGTGCTCGCGGTCCTGGCCTTGACGGGCTGTTCTCAGATCGCCGCTCTCGCTCCGGTCGGCGGCAACGGGCTCGCCGAGGTGCGCTTCGCTGCGATCGACGTCCTTCAGCAGAAGAACGTCGCCCTGCTGACGGCGCCGGTGTGCGCACAGGCGGACACCGGGCCGCTCGTCACCTGTGCGGGAACCAGCGCCGATGGTCGCGAGATCACGGTCACCTCGAGCGTCGCATCCGGTGCGCAACTGGTGGTTGCCGTCGGCGGCGAGACGATCTACTCCGGTGCGCTCACCGAGGTGCTGGACGAGGCGGCGCGCGGATGAACGTGTTGCGCTCCCCCGCCCGTCGCCGTGTCACGGCCGCGCTCGTGGTCGCGGTGCACGCGGGTGCGCAGGCGGCGTTCGTCGCCGTGGCACCGCGACTGCCGTTGGATGCCGGGGCGATCGCCCTTGCCGTCGCTTCTGGTCTCGTGATGCTCGTCGCCGCGGCTGCGCTCTGGACACTCGCCCTGCGCGCGGTATCCGCTCGCGCCCTGCTGACGCTTCTCCTCGCGGGGGTTGCCCTCGCAGCCTCCGCTGTGGCGGCGCCGATCGCGGTTCCGATCGTCGCGGCGATCGCAAGCCCGCTCATCGCGGCGGGGTCCCCACCCGCTGCGGCCACAGCCATGCGCCGGCATCCGTGGCGCACGGCGGCCGGTCTGGTCGTGACCGCCGTCGCCGTGATACTCGCGACGATCGTCGCGATGCTGCTCGGTCTGCTCGTGACCGGTGCGCTCGGGGCTGCGGTGGCCTGGGTGCTGATCGGTGTCGGGGCCATCGCACTCATCGGAGCTTGGGCTCGATGGGCACGTGCCGGGACGTCGGTGGGCGCGGCTCAGCCGTAGAAGAGCTTCTCGAAGTCACGGCGCGCTCGTCGCGCCGTACGCAGCCATTCCTCTTCGACCAGCGTCGCCGACCGTGCCGGATACTCCAGGAGTCGACCGATGCCGTCCAGCTTGCCGCGGTCGGTCGGCAAGACGTCGCTCGTCTGCCCCGAAAGGAGCGTGTTCGCCGACCTCAGCCGACTGGCGAGACGCCACGCATCGTGCAGACGCTGCGCGGCGCCGTCAGGCACCAGTCCGGCGGCGCGCGCGGCCTCGAGAGCCTCGAGGGTGGACGTCGTACGGAGGGCGGGGACATCGTGCGCGTGTTCGTGCTGCAACACCTGCACGAGCCATTCGACGTCGCTCAGGCCGCCGGGCCCGAGCTTGAGGTGACGTGCGCGATCGACGCCCTGCGGGAGACGCTCGTTCTCGACACGGGCCTTGATCCGCTTGATCTCCCTCAGATCCTGCACCGCAGGCCGCGCGGGGTAGCGCACCTCGTCGGCGAGGGCCATGAAACGGTTGATGAGTTTCACGCTGCCGGCGACGCCGCGGGCCCTCAGCAGCGCCTGCGCTTCCCAGGACAGCGACCAGCGGCGGTAGTACTCGGTATACGAGTCGAGCGAACGCACCAGCGGCCCGTTGCGCCCCTCGGGCCGCAGATCGGCGTCGAGATCGAACGGAACGCGGTGGTCTTCGGAGTACGAGCGCAGGCCGCTGACGAGTCGTAGGGCCAGGTCGTGCGCACGCTGCGGATCGATGCCGTTGGCTTCATAGACGTAGAGAACATCGGCATCCGACCCGAACCCGAGTTCCGCGCCGCCGAAGCGCCCCATCGCGATGACCGAGAAATCGAGAGCGGCATCTTCCGGCGCGACGATCTCGCGCCGAACCGCACGAAGGGTGGCCTGGATCGTCACCTCGCTGACCGTGGTGAGTCCCTGCGCCAGCTCGTCGATGGTGAGGGTGCCGAGGATGGCGCCGAAGGCCAGACGCAGCAGCTCTCGTCGACGCAGCGCCCGGACGGCGCGCATGGCGTCGCCGACCGTCTCGTGGCGGGTCTGAATCGCCCGCGCCTCCTCCTGCAGAGCGTGCCCGCCGCGCGGACGCAGCTGCTCGTCGGAGTCGAGCCACGCCACCGACTCCGGGATCCACTCCATCAGTTCGCCGATGTAACGCGACCCGGACAGCACGCGGGTCAGGCGCTCCGCCGCCCCGGAGGAATCCCGCAGCATGCGCAAGAACCACGGTGTGTCGCCGAGGCGCTCGCTGATACGTCGGAAGGCGAGCAGACCGTAGTCGGGGTCGACGCCGTCGGCGAACCAACGGATCATCACCGGCATGAGATGACGCTGAATCGTCGCCTTGCGGCTCAACCCGCCCGTGAGAGCACCGATGTGGCGCAGGGCACCGGCCGGGTCGTGGAACCCGATCGCCGCGAGCCGATCGTGCGCCTGGTCGGGCGACAACTGGTGCTCGTCCGAACTGAGCGCCGCCACCGCCGACAGCAGCGGACGGTAGAACAGACGGACGTGGATCTCGCGCACCTCGCGTTTGATCCCTTCCCACAGCGCCCACACGGCGGGTCCGGTCTCGGCCAGCCCGGACGAGCGCGCCAGCAGACGAAGCCCCTCGGGTTGCTGCGGCATCAGGTGCGTTCGTCGCAGATCCCTCAGCTGCATGCGGTGCTCGAGCACGCGCAGCATCCGGTAGTCGCGGGAGAAGGTCGCGGCATCCTCGCGGCCGATGTACCCGGCGCCCACGAGGGCCTCCAGTGCGTCGAGCGTGCCGCGCTGACGAATGCTGTCGTCGGTCAATCCGTGGACGAGCTGCAGCAGCTGGACCGTGAACTCGATGTCGCGAATGCCACCAGGCCCCAGCTTCAGTTGGTAGGCCACGTCCCCCGGGGGGATGTGATCGGTGACACGTTCGCGCATGCGCTGCACGCTGTCGACGAAGTTCTCGCGCGCTGCGCTCGTCCAGATCTTCGGCTGGACCGCAGCGACGTAGGCCTCGCCGAGCATGCGATCACCCGCGAGTGGGCGTGCCTTCAGAAGGGCCTGGAACTCCCAGCTCTTGGCCCATCGGTCGTAATAGGAGAGGTGCGAGTCGAGGGTGCGGACGAGGGCGCCCTGTTTGCCTTCGGGGCGCAGGTTCGCGTCGACCTCCCACAACGGTGGCTCGACCTCCATGCCCGAGATGCCCCGCATGGTCTGCACGGCGAGTCGCGTGGCGATGTCGATGACGCGGCTCTCCCCCACCCGCTCGACGAGTTCATCCGAGCCACCGCCGACGAAGATCACGTCGACATCGCTGACGTAGTTGAGCTCTCGAGCGCCCGTCTTGCCCATCCCGATGATCGCGAGCCGGGTGGCAGAGACCTGCTCGTGGGGGAACAATCCGGAGCCGGGGGCACCGCCGGCGACTCGTGTACGTGCCACGCACAGCGATGCCTCCAGAGCTGCCCCCGCCGCGTCCGCGAGGCTGGCGGCCACGGGCGCCAAGACCTCGACCGCATCGTGGGCGCCGAGGTCATAGGTCGCGATGCGCGCCAGCATCCGGCGATAGCGCACACGCAGCGCCACCCACGCGCTCTCGTCGCCGCTGGCGGCGAAGCCCTCGGCATCCGCTCCGACCGCGCTCGTGAGCTCTGCTCGAAGTTCGTCGGCCGTTGGCAGCGGTGTGCCCGCACCCGTGAGGTGAGCCAGCTCGTCGGGATGGCGCAGGTAGAAGTCCGCGAAGCCGTTGGAGGCGCCCAGCAGCCGCCACACGCTCGAGGAGACGCGACGCAGCGCCTCCGCGACGGCGGGCCCGTCACGTCGGGCGATGCGCGCCAGCGCGGACAGAGCCGCGTCGGGGTCGCCCGCCTCTGCGGCTCCGCGCAGGATCTCCTGCCGTCCCATCCCGAGCAGATCCACGAGCTCGGTCAGCAGCGCATCGGCGTCGCCGAGCTCACCGAATCCGTCGCGCGCCAGTTGTGTGAGAACCGACGTGCGCTCGTTCGACGACACGGCTCAGAGCATCTCCAGGTTGCTCTTCAACTCGAACGGCGTCACCTGCGCGCGGTATTCCTGCCATTCGCGACGCTTGTTGAGCAGCACGTAGTTGAAGACCTGCTCGCCGAGGGTCTCGGCGACCAGCTCCGACTCCTCCATGTACTCGAGGGCGTGGTCCAGACTCGCGGGCAGCTGTGCGTATCCGAGCGCACGCCGCTCGGAATCC
Source organism: Microbacterium sp. DMC48 (assembly GCF_056313825.1). Lineage (NCBI taxonomy): Bacteria > Bacillati > Actinomycetota > Actinomycetes > Micrococcales > Microbacteriaceae > Microbacterium > Microbacterium sp. DMC48. Next base: position 378,850 of record NZ_JBQUZN010000004.1, on the reverse strand, counting down.
GTCAGCGACCACACGTTGTCCTCGGCCTCGGGGGGAAGCTCGTATCCTTCCTCGATGCCCTTGAGGCCGGCGGCCAGCATGAGCGCGAAGGCAAGGTAGGGGTTCGCGGCAGAATCCAGCGCACGGTACTCGACGCGCGTGGACTGCCCCTTGTTCGGCTTGTACATGGGCACGCGCACGAGGGCGGAGCGGTTGTTGTGGCCCCAGCAGATGAAGCTGGGGGCCTCATCGCCGCCCCAGAGGCGCTTGTACGAGTTGACGAACTGGTTGGTCACGGCCGCGATCTCGTTCGCGTGGGTCAGCAGGCCGGCGATGAACTGTCGGCCCGTCTTGGAGAGCTGATACTGCGCGCCCTCCTCGTAGAAGGCGTTCTGGTCGCCCTCGAACAGCGACATGTGGGTGTGCATGCCGCTGCCGGGCTTGCCGGAGAGGGGCTTCGGCATGAACGTCGCGTAGACGCCCTGCTCGATCGCGACCTCTTTGACCACGGTCCGGAAGGTCATGATGTTGTCGGCGGTGGCGAGGGCGTCGGCGTAGCGCAGGTCGATCTCGTTCTGACCGGGACCGCCCTCGTGGTGGCTGTACTCGACGGAGATGCCGAGGTCCTCCAGCATGCGGACGCTGCGACGGCGGAAGTCGTGCGCGGTGCCGCCGGGAACGTTGTCGAAGTACCCGGCCGAATCGACCGGCTCGGGGCCTTCCGCCCCGAAGGACGACGACTTGAGCAGGTAGAACTCGATCTCGGGGTGCGTGTAGAACGTGAACCCGGCATCCGCCGCTTTCGCGAGCGTGCGCTTGAGCACGTGGCGGGGATCTGCGACCGCCGGCTGCCCGTCGGGAGTCGTGATGTCGCAGAACATGCGACCCGTGGGGTCGATCTCCCCGCGCCACGGAAGAGTCTGGAACGTCGTCGGGTCGGGGTGCGCCAGAAGGTCCGACTCGTAGGAGCGCGTGAGTCCCTCGATCGCCGAGCCGTCGAAGCCGAGTCCCTCGGTGAACGCCCCTTCGACTTCGGCCGGAGCGATCGCGACCGACTTCAGGGTGCCGATCACATCGGTGAACCAGAGGCGGACGAACTTCACGCCCCGCTCTTCGATCGTGCGCAGTACGAAGTCCCGCTGCTTGTCCATCGCGTCCTCTCAGATGCCGCTTCTCAGATGCCGCTTCGAAGGGAAGCCGGGCCCACGCCCAGACTATCGGTCCCGGCTCGTGTCCGACGTGTCGCCGGGCGCGCGTCAGTCGTTCTCGCGCTCGTCGTCCTCGGCCCATTCGCGAGAGCGCTGGGCAAGCAGCTGCGGAGCGTTGGCCGCCTCCTCGGCGGTGTCGAACGGGCCGGCGCGGTCGATCGCCGGCGACTCGAAGCCGCGCTCCACGGCGCCGGTGGAGAAGTTGTACCAGTACTTGTCTTCGCCTGACGTCATGGCGCGTCCTTCCTGTCGGGGCGTACGCCCACCGGTCCCGATCTGCGGGCTCTGGCTCGATCCTAACGAGCGGCACCGACGACCTGGATAGGCTGGACGCCATGACGACGAAGGCGACCCGCGCGGTCGGTGTGGACATCGGCGGAACCGGCATCAAGGGTGCCCTCGTGGATCTGGAGGGGGGAAACCTGCTCAGCGACCGCGTCAAGGTTCCGACACCGGCCGGCGCAGAGCCGGACGACGTGCTGGGCGCGGTGAAGACCGTTCTCGAGACGCTCGGCGTCAGCGATGCCGACATTCCCCTGGGCGTCGCCTTCCCGGCGATCGTCAAGAACGGCAAGACCCTGTCCGCGGCGAACGTCGCCGAGACCTGGGTCGGGTTCGAAGCCGAGAAGTTCTTCGAGGACGGACTGGGGCGCGAGATCCACTTCGCCAACGATGCTGACGTCGCCGGTGTCGCCGAGGCGCGCTACGGTGCCGCGCGCGATGTTCCCGGGCTGGTGCTGCTGACGACCCTGGGCACGGGCATCGGCACGGCGATGCTCTACAACGGCGCGCTCATCCCGAACGCCGAGCTCGGTCACCTGCAGCGGGCGAACCACGGCAAGGATGCCGAGGCCTGGGCCGCCTACTCGGCGATGGAGCGCGACGAGCTCACCTGGAAGAAGTGGGCGAAGCGCCTGCAGTGGTACTACAGCTACCTCGAGTTCCTGCTCAGCCCCGACCTCTTCATCGTCGGCGGTGGCGTCTCCAAGCACGCCGACGAATTCCTGCCGATGCTGACGCTGACGACACCGATCGTGCCCGCCACGCATCGCAACAACGCCGGGATCATCGGCGCGGCTGCGCTGGCCGTCTGACCGACGGGGGCGAATGGGCCGGCCTATACGCCGGGTTCTGTCCGGGAGCTGATGCTCCGTGGACGGTCATCTCTCTCGGCGACACGTTGCCGTGCCGCTCCAGCGGCCTACCCGGGGACTCGGCGAGCCGCGTCGGCATCCCCTGTCTGGCCTTGCTCCGGGCGAGGTTTACCGTGCGGATCGTGTCACCACGATCCCGGTGGTCTCTTACACCACCCTTTCACCCTTACCCCGGTGCTCCGACCAGCGGAGTCCGGGGCGGTCTGCTCTCTGTGGCACTGTCTCGCGGATTGCTCCGGGTGGGTGTTACCCACCGCCCTGCCCTGTGGAGCCCGGACGTTCCTCGGTGCGGGATGACCCCGCCACGCGACCGTCCAGCCGACCCATTCGCGCTCTCGATCCTACTGGTCGGCAACGGTCGATCGTGATACGGTGTCGCCACGAGACCCGGCTGGGGGGTTTGGGCTCGCATCGCCTGGGGGAGGCAATCATCATGCGTAAGTACGCACTGTCCGCTGTTCTCGCTGTGCTCCTGCTGTCGGGAGGTGCGACGGCTGCGGTCGCCGCCGATGCCGACGGGTACGGGCCCGACACGCCGCCGGCGCCGACATTGGTCGGCACCATGGTCGCGCCATCGTGCGAGTCCGATGTTCCGTGGATCAACTACTCGGTCGTCATGAACGATCCGGGCGGGCTCGCCACGAGTCACACGGCCCGCCTCGTGCTGAGCGACGGCAATCAGTCCACGACGATCCCGCTCGGTGAGCTGGTGAACGGGCGACTGTCGGGGCGCGTCCTGTGGCCGGGTGCGTCCGTCGACGCGAACGGCGTCGGTAACGGATGGCCCGGATGGGCGTTCGAGAACGGTCAGTGGGTTGCATCGTCGGGCAACTTCGCGTGGACCCGGGGCGACATCTCCGCTGTTGTGGAGGTCAACCCGTCGCTGCGCGTCGCCCTGTCGTACCCGCCGTCCACGTCGGCGTGCCTGACCGATCCGACGGGTGTCGGAACGTCGGGTGCCGTCGCGGCGGCCGGCATGTCGCTGCCGGCGACGGGAGGCGACGTCGCCGGGGTGCTTCCGCTCCTCGGCGGGGCGGTCGTCCTGCTCGTCGGTGGAGGTGTGCTGCTGTACGTGCGCCGCACCCGTCGCGCCCGTGACTGAGGCCACCACCGGCTCAGCGCAGCACCGCGACCGCGACCGCCGGCGTTCCCGCCGGCGTCGCATCGGGGCCGTCGTCCTGGTCGCCGTCGGCGTCGTGGTGCTGGGCTTGGCGTGGCTCGGCATCCGCGGGTGGATGGCCAAGGGCGAGCTGGACGACGTCGCCGCCCTCCAGCCGCGGCTGAGCTCGGCGATGGCGGCGGGCGACATCGAGGCACTCGGCGCCGTGGTGGCCGACGCCGAACAGCACGCGCGTCGCGCGGCGGAGTTGACGACCGATCCGATCTGGCGGGCCACGGAAGCCGTCCCGATCATCGGAGCCAACACCGCGGCGGTGCGCATCGTCGCGGAGAGCGTGCGCGACCTCGCCGTCGCCGCGCAACCGGTGCTACACGTTTCGACGCCGTCGCGCAGCGGCGAGGGAAGGTTCGACCTGACGGCGGTGTCGGCGGCCGCGCAGCCGGTGGACGACTTCGCCGCGGTCTTCTCGCGTGTCGACGGGTCGTTGGGCGGCATGTCGACCGCGGGTCTGGTCGGGCCGGTCGAGGCAGCGACGGCGCGTCTGCGTGCTGCGGTCGCCGCGGCGGCTCCGACCGTGGCGGAGGCAGCCTCGGTCGCCCAGATCCTGCCGGCGATGCTGGGAGCGCACGGGGCCCGATCGATCCTGGTCATGGTGCAGAACTCGGCTGAAGTGCGCACGGGCGGGGGTATCACCGGATCGTTCATCCTGCTGCGCGCCGACGGTGACCGGCTCGCGGTGGTCGACCAGGTCGATTCGAGCATGTTCCCTCATCGCGAGACCCCGATCGCAGAACTGCCCGCTGATCTCGTGACTCTCTACGGACAGTCCCCGGGACGATTCGTCATGAACGCGACCATGACGACTGACTTCGCGCTGAGCGCCCGATTGGCCTCGGCCTGGTGGCAGTCGATCGGCCGTCCGGCTCCAGACGCGGTGATTGCGATCGATCCTGCGGTGCTCACCGCGATGCTCACGATCACGGGACCGATCACCCTCGGCGACGGCACGATCGTCGATCCTGCCGACGTCGTGGGTGACGTGCTCGTCACGCCGTATCTCGAGAAGACGCCCGTTGAACAGACAGCGGTTCAGCGCGAGGTCTTCGACCGCCTTTTCGCTCAGATCACGTCTGCGCCCATCGACCCCCTGCGCTGGCTGCGAGCGCTCGCCAAGCCGGTCGCCGACGGGCGGATCTCGATCTTCAGCACGCACAGTGACGAACAGGTCGCGGTGACCGACGGGGCGTTCTCCGGAACGCTGGGGAGGTTCCGAGCTGCCGGGCCCGATGCCGTGGGCGTGTACTTCAACGACGCGACGACCGGAAAGATGGACACGTTCCTCCACGTCGATCTCGCGGCGTCCGTGCGGACGTGCCGCGCGGACGGCGCCGCCGACGTGATGGTCGCCGTGACTCTCAGAAGCGCTGCGCCGGCCGGCGCGCGCACGTTCGCGGAATCGATGACGGGAGCAGCGAATCCCGCCGCGCCCGGCGATATCACGACCGATGTGACGGTGATGGTCCCCCGCGAGTGGTTCGTCGGCGGTGTGACGCTCGACGGCGTGGACGTGTCCGCGACCGCGGCCGACGGCAGTGACTCCTCCGCCTCGTTGGCGCGGGTGACGCTGCGGCCCGGCGAGCAGAAGACGCTCGCGTTCGGGTTCGTCGCGAAGAACGGCGCGCAGCTGCGACCGGTGCTCGTGCACACGCCGATGATGAACGACGTCAGCGTCGCCGAGGTGGCGTCGACGGCGTGCGGCTGAGGGCGAGCGGGTGCGGACGGTGCTGCCGCGGTCAGCTCTTGGCGGCGTCCTGCGCGATGCGGAGGTCGAGGGGGAAGTCGACCGGAAACCGTCCGAAGAGCAGGCGCGCTGCGCCGTCGGCGGCCTGACCCACGGCGTCGGCCACGGCGTCGGCGTGCACGACAGGTGTATGGACGATGATCTCGTCGTGCAGGAAGAAGGCCAGGTGCGGACGCCGCCCGAATACGGCCCCAGAGTTCCGTGCCGCATCCCTCTCGTCGACCGGCGGGAGCGCCGCCAGTCGACCACGGAGGTCGGCGAGCCACGCGAGCGCCCACTCGGCTGCCGTGCCCTGCACGACGAAGTTGCGGGTGAAGCGCCCGCGATCGCGTGCGGCGCGCCGTGCCCGCGTCCGATCGCTCTCCGTCGCCTCCGGCAGCGCGGCGGCGGACTGGATGTCGCGCCAGTGCGTCGATGCGCCGGGACTGGTCCGTCCGAGCCAGGTCGAGACCACGCCGCCCTGCTCCCCCGTCGCCGCGGCGGCATCCACGAGACCCATCGCGCGAGGGTAAGCGCGTCGCAGGGCAGGCACCAGCCGTCCGCTGTCACCGGTCGTCGCGCCGTACATCGCCCCCAAGACGGCGATCTTCGCCTCTTGCCGCGTGTGGACGACACCGCTGCTGACGATGCCCTCGTACAGGTCCTGTCCGCGCGCCGCGGCGGCGAGGGCCTCGTCTGAGGACATCGCCGCCAGGACCCGCGGTTCCAGCTGAGCCACGTCCGCGACGATGAGACACCAGCCGGGGTCTGCGCGCACCGCGGGGCGCAGTTGGCGGGGGATCTGCAGCGCTCCGCCCCCGGACGATGCCCACCGTCCGGTGACGACGCCGCCGGGAACGTACACGGGACGGAATCGACCGCGGGGCGCCCACTCGTCGAGCCACCCCCAGCCATTGGCGCTCATCAACCGCGTGAGCTTCTTGTAGACGAGCAATGGCGCGATCGCGGGATGGTCGTACTCGGCGAGCTCCCATCGATTCGTGGAGTCCGCGGCGATGCCGACGCGATGAAGGCTGCGCAGCAGCTTGGGCTGGGAGTCGAGATTCGCCGTCGGATCCTGGAGCGCCTCGCGGACTCGCGCCGCGGCCTCGCGCACGCGTTCGGGCTGTTCTCCCGGGGGCGGACGTGTGCCGAGCGTCTCCGCCAGGATGTGCTCGTGGGTCCCCCGATCCCAGGGCAGTCCGGCGCTGTGCATCTCGACGGCCAGGAGCGCTCCGGCTGACTCCGCCGCCACGAGCAGGCGCAACCGCGCGGCCTCGGATGAGCTGCGAACAGCCTGCTGCTGCCGGCGGAACTCCGCGAGCACCTCGTCCGGATCATCCGGGACGCCGGCGGGGACAGTGCCCTCGACGTCGAAAAGGGTGGGCACCGTCACGGGCGGCACCTCCTCTGTGGCAGCAACATCCCACTGCGTCGCTGTCCGAAGGGCATCCGGGTCGGTGACGAGCGCACTGCGGCGGAGGATCGCGTGGGTCAGGCGAAGATCGTGACACCGCGCGACCACCGATCGCGCGGCCAGGATGCCGGGATACCAACGATTAGTGTCCGACCACACCCATCGTGTGCCGGCCTCGTCCGCGTCCCACCAGTTCTCCCGTGAGCGGCGCTGCACGTCCGTGACGTCGAGGTCGGCGTCGACCGTCGTGATGACGGCGGTGTCGCCTTCGCTCGCCACGAGTCGCCAGCGCGGCGCGATCGCCGCCGCGCTGCTGGTCGTCACAGCCCCGATTCGTCGGTGCGTACCAGGATCGCCCCGCACTCCGGGCAGGTCACGACGTCATCGTCGGAGGCCTGTCGAATCGTCTGCAGATCGGTTCCGGAGAGCACCATGCGGCACGCCTCGCACGTCTTACGGTGCAACAGACCGGCTCCGACGCCGCGGGCAGCGAGACGCTCGTACATCGCCAGCAGATCGGCGGGCACGCGCGCGGCGACCGCGGCGCGGTCGCGGGTCGCCGCCTCCCCCCGGGCGGCGGCCGCCGCCACCGCGTCCTTCGCCGCCGCGCTGAGACGAGCGCCCTCCTCGTTCACCGCGGCGATCGTCTCTTCCTTTGCGGAAACGGCGGTCTGGGCGGCATCGAGCTGCTCCATCAGTTCGAGCTCGGCGTCTTCGAGGTCGCTCTTGCGCTTGGCGAGCGAGGCCAGTTCGTGCTGGAGGCCCTGAGCTTCCTTGGCGTTCGCCGACGACGCGAGTCGTTCGGCATCTCGGGCGGCCCGCGCCTCGACCACGGCGACGTCCGACTCCACCCGCGCCAGTTCGGCGGTGATGTCGTCGCGGCGCCCCAACAGCGTCGTCAGTTCCGCGGACAGGCCCTGCCGGCGAGCGAGCAGCTCTTGGACGCGACCGGCCTGCTCGGGGGTGCGGCGGGCGTGCTCGGCGGCCCGCATCACGCCGTCGAGGTTGGCGAGTTCGAGCAGGAGCTGCTGGTCTGCGGGTCGGGACTTCACGGTCCCAACCTACCGCGACACGTGGACAGTGCATCCCCGGTGAGGTTGCGCCCCACTAGCATGACCACACCAACCGCGGCGCTGCGAGGGTGCCGTTCGTTCTCGCGGGGAGACGCCATGAGCCTGATGCGCACGAAGTCGATCGAACGCTCCATCGCCGACACCGAAGCGCCGGAGTTCCGGCTCCGCAAGTCGCTGTCAGCCCTCGATCTCACGGTCTTCGGCGTCGGTGTCGTGATCGGCGCCGGCATCTTCACGCTCACCGGTCGCGCCGCCCATGAGGTCGCCGGCCCCGCCGTCGTCGTCAGCTTCGTCATCGCGGCGATCGCGTGCGCCTTGGCGGCGATGTGCTACGCCGAGTTCGCCTCCACGGTGCCCGTCTCGGGATCCGCGTACACGTTCTCCTACGCGTCGCTCGGCGAGCTGTTCGCCTGGATCATCGGGTGGGATCTCATCCTCGAGATGTTCCTCGGTGCGAGCGTCGTGGCTCAGGGCTGGAGCGCTTACCTCGGCGTTCTCCTCGGGCAGCTCGGCATCCCGCTGCCCGCCGTGATCGGCTACGGGGGTGCGGTCGATGTGATGGCGATCGTCCTCGTCGTCGTGCTCGGTGCCCTCATGACACTCGGCATCCGCGAATCGATGCGCGTGAACCTCGTGCTGGTCGGGGTGAAGCTCTTCATCGTGTTGTTCGTGATCGTCGCGGGGATCATGTTCGTCAACCCCGCGAACTACTCGCCGTTCATCCCGGATGCCGCGCCGCGCGAGGCCGCGACGGGCCTCATGCAGCCGCTGCTGCAGTTCATCTCCGGCTCGGCGCCCATGGCGTTCGGCGTCGGCGGCATCTTCGCCGGAGCCGCGCTCGTGTTCTTCGCGTACATCGGGTTCGATGTGGTCGCCACCACGGCGGAGGAGACCAAGAACCCGCAGCGGGACCTTCCCATCGGCATCATCGCGTCTCTTGCGATCTGCACGCTGCTGTACTGCGCGGTGGCGCTCGTCGTGACGGGCATGGTGCGCTTCGACGAGCTCGACCCGGCCGCAGCGCTCGCGAACGCCTTCGCTTTCCATGGGCAGACCTGGATGGCGACGGTGATCTCGGCGGGAGCCGTCGCCGGTCTGACGACCGTCGTGCTCACGTTGCTCATCGGTGCGACCCGCATCATCTTCGCAATGTCGCGCGACGGCCTGCTCCCCCAGCAGCTCGCGAAGGTGCACCCGACGCGGCGCACACCATGGGTCATCTCGATCATCGTCACCGTGGTCGTCGCACTCGTGGCCGGGCTCACCCCCGTCGGAGTCCTCGAGGAGATGGTCAACATCGGAACGCTGTCGGCGTTCGTGCTCGTCTCGGTCGGAGTGGTCGTGCTGCGCCGCACCCGGCCGGATCTGAAGCGAGGCTTCCGCGTGCCCTGGAGCCCCGTTCTGCCGCTTCTGGCCGCGCTGATCTGTCTCTATCTGATGCTCAACCTGACGGTGGAGACGTGGCTGCGATTCCTCGTGTGGCTGGTCATCGGCGTCGTGGTCTACGTCGCCTACTCGCGTGGGCACTCCCGGCTCGGCCGTGACGGCGATCCGTATCTCAATCCCGCGGAGCCGACGGTGGTCGGACGCGACGAGTGAGCATCGCGAACTCGTAGACTGTCGAAGTCAGGGCCTTTAGCTCAGCTGGTAGAGCGCCACGTTTACACCGTGGATGTCGTCGGTTCGATCCCGGCAGGGCCCACTCATGACTCGATGTCGTGGCCGACGAGGTTCTCGAGAATGGCGGCCAGCCTCTCCCGTGCGGCCTCATCGAGCGGAGCGAACAGTGCCTCTCGTACTGCGTCGGCGATGCGATTCCCCTCGGCCAGGGCTGCTCGACCGGCCGCGGTGAGGGTGTGCTCGATGCGCCGACCCCGCCCCGCCGTCCGCTCGATCAACCCACGGCCGAGCAGGCGATTGGCGAGGGTGCCGAAGGCCTGATCGCTCTGGAAAGTGGCTGACGCCAGCGTGTGCCCGGTCGCTCCCGGCATCCGATCGATCGCGCGCAGCGCGTCCCATTGCACGAGCGTCACACCGGCGTCGCGCAGTGCAGCGTCCAGTGCCCGATGGTTGCGATACTGCGCGCGCTTGATCGCCTGCCCCAGCAGTTCGAGATTCGTTGCCACGGTGCTACCGTATCAACATTCGTAGATAAACATATTGATAAGAGAATGATCGTGACACCCAGACATCTCACGCGCACCGCACTCGTTCTGCACGGCGGCGGTGGTCCCGCAACCGTGGCGCCGATCGTCGCCCACCTGGGCACATCGATGCGTGTGATCGCGCCCACACATCCGGGTTGGGACGGGACGGCCCGCACCGACGACATCGCATCGATCGCCGATCTTGCGAAGGTCTACCTCGCACGCCTGCGCGACGACGACGAGCGCGACGTCGTCGTCGTCGGTTCGTCGATCGGCGGGTGGATCGCGCTCGAGATGGGTGTGCAGGCAGCCGGCGACCCACAGGATGGTGGAACGGTCGGCGCGATCATCAGTATCGACGGGACCGGCCTCGTTATCGAGGGCGAGCCGGGCGCAGACTTCTTCGCGCTCGACGCGCGCGGCCTCGCGGAAGCGGCGTGGCACGACCCCGAGCGCGGATACCGAAACCCGGCGACGATGTCGGAAGCGGAGCGTGCCGTGCAGCAGTCCAACCGGCAGGCGATGGCGGCGCTGACCGGCCCCACGATGAGCGACGCGACCCTGCTCGAGCGCGTGGGCGCGATCGAGGTCCCGACCCTGCTCCTGTATGGCGCGAGCGATCGGATCGTCACACCGGCCTACGGTCGCGCAGTCGCGGCGGCGATCGGCGACGCATCGTTCGCAGAGATCCTGGCCGCAGGGCACCTCCCTCACCTCGAGGAACCTGCGGCCACGTGGGCGATCATCGACGCCTTCCTCGCGGCACCGGGGAGTTTGCCGTGACGACTCCGTGCGTGACGCGCACCGCGCAGGGGCCACTCGCTGCCAGCGCGATCCACTCCAGCGAGATGTGACTAGGCTGATCCAGGATGCGTTGTCGACGCTGCACAAAGCCGCGCGTATCAGAAGCCCCGTCCCTGGCATGATCTGCCAGACGAAGAAAGGTGTCTCGTGACGGTCAACGATCAGGATCCGTACTCCCAGGGCCCGCAGGACAGCGACCCCGAAGAGACGCACGAGTGGCAGGAATCGCTCCAGCAGCTCGTCGACAGCAAGGGCGCCGGGCGTGGCCGCGAGATCATGCTCAGCCTGCTCAACAAGTCGCACGAGCTGCAGCTGAACGTTCCCCAGGTGCCGACGACCGACTACATCAACACGATCGCCCCGGAGAACGAGCCCGAGTTCCCGGGTGATGAGGAGCTCGAGCGCCGGTATCGCCGGTGGATCCGCTGGAACGCTGCACTGACCGTGCATCGCGCGCAGCGTCCGGGCATCGGCGTCGGAGGTCACATCTCCACCTACGCGTCGTCCGCCTCGCTGTACGAAGTCGGCTTCAACCACTTCTTCCGTGGTCTCGACGACCCCAACGGTGGAGACCAGATCTTCATCCAGGGTCACGCCTCCCCCGGCATCTACGCCCGTTCGTTCCTCGAGGGACGGCTGTCGGCCGATCAGCTCGACGGCTTCCGGCAGGAGAAGTCGAAGGCACCGGACGGCATCCCCTCCTACCCGCACCCGCGTCTCATGCCGGAGTACTGGCAGTTCCCGACCGTGTCGATGGGCCTCGGCCCCATCAACGCCATCTACCAGGCGATGACCAACAAGTACCTGACCAACCGAGGGATCAAGGACCTCTCCAACTCCCGCGTCTGGGCGTTCCTCGGCGATGGAGAGATGGACGAGGTCGAGAGCCGCGGACAGCTCCAGGTTGCCGCCAACGAGGGCCTGGACAATCTCACGTTCGTCGTGAACTGCAACCTGCAGCGCCTCGACGGCCCCGTGCGCGGCAACGGCAAGATCATCCAGGAACTCGAAGCGTTCTTCCGCGGTGCGGGCTGGAACGTCATCAAGGTCGTCTGGGGCCGCGGCTGGGACGAGCTGCTGCAGGTCGACACCGATGGCGCCCTCGTGCGCCTGATGAACACCACCCCGGACGGTGACTTCCAGACGTATCGCGCCGAGGACGGAAAGTTCATCCGCGACCACTTCTTCGGTCGCGACGAGCGCACCGCAGCCATGGTCAAGGACTGGTCCGACGAGGACATCTGGGGAAAGCTCCGCCGCGGCGGTCTGGACTACCAGAAGCTCTACGCTGCCTACAAGGCGGCGACCGAGCACAAGGGTCAGCCGACGGTCATCCTCGCCAAGACGATCAAGGGTTACGGCCTGGGTCATCACTTCGAGGGGCGCAACGCGACGCACCAGATGAAGAAGATGACGCTCGACGACCTCAAGCACTTCCGCGACTCGATGCGCATCCCCGTCTCCGACGCTCAGCTGGAGGAGAACCCGTACGCGCCGCCGTACTTCCACCCCGGTATGGAAGACGAGACGATCCAGTACATGGTGGAGAAGCGTCGCGCCCTCGGCGGGTTCCTCCCGGAGCGCCGTACCCACCACGTTCCGATCAGCCTCCCCGACGACAGTGCGTACGCGCTGCCGAAGAAGGGATCCGGAACGCAGGAGGTCGCGACCACCATGGCGTTCGTCCGCCTGCTGAAGGACCTCCTGCGCTCGAAGGACTTCGGCAACCGCATCGTGCCGATCATCCCCGACGAGGCGCGCACGTTCGGTCTGGACGCCTTCTTCCCGACCGCCAAGATCTACAACCCGAACGGCCAGAACTACACGTCGGTCGACCGGGAACTGCTGCTCGCCTACAAGGAGAGCCCGCAGGGACAGATCATGCACGTCGGCATCAACGAGGCCGGCGCGGTGGCGGCGTTCACCGGCACGGGAACCTCGTACGCGACGCATGGTGAGCCGCTGATCCCGGTCTACATCTTCTACTCGATGTTCGGCTTCCAGCGCACCGGCGACGCGCAGTGGGCCGCCGCCGACCAGATGGCGCGTGGTTTCATCATGGGTGCCACCGCGGGCCGCACGACGCTGACCGGTGAGGGACTCCAGCACGCCGACGGCCACTCCCACCTGCTGGCCTCGACGAACCCGGCCACCGTGTCGTACGACCCCGCGTACGGGTACGAGATCGCCCACATCGTCCGCTCCGGCCTGGAGCGGATGTACGGCGGCAACCACCCCGATCCGAACGTCATGTACTACATCACGCTCTACAACGAGCCGCTGGTGCAGCCCGCCGAGCCCGAGGGCGTCGACGTCGAGGGCATCGTCCGCGGCATCCACCGCATCTCGGAGGGGGCCGGTGACGGACATCGCGTGCAGCTGCTCGCGTCCGGTGTGGGTGTGCCGTGGGTGCTCGAGGCCCAGCAGCTGCTGCGCGAGGACTGGGGTGTGGCCGCCGATGTGTGGTCGGTCACGAGCTGGACGGAGTTGCGCCGCGACGGACTCGCCGCCGACGAGCACAACTTCCTGAACCCGCTGGCCGAGCCGCGCACCGCGTACCTCACCGAGAAGCTTCGCGACACCGCGGGCCCCGTCCTGGGCGTCAGCGACTACATGCACGCGGTGCAGGACCAGATCCGCGAGTGGGTTCCCCGTCGCTACGTCACCCTCGGCGCGGACGGCTTCGGCTTCTCCGACACCCGGGCCGCGGCGCGTCGGTTCTTCAAGATCGACGGACCGTCCATCGTCGTCCGTGCCCTGCAGGCGCTGGCCGACGAAGGGCTCGTCGACCGGTCGCTGTCGGCACAGGCGATCGAGAAGTACCGCCTGCACGATGTGACCGCCGGAACGAGCGGAAACGCCGGCGGCGAAAGCTGATCGATTCGATGCCCGCCCGCCCCACCCCTCAGGAGAAGGCGGAGACACTCGCGTGGCTCCGCCGGGTCTCCGGAGACCTGGCCACGGCGACCATCAAGCGGCTCGAAGAGTCTCTGCCCTGGTACGCCGACATGCCTCCGGCCCGTCGCTCGGCGGTGGGCCTGGTGGCGCAGGCGGGCATCGCGTCGTTCATCCAGTGGTACGAGGATCCCGGCTCGACGCCGTGGATCGCTGCCGACATTTTCGCCGCTGCTCCCCGTGAGCTGCTGCGCAGTGTCAGCCTGACGCAGACTCTCCAGCTGATCCGCGTCACCGTCGCCGTCACGGAGGAACGCGTCGCGGGAAAGGCGGAGGATCTCCGCGAGAGCATCCTGCTGTTCTCCCGCGAGGTCGCCTTCGCCTCCGCGGACGTGTACGCGCGGGCGGCGGAGGCGCGCGGGCTGTGGGATGCGCGCCTGGAAGCGCTGGTCGTCGACTCCATCCTCACCGGCGAAGCAGACGAGGAGCTGCCCAGCCGCATCGCCGCCCTCGGCTGGCACGGCCACGGCGAAGTCGCGGTTCTCGTCGGCACGACTCCGCCGCAACTGGACGTCGATCATCTGCGCCGAGTGGCACGCAAGCTGGGTGTCGATGTCCTCATCGGCGTGCAGGGATCTCGTCTCGTGCTCGTGATCGGCCGCGCCGTGCTGCCCGGGCGTGAGCCCGTCGCCGAAGAGCTGCCGTTCACGGAGATCGCCCTCCGTCTGGAGCCGGGCTTCGGGCCGGGGCATCTCGTGCTGGGGTCGACGGTGCCCGCGCTCGTGGATGCCGGGCTCAGCGCCCGTGCCGCGTTGGCGGGCTTCGCCGTCGCCGGTGCCTGGCGCCACGCGCCGCGCCCCGTCGAAGCCGACGACCTGCTGCCCGAGCGTGCCCTCGCCGGCGACGCCATGGCGAAGGCGACGCTCGTCGAGCGGATCTACCGTCCTCTGCAGGCGCACTCGGCCGATCTGGTCGCGACCCTGTGGAGCTATCTCGACAATGGCCGCTCCCTCGAGGCGACCGCCCGCGAGCTGTTCGTCCATCCCAACACCGTGCGCTACCGACTCAAGCGGGTCTCCGATGTCATCGGCTGGGATGCGACCGGCCCGCGTGAGGCCCTCATCCTGCAGACGGCGCTCATCATCGGATCGATCGGCACGGAGGCGACGCGACGGCGCGGAAGCGCAGCGCGACGGTCCGCGCGCGCGGACTGAGCCTCGTGCCGTTGTCGCTCTGACACAAAGCATCTCGCGTTTGTTGTGACGTCGTCGCCAGCGCGGCGGCGAAGAACTTGGAAGGATAGGCACGTGATCATCACCGTCTTCCCCGGTCAGGGGTCGCAGACCCCCGGGTTCCTGACACCGTGGCTCGAACTCGCGGGATCCCGCGAGCGTCTCGAACGCTATGCAGAAGCGGCGCAGGTGGACCTCGTGTCCGCCGGCACCGAGTGGGACGCCGACCGCATTCGTGACACGGCGGTCGCGCAACCCTTGATCGTCGCGGCGAGCCTGCTGTCGTACGCCGCTCTCCAGGATGCCGCGGGCCTCTCGCCTGCCGGCGTCGCCGGACATTCGGTCGGTGAGGTGGCGGCCCTCGTCGCCGCGGGCGTCCTCAGCGACGACGACGGCATGCGTCTGGTCGGGCTTCGCGGACGGGCCATGGCCGATGCCGCCGCGCAGGAGCAGACGGGCATGAGCGCGATCCTCGGCGGCGACCGCGACGCCGTGCTCGCTCTGCTCGACGAGTTGGAGCTCACCGCGGCCAACCACAACGGCGCCGGACAGATCGTCGCCGCAGGCGCGCTGGACGCCCTCTCGGAGCTTGCGGCCCACCCCGCCGCCGGCAGCCGCGTCATCCCCTTGCAGGTGGCCGGCGCCTTTCACACGTCTTACATGGCGTCGGCCGTCGACACCCTGCGCGCCGCGGCCGCCGAGGTCTCGGCATCCGACCCCCGTCTCACGCTCTGGACCAACCGCGACGGCGCCCGGGTGGACGGCGGCCGCGAGGCGCTCGACCTACTCGTCGCGCAGGTCTCCTCCCCCGTCCGCTGGGATCTGTGCATGGAATCGTTCGCGGATGCGGGGGTCGCCGGCATCATCGAGCTCGCGCCGGCCGGAACGCTGACGGGCCTTGCGAAGCGCGCCCTCCGCGGCGTGCCCACCGTGGCCGTGAAGACACCCGACGACCTCGCGGCTGCGGCCGCCCTGCTGACAGGAGGCGACGCGTGACCGACGCGCCCACCCGACCGACCCTCGTCCAGGCGACGGGACCGGCACACACCCGCATCTACGCCTACGGCGCTGCCCGTGGCGAGAACGCCGTGCCCAACGACGACCTCGTGGGCCCCATCGACTCCAGCGATGAGTGGATCCGCCAGCGTACCGGCATCATCACGCGTGTGCGCGCGAATGCCGCAACGACGGCGATCGAACTCGCTGCCGACGCCGCGGCCGAGGCCATCGCCGGCGCCGGTATCGACCCGTCGCTGGTGGACGCCGTGATCGTCGCGACGATCTCGAACCCGAAGCAGACTCCCTCGGTGTCGGCGATCGTCGCCGATCGCATCGGCGCCAACCCCGCGGCCGCGTACGACCTGAACGCCGCCTGCGCGGGCTTCGCGTACGGCGTCGCCCAGGCGGATGCCCTCATCCGGGCCGGCGCCGCGCACTACGCCGTCGTCGTGGGCGCAGAGAAGCTCAGCGACGTCGTCGACCCCACGGACCGCTCGATCTCGTTCCTGCTCGGTGACGGCGCCGGCGCCGTGGTCGTCGGACCGAGCGACTTTCCGGGCATCGGTCCCACCGTCTGGGGATCGGACGGCTCGAAGGCCGATGCGGTCGGGATGAACCACACGCTCACCGAGTTCCGCGACGGCACGGCACCCTGGCCGACGCTGCGTCAGGAGGGTCCGACGGTCTTCCGCTGGGCCGTGTGGGAGATGGTCAAGGTCGCCCGCCAGGCGCTGGAAGAGGCCGGTGTGCAGCCCTCCGACCTCGCTGCCTTCGTGCCCCACCAGGCGAACATGCGCATCATCGACGAGTTCGCCAAGCAGCTGAAGCTCCCCGACACGGTCGTGATCGGCCGCGACATCGAGACCACCGGCAACACGTCGGCGGCATCCATCCCCCTCGCCACCCACCGCCTGCTCTCCGAGCACCCGGAACTGTCCGGCGGGCTGGCGCTGCAGATCGGATTCGGCGCCGGATTGGTCTTCGGCGCGCAGGTCGTCGTCCTTCCCTGACGGCCCGAGATACCCGGTCGCGACAGCCGTCGCACCTAGACTGAACGTCGGCCCCGCAGGGCCGGTGAAACCCCGATAAACAAGGAGAATCCCATGGCATTCAGCAACGACGAGGTCCTCGCAGGGCTCGCCGAGCTCATCACGGACGAGACCGGCATCTCGGCGGACGAGGTCGCGCTGGAGAAGTCGTTCACCGACGACCTCGACATCGACTCGATCTCGATGATGACGATCGTCGTCAACGCCGAGGAGAAGTTCGGCGTCACGATCCCCGACGAAGAGGTCAAGAACCTCAAGACCGTCGGCGACGCCGTCACCTTCATCACCACCAACCAGGCCTGACCTCAGGCCTCGCCACCTGCACCCCGGTGGGGGCCGTCGTGCCCCCACCGGAGCATCCGAGGAGACCATGAGCATTCCCCGAATCGTCGTCACCGGCATCGGCGCATCGAGCCCCATCGGGGGCACCGCGCCGGAGAGCTGGGCCGCGCTGCTGGGTGGCGCCTCCGGCGCTCGCACCCTCGAATACGACTGGGTCGAGCAGTACAACCTGCCCGTCACCTTCGCGGCGCAGGCCGCCGTGCGCCCGGACACCGTGCTCGAGCGCCCGATCGCCAAGCGTCTCGACCCGTCCTCGCAGTTCGCGCTCGTCGCCGCGATGGAGGCGTGGGCGGATGCCGGGAGCCCGGAGGTGGACCCGGAACGGTTGGGGGTCGATTTCGCGACCGGCATCGGGGGTCTCTGGACTCTCCTGGATGCGTGGGACACGCTTCGCGAGAAGGGCCCGCGTCGGGTGCTGCCGATGACCGTTCCGATGCTCATGCCCAATGCGGCGGCGGGCAACCTGTCGCTGCATTTCGGTGCCCGCGCGTATGCGCGGACGGTCGCCAGCGCCTGTGCGTCCAGCACGGAGTCGATCGTCAACGCCATCGAGCACCTGCGTGACGGCCTCGCCGACGTGGTGATCGCGGGAGGCACCGAGTCGGTGATCCACCCCGTCACGATCGCCTCGTTCTCGTCGATGCAGGCGCTCTCCAAGCGCAACGACTCCCCCGAGACGGCGTCGCGTCCGGGCAGCATCGACCGCGACGGATTCGTCATGGGCGAGGGTGCCGGCGTGCTGATCCTCGAGACGGAGGAGCACGCCAAGGCCCGCGGCGCGAAGATCTACGCGGTCGTCGTGGGCGGAGGGGTCACGGCGGACTCGTACCACATCACGGCGAACGATCCCGAGGGCACGGGCGCCGCGCGCGCCGTCAACATGGCTCTGGCCATGGCCGATGCCTCCCCCGACGACGTGACCCACGTCAACGCCCACGCGACCTCGACGCCGGTCGGCGACCCGAACGAGTACGTCGCGCTGAAGAGTGTGTTCGGTGACCGCATCGACGAAATCCCGGTGTCGGCGACGAAGGCCTCGACCGGTCATCTGCTCGGTGGTACCGGCGCGCTCGAGGCGATCTTCACGATCCTGGCCATCCGCGACCGGGTGGCCCCTCCGACGATCAACATCACGGAGCAGGATCCCGCAGTCCCGTTCCGTCTGTCGGGCGCGCCGACGCCGCTGGGCGACGGTCCGCAGCTCGCGATCAGCAACTCGTTCGGCTTCGGCGGCCACAACGCCGTCGCCGCCTTCGCTTCGGTCTGAGCATTCGCGCGTGAAGACGCCCCCGCATCCGTGAGGATGGCGGGGGCGTCTTTCGTGTCAGACGGGGATGAGCGGTCTCGGTCTCCGGGAAGCCGTCCGAAGCCGGTACTGGCGCCTCCACCCGTCTGAGGTCGGTGGCGGGTCTCTCAGCCCACCTTGTGCAGCCAGACGACCGGTGCGTCGTCGCTGGCGTGACGGAACGGCTCGAGCTCCTCGTCCCAGGTCGACCCGAGCGCGACCTGGAGCTCGCGCTGCAAGTCGTACGGGTCGCCGGCGGCGATCTCCATCGCGTAGCGGATGCGATCCTCACCGATCACGACGTTGCCCGCGGTGTCGGTCTGCGCATAGTGGATGCCGAGATCCGGAGTGTGCATCCACCGCCCGCCGTCCGAGCGCGGCGTGGGGTCTTCGCTCACCTCGAACCGCAGATGCTCCCATCCGCGGATCGCGGTCGCCAGGGCCGCGCCGGTGCCGGCGGGACCCTCCCAATAGAACTCAGCGCGGCGACTGCCCGTGAGAACGGGTTGGTCCGCCCACTCGAAGCTCACCGCGCGCCCGAGGGCGCGACCGACAGCCCACTCCAAGTGGGGGCACAGCGCACGTGGCGCGGAGTGGATGTAGATCACTCCGCGCGCCTGTGGGGTCGACGTGGTCGCCATCGCGATTCTCCGTTTCTTCAGGTACGTCTTCCCCTACGACCTGAGTGTCGGATGCGTGGCGCCTATGTGGTTGTGGGCCCATTATGGCCGATAACGACGCGGAATCACAACCGTGTCATTGGTAGGGCGGGTGGGACTTGAACCCACGATCGTCGGGTTATGAGCCCGCTGCCTTGACCAGCTTGGCCACCGCCCCCTGTCCCCGGAAGTCTAGCGGGGGCGCGGGTCGTCCCGATCGCGCACGGGTGGCTCGGGCCACACCTTCGCCACGGCATCCGTGAGGCGCTGCGATCCGGGCGAGACCTGTTCGCCGCTCCCGCGTGTGATGGGGATCTCCTGGCTGTCGCTGATCACCTGCGGGTGGTGGCGAGCCAGTTGGAAGACGCCGGTGACGGCCAGCGCGCCGGCGACGACGAAGCCGCCGTAGGCCCAGAGGGGGGCGCCGTCGGCTTCGCGCAGTACGGCCAGGCCGATCACGATGGCGACGATCGGATCGATGACGGTGAGACCGGCGATGACGAGGTCGGGCGGGCCGGACGCGTAGGCAGTCTGCACGAAGTAGGCGCCGATCGCAGTACCGGTGAGCAGGGCGACGATGCACACGATCGTGAGCCACTCGAAGTCGCCGGTGCGGATCCGGCTGAGCACGACCTTCGCCAGCGTGGCGACGAAGCCGTACATGATGCCGGCGGCGACGATGTAGAACAGTGCTCCCATGCGGGTGCGCAGCCACAGCCAGAGTGCAGTCAGGACGATGGCGACACCGGCGAGGATCAGCAGCACGGTGATCAGCTGTCCGTCGCTGATCGGGGTCTCGGTGGCGTACAGGGCGGCGATCGTGACGAACACGAAGATGCCGGCGACGCAGAGGCCGATGGCGGTCAGGGAGCGCTTCGTGGGCTTGAGGCCGCTGATTCGCGCGTTCAGCAGCGTCGTGATGACCAACGAGACGGCGCCGAGCGGCTGCACCAGGATGAGGGGGGCGAACGACAGGGCGGACAGCTGGCAGACGATCGCCAGCCCCAGCATCACGGTGCCGGCCACCCACGACGGCCGGCGCAGCAGGTTCCAGATCTGGCCGCCGGTGAGACCGGTGCCCCCGGCGGTCGCCGTGAGACGTTCGACCTTCTGCACCCCGCGGTGCTGATACTGCGCGCCGAAGGACATGAAGACGGCGCCGAGCAGGGCGAGCGGAATGCCGATGAGGATGCCGGGGTCCGCGAAGACGCCGACGAGCTTGTCGGTCACATCTCCGAGGTCGTTGAGGGCGGCATGCACCCCTCGACACTAACGGCCAGGTGCGCTCGATAGGCTCAGGACGTGGCTGTTCTTCCGATTCGCATCATGGGCGATCCCGTCCTGCACTCCCCCGCCGATCCTGTCTCCGAGATCACCGACGAGATCCGCGAGCTCGTCGCGGACATGTTCGAGACGATGGATGCCGCGCCCGGTGTCGGCCTCGCCGCCCCGCAGGTGGGCGTGGGTCTGCGCATCTACACCTACAGCTACCAAGACGATGACGGGCAGCCTTGGCGCGGTGTGATCCTCAACCCGGAGCTGTGGATGCGGCCTCCCGTACCCGGCGCGCCGGACCCGGACGACGAGTCCGAGGGGTGCCTGTCGTTCCCCGGTGAGCGCTTCGCCCTGCGCCGCTCGGATGAAGTCCTGGTCACCGGTATCGACCTGGACGGCGAGGCCGTACGCATCCAGGTGGACGGCTGGCGTGCGCGCATCATGCAGCACGAGTTCGACCACCTCGACGGCATCCTCTACGTGGACCGTCTGGACGACGGCGATTGGAGGACCGTCCAGAAGATCGCGCGCAAGCGCGGTTGGGGTCGCGCCGGCGCGTCCTGGACGCCGGGAGTCGACGATCTGGAGGGGTGAGCGAGCCCGGTCGGGTATCGCTAGGCGTCGGGTGCGCCGTTTTCGATCAGGGTGAGCTGGGTTCCGTCTGCGTCGACGAGGAATCCGGCTCGCTGTCCCCAGGACTGCGTCTGAACGGGTCGCAGCCGCGGAAGGCCCGCGTCGTGCTCGGGGACGCCGGATCGCTTGATGTCCTCGTACAGCTCGTCCACGTCGTCGACGCGGACGCTGCACATGAAGGAGCTCGCTTCGGGCACCAGGTCGTCGAATCGGAAGAACTCGAGCACCAGCTCGCCCCGACGAAGGATCAGCCACGCGTCGTCACGGTAGCTCGGAGTGAATCCGAAACCCCCGTAGAAGCGGACCGTGCCGCCGAAATCACGCGATGGCAGGTTCGGGACAGCACGGTCTGGCATGTCCGAAGCCTAGCGGTGGAAACGAAAACGGCCCCAGAGTGGAGTCTGGGGCCGTTCGCTCCCCGGCTTGGACTCGAACCAAGAACCTGCCGGTTAACAGCCGGCTGCTCTGCCAATTGAGCTACCGAGGATCAATCACCCGCGAGCGGGCAACCCGTCCATATTAGCAAACGTCGGGGTGTGCTCGTGACACGATACGCGTCTTCACGACACGAGGCGGGCACCGCCGTCCGGAGTCCAGAGCAGATCCGCGATGCCATGCCCGTAGGCGACGGGCAGACCTGCTCGGAGCACCAGCACATCGGCATCGAGCTCTCGCACGGCTTCGGCGTCGTTGGTCACCATGAGAATCGCCATGCCGTTCTCGTCGCGCCGGCGCAGCAGCGCGTCGCGCGCGGCATGTCTCACCTCGACGTCGAGGTTCGCGTACGGATCGTCGCCGATGAAGACCTTCGGGCCGAGCACGAGGGCGCGAGCGATCGCGACACGCTGGCGCATCCCCGAACTCAGCTCATAGGGATACCGGGTGGCTGCGCCGAGCGGGAGTTCGAACTCGTCCAGCAACCCCGCGACGCGGACGGCCAGCGCGCGCTGATTGACACGTCGATCTCGGCTCGTGATCGGCTCGCCGATGACGTCTCCGACGGTCAGTCGAGCCGGAAGGCCGGCTCCCGCGCGCTGCGGGACATACCCGGTGTAGTACGCGCGCACACGCGCAGCGCGCCCCCTGCGCCGAACGGCCGTGCCATCGACCCAGGCGTCGCCTCCCACCACCGACAGCGAGTCGTCGCTCGTGCCAGCGAGCAGTGTCGCGAGGGTCGATTTGCCCGATCCGGTCGTGCCCATGACCGCCAGCGCGCGGCCCGGGTCGACCCGGAAACTGACGCCTTCGACGACGCGCACTCCCGCGCGCGCAATCGAGAGGTCGTCGCAACGAAGCGCGGCAGGATTGTCGGTGGGGGCACGACGCGGCATGCGCTCATCCTGCCCGCTCTGACCCGTGGGCGCCACCGTGCGACCGGGCGTGCGACCGCGCCACGGGGTCAGAGCGACGCCTCGGTGAGAGCGCGCCGGCGCGCGTCCAGCTCGCGCAGCGCCAGACGGACCGCCCGCCCTTGTTCCGAATCGGCGGGAAGCCGCTGGATCGTGCCGAGCAACTCGTTCTTCTCCCGGTCGACCGCGCGCACCCGCAGCTTGCGCGCGAGCCCGCGTGTGTAGGCCGCGGCCTCCGCCTCCGTCAATGCAGGGAAATCGGCCGTCAGCAACTCCACCGCCAGCGACCGGTAGGGCTCGCGCACCGACTCCACCGCCCTCGACGCCCAGCCGATGCGTTTGCGGTCTCCCTGCGCGACGAGGGACTGGCGCACCGCGTCGAGAGCGGGGATCTGCATGGGTAGCGCGAGCGCGGCATCCACCTCCTCGCCGTCGACGAGGTGACCGTACTGCAGCACTCCCATGAGGGCGTCACGCTCCAGTGTTGCATCGGCGGTGCGCGGCAGCGTTCGCAGACTCATCCGGAGTGCGGGCTCGCCGACCGACGGCGTGGGAGCGGGGCCGTCGACCCCGGCCGTTGCGCTCACGGTCGACGAGGAGCGCGGGATGTCGCCCTCGCGGCGCACGCTCTCGCGAGCGGCGCGGTCGACCTCGCGCCGCACATCCTCGGTGTCCATCCCGAGGCGGCGGGCCAGCACGCGGGTGTACTCCGGCTGCAGCAGCGGGTCGCGCAGCTCACCCACGACCGGTGCGGCGGCTCGCAGGGCCCCGACGCGGCCCTCGACGCTCGCGAGATCGAACCCCGAGAGGCGCTGATCGATGACGAACTCGAACATCGGAACCTTCGTGTCGAGCATCGCACGCACCGCCGCGTCGCCGCGCTCGAGTCGCAGATCGCAGGGATCCAGTCCCTGCGGGCCGGTCGCCACATAGGTCTGCGCGTTGAAGCGCTTCGCGTCGGCGAAGGCGCGCAGGGCCGCTTTCTGCCCCGCGGCATCGGGGTCGAACGTGAACACGACGTCGCCGGCGGCGCTGTCATCGCCCATGACCCGTCGCAGGACCGTGATGTGGTCGGAGCCGAACGCCGTCCCGCAGGTGGCCACCGCCGTCGTGACGCCCGCCAGATGGCAGGCCATCACGTCGGTGTATCCCTCGACGACGACGACGCGGTGCGAACGTGAGACATCCTTCTTCGCGAGGTCCAGGCCGTAGAGCACCTGCGCCTTCTTGTAGATCGTGGTCTCGGGCGTGTTGAGGTATTTCGGACCCTGGTCGTCGTCGTAGAGACGGCGCGCCCCGAAACCGATCGTCTGGCCGGTCAGATCGCGAATCGGCCACACGACACGGCCACGGAAGCGGTCGTACACGCCGCGCTGGCCTTGGGAGACGAGCCCCGCGGCCGACAGCTCCTCGTCCGTGAAGCCCTGGCTGTGCAGCGCGTCGCGAAGGTTGTTCCAACCCTTCGGCGCGTAGCCGACACCGAAGTGGGCCGCGGCTCCTGCGTCGAAGCCGCGTTCACCGAGAAAGCGGCGGCCGGCGTCGGCCTCCGGAGACGACAGCTGCGTGCGGAACCACTCCGCAGCGGCCGAGTTGGCCTGATAGAGACGCGTGCGGCCGCTGGTCTCCGGCGCCGCGCCGCCGTCTTCGTAGTGGAGCGTATAGCCGATGCGCGCGGCCAGGCGTTCGACCGCCTCGGTGAAGGACAGGTGGTCCATGGCGCGCAGGAAGGAGTAGACATCGCCCGACTCGCCGCACCCGAAGCAGTGGTAGTAGCCGACCTGCGGGCGCACGTGGAAGCTCGGGCTTCGTTCGTCGTGGAAGGGGCACAGGCCCTTCAGCGACCCGACGCCGGCTGACTTGAGGGCGACCCGCTCGCCGACGATGTCACCGATGTTGGTGCGGGCCTTGACCTCGTCGACGTCGGATTGCCGGATCCGTGCCATCAGTGACCCTCCGCCGGCCACAGCCCGGCGAGCGGCTCGGGAAGAGCGAAACCGCTGGGGGCGATCGTGCGGTCGTCGCCGGAGCGCAGGCCGAGCTCGCGCAGATCGACCGGGCCGATCAGTCGGGCATGCCACTCGATGGCGAAGCGATCGGTGAGGCTCGCGACCTGGTCGACGACCACGCGCTTGCGGGCGGCATCGGTGGATGCCGCGGCGAAGTCCTCCGCGTGCAGCCGGTCGAGGTGCTCGGGACGCTCCCACAGTGCGGTGGCGAGGCGCTTGAGCACGCGACGCTGTTCCTTGTACAGCCCGCGGCGACCGTCGATCGTGACCACGAAGGCGCCGATGATGCCCTTGAGCACGGCCATCTCGGCCTCGATCACCCGCGGCACGATGACGCGGCCGCGGTAGCGCGTGAGCACCGGCACCGAGTAGTGCTCGCGCGTCGCCGTCGTGGCTGCGCGCGCGAAGCGGCCGATGAGATCGGACGTGAGATTCTTCAGGCCGGCCAGTGCGGCGCGAGAGCCGTCGAATCCGGTGAGCCACTCCGGCATGCGTGTGAGCCGGTACAGCGCGTCCGCCAGCTCGTCGCGGGTGAAGCCGAAGCCCACCCACGCCTGGATCGCCGTCAGCAGAGCGTCATGCTCGCGCGCGTCGGCGAGGCGCGCCGGGTCGAGGTAGCCGTTGAGCACCGCGTCCTCGAAATCGTGCACGGAGTACGCGATGTCGTCGGAGAGGTCCATGACCTCTGCTTCGATGCAGCGCACGCGACCGGGCGCGCCGATGCGCATCCAGCGGAAGACATCCTCGTCCTCGGGGTAGACGCCGAACTTCTCTCGTCCACCGGGGTCGGGAACACCGTGCTCGACCGTCCACGGGTACTTGCACGTCGCGTCGAGGCTCGCGCGGGTCAGGTTGAGCCCCACGCTGCGCCCCCCGGCATCCAGCACCTTCGGCTCGAGACGCGAGAGGATCCGCAGCGTCTGTGCGTTGCCCTCGAACCCTCCGATGTCCTCGGCCCAGTCGTTCAGGGCGCGCTCTCCGTTGTGGCCGAAGGGCGGATGGCCGATGTCGTGGCTGAGGCAGGCCGTGTCGACCACGTCGGGTGACAGCTCCAGGGCGATCGCCAGCTCGCGGCCCACCTGAGCGACTTCGAGGGAGTGCGTCAGTCGGTTTCGTGCGAAGTCCGCAGGGCTCGCGGGGCTGAGCACCTGGGTCTTCGAGGCGAGGCGGCGCAGGGCCGCCGAGTGGAGCACTCGAGCGCGATCGCGGGCGAACCCGTCTCTCTGGGATCGATGATGTTCGGGGACGAAACGGTCGGCGTCGTGGTCGTCGTAGCCAGCGGGTCGGCCCGAGGCGATGCCGACGCTGCTGCCGTCAGCCGCCACTGGTGTCGACCTCCGCGTCAGCCAGCGCGCGCGCGGCGTCGCCGCTCATATCGCGGCTGAGCAGCCACCCGTCGGGCAGTGCCGGGCGCTTGGGCGTGCCGGCACGACCGCGCTGGCCCTCGGCGGCGGCGCCCGGGTAGGGGGCGTCGAGATCCAGCGTCGCGAGCAGATCGTCGATCTCGGTGAGGCTCGACACGGTCGCCAGCTGTGCGCGCGTCTCGCCCCCGACGGGGTAGCCCTTGAAGTACCAGGCGACGTGCTTGCGGATGTCGCGGCATCCGCGACCCTCGTCCTCGAAGAACTCGACGAGCAGCTCGGCATGACGGCGGAACGCGGCCGCGACGAAGCCCAGGGTCGCGTCGACGGGGGCGCCGTTGGCGGCATCCGGGCCGCCGAGGGCTCGCGCGAGGTCACCGAACAGCCACGGTCGACCGAGGCACCCACGGCCGACCACGACACCGTCGCACCCGGTCTCGGTCATCATGCGTGCCGCATCCTCCGCTGACCAGATGTCGCCGTTGCCGAGAACGGGGATGCTCGTCACCGCCTGCTTCAGAGCGCTGATCGCCGACCAGTCGGCCTGGCCGGAATAGAACTCCGCGGCCGTGCGCGCGTGGAGGGCCACCGCGGCGACGCCCGCATCCTCCGCGATGCGGCCGGCGTCGAGGAACGTGAGGTGGTCGGAGTCGATTCCCTTGCGCATCTTGACGGTGAGCGGCACGTCGCCGGCGGCGCGTGCGGCGCGCGTGACGATCTCGCGGAACAGGCCGAGCTTCCACGGCAGTGCCGCTCCCCCGCCCTTGCGCGTGACCTTGGGCACGGGACAGCCGAAGTTGAGGTCGATGTGATCGGCGCGGTCCTCGTCGACGAGAAGTCGGACGGCCGCTTCGGTGGTCGCCGGGTCGACGCCGTAGAGCTGGATCGAGCGCGGAGTCTCCGACTCGTGGTGCGTGATCAAACGCATCGTGGTCGCGTTGCGCTCGACCAGGGCGCGAGTGGTGATCATCTCCGAGACGTAGAGTCCCGCGCCGTACTCGCGGCAGAGCCGACGGAAGGCGGTGTTGGTGATACCGGCCATCGGCGCGAGCACCACGGGTGCGTCGAGCGCGATGGGGCCGATGCGCAGCGCGGCGCCGGCTGAGACGGAGAGGGACATCCTGTCCATTCTCCCAGACTCACGCGGCCGGTGCGCCGGTCTGCGCCTCTATCGTGGACAACATGGCCGACACACAGACAGCGCAGCTTCGCGACATCCCCTACACCGACGCGACCGGCGCAGAGCACACCCTCTCCGAGTTCGGCGATCGCGCCGTTCTCATCGTCAACGTCGCATCCAAGTGCGGTCTGACGCCGCAGTACGAGCAGCTCGAAGAGCTGCAGCGCACCTATGGCGACCGGGGTCTGCAGGTCATCGGCTTCCCCTGCAACCAGTTCATGGGTCAGGAGCCGGGCTCCATGGAGGAGATCCTGGAGTACTGCGCCGTCACGTGGGGCGTCAGCTTCCCCATCATGGACAAGGTGCGGGTGAACGGCTCGCACGCCGCTCCCCTCTACAAGGCGCTGAAGAAGGCGAAGAACGTGGAGGGGGCGAAGGGCCCGGTCATGTGGAACTTCGAGAAATTCCTGGTCACGCCGACCGGCGAGGTGCACCGTTTCCGTCCGCAGACCAAGCCCGACGCGCCCGAGGTGATCGCGGCGATCGAGGCCAGCCTCCCCGCCTGAGCCCTGCTGCGGCCCGTTTCGACTCGCTGCGCTCGCTCAACGACCGGAGAGGTTCGTTGCCGGTCGTTGAGCGAGGAGCGTAGCGACGAGTCGAAACGCGACGTCTCAGGCGTCCTGCTTCTCCGCCCACACCTGTCGGGTGATCTGTGCGAACGCGTCGGCCGGCTGCGCGCCGCTCACGCCGTACTTGCCGTCGATCACGAAGAACGGCACCCCCTGGATGCCGTAAGCCTGCGCCTGTGCCTGATCGGCGCGCACATCGGCCAGATGTCGGCCCGATTCGAGTGCGTCACGCACGTCCGAGGCATCCAGGCCGACCTCCACGGCGAGGTCGACGAGGTCGTCGACGCGTCCGACGTGCTTGCCCTCGGTGAAGTATGCGGACATGAGGCGCTCGGCCATCTCGTACTGACGCCCCTGCGCCTTCGCGAAGTGCAGCAGTTCGTGCGCCTTCACGGTGTTGGTGTGCTGCAGCAGATCGAAGCGGTACTCGAGCCCGGAGTTCGCGGCGACGCCGGTCACCTGGTCGAGCATCTCGCGCACGCGCTCTCGCGGCATTCCCTTGTGTCCGGCAAGGAAGTCGACCTCGTCGCCCTCGAAGTCGACGGGAGTGTCGGGAGAGAGCTCGAAGGAGTGGAAGGTCACGTCGACCTGCGGGGCGTCGGTGTCGGCCGCCGTCTGAGCGAGGCCGGCCTCGAGATTGCGCTTGCCGATGTAGCACCACGGGCAGGCGATGTCACTCCACACGTCGATGGTGATCTTGTCTGTCATGTCGGGTGCAACTCTCCGCGGGCGTCGGTCTATTCCGCTGCGTCAGCGGTGGGGGCATCGATCGCGCCACCGAATCGGCGGCTGCGACCCAGATACAGCTCGATCGCGCCCCACAGATCCGTCCGCGAGAAGTCTGGCCACAGCGTGTCGAGGAACACCATCTCGGCGTAGGCCGACTCCCACAGCAGGAAGTTCGAGGTGCGTTGCTCGCCGCTGGAGCGCAGGAAGAGGTCGACGTCGGGCATGTCCGGAACGTACAGGTGCGTGCGCAGCGTCTTCTCCGTGATCGCCGAGGGCTTCAGCCGGCCCGCGGCGATCTGTTCGCCCATCGCGCGCATCGCGTCGATGAGCTCGAGCCGACCGCCGTAGTTGATGCACATCGTCAGCGTGAGCGTGTCGTTGCCGGCGGTGAGCTGCTCGGCATACTGCAGCTCCTTGATGACCGATCCCCACAGGCGCGGCTTGCGGCCCGCCCAGCGGATGCGCACGCCCCATTCGTTCAACTGATCACGGCGGCGGTGCAGCACGTCGCGGTTGTAGCCCATCAGGAAGCGCACCTCTTCCGGTGAGCGGGCCCAGTTCTCGGTCGAGAAGGCGTAGACGCTGAGGTGTTTCACTCCGGCCTGGATCGCGCCGGCCACGACGTCGAGGAGCACCTCCTCGCCCGCCCGGTGTCCTTCGATTCGTGTCAGTCCCCGGCGGTTGGCCCACCGTCCGTTGCCGTCCATCACGATCGCAACGTGGTTCGGCACACCGCCCTTCGGAAAACGCGGCGGATGGATGCCGGTCCAATCGAGGGGGCGGTACGGCACGGCATCGCGATGCGTGTAGGGCTTGGGGCTCAACGGGTGCTCTCCACATGGGACAGGGAACGGATGCCGCGCTCGAGATGCCACTGCGCGTAGGCGGCGACGAGGCCGGATGCCGAGGCGGTGGCGGCGTGGGTCGCGGCATCCACGACATCCCATTCTCCCGCGACGAGGGCGCGCAGCAGCGCACCCGTCTCCGGACGAAGGCGCGCCGAGCCGGCCGGAGCGCAGTCGCCGCAGACGACGCCGCCGAGCTGCGCGACGAACCAATCGTGCGGGCCGGCCGCGCCGCATCGCGCGCAATCGAAGAGGGCGGGAGCCCAGCCCGACAGCGACATCGCGCGCAGCAGGTACGAGTCGAGTACGGAACGCGACTCCCGTCCGCCCTGCGCGAGGGTGCGCAATCCTCCCACGAGCAGCAGGTACTGCTGGGGGGTGGCTTCGGCTTCGTTCAGCCGGTCGGCGGTCTCGACCATGGCGTGCGCAGCCGTGTAACGGTCGTAGTCCGCCACGATCGCGGCCCCGTACGAGCCGAGCGACTCGGCCTGCTGCACGATGTCGAGCGAGCGCCCCTGGTAGAGCTGGACGTCGGCGACCATGAACGGCTCGAGGCGGGCCCCGAACTTCGACGACGTGCGGCGCACACCCTTTGCGACAGCGCGTACCTTGCCGTGGCGACGGCTGAGCATGGTCACGATGCGGTCCGCTTCACCCAGCTTGTGGGTGCGCAGGACCACGACCTCGTCGCGGTAGGTGGGCACCCCTCGATTATCCCCGCCGGTGCCGACATCGGGCGGCATTGGAGACAATGGTCAGGTGACGGAGCAGCTGTTCGTGATCCCCCTCTGGGCCGACCTCCTCGCCGTGGGACTCGGCGGTGTACAGGGCGCCCTGTTCTCGTCGGGCTTCGTCGGACAGCGCCGACTCGACCTGCTCGGCGTCGTCATCGTCGGCACCGTGATGGGCATGGGTGGCGGCATCATCCGCGACCTCCTGCTCAACGTCGAACCCGCGACGCTGAAGAGCAACTGGTACCTGATCACGGCCGTCGGCGCGGCTCTGGTCGGCATGCTGCTGGCCAACATCTTCGAGCGCCTCAACGCGGTGATCGTGGCCCTTGACGCCGTGGTGATCGGCCTGTTCGGTGCCTTCGGCACCTCCAAGGCGCTGGCGCTCGGCCTTCCCCCCGTCCCGGCGGTCTTCGTCGGGGTCTGCGCCGCGGTGGGCGGCGGCATTCTTCGCGACGTGATCATGGGCCTGCCGGTGGCGATCATGCACGTCGGATCGCTGTACGCCGTCGCGGCCGCGGTCGGCTGCGCGTTGCTCGCGTTCGCACACGCCGTCGGTGCGCCGCTGGTGGCCGCGGCGATCGCCTCGGTCGTGGTCACGACCGTGATCCGACTGCTCGCGGTCATCTTCGACATCTCGCTGCCCGAACAGCGCGCGCTGTACCGGCGCAAAGTCGCGGTGGAGACCAGCGCGATCCCGATCATCCGGCCCTGAGGCGTTTCGACGCGCTGCGACGAGTCGAAACGCGGCGTCAGACGGCGGCGAGCGAGCCGGAGCGCTCGCGCGTACGGATGGCGCGGTTCACGCAGGAGACGATCGCCTTCAGCGACGCGGTCGAGATGTCACCGTCGATGCCGACGCCCCACAAGCGCTCGCCATCCACCTGCAGCTCGACGTACGACGCGGCCTGCGCGTCGCCCCCGGCGCTGAGCGTGTGCTCGACGTAGTCGTAGAGCGTGATGTCGAAGCCCTGCGCACGCACGACTTCCAGGAAAGCCGATACGGGGCCGTTGCCGACGCCGCGTGTCGCAACGGTCTCCTCGCCGTCGCGGAGGGTGACCTCGAGCGAAACCTCGCCCGACATGTCGCTCTGCGTCCGCGTGGACAGCAACTCGAACCGCCCCCACTTCTCGTCCGCCTCACGCGCAGGCAGATACTCATCCGTGAAGATCGCCCAGATCTGGTCGCTGGAGACTTCGCCGCCTTCGGCATCCGTCTTGGCCTGCACCACACCGGAGAACTCGATCTGGAGCTTGCGAGGCAGATCCAGCGCGTGGTCCGTCTTCAACAGGTAGGCGACGCCGCCCTTGCCGGACTGCGAGTTGACGCGGATCACGGCCTCGTAGGAGCGACCGAGATCCTTCGGGTCGATCGGCAGGTACGGCACCGCCCACTCGATGTCGTCGACGGTGACCCCGGATGCCGCGGCCCGCGCCTCCATGGCCTCGAACCCCTTCTTGATCGCGTCCTGGTGCGAGCCGCTGAATGCGGTGAAGACGAGGTCGCCGGCCCAGGGGCTGCGCTCGGGGACGGGCAGCTGATTGCAGTACTCGGCCGTGCGCTTGACCTGGTCGATGTCGCTGAAGTCGATCTGCGGGTCGATGCCCTGCGTCAGCATGTTGATGCCCAACGCGACGAGATCGACGTTGCCGGTGCGCTCCCCGTTTCCGAACAGGCAGCCCTCGATGCGGTCTGCTCCGGCCATGTAGCCGAGCTCGGCGGCGGCGATGGCCGTCCCGCGGTCGTTGTGGGGGTGCAGCGAGATGATGACGTTCTCGCGGTGCGCGAGGTGACGGCCCATCCATTCGATCGAGTCGGCATAGACGTTGGGCGTGGCCATCTCGACCGTTGCCGGCAGGTTGATGATGACCTTGCGCTCAGGAGTGGGCTCGAAGATCTCGATCACCTGGTTGCAGATGTCGACGGCGAACTCCAGCTCGGTGCCGGTGTAGGACTCGGGCGAGTACTCGTAGTACACGGCGGTCTCGGGGATGCGCTTCTCGAACTCACGGCACAGCCGTGCCCCGTTCAGAGCGATGTCGATGATGCCCTGCTTGTCGCTGCGGAAGACGACCTCGCGCTGTAGGACGCTCGTCGAGTTGTAGAGGTGCACGATCGCCTGCTTCGCTCCGGCGATCGCCTCGTAGGTGCGCTCGATCAGGTGCTCACGCGCCTGCGTCAGCACCTGGATGGTCACGTCGTCGGGGATCAGGTTCTCTTCGATCAGCTGACGGACGAAGTCGAAGTCGGTCTGGCTCGCGGAGGGGAAGCCGACCTCGATCTCCTTGTAGCCCATGCCCACGAGCAGCTCGAACATGATGCGCTTGCGCTCGGGGCTCATCGGGTCGATGAGGGCCTGATTGCCGTCGCGCAGGTCGACGGCGCACCAGCGCGGAGCCGTCGTGATGCGGGCATCGGGCCAGGTGCGGTCGGGCAGGTCGACGCGGATCTGCTCGTGGAACGGGCGGTACTTGTGGATCGGCATGCCGGAAGGCTGCTGCATGTTCTTCATGGGGTTCGCTTCTCTTCGTCAGATGGTGCGGGCCGAGTGTCAGACGATGACAAGCTCCGCGACGAGGAGGGCCCTAGAACGAGGTCTCGTCGCGGCGGCTAAGAAGGAGGCCGAACGCGCGCATGGGGACAGCGTACACCTGTCCGTCGAACTCGACGAAACTCACGGGACCAGTGCCAGGGCTCCCCCGGCGTGTCCCTCGGCCAACAGGGCGAGCGCCGCAGGCGCATCGGTGAGGGGGAACGTACGTGCCACCGGGACGGCCAAAGTGCCGGCGTTCGCGGCCGCGATCAGGCCTGCCCGCGCCGCGTCGCGGAAGCGCGCGCTGTCGGGCAGTGCCCCGGCGATCCAGTGGAATCCGTCGGCTTTCGCCCGCGACGGCGACACGATCGTCACGATCCGAGCACGGTCGGCGACCAGCGCGAGCGACACGTCGATGGCCTCATCCGTCCCGACAGCATCCAGCGCCGCGACGATGGGGACATCACCGGCGATCGCGACCGCCCGCTCGAAGAGCCCCGGTCCGTAGGCGACGGGCTCGCCGCCGAAGCGCCGCACGCGCTCGAACGAGCTTTCGGCCGCCGTGCCGATGACATGGATGCCGCGCAGCGCCGCCAACTGCAGCACGGCGACGCCCACGGCACCCGACGCGCCGTGCAGGAGGATCGTCTCTCCCGGCTTCGCCGCGACGACGTGCAGCATCTCCGCGGCGGTCGTGCCGGTCAGCAGCAGATTCGCGGCCTCCGGATGGCTGAGCGGCTCGGGCTTGTGGAACACCTTCGCGGCATCCACCGTCATCTCCGTCGCATAGCCGCCCTGCACGCGGAAGGCGACGACCTCGTCACCTTTGGCCGCGGGTCCCGACCCGATCTCGGTATCGAGACCGATCGCGGTGATCTCGCCCGACACCTCGTACCCGATCGGCACAGGCCAGGACTGCCCGTTCTCGGCGGCGACGTGCTTGGCGTCGGCGGGGTTCATGCCCGCCGCGCGCACGCGGATCGTCACCTCTCCGGGGGCCGGGGCGGGAACCTCGACCTCGGCGAGTTCCCACGTCTCGGGCCCACCGGCCCGTACCGCCCGCCACTGCCGTGCCGTCGTGTGCGTCATGTCAGAATCCCAGCCTTCCGAGTTGCTTCGGATCGCGTTGCCATTCCTTGGCGACGCGCACGTGCAGCTTCAAGAACACCTTGGTGCCCACGAGCGGTTCGATCTGGGCGCGGGCGCGCGCGCCGACCGACGCGAGGCGCGAGCCCTTGTGTCCGATGATGATGGCCTTCTGGCTGTCGCGCTCGACGACGAGGTTCGCGTAGATGTCGGTCAGCTCGCCCTCGTCGCGGCGGGAGATATCGTCGATCGTGACGGCGATCGAGTGCGGCAGCTCGTCTCGAACGCCTTCCAGCGCCGCCTCGCGGATGATCTCGGCGATGCGGTCCTCCAGCGACTCATCCGTGACGACACCGTCCTCGTAGAGGGCGGGTCCTTCGGGCATGAGCGTCAGCAGCTCGTCGGCGAGCACGTCCAGCTGCTCGTTCGCGACGGCGGAGAGGGGGATGACGGCATCCCAGTCCTCGCGCAGACTGTCGACCTCCATCAGTCGTTCGGTGATCTCGTCGCGCGATGCGATGTCGGTCTTCGTGACGATGGCGACCTTCTTCGCGCGGGGGTACCCGTCGAGGGATGCCGCGATACGCCGGTCGCCCGGACCCACCTTCTCCGTGGCCGGCACGAGGAAGCCGATCGCGTCCACGTCGCCGAGGACCTGCTCGACGAGGTCGTTCAGGCGCTGGCCGAGCAGCGTGCGCGGCTTGTGGATGCCGGGGGTGTCGACGATGACGAGCTGGCCGGCGGGGCGGTTGACGATGCCGCGGATCGCGCGCCGCGTCGTCTGTGGCTTGTCGGAGGTGATCGCGACCTTCTCACCCACCAGGGCGTTCGTCAGCGTGGACTTGCCGACGTTGGGTCGGCCGACGAAGGTGACGAACCCGGAGCGGGTCTGCGGGCTGGCGGTCATCGGTGGGAGTCCTCCCGATCGGTGCGGTTGTCGTCGCCGAAGGCGGCGTCGACGGCGAGCAGGCTGTCGGTGGGTTCGACGAACACGGTGGCCAGGCCTCGTCCGCGTCCGCGGGAGGCCCCACCCGTCAGCCGCAGCCCGGAGTACTCCGCGGTCGCCCCCGGCAGGGGCACGCGGCCGAGCAGCTTGCCCAGCAGGCCGCCGATCGAGTCGACGTCCTCGTCCTCCAGCTCCAGGCCGAACAACTCCCCGACCTCGTCGAGTCCCAGTCGTGCGCTCACGCGGAAACGTCCCTCGCCGAGGTCGACGATCTCGTTGGAGCGGGCATCGTACTCGTCGGAGATCTCGCCGACGAGCTCCTCGATGAGGTCTTCGAGGGTCACGAGTCCCGACACGCCGCCGTACTCGTCGACGACGAGACAGACGTGCACGGCATCCCGCTTCATCTGCTGCAGGAGCGTCTCGGCCTTCATCGACTCCGGGACGAAGACGGCGGGGCGGGCGATCTGTGCGACCGGCGCGTCACGCCATGCGGTCTCGTCGCGATACGCGAACTGCACGAGGTCTTTGAGGTAGACGACACCGGTGATGTCGTCGGCCTCGCCGTCGGCGACGGGCACGCGCGAGACGCCCTTGTCGAGGAAGAGCTGCATCGCCTGCTGCGTCGTGGCCGCGGCATCCATCGTCACCATGTCGGTGCGCGGAACCATCACCTCGCGCACGTACGTGTCGGTGAACTCGAACACGGAGTGGATGAGCTCGCGGTCGTCCTCTTCGATGAGGTCCTGGGACGCGGCCTCGTCGACCATGCTCAGCAACTGCTCCTCGCTGGCGAACGACGCTCCGCGATGGATGCCGGGGGTCACCCGGTTGCCGACGATGACGAGGAGATGCGCGAGGGGGCCGAGGACGATGCGCGCGCCGCGCACGAGCGGGGCGCACGCCCGCAGCAGTCCGCGCGCGTGCTGGCGGCCCACGGCGCGAGGGCTCGCCCCGACCAGGACGAACGACACCACGGTCATCAGCACCGCAGCGGCCAGCATGGCCCACCAGATGCTGTCGAACGCGATCGTGAACGCCACGGTCACGACGACGGCCGCCGTCGTCTCGGCGAGGATCCTGATGAATACGACGGCGTTGCCGTGCGCTTCGGGATCGGCGCCGATCCGGCCGAGAGCGGCCGCGCTGCGTCCTGTCGTCGCCATCTCGGCGAGGTCGGCGCGCGAGGTGACGCCGAGCGCCGCATCCAGCGCCGCCATCAGACCGCCGAGCGCGACCAGGAGGGCCGCCGCGATGAGGAGGAGGATCTCTGTCATGCGCGTCGTCGGCGCTCCGACGCGTGGAATGCCGCAATCAGATCGCGCTGCAGACCGAACATCTCGCGCTCCTCCTCGGGCTCGGCGTGATCGAAGCCCAGGAGGTGCAGCAGTCCGTGCGTGGTGAGCAGGATCAGCTCGTCGACGGTCGTGTGGCCCGCCGCCTGGGCCTGCGTCTCGGCGACCTGGGGGCAGAGCACGATGTCGCCCAGCAGACCCGGCGGCGTGGGCTGCTCCTGCGTTCCCGGTCGCAACTCGTCCATAGGGAAGCTGAGCACATCGGTGGGACCCGGTTCGTCCATCCACTGCACGTGCAGGGCCTCCATCGCGCCCTCGTCGACGAGGAGGATCGCGACATCGGCATCCGGACTGACGTGCAGCTCGGCGAGGTTGTTCTCGGTCAGACGCAGCAGCACGGTCTCGTCGATCTCGACGCCGGACTCATTGGTGATCTCGATGGTCATGAGCGTCCTCGCTGTGTTCCGTGGGGGCCTTGGTGTCCCCGGTTGTCCCGGGGCGGCAGGTGGTCTCTCGGTCCGCTGGAGCGCGGGATGCCGCTGCGCCGCTCGGCGCGGTTGGCGAACTCGGCGGCCTCGTCGCGCTCTCGCCGCGCGGCGAGACGCTGCTCGTCGTACACGCTGTACGCGTCGACGATCCGGCCGACGAGGCTGTGGCGCACCACGTCCTCACTCGTCAGCATCGCGAAGTGGATGTCGTCGATGTCCTTCAGCACGCGGGTGACCAGCCGCAGCCCCGAGGCTCCTTGCGGCAGGTCGACCTGCGTGATGTCACCGGTCACGACCATGTGGGTGCCGAAGCCCAGACGCGTGAGGAACATCTTCATCTGCTCCGGCGTCGTGTTCTGGGCCTCGTCGAGGACGACGAACGAGTTGTTGAGCGTCCGCCCGCGCATGTACGCCAGCGGAGCGACCTCGATCGTGCCCGACGCCATGAGCTTGGGGACGATCTCGGGGTCCATCATCTCGTTGAGCGCGTCGTAGAGCGGGCGCAGGTACGGGTCGATCTTGTCGGTCAGGGTGCCGGGCAGAAAGCCCAGGCGCTCCCCCGCCTCCACCGCCGGTCGAGTCAGAATGATGCGGTCGACTTCCTTGCGCTGCAGGGCCTGAACGGCCTTCGCCATCGCGAGGTAGGTCTTTCCGGTTCCGGCAGGACCGATGCCGAAGACGATCGTGTTCTCGTCGATCGCGTCGACATACCGCTTCTGACCGAGCGTCTTCGGGCGGATCGTGCGCCCGCGCGAGCTGAGGATCGCCTCGCCGAGCACTTCTGACGGGCGTTCGCCGGAGTCGGCGCGGAGAATACGGTTCGAGGTCTGCACGTCGGAGGGTTCGAGACCGTGACCTGCGCGGGCCATGGCGATCAGCTCGTCGACCAGAGCGCGGGCGCGGGCGACGGAGGCGGGAAGGCCGGTCAGTGTGATCTCATTGCCGCGCACGTGCACCTGCACGTCGGGGTGTTCGCGCTCCACGACCCGCAGCAGCCGGTCCTGCGGTCCGAGCAGCTGGACCATCGCCACGCCGTCGGCGAGAATCCGGTCGACGGCGGGTGCGGTCGCGTACGCGTCGTCGGTGGAATCAGCCACCGAGGCTCCCCTCGTCCAGTCCTCCCGCGAGCACGTGCGCGTGGACGTGGAACACGCTCTGGCCGGCGGCCGGACCGGTGTTGAACACGAGGCGGAAGTCGCCGTCGGCGTGTTCGGCGGCGAGCGTGTTCGCCAGCCCCACCATCTCGCTCATGAGAGCCGGGTCGGATGCCGCGAGCTCGACGACGTCGCGGTAGGCGGCGCTCTTGGGGATCACCAGCAGGTGCACCGGTGCCTGTGGTGCGATGTCGCGGATCGCGAACACGTTCTCGGTCTCGGCAAGGATCTCGGCCGGGATCTCGCCCTCCAGGATGCGCGTGAAGATGGACGGTTCGCTCATACTCCGAGTGTAGTCAGCGCCCGTCACCAGCGGCCGAGGCGGGCGTTGACCACGGCGAGGGCAGCCGGTCCCGCGGTGGAGGTGCGCAGCACCGTGTTGCCGAGGCGGACGGCGATGGCTCCGGCATCCGCGAGCGCGTCGAGTTCGTCGGGGGCGATGCCGCCTTCGGGGCCGACGACGAGAACGATCTCCGCGCCGTCGGCCACAGGGACGGCGCTCAAGGCCGTGGCGGCTGTGGGCTCCAGCACGAGAACGCGCGCGTCCGCGGCACGTGCGGCGAGGCCGGCGACGGACACCGGCGCCGACACGCGCGGAACCCATGGGCGGTGCGCCTGCTTGGCGGCTTCGCGGACGATGCTCTGCCAGCGTGCGACGCCCTTGATGGCCTTGTCGTCGCTCCAGCGCGATACGCTGCGCGCGCCCTGCCACGGCACGATCTCGTCGACGCCGAGCTCGGTTGCCGCCTGCACCGCGAGCTCGTCGCGGTCGCCTTTCGCAAGCGCCTGAGCGAGCACGAGGCGCGGGCTGGGTGGCGCGGCGACGGTGCGGGCGGTCACCGTCACCGCGACGCGTTTGGGTGCGGATGCCGCGACGACACCGGTGAGCCAGACGCCGGCACCGTCGCCCACCGTCACCTCTTCGCCGACGCGGACGCGACGCACGACCGCCGCATGATGAGCCTCGGCACCGGCGATGATGATCTCGTCGCCCGGAGCGGCGTCGGCGACGGCGGGCCCGTCCTCCGACGGCTCGTCGACGAGGAAGTGCAGAGCCATCTCAGCCGCGGAACCGGTCGCGCAGCTTCGAGAACATGCCCTGGTGGAACTGCGCCAGGCGGGGAGCCGGGGCCTTCGTCCGCTTGGCGAAGTCCTCGATGAGTGCGCGCTCCTTGGCGTCGAGCTTCGTCGGCGTGACGACCTGCACGCCGACCCGAAGGTCGCCGCGTGTGCCGCCGCGCAGGGGCGTGATGCCGCGGCCCTTGATCGTCAGGACGTCACCGGACTGCACTCCGGAGCGCACCTCGAGGTCGACGTCGCCGTCGAGCGAGGAGATCGTGGTGTGCGTGCCGAGGATCGCATCGGGCATCGACACTTCGAGGGTGGCGAGCAGGTCATCGCCTTCCCGGCTGAAGACCTCGTGGGTGGCGACGGTGACCTCGAGGTAGAGATCGCCGTTCGGACCGCCCGCGGGGCCGACCTCCCCGGAGCCCGGCAGCTGCAGGCGGAGTCCGGTCTCGACGCCCCCGGGGATGTCGACCGAGACCGTCCGCCGCGCGCGGACGCGGCCCTGGCCCTGGCAGCTCGCGCACGGGTAAGGGATCGTGGTGCCGTAGCCCTGGCAGGTGGTGCAGGGCTGAGAGGTGACGACGTTGCCGAGGAGGCTGCGCACGGTGCGCTGCACCTGACCGGATCCGTGGCAGATGTCGCAGGTCGCCGGTTGCGTCCCGGGCTGGCAGCACGATCCCTGGCACGTCTCGCACAGCACCGCCGTGTCGACCTCGATGTCACGGTGGGTCCCGAACACGACGTCGCCGAGATCGAGGGTCACCCGTACCAGCGCATCCTGGCCGCGCTCACGGCGCGAGCGCGGCCGGCCGGCGCGCGCTCCGCCGCCGCCGAAGAAGGTCTCGAAGATGTCGCCGAAGCCGCCGAAACCCGCGCCGCCTCCGCCGAAGGGCGAGCTGTCGCCGCCCATGTCGTAGCGCTGGCGCTGCTCCGGGTCGCTGAGGACGTCGTAGGCGTGGGTCACGAGCTTGAAGCGCTCGGACGCGTCCGCTCCCGGGTTGACATCGGGGTGCAGTTCGCGCGCGAGACGCCGATACGCCTTCTTGATCTCGTCGGGGCTCGCATCGCGGGATACGCCCAGGACTTCGTAGTGGTCGGCCACAATCGCCTTTCCTGCCCTTGCGGGCGCGGGTCGGTGTTCGGGAGCGGATCGCTCAGCGGGACGTGTCGTCCTCGTCGAGCAGTCGGCTCAGATAGTGCGCGACGGCGCGGACCGCCGCGAGGTTGGTGGGGTAGTCCATTCGGGTGGGGCCGAGGAGGCCGACGCGCGCGCGTGCACCCGTCGCGTCGTACTCGCTCGTGAGGACCGAGGCTTCCGTGAGCCCGAAGGGCTCGTTCTCCCGGCCGATGCTCACCGCGAGTCCCTGGTCGTCGGCGACCATCTCGCCCATCAGACGCAGCAGGGTGACCTGCTCCTCGATGGCCTCCAGCAGCGGGTAGATGCTCCCGCGGAAGTCGCTCTCGCGCCGCGCGAGTGTCGCGCTCCCGGCCATCACGAGCCGGTCCTGGCGGAAGTCCTCCAGTTCCTCGCCGACGATCCGCGCGACGGTGCGCAGCGCGGCATCGATGCGGGTGCCGTCGGGGGCTGACGCCGAGAGTTCGACGATCGCGGCCGCAGCCTCCGCGACGGGCTTGCCCGTGACCAGCCGCGAGATCGCCGTCTTGACCTGCTGGGCGGCCTCTTCGGTGAGTTCCTCGGCGAGGAAGGCCACGCGCTGGGAGACCCGGCCGGTGTCGGTGACGACGATGACGACGACGCGTGCTCCGCCCAGGTGCACGAACTCGACGTGAGTGACGTTCGCGCGGGCGAATGACGGGTACTGCACGATGGCGACCTGGCCGGTGAGCTGTGTGAGGGCGCGCACGGTGCGCATCAAGAGTTCGTCGAGGTCGCCCGGGTCGGTGAGAAACGACGAGATCGCCGAACGCTGCGCCGTCGAGAGCGGGCGCAGCTCGGCGAGATGGTCGACGAACACGCGATATCCCTTGTCGGTGGGCACGCGTCCGGAGGATGTGTGCGGCGCTGCGATGAGCTCCTCGTCCTCCAGGAGCGCCATGTCGTTGCGGATGGTCGCGGCGGACACGCCGAACTGGTGCCGTTCGACGATCGCCTTGCTGCCGACGGGCTCGTGGGTGTCGACGTAGTCCTGCACGATCGCGCGGAGGACCTGCAGGCCGCGTTCCGAGACCATCGCTCCTCCTTATTGGCACTCAGGGTGATCGAGTGCCAATATTACCGCGATCGTGTGCTCAGGCGGTGAGGGCGCGCACCACGGCATCCGCCAGCAGACGTCCACGGCGAGTGAGGACGACGCGACCGCGCACGGCGGATGATCCCTCGATGAGCCCATCGGCGATGAGCGCGGCCACCGCGTGGCGGCCCTCGCCGGTCAGCTCGGCCACCGCGATGCCCTCCGCGATGCGCGAGCGCAGCAGGACGTCCTCGAGTCGCCGTGCGGCGGCATCCGGGCGCTCGCGAGCAGCCGCAGGAGAGGTGCCGGCGGCGAGGCGCTGTGCGTATGCCGCGGGGTGCTTGACGTTCCACCATCGCAGTCCGTCGACATGACTGTGCGCCCCCGGCCCGTAGCCCCACCAGTCCGTGCCGCGCCAGTATGCGAGGTTGTGGCGAGAGCGGTGGGCGGTGTCCGTCGCCCAGTTCGACACCTCGTACCAGCCGAATCCGTTCGCGGCGAACGTCGCGTCGGCCAGCTCGTACATGTCGGCCTGGAGGTCGTCATCCGGTGCGGAGACCTCGCCGCGGCGGATCTGGCGCTCGAGCTTGGTGCCCTCCTCGATGATGAGCGCGTACGCGGAGATGTGATCCGGTCGCAGCGCCACGGCTGCCTCGATCGAGCGGCGCCAGTCGTCCAGCGACTCCCCCGGTGCACCGTAGATCAGATCGACGCTCACGTCGAGGCCCGCCGCGCGTGCCGCGTCGACCGCCGTCTGCACGGCCGCCGGATCGTGGGTGCGGTCGAGGGCGGCGAGCACGTGCGGCACGGCCGACTGCATGCCGATCGACATGCGGGTCACGCCGGCCTCGGCGAGCTCGTGAGCCATCGCGACGGTCACGGTATCGGGATTGGCCTCGACGGTGACCTCGGCATCGGTCGTCAGCGCGAAGGCCGAGCGTATGCCGTCGAGCATCCGGGCCAGATCCCCCGCCGGCAGCAGGGTGGGTGTGCCGCCACCGAAGAACACCGTGGATGCCGCGCGCAGCGGTCCCCGCGCCGACAGTACGTCGCGGGAGAGCGCGATCTCGCGGAGAACCTCGTCGGCGTACGCGTCCTGGCGAGCGCCACGCAGCTCTGTGGCCGTGTAGGTGTTGAAGTCGCAGTAGCCGCAGCGCACGCGGCAGAACGGCACATGCAGGTAGACGCCGAAGTCGCGGGCGGCCTCGATCGTGATGTCCGGCGGCAGCGCGCCGTCGAGCGGAGCGGGATCGCCGAGGGGAAGGGCGGAGCCCATCAGGCCGGCGTCGTGTACAGCGGTGAGAGGGCGCGCAGGTACCCGCGGAAGAGCTCGCGCCGGCGACGCTTCACCAGAGCCGGAACGACGCGGTAGAGCGTGGCGACGGGACGGTCGAAAGCGCGCACCGTGAACCGGACTTCGTCGTTGTCCGCCCAGGTCACGACGAACGATTCCTCGCCACTGACGACGGAGTCCCCGACGGTTCCGAGTGCAAACCCCACGCGTCGCGGCTCTTCGATCGCGTAGATGACGCGCAGCTCACCGTCCGCGTTCATGCCCTTGACATGTCCCCGCACCCGTACGGTCGTTCCCGCCGCGACGTAGGGCGTGCCGTCGGCGTCGAAGCGCTGATCGGCGTCCATGCGGCTCGCCACCGTCGGATTGCCGTCGACGTCGTAGCCGACTCCCGTGTACATCGGGCCGGCAGCCGGACGCACGTCCGAGATCTCCAGCCCCGCACCGCGCAGCGCCGTCCACGACAGCAGCGCGTCGGCCGATGACTCGAAGCGCGCCTTCCCGCTGCCGAGCAGCCAGGAGTCCTCCGCCGGAACGCTGTTCTCGGGCGGATAGCTCATGAGGTCGTGCGCCTGCGTGGCGCCGACGGCGGCATAGTCGACCGTGTCGTCCTGAAAGCTTCCGCGACGCATGATGTCCAGCCTAACCGGGGCGTCCTGCCTACTTCTTGTCCTTGCCCTCGACATCGCCGGAGAGCGCGGCGATGAAGGCTTCCTGGGGCACCTCGACACGACCAACCATCTTCATGCGCTTCTTGCCCTCCTTCTGCTTCTCCAGCAGCTTGCGCTTACGGGTGATGTCGCCGCCGTAGCACTTGGCGAGCACGTCCTTGCGGATGGCTCGGATGTTCTCGCGCGCGATGATGCGTGCGCCGATGGCGGCCTGGATGGGCACCTCGAACTGCTGGCGCGGAATGAGCTTGCGGAGGCGTTCGGTCATCAGAGTGCCGTACGCGTACGCCTTCTCGCGGTGGACGATCGAGCTGAACGCGTCGACCTTCTCACCCTGCAGCAGGATGTCGACCTTGACCAGATCGGCCTCCTGGGATCCGGCGGGCTCGTAATCGAGGCTCGCGTAGCCCTGTGTCTTCGACTTCAGTTGATCGAAGAAGTCGAAGACGAT
The DNA here is from genome assembly GCF_056313825.1 of Microbacterium sp. DMC48. NCBI lineage: Bacteria > Bacillati > Actinomycetota > Actinomycetes > Micrococcales > Microbacteriaceae > Microbacterium > Microbacterium sp. DMC48. The sequence continues at coordinate 335,850 of NZ_JBQUZN010000004.1, read as the reverse complement.
CTCGCCGAGCGGCATGTTGTAGCGCAGCTCGACCCGGTCCTCACTGAGGTATTCCATGCCGAGGAGCGTTCCGCGGCGCTGCTGGCAGAGCTCCATCACCGTGCCCACGTAATCCTTGGGCAACAGGATGCCGACCTTGACGACCGGCTCGGAGACACTCGCGACGCGCCCGTCGGGGTACTCGCTCGGGTTGGTGACCGTGACCGACTCGCCCGTGTCGGTCGTGACCTCGTACGTCACCGAGGGTGCCGTGGTGATGAGGTCGAGGCCGAACTCGCGCGACAGGCGCTCCGTGATGATCTCCAGGTGCAGCAGGCCCAGGAACCCGCAGCGGAATCCGAAGCCCAGGGCGACGGAGGTCTCCGGCTCGTACTGCAGCGAGGCGTCCGACAGCTTCAACTTGTCCAACGCCTCACGCAGGTCGGCGTAGTCGCTGCCGTCGATCGGGTAGATCCCGCTGAACACCATCGGCTTGGGGTCGGTGTAGCCGGCCAGTGCTTCGCTCGCGGGCTTGCGCTGGTTGGTGATCGTGTCGCCGACCTTCGACTGGCGCACGTCCTTCACGCCGGTGATCAGGTAGCCCACTTCGCCGACGCCGAGGCCCCGGGTCGGAACCGGCTCGGGGCTGGAGACACCGATCTCGAGCAGGTCGTGCGTCGCGCGCGTGGACATCATCTGAATGCGCTCGCGCGGCTCGAGCTTGCCGTCGACCATGCGGACGTACGTCACCACGCCGCGGTAGGCATCGTAGACCGAGTCGAAGATCATGGCGCGCGCCGGGGCCGCGGCGTCTCCGACCGGGGCGGGGATGCGCTCGACGATGCGATCGAGCAGCTCCTCCACCCCCATGCCCGTCTTGCCGGACACCCGCAGCACGTCGGCGGGGTCGCCGCCGATGAGGTTCGCAAGCTCTGCGGCGTACTTCTCGGGATCGGCGGCGGGCAGATCGATCTTGTTGAGAACCGGGATGATCTGGAGGTCGTTCTCCAGCGCCAGGTAGAGGTTCGCAAGGGTCTGCGCTTCGATTCCCTGCGCGGCGTCGACCAGGAGGATGGCGCCTTCGCAGGCGGCGAGCGAGCGCGAGACCTCGTATGTGAAGTCCACGTGGCCGGGGGTGTCGATCATGTTCAGTGCGAAGGTGCCCTCGGCGGTGGCCCAGGGCATGCGGACGGCCTGCGACTTGATGGTGATGCCGCGCTCGCGCTCGATGTCCATGCGATCGAGGTACTGCGCACGCATGTCGCGGTCCGAGACCACACCGGTGATCTGCAGCATGCGGTCGGCCAGCGTGGACTTGCCGTGGTCGATGTGGGCGATGATGCAGAAATTGCGGATCAGCTCTGGAGGGGTCGCAGACGGCTCGAGAGGCTTCAGGGCGCGGGGTGACATGTCCCGTGCAGTCTACCGGCGTCTGCAGGGCGGGCCCCGCGCGACCGCGCGCGGGACTTTAGCCTCTCCCTCACGCGACGCGCCAGGGCTGCGCCGGATGAGAAAGAGTTAACCGCCCCTTCTCTTGCCGCCGCGATCCGCGCCACGGAAGCTCGATCTCACGTTCGATGGGACCGGATGTCGTGCGGCGTTCACTTCGGTGAAACCTTTTCGTCTCACAGCCACCTCATCATCGGCACTCAATCACCGAAGAGGACCGCCGTGTATGCGGCTGTCCGCTGTTGCATGCGAAACCAGGGAGAACACGTGTCAGATCCGACACGGGACGCCACGCGTCCCACCGCCGAGAGGCGGAACAGGCGCGCGATCGTCGCCGCCATCACCGCCGGAGCCCTCGCCCTCAGCGGCGCGGGATTCGCGACCATTCCGGCTCAGGCGGCCGTCTCGCCGAACGCCGCCGTGCTGATCAACGAGGTGTACGGCGGGGGCGGCAACTCCGGCGCCACCTACACCCACGACTTCGTCGAGCTCGTGAACGTCTCGTCGGCGCCGGTCAGCCTCGACGGCTGGACGCTGCAGTACGCCGCAGCAGGCGGCGACAAGAAGTTCTCGGCGCAGCCCCTCAGCGGCACCATCGCCGCCGGACACACCTTCCTCGTCCAGGAGGCGAAGGGGCAAGGCGGGACGACGCCCCTTCCGACACCGGATGCCGTCGGCTCGCTCGCGCTGAGCGGGACGACCGGCAAGGTGGCCCTCGTCTCGAATGAGACCATCGTGACCGGACCGAGCGACGCCGACGTCGTCGACTACGTGGCCTGGGGTTCGTCCGCGACCCCCGCGGCCGGCTCGCCCGCACCCGGTACCGAGAACCCGACGAGCATCTCGCGCGACGCGTCGCACACCAACACCGCCGTCAACAGCGCGGACTTCGCCGTGGGCGCCCCCACTCCGCAGAACTCCGGTGCGGGCACGGAGCCGACGCCCGCGCCGACCGGCACCGCGTCTCCCTCTCCCGAGCCCACGACGACGTCCACCCCGACGCCGCAGCCGACCTCGACGGGAACCCCCGGGACCGAGACGATCACACCGATCGCGGCGATCCAAGGCTCCGGCGACAGCACCCCGCTGAACGGCCAGACCGTCACGACCGAAGGCGTCGTCACCGCTCAGTATGCGACCGGCGGCTACAACGGCTACGTCATCCAGACGCCCGGGACCGGCGGCGCGATCGATCTGAGCGCCCACACGGCATCCGACGCCATCTTCGTCTACGCGAAGACCCCGGCCGTCGCCAACGAGGTCGCGCTCGGAGACACTGTCCGCGTCACCGGCAAGGCGTCCGAGTTCAACGGCCTCACCCAGCTCGCGGTCGACACGGGCGCGGCTCGCAAGATCGACGCGGCTGCGGCCCCGAAGCCCGTCGTGCTCACGACGTGGCCGGCCTCGATCGCCCAGCGCGAGAGCCTCGAGTCGATGCTCGTGAGCGTCACCGGCACCTTCACGGTGACCAACACCAACAACACCAACCGCTATGGCGAAGTGGGTCTCGCCGCCGGCAGCGGCGTGCTCCGTCAGCCGACGGACGTCGCCCGCCCCGGCAGCGCCGAGGCCGCCGCGGCCGCGGCGGACAACCTAGCCCGCGGCGTCGTCCTCGACGACGGCGGTTCGCTCGACTATGCCGCGCGCGCCAACAACGGCACCGGTGCGCTCCTGAACGGAGACCTGACGCCGGCGTACGTTTCGCTCGACAAGCCGGTCGTCGTGGGCGCCACCGCGTCCCTGAGCGGCTCGTTCGTGCTGGACTACCGCAACAACGCGTGGAAGCTGAACCCGGTGACCTTCCTCGCCGGCGACGGCAAGACGCAGGGTCAGGCGAGCTTCACCAACCCGCGTACCGCAGCTCCTGCCCCCGTCGGCGGCGACCTGAGCGTGGGCTCGTTCAACGTGCTGAACTACTTCACGACGCTCGGCTCGTCCGACGCGGCCTGCCAGCCGTACACCGACCGTGCCGGCGTCGGCACGAACGTCCGGGGAGGCTGCGACCTCCGCGGAGCCTGGGGTGCCGCAGACCTCGCGCGTCAGCAGTCGAAGATCGTCTCGGCGATCAACACACTGGACGCCTCGGTGGTCGGGCTCATGGAGATCGAGAACTCGGCGAAGTCGACGCCGTCGACGCCCGACAAGGCTGTCGCGACCCTGGTCGCGGCGCTGAACGCCGCTGCCGGAAGTGAGAAGTGGGCGTACGTCCCGGCATCCGCGCAGCTGCCCGATGCATCCGAGCAGGACGTCATCCGCAACGCGATCATCTACCAGCCCGCCCGCGTCGCACCCGTCGGTGAGGCTCTGGCGCTCGGGACGCAGTCGGGATCCGGACAGGCCTTCGACAACGCGCGCGAGCCGATCGCGCAGAAGTTCGCGCCCGCCGGTGGCGGCGAGCCGTTCCTCTTCGTCGTGAACCACTTCAAGTCCAAGGGTTCCAGCGGCGCCAGCGGCGCGCAGGCCGACCAGAAGGACGGACAGGGGGCGTGGAACCCGGCCCGGGTCGCGCAGGCGAGCGCGTTGCGCGACTGGGTCTCTTCCCTCACCGCGAACGGAGAAGCGGCGGTGCTCGTCGGCGACTTCAACTCCTACACCCAGGAGGACCCGCTGAAGGTCCTCTACGACGCGGGTTACACGGATGCCGAGTCGGCGCTGAAGGTGGGGCGTTCCACGTACTCGTTCGACGGCCTCTCCGGCTCGCTCGACCACGTGCTGCTGAACGCCGCGGCCTGGAAGCGCGTCACGGGCGGCGACGTCTGGAACATCAACTCCGGGGAGTCGGTGGCGCTGGAGTACAGCCGCTACAACAACCACGGCACGCTGTTCTGGCAGGACGGCCCGTACCGCTCGAGCGACCACGATCCGCTGAAAGTCGGTCTGTCGACCCGTAAGAGCGCACCGACGACGATCGACATCCTGACGATCAACGACTTCCACGGTCGCATCGAGGCCGGATCGCAGGGTGAGGCGGGCGCTGCCGTCCTCGCCGGCGCCGTCGCGGCCAAGAAGGCGCAGAACCCGAACACGCTCCTGGTCTCGGCCGGCGACAACATCGGGGCCTCGACGTTCACGTCGCTCATCCAACAGGACACCCCGACCATCGATGCCCTGAAGGCATCCGGCCTGGAGGTGTCGGCGGTGGGCAACCACGAGTTCGACCGTGGTTTCGCCGACCTGAAGAACCGGGTGCTTCCGCGCTTCGGTGGCAACACCGACCCGTCGAAGGCGACACCGGAGCAGATCGCGGCGGGCTCGCCCTACGCGCTCGGTGCCAACGTCTACCAGAAGGGCACGAAGACGCCGGCGCTGCCGGAGTACACCGTGAAGACACTCGACGGCGTGCGCGTCGCCTTCATCGGCACCGTCACCACCGACACGGCACGCATGGTCGATCCGCAGGGCATCAAGGACATCGACTTCGGCGACCAGCTCGAAGCGGCCAACCGCGTCGCCGACAAGATCGCCGCAGGCGACCTCGCCGATGTGACCGTGCTGCTCACGCACTCCGGGTCGTCGGTGTCGAACCAGTGCGATGCGGTCGCCACCGACCCGTCGGACTTCGGCACCCTCATCCGCGGAGCGTCGGCCCACATCGACGCCATCGTGTCGGCCCACACCCACCAGACCTACGCGTGCAACATGCAGGTGGGCTCCAGTGGGAAGCTGCGTCCCGTCATCCAGGCGTCCGAGTACGGCAAGGCGCTCGGCCAGCTCTCGCTGACGTACGACACCGACGCTCACGAGCTGGTGTCGGCGACCGGATCCACGCAGACGCTCGCGAAGGCCTACCCGGCCGACGCGTCGGTCGCCTCGATGGTCGCCGGCTTCACGGCCCAGGCGAACACGATCGGCGCCCAGCCGGTCGGTGCCATCACGGCCAACATCCTGCGTGGCGGCACGAGCGGGTCGGACCGTGGAGTCGAGTCGACCATGGGCAACACCGTCGCCGACATCTATTTCTGGGCCACCAGCACCAACCCGGCCTACGCGGGCACGAAGGCGCAGATCGCGCTGATGAACCCGGGCGGTTTGCGCGCCGACCTGCGATACACGGGTGACGGCACCGTCACCTACAAGCAGCTCGCCGACGTGCAGCCCTTCGCCAACACGCTCGTCACGGTGACGCTCACGGGTGCCCAGCTGAAGGACATCCTGACGCGCCAGTGGCAGGCGACGGGCGACCGTCCCAAGCTGCACCTGGGTGTCTCGAAGGGGTTCACCTACGAGTACACCGAGGATGCCCCGCCCGCCGGTCAGACGGCCTCGCGGTCGGGACACATCGTGTCGATGTCGCTGGACGGAAAGAAGATCACCGACGCCGACACGTTCACGGTGGTGACGAACTCGTTCCTCGCCAACGGCGGAGACGGCTTCACGCCGTTCGCCCAGGGGACGAACCGCACCGACACCGGTCAGGTCGACCTCGACGCAACCCTTGCGTACGCGAAGGCGATCAAGCCGATCGCCCCGTCGTCGGTGGGGCGCGCCGTCCTGGTCAGCGACACCACCCCGTCGCCGACTCCGACCGCGACTCCGACGGCAACGCCGAGCGCGTCGCCGACCGGCGCGCCGTCGCCCTCTCCGACGAGCACGCTGCCGGCAACCGGCGGGGTGACGGTGGGTGCGTCGAGCACGGGCCTGTCTGCGGACGGGCGGATCGAGCGCGGGTCTTCGTTCACCGTGACCCTGACCGGCCTCGGCGCCTTCGAGCAGGTCGTGGCCACGCTGAACAGCGACCCGATCGTGATCACGGGCATCCCCGCCGCCGATGCGAACGGTCGCGTCACCTTCACGGTGAACGTTCCGCAGTCGCTGCCGCTCGGAACCCACCACCTCATCGTGTTGGGTGCCGACGGCCGGGTGGTCCTGAACCTGCCGTTGCAGGTCATCGGTGAGGGCACACTGGCCACCACCGGTGCGGAGCTTCCGTGGGGGCTCGCCTTCGGGGGCGCGCTCCTGCTTGTCGCCGGGCTTCTGCTGGCGATGACGCGCCGCCGCCGTGTGACCATCGGCTGACGCAGCGGGCGGCTGCCTCGGCAGTCCGCTCCCCCACAGGCCCCGGCCCCGCTTCGGCGGGTGTCCGGGGCCTGCGCCGTGCTCGGCCCCGGCGGTGCCGTCGCTCCGTAAGCTGGCGGGTGTGGCGACGACGGTGGTGATGGTGCACGGCATCCGTACCTCGGCGACGATGTGGCGTGCCCAGGTCGAACATCTGCAGCGCCGCGGTATCGACGCGGTCGCGCTCGACCTCCCTGGCCACGGTGCGCGGATGGCCGAGCAGTTCACGCTCGAGGGCGCATTCGGGACGATCGACCGAGCCGTGCGCGACGCCGCTGAACGAGGTCGCGTGCTGCTCGTCGGCCATTCGATGGGTGGTCTCGTGTCCATCGAGTACGTCGGCGGTGCGGACCGCCCGCCGGTCGACGCCTTCATCGCGGCATCCTGCACCGCCATCCCGCGCGGCGTGGCGCTGCAGACCTACCGCTCGCTCGCCCGCGGGTTCGATCGGCTTCCCGGTCGTGGTGCCCCGATCGCGGAGTGGGTGCTCGATCGCACACTGCCCGCCGAGACGCGCGCCGACTTCGGCGCCGGTGGCTACGCGTATGACGCGCAGGACACGGCGCTGCGCAGTCTGTCGGTGCTCGATCTGCTCGGCGCACTCGGTCGCATCCGGATACCGACATGGTTCGTGAACGGGCAGTTCGACCAATTGCGCATCAACGAGCGGCTGTTCACGTCTCGCGTCCCGGGCGCGGAGCTCATCGTGGTGCCACGGACCTCGCACCTGGTCACCGCGATGCGCCCACGAGTCTTCAACGCCGTGATCGACGTGGCGCTGGCGACGATGGATGCCGCGGCTCCGCCCGCACCATCAGGGTCATGAGTCCGCCGACCACCGACAGCACGGCGCTGCCCAGGAACAGCAGCCAGAATCCCCCGACGGCGGCGACCAGTCCGGCGCCGACCAGCGGCCCGAGCAACTGCCCCAGGCTCGCCGCGACGGTGACGAAGCCCAAGTCGCGAGCGCTGTCCTCCGGAAACGGCAGGAGGTCGGTGCCGAGCGCGAGTCCGACGGCCATGTATGCGCCGTACCCGACGCCCAGCAGTGCGGCCGCGACCAGGGCGAGCTCGAACGAGGGGAACTCCGCCAGCAACACGGCGGCACCGCCCTGCACGAGCGCAGCGGCGGCCGTCAGGCCGCGTCGGCGTCCGGTGCGATCCGAGACCGCCCCCGCCACGATGGATGCCACGACGACGAAGACGGTGTAGACGACGATGAGCAGGAGCAGTTCGTCCTGGGCGCCCGTCGGATCGCGGTGCAGTCCGTAGAGAAGGAAGAACAACAGAAGCCCCGTGCCGAGCGCGTTGCCGATGTTGACCACGAGCCGCCCCCACAGCATCCAGGCGAAATCTCTGTCCCTGAAGACGGCGAAACGCTCCGCGGCGCTCAGACGCGTGCGCGCGGTGTCGGAGGCCGCCGGTGCGGGCGGGTCGGGCAGCATCAGCGCGCCGAGGCCACCGGCGACCAGCAGAATGCTGCCGAGCACGAGGTAGCCCGCGATCACCCCGAGACCGAGAAGGACGATCACCCCGACGCCCACGACGATGCCGAGGGCCTGCGACGACGAGATCGCGGCGGAGGCGGTACCGCGCTGGTCGGTGAGCTGGTCGGCGATCATCGCCGTGAAGGCGGCGGAGGCCACGGCGACGCCGACGGACACACCGATCCACGAGACGGCCACACCCCACGCATCCGTGGCGAAGGCGAGGGCCAGAAGCGAACCGGAACCCAGCAGCACTCCCCCGAGTGCCCACGGGCGACGCCTGCCGAAGGCGCCGCGGGTGCGATCGCTCATGCCGCCGGCGAGCGGGCCGGCGATGACACCCGCCAGGCCGCCCGCGGCCAGCACCAGTCCCGACGACACGACGCCCGAGATCCATCGGTCCGCGTCGCCGGGGGTGTTCAGCTGCAGGGGGATGAGCAGCTGCAGCGGCGTCAGCTGGGCCGTCCAGATCGCCAGCCACGCGAGCGTGAAGAACGTGAACCATGCGGCCCCGGCGCGCCTCGTCGTCGCCGAGGTGTGCGGGCCCGGGGTTGCTGCGGTCACGGCGACTCCTTCGTCGGTGCGCGTCGTCGAGGGGACGGGGCGAGCGGGAACGGAGCCCGATCGATCCGATCATGCCGCATGCCGTGCGGCAACGGGCGCATTGCGGGGGCGGCGCGCGGTGACCTGATAGACTCGGTGATTGGCTTGCGTGTGGGTCCCACCCCGCACGCCGCCGGAGGCGTCCCTCTACCGCTACCCCGGCACATCCATCGAAAACCGAACGAAAGAGCCGTCGAACGTGGCGAACATCAAGTCGCAGATCAAGCGCAACAAGACCAACGAGAAGGCGCGCGAGCGCAACAAGGCCGTCAAGAGCGAGCTGAAGACCGAGGTGCGTCGCACCCGCGAGGCCATCGCCGCCGGTGACAAGGCTGCCGCGGAGAAGGCGCTCGCGAAGGCGTCCAAGAAGCTCGACAAGGCCGTGAGCAAGGGCGTCATCCACGAGAACCAGGCCGCGAACCGCAAGTCGTCGATCGCGAAGCAGGTCGCCGCTCTCTGAGCCGCATCCACATCGACGAAGGCCCGTCCCCGCATCTGCGGCGGCGGGCCTTCGTCGTCGGTGCGGCCTCAGGCGCCGTAGGGAGCCCGGGTGGCGATGATCGTGATGAGTCGCTCCACGGCGAACACGGGATCGCGCGAGGCGCCCTTGACCTCGGCATCCGCTCGCGCCGCCGCCTGGATCGCCAGGCCGAGGCTGGCCTCGTTCCACCCGGTCAGGTCACGCCGGGCGCGGTCGACCTGCCAGTCCTTCATGCCGAGTCGAGCCGCGAGCGACGCGGACGACTCGCGGATGCCGGCGACGCGGGCCATCGTGCGCAGCTTCGAGGCGATCGCCGCGACCAGCGGCACGGGATCCGCTCCGCTGGCCAGGGCATGGCGAAGGGCGACGAGGGCGTCGCCGTAGCGGCCGGCGATGGCGGTATCGGCGACGGTGAAGGCCGAGGTCTCCACACGGCCGCCGTAGTACCGCTCGACGACCTGCTCGGTGATGTCGCCCGGCACATCGGAGATGAGCTGCTGGCAGGCCGCCGCGAGTTCGGTGAGGTCGTCCGAGAAGGCGCCGACGAGGGCACGGAGGGCGACCGGAGCGATCTTCTTGCGCGCGGCCTGGAACTCGCCGGCCGCAAAGTCGAAGCGGTCGGAATCGCGCTTGACCGCTGGGCAGGCGATCTCGATGCCGCCTCCGATGCCGGAGCGGATGGCGTCGAGCAGCTTCTTGCCGCGCACGCTCGAACCCGTGTGGCGGAGAACGACGGTGGCGCCGTCCTGCGGAGCCTCGATGTAGGCGAGGGCCTCCGTCAGGAAGGCGTCGGAGCACTTCTCCACGCCTCCGACGCGCACGAGCCTCGGCTCGCCGAACAGTGACGGAGACGTGAGCGTCAGAAGGCTTCCCGAGGCGTAGTCATCGGCCCGCAGGTCGGAGACCTCCAAGCTCGCGTCCTCCGCGCGCAGGAACTCGCGGATGCCGGCGGTCGCGCGCTCTGCGCAGACGTCCTCCGGTCCCGACACGAGAACGACGGGAGCGGGCTGCGGCGACCGCCAGGAGATCTGCGGGATCGCCGACGCGGCGCGCGCACCCCCACGCGAGGGGGGACGGCGGGGCGCGGACGGCATGAGCACCAGCCTACCGACGGCGTGCGACACCGATGCCGCCCGCGGGGCTCAGGGAGGCTCCCTCTCGTGCCACAGCCGCACGGTCGAGGCCTCGGTCCACAGCATGATCAGCCCTTCGAGATCTGTGCGGGCCAGCCGTGCCCCGACGGATGCGAGCATCGCAAGCGTCTCGCTGCGTGGATGCCCGTACGTGTTCGCTCCCACAGAGATCAGCGCCACCGTCGCACGCACGCGCCGATACAGTCGGGGCTCCTGGTCGGCGCTGCCGTGGTGCGAGACCTTCACGACGGCGTAGGTGGGGCGCAGGGATGCCGTCGCCATCAGGCGTCGCTGGCCCTCGGCCGACAGGTCACCGAGCATCAGCATGGGGGGCACACTCGGGCCGGCGATGTCGAGCACGACGCTGCCGTCGTTTCCCGCTTCGGTGCGCGGCTGCGGCCACAGCACGCGCCAGCGAGCGTCTCCCAGCGTGCCGGTCATCCCCGCATCGGCACGCACGAGGCGCGCTCCCGCGTCGCGCAATCGGGTCAGGGTGCGCTCGTCGTCGGGTGCTGCTGTCGGCCCGTGCAGAACGGTGTCGACCCTCCCCGCGACTGCGCTCGTTCCTCCGTCGTGATCGTGATCGAAGTGAGTGAGGACGAGAAGATCCACCCGTTCCACGCCGAGCGTCTCCAAACATGCCGTGAGCGCCCGCGGATCGGGGCCGGTGTCCACGAGGGCGATGTGACCGGCGGCGCGGATCGCGATCGCATCGCCCTGGCCGACGTCGCACACGGCGATCGCCCAGGCCTCGGGCAGGCGGGCACGAAGTCCGATCTGCGCGGCGGGGACGGCGCCGGCGGCGATGACGATCGTGACGGCGATCACGGCACTGGCAGCGACCCGTGCCGGTCGCGGTGAGCGCACGAGCAGGATGACCACCGCCACGCTGATCAGACCCAGTGCGGCGAACCCGCCGACACCGTCGGGCCACCAGATCGCGCTGCCCGGGAGGGCGCTGAGGGTCGTCGCGGTCGCCGCGATCCACGCCGCGGGCACCCAGGCGAGCGCCGCCACCCCGGTTCCCAGCAGCGGGATGCCGGCGCACAGACAGGCGATGAGCCCCAGCACCGTGCCGACGGGCGCGGCCGGCGCAGCCAGCATGTTGGCGGCGACGCCGACGACCGAGACCTGCGGCGAGATCAGCGCGATGATCGGGCCGCAGGCGAGCTGTGCGGCCAGCGGCACGGATACGGCCAAGGCAAGGGGCCGTGGCATCCAGCGCGACAGGCCGTCCGCGAGGGGTCCGGCGAGCACGAGAAGAGCGGCGGTGGCGGCCACGGAGAGAGCGAACCCGATCGAGCGCGACAGCCACGGGTCGAGAAGGAGCAGGAGCACGACGGAGGCCGTCAGCAGCGACAGCCCGGCCCCGATACGGCCGAGCAGCAGGCCCAGCATGGCGATCGCGGCCATCGTCGCCGCGCGGACGACGCTCGGCTCGGGTGAGACGAGGATCACGAACGCGACGAGAGCTCCGAGCCCGGCGGCGACGCGCACGGCTCTCCCCGCTCTGCACACGGCCGCCACAGCGAAGGCGATGCCGACGACAAGGGCGCAGTTCGCCCCGCTCACGGCGGTGAGGTGCGACAGCGACGATGACTTCATCGCGGCATCCAGCCCGTCAGAGACCTGGGAGGTGTCGCCGACCGCAAGGCCGGCGATCAGACCGCCACCGGGCTCGGGCAGCCCCGCTGTGACGGCGATGAGCCCGTGGCGGAGCAGCGATGCCAGCGCGAGCACGCCGGTGGGCGTGGAGGTCAGGGTCGGTGTCGTGGATGCGTCGATGACGAGGACGGCCCGTTCGCCCGGCTCCGGGGTCCACGCCGTACCCGTCACCGTTACGCGAGCGCCGAGATCGAGTCCCGGTGGAACATCGCCGGTGCGCACGAGCACCGGCACCGGCGTCGTGATCGCGGTGTCCCCGTACGCGAGCCGCCCCAGTACGGCATCGAATCGCCAGCCGGCAGCACCGCGTTCGATCTTCCCGACGGCGACGACGTCGACCGTCAGCGAGCGGCCGCCGGAAACCTCGGCCGCCGCAACCGCGGCGCGAGCGGGAAGCGCGGCGGCGACATGCGAGGCGACCCCCGCCGCGACACCCACGACGATGGCGGCGTGGGCGAGCACATGCGCGACGCGTCCCACGCCGGACCCACCCCAGCGCCGAGGGCGCACGAGCGCGACGAGGACGACGAAAGCGATCGCCCAGAGCAGGACGGCCGCGGATGCCGCGGCATCCGGCGCACCGGTGACGACGCCTGCCGTCAACCACGCTCCGGCGGCGACGGGCACGAGGCGCGCATCCCGTCGTCGCGCGGATCGCCCGCCCCGGCGGGCTCCCTTCGCGCGCGGTGTCGCCGGTGCGGCGCCGCTCACACCGTCACCAGGTCACGGAGGCCGGCGAGCATCTTTTCACCGATGCCGGGAACCGACAGAAGGTCGTCGACGCTCGTGAACCGCCCGTTCTCCTCGCGCCACGCGATGATGCGCTCGGCGATCGCGGGCCCGACGCGGGGAAGCGTGTCGAGGGCTGCGACATCGGCGGTGTTGAGGTTGACGCGTCCGTCAGCGCTGACGGGCGCACCGGGCGTCGACGCCTCCCCCGCCTCCGGCACGTGCACCTGTTCGCCGTCGACGAGCGGTCGCGCGAGGTTGAGCACGGTGCGGTCGGCGGCCTCCGTGAAGCCCCCGGCGGCGGCAACCGCGTCGACGACGCGCGCCCCGCCGTCGAGGCGGTAGAGCCCGGGGCGTCCCACCGCGCCCGACACATGAACGTAGAGCGCCGCGGCCGAGATCTCCACCGGTGCCAGCGGGACGCCGCCGTCGGCGGTCGTCACCGACCGCACAACTCCGACGGCCACCGCGATCGCCGCGGCGACGAGCACCAGCACGACGGACGCACCGACCCCGACGCGCCGACGCCGCGTGCGACGCGCGTCCGCGGCGGTGCGCGGCGCGTGGTCGATGTCGGGCGAACTCACCTCCACACCGTGCCATCGGCGTGCCACCGAGGTCAGTGCGCGCTCGGTATCCGTGGACGAGCGGAGCGGATCCCCGCCGTGGGGAGGAGACTACGCGGTCGTGAAGCTGACCACCTTGGGGGCGCGCACGACGACGCGGGCGATTTCGCGACCGGCGAGCGAGCGCACGACCTTCTCGTCGGCGCGCGCCAGCGCCTCGAGTTCGTCGGCCGAGATGCGCGCGGGCACGGTCAGGGTGCCGCGCACCTTGCCGTCGATCTGCACGACCGCGGTGACCGACTCCTCGACCAGCAGGGTCGGGTCGGCCTGCCGCCACGTCGCAAGGCCGACGAACGGCTCGTGACCGAGCTGCTCCCACATCTCCTCGGCGGTGTGCGGGGCGAACAGGTCGAGGATCATCGCGATCGCCTCAGCGGCTTCGCGGACGGCGGGGTCGCCCGCGCCGGCGGGACCGTCGATGGTCTTGCGGGTGGCGTTGACGAGCTCCATCAGGCGGGCGACGACCACGTTGAACTTGGTCTGCTCGATCAGCGCCGGGGCGTCGGCCCAGAGGCGATGGGTGACACGGCGAAGGGCCTGGTCCCCCTCCGCCCACACGACATCCGGCGCGCTGGTGACCTCGTGTGCGATGCGCCAGGCGCGCGCCAGGAACTTCGCGGCGCCCGTGGTGGAGACATCGCTCCAGTCCTTGTCGTCCTCCACCGGCCCGGCGAAAGCGAGCGCGACCCGCAACGCATCGGCACCGTGGGCGTTCAGCTCGTCCTGGAAGAGCACGAGGTTGCCCTTGCTCTTGCTCATCTTGGCGCCGTCGAGGATGACCATGCCCTGATTGATGAGGTTCGAGAACGGCTCGGTGAACTCGACGAGGCCCATATCGAACAGCGCCTTCGTGATGAAGCGCGCGTACAGCAGGTGCAGGATCGCATGCTCGACGCCGCCGATGTAGAAGTCGACCGGGCCCCACCGGTCGGCATCCTTCGACGAGAACGCCTGCGTCGTGTCGCCCGGCGTCAGGAAACGAAGGAAGTACCACGAGCTGTCGACGAACGTGTCCATCGTGTCGGGGTCGCGAAGCGCAGGCTCCCCGGTGGTGGGGTCGACCGTCTCGACCCAGCCGGTCGCCGCGCCCAGCGGTGACGAGCCCTTCGGCGTCAGATCCAGCCCTTCCATGGCCGGCAGCTCGACGGGCAGCTGCTCGTCGGGCACGGGCACGATGCGCCCATCGGCGGTGTGCACCATCGGGATCGGCGTCCCCCAGTACCGCTGACGCGAGATGAGCCAGTCGCGCAGGCGGTAGGTCTTGGCGGCGCGACCGGTGCCGGCGGCCTCCAGCTGCTCGATGGCGCGGGCGATGGCGTTGCGCTTGCTGAGCCCGTCGAGCGGGCCCGAGTTCATCATGCGGCCGTCGCCCGTGAGCGCGACGCCGGTCTTCGCCGGGTCGATCTCGTCGATGCCGGGAGCGCCCGGATCGATCGGGACGCCCTCGGCATCCAGCTCGATGACGGGGATCGCGCCGGTGACCGGCGCCGTGGTGTCGACGACGACCTTGATGGGCAGGTCGAACGCGCGGGCGAAGTCGAGGTCGCGCTGATCGTGCGCGGGCACCGCCATGACGGCGCCGTGGCCGTACCCGGCGAGGACGTAGTCGGCGGCCCAGATCGGCAGCCGCTCCCCCGTCACCGGATTGATCGCGTAGCGCTCGAGGAAGACACCGGTCTTCGGGCGGTCGGCGGTCTGCCGGTCGATCTCGCTCGTCTTCTGCACGGTGTCGAGGTAGTCCTGAAAGCGCATGCGCGCCTCCGGGGATGCCGAGGACACGAGCTCGGCGGCGAGGTCGGAGTCCGGCGCCACGACCATGAACGTCGCACCGTAGAGCGTGTCAGGGCGCGTCGAGAACACCGTGATCTTGTCGGCGCGACCCTCGATCTCGAAGTCGATGTCGGCGCCCACGGAACGTCCGATCCAGTTGCGCTGCATCTGCAGCACCTTGTGCGGCCAGAATCCCTCGAGCTGGTTCAGGTCGTCGAGCAGGCGGTCGGCGTACTCGGTGATGCGGAAGAACCACTGGGTGAGCTTCTTCTTGACCACGACGGCGCCGCTGCGCTCCGACGTCCCGTCGGGCAGCACCTGCTCGTTGGCGAGCACGGTCTGGTCGACCGGGTCCCAGTTGACCAGCGCGTCCTTGCGGTACGCGAGCCCCTTCTCGTACAGCCGCTGGAAGAGCCACTGGTTCCAGCGGTAGTACTCGGGGTCGGAGGTGTGCAGCACGCGCGACCAGTCGAACGAGACGCCGTACTGCTGCATGCTGGAGCGCTGCTGTGCGATGTTGCCGTAGGTCCACCCGCGCGGCTCGACGCCGCGCTTGATCGCGGCGTTCTCGGCCGGCAGGCCGAAGCTGTCCCAGCCGATCGGGTTGAGAACGTTGTACCCGCGGTGACGCCAGAAGCGCGCGACGATGTCGGAGTAGAGGTAGTTCTCCGCGTGACCCATGTGCAGATCGCCCGACGGGTAGGGGAACATCGCCAGCACGTACTTCCGCGGGCGGGTGTCGTCCTCGCCACCGGCACGGAACGGGTCCTTCTCGGCCCAGATGCGCTGCCACTTCTCCTGCACGGCGTGCACGTCGTACGGTCCGTTCTCGGCGGCGGTGGCGATGTCTGTGGGGCTGCTCATGGGAAGGGGAAGACCAATCTGAAAGCTCGGGAACGCGCGAGAGGCGTGCTTCCAGGTTAGCGGACCCGCCTTACCATCCCGGCGGCAGATCCGCACCCAGCGCCCCGAGGGGGCCGCGGGCTTTGAGTCCCACCTCGGCGACCTCCTCGTCGGGATCGGAGAGCCAGGTGATGCCGCCGCCGGCGCCGACGTACGCTCTGTCCGGACGAAGCACGATGGACCTGATCGTCATCGCCAGGTCCGCGTGGCCGTCGGTGCCGACCCAGCCGAAGCATCCGGCATAGATGCCGCGACCTCGCCCTTCCAGCCCCGACAGGATCGTCATCGCTGACAGCTTCGGCGCTCCGGTCATGCTCCCCGCCGGAAAGGCGGCGTCCAGCAGCTGCCCGAGGGTGGCGTCCGGTCGGAGCCTGCCCGCTACCGTGCTGACCAGCTGGTGGACGGCCGCGTAGGACTCGACCTCGAGCAGGCGTTCGGCGCGCACCGTTCCCGGCCGGCACACCCGCTGCACGTCGTTGCGCATCAGGTCGACGATCATGACGTTCTCGGCCCGTTCCTTCACGCTGTCGACGAGCTCGCGACGCAGCGCGGCGTCCTCGTCGGCGTCGCGGCCGCGCGGCCGGGTGCCTTTGATCGGGCGCGTGCGCACCAGGCCGTCGGCGACGTCGAGAAAACGCTCCGGGCTCGCACTGAGCAGCGCTGTCGTGCCACTGCGGATGATCCCGCCGTGGTGCGCGGGCAGCGCCTCCCGCAGCGTCAGATACGTCGAGGTGGGATCGAACGGTGCGGATGCCGCGACCGTGAACCGCGTCGTCAGGCAGAGCTGGTAGGCGTCCCCGGCGCGGATCGCGTCGCGGCACCGGGCGATGAGTGCGCGATATTCCTCGGGCGTCTGGCGTGCCGATGCCACCGGCGGCGGACGGTGTGCGGCGGAACCGCGGGGCGTCGCCGTCCGCGGCGCGGCCGTCGCGGCGCCGTTCACCGCGGAGGCGAGTGCTTCGCCGCGGTCGGCCGGCGCGGCGATCCACACCTCGTGGGCGGCGTGGTCGAAGACGACGAACCACTCGATTCGCAGCCACAGCTCCTGTGGTCCGTCGGCGGGGTCGGCTCGCCCGGGGGCGCCGGCAGCCGCCGCGGCGTCATCGAAGCCCGACCACCCCACCCACCCGCCCTGGAACGGACCGGGCACGACCGCCGCCGGGCGCACGTCCGGCACCAGCGCAACATCTCGGGGACCGACGCCGGGAGCGCCCGTTCCCAGCCAGCTGAATCCTGTCGTGGCGCCCGGTCCGGCATCCAGCCAGAACGCGTGCTCCTCGCCGCTGAGGATCGCCTCGAAGACGACGGCCGGGTCGACCCAGTCGTGCCGACGGGCGACGAGGCGCGTGGTCATCGCTCCAGGCTAGTCGGGACGCTCGGCGGCCGTCCGGCAATGTTCAGCATGCACACACCCTCACCCGCCATAGGCTGGAGAGGTGAACGAGTTCCTCTCATGGCTGCTCGATGCCGTGCAGAGTGTGGACCCCGTCCTGCGCACGGTTCTCGCGGGTATCGCCATCATGCTCGAGACCAGTGTTCTCGTCGGCCTGATCGTGCCCGGAGACACCGTCGTCATCGTCGCTTCCACCGCCGTCGGTTCGGTCGGCGAGGCCGTCGTGCTCATGGTCGTGGTCGTCGTGGGCGCTCTGATCGGCGAGAGCGTGGGATTCTGGCTCGGTCGATGGCTGGGCCCCCGCATCCGGTTCTCGCGGCTCGGACGTCGGATCGGCGAAGACAATTGGACGCGCGCCGAGCTCTATCTGCGACGGCGCGGTGGACCGGCGATCTTCCTCTCCCGCTTCCTGCCGGTTCTGCATTCGCTCGTGCCCTTGACAGTGGGGATGAGCGGGTTCTCCTATCGGCGCTTCCTCGCGTGGACGGCACCCGCCTGCACGGTGTGGGCGGCGGCTTACGTCAGCGTGGCGGCAGCGGCGGCGGGCACCTATCGCGAGCTGGCCGACCGTCTGCATACGGCGGGGTACTTCTTCGTCGGCGCGATCGTCGTCTTCCTTCTTCTCGCCTACGTCGCCAAGCGCGTGATCGTGGCACGCGAAGCGCGCCACATGCGACCGGACGACGAGGCGACCGGCACGCAGCGCTCGGACGGCATGGGAGACTGAATCGATGGCCGCCGAACCCGCACCGCGCCTGAAGGTGCTCTGGATCGCCCGACTGGAGTACCGGTTCCATGCGTGGCGAGAGCGTCGGGCGCGCGCCCGCGGCCTGCGCGCCAGTGTGTCGGCGTATCCAGGCTACGGCGGCGAGGATTGGGTGCGCGTCCTCGGCCGTGTGCTGATCGTCCCTCCCGTCCGCGTCCGTCGTCGGCGCGGCGACGACGGCGGTGTCCGTGGTTGGCGCAGCTTCGCCGCCGTTCCCGTCGGTTATGCGACCGTGACCGTGACCGTGGACGGAGCCACCCACGAGGTGATCGCCGACCGTGGCGGCGTCATCGACGCCGTGCTGCCGGCCCGGCTGCAGCCGGGGTGGCAGCCCCTGTCGATGACCGTCGAGGGCTCCGAACCGTTCTCGACGCGTGTGTTCGTCGTGGGCTCAAACGTTCGTTTCGGCATCGTCTCCGACGTCGATGACACGGTCATGGTGACGGCCCTGCCCCGGCCGCTCATCGCGGCCTGGAACTCCTTCGTCGTCAACGAGCACGCTCGCCAACCGGTGCCCGGCATGGCCGTGCTGCTCGAGCGTCTCGTGCGGGAGCATCCGGGCGCACCCATGATCTACCTCTCGACGGGCGCCTGGAACGTCGCGCCGACGCTGCAGCGTTTTCTCCGTCGTCATCTGTTCCCTCCCGGCGCCCTGCTGCTGACCGACTGGGGCCCCACGCACGACCGGTGGTTCCGCAGTGGCCGCGCCCACAAGGAGGAGAATCTCCGGCGCCTCGCGCGTGAGTTCCCCCACGTCAGATGGGTGCTCATCGGCGACGACGGGCAGCACGACGATGCTCTGTACACGGCGTTCACGGGCGCGCACCCCGAGCACGTCACGGCCGTTGCGATCCGACGGCTGTCGCCGGCAGAGGCGGTGCTCGCCGGAGGACGTACGGCCGTGGACGATCACACGGCCGCGACGGTCCCGTGGGTAGCCGGTGACGATGGAGCCGCCCTTCTCGATCGTCTCGCCGAGATCGGTGTCGTGGGCGGCCCGGCCGACGGCGTCGGAGGCCCCGCGTAGGCTGGCCGTATGTGCGGTCGATTCGTCGTGGGCAGTTCCGGCTCCGAGCTCGTCGGTGTGCTGCGAGTGGATGTCGTCGGAGACGATCTTCCCCAGCCCTCGTTCAACGTGGCGCCGACCGACCGCGTGGCGATCGTGCTCGACTCCGCGAAGACCGAGCCCCCGACGCGTCGCCTGGAGGCGGCGCGCTGGGGTCTGATCCCCGGGTGGGCAAAGGACATGGGTATCCGTGCGAAGGCGATCAACGCACGCGCCGAAGAGGTCGAGAACAAGCCGATGTTCCGGCAGGCGCTGATCGCGCGGCGAGCCGTCATCCCGGCATCCGGCTATTACGAGTGGAAGACCGAAGACGGCGTGAAGACGCCGTACTACATCCACCCGTCTGACGACGAGCCGCTGTTCTTCGCCGGTCTCTACGAGTGGTGGAAAGACCCCGCGAAGGCCGCGGACGACCCCTCGCGGTGGGTGCTGAGCTTCACGATCATGACCAGGGATGCCGTGGGTCAGCTCGGCTCGATTCACGACCGCATGCCGCTGTTCATCGACGCGGACTACGCCGATGTGTGGCTCGACCCCACCACGGAGAACGTGGGCGATCTGCTGGACGCGACGATCGACGCTGCCCCCGCCCTGGTGGACGGCATGCTCATGCGAGAAGTCGACCGCGCCGTGGGCAACGTGCGCAACAACGGTCCGCAGCTGATCGCACCCCTGTCGTGACGAACGGCGGGACGGACCCGAAGGCCCGTCCCGCCGTAGTCGGCAGGATCGTTCGATCCCTACGCGAACTCGATCGTCGCATCCTCGTTGTTGAGCACGATGACCGGAGTGATCGCGGAGTGCCCCGCGCGGCGGATCTTCTCCGGGTCGAAGCGAAGGAGCGGCGTGCCGGGCTCGACCGTGTCTCCGGCTGTCACGAGCGTCTCGAAGCCGTCGCCCTTCATGTCGACCGTGTCGATGCCGACGTGGATCAGAAGCTCCGTGCCGTCCGCGAGAGCGAGGCCGATCGCATGCCCGGTCGGGAAGACCGATGCGACCGTGCCGCCGGCCGGCGCGACGATCGTGTCTCCGGTCGGGTCGATCGCGAGGCCCGGGCCCATCGTTCCTTGGGCGAACATCGCATCCGGAACCTCGGAAAGTGCGAGCACGCGGCCCGCCACCGGTTGACGAAGCTGCAGGACCGCCGGCGGAACCGACGAATCCAGCCGCTGCTCGGCAGCAGCACCCGCGGCGATCGCGGCGCCGCCGACACCCCCGACGAAGCCTGCCAGTGCGCCGGTCTGGCCGGCATCGGCCCCGCGGAAAGCCTCGATGGTGCGATCGTTGAGGATGTCCTCCATCGCGTCCTTGACGAACTGGACGTTCAGGCCGTAGACCACCTGCACGGAGTGGCCTCCCGGTTTGATGGTCCCCGCGGCTCCGGCGCGCTTGAGGGCGTGCTCATCGACCTGAGAGGGGTCGGCGATCTCCATCCGTAGACGTGTGGCGCAGTTGTCGACCTCGATGATGTTGTCCCTGCCGCCGAGAGCCGCGATGAACTTCTCCGCCGTGCCGTGATACCCGGAAAGGCTCGTGCCGGCGTTGTCGGCGTCCTGCTCGTCGAGCTCGTCGCCACGGCCGGGCGTCTTGAGCTTGAAGCGCTTGATCACGAAGTAGAACGTGAAGAAGTAGATGAAGAACCAGGCGACGCCGAGCAGCAGCAGCATCCACGGGTTCTCGGCCATCGGGTTCGTCCACTGCAGCACCATGTCGATGAAGCCCGCCGAGAAGCCGAAGCCCAGGCGCGTGGGCAGCATCGCGGTGATCATCACCGAGATGCCCGTGAAGACAGCGTGGATGAGGTACAACCACGGCGCGACGAACATGAAGGAGAACTCCAGCGGCTCGGTGACGCCGACGAAGAACGAGGAGATCGCGCCCGAGAGCATGATTCCGTAGGTGATCTTCTTGCGACGCGTGTCGGCCGTGAGATACATCGCGAGGGCCGCGCCCGGCAGGCCGAACATCATGATCGGGAAGAACCCGGCCATGTACTGGCCCGTGACGCCGTAGGTTCCGGTGCCGTTGAGGAAGTTGACCAGGTCGTTGATGCCGGCCACATCGAACCAGAACACCGAGTTGAGCGCGTGGTGCAGACCTGTCGGAATCAGCAGACGGTTCAGGAAGCCGTAGATTCCGGCTCCCACCGGGCCCATCGTGGAGATCCACTCGCCGAAAGTTACCAGCGCGCCGAAGACGACGGGCCACACGAACATCAGCACGACGGCGACGACGAGCGACAGGCCGGCCGTCACGATGGCGACGGAGCGCTTGCCCGAGAAGAACGAGAGCGCGTCGGGCAGCTTCGTGTCCTTGAACCGGTTGTAGCACCACGCGCCGATGAGGCCGGCGACGATGCCGACGAAGACGTTCTGGACTTTGCCGAAGGCGGGGTTCACATCGCCCAACTCCCCCAGCCCCAGGAGCTTCTGCATCGTGGCGGGCGCAAGGAGGGTGGTGATCGTGAGCCACGATACGAGGCCCGCCAAAGCCGACGTGCCGTCGGTCTTGTTGGCCATACCGATCGACACGCCGACGGCGAACAGGAGAGGCATGTTGTCCAGGAGTGCCCCGCCGGCCGCGCCGAGGAAGGCGGAGGCGGTGTTGGCACCGCCCGCAGCGGAGCTGATCCAGTACGAGATGCCGGAGAGGATCGCGGCCACCGGCAGCACGGCCACCGGCAGCATGATCGACCGACCCAAGCGTTGCAAGAACTTCATCGATGAAACTCCGTCCTGGTGGGGCACTGGCTCTCGCGAGCGCGCGAGCCACGCATGGGACGCTACCCCCGATCAGGCCAAACGCACAGCATTCACTCAGGAATCGGCGAAATCTCCGACGAAAACGCGAAACCCCCGGGGAGCTACCCGGGGGTTCATGGTGGACCTGAGGGGACTCGAACCCCTGACCCCCTGCATGCCATGCAGGTGCGCTACCAGCTGCGCCACAGGCCCATTTTCAGTTTGTCACCGCTCCGCGGCAACCCCTCAAGCTTACTACATGCCGAGGGGTGCGACGAACACGACTCAGTCCGCGACGGCGGGTGCGGGCACCTCGATCGGGATGATCGGGCAGTCCTTCCACAGCCGCTCGAGTCCGTAGAAGACGCGCTCCTGCTCGTGGAAGACGTGGACGACGAGGTCGCCGAAGTCGAGGAGCACCCACCGCGACTCCTGGCGGCCTTCGCGGCGAAGACGCTTGACACCGTTCTCGAGCATCGCCTCCTCGATCGCGTCAGCGATGGCGGCCACGTTGCGCTCGCTGGATCCGGTGGCGAGGAGGAAGGCGTCCACCAGCGGCAGAGGCTCGGAGACGTCGAAGGCGAGCAGGTCCTCGGCGCCCTTGCCCTCGGCGGCCGCCGCGGCGACGTTCACGAGGGTGCGGGTGGTGTCGGCGGCGGTCATCGGAATGCTCCTGTCACGAGGGCCACGATCAGCACGCCGGTCAAGGCCAGCGCCAGCGCCCCCGCGGTGATGACGAGGGCCAGCATCAGCCGGCTCCCCTTCTCGGGCGCGGGCGGTTTGATGATGTCTTCGGCACTCTTGATCGTGCTGATCGCGGAACTGGCCGCGATCGGGGTGGGTGAAGAGGAGGCGGGCAGCTCGCCGTCGACGAGGACGGCGTCCGTCTCCTTGTTGTCGGTGCGACCCGGCATGGTGCCGGTCGACCCGAACGACTCGGGAAGCGAGAACGTCCCGGTGATGAGGACTTCTCCTGTGCCCGTGATCGGCGAGACGAGCGCACCGGTCTCCGGTGTCTGCGACAGGATCAGCGCATTCGGCGCCGACAGTGCCCCCGTGGCGGTGCTGCCGCGCGTCAAGAGCTGATCGAAGGATGCCGGGAGGTCGATCTCCACGCTCTCGCCGGCAAGGAGACCTGAACCGAACGTCGGCGCGACCACGGGACGTTCCTCGTCCTGTGCGGGCTCGGGGGCGTTCTCCGCCATGGCATCCGCCGGGGCGACGTCTTCTGGGCGGGCCTCGGAACCTGTCTCGGAACTGGTCGCGGTGGGGGCTGGTGTCTCGTCGGCGACCGGCACCGAGGCCGTCCGCAGCCGCTCTTGGCGGCGCGCGGCGCGGCGCGTGAACGACGGCGCTTCGACGTCGACATCTGCCGCCGCGGGCGGTGCCTCGGCCACCTCGACGGGTTCGGCCGCGCGCGGCAGCGGCGCGACGACGGGCGGTGTCGGTTCGGCGGGCTGACTCGCCTTCTCGGCATCCGCGGGGGTGATCACCGGCGTCGAGGCGGTGTTGCGCATCTCGCGCAACTGACGGCGGGTCAGCTGGGGAGTATCGGGCTGGTCGGGTGTGCTCATGCCTCGCTCCGGTAAAGGTGGTGCTTCGCAATGTATTGGACGACGCCGTCGGGCACGAGGTACCACACCGGGTGGCCTCGGTTCACCCGCTCACGGCAGTCGGTGGATGAGATCGCCAGGGCGGGGATCTCGAGTCTGCTCACGACGTCCTCGGGCAGTCCCTCGGTGGACAGGACATGTCCCGGCCGGGACACCGCCACGAAGTGGGCCAGGTCCCAGAGGTCATCGTGATCGCGCCATCCGAGGATCTGGGCGATCGCATCGGCTCCCGTGATGAAGAAGAGCTCCGCGTCGGGACGTGTGCTCTTCAGATCGCGCAAGGTGTCGATGGTGTAGGTGGGGCCGCCGCGGTCGATGTCCACGCGGCTGACGGTGAACTGCGGATTGGATGCCGTCGCGATGACGGTCATCAGATACCGATGTTCACCGGCGGTGACTTTCTCCTTGTCCTTCTGCCACGGCATGCCTGTCGGGACGAAGATCACCTCGTCGAGATCGAACGACTGCGCGACCTCGCTCGCCGCCACGAGGTGTCCGTGGTGGATCGGGTCGAAGGTCCCACCCATGACCCCGATGCGGGGGGCGCGTACCGAGGTCATGCCGACGTCCTAGTGGTGGCCGTGTCCCACCTGCGCCTGGTCGACGGGGTGCGCCTTGGCGTAGGCCTCGGCCTTGTGCGAGTGACGGTTCGCCACGTTGCGGTAGGACACCGTGACCAGTCCCAGCGCCAGGAACACGATGAACGCGATCAGGCCGAAGATGAACGTCTGGGCCTGGACGTTGCCGTGAGGCTCTGCCTGCGCCGCAGCGAGGGCGAGGGTCGTGGCGAGGGTCATTCGGACTCCTTCGAAAGTCGGGTCTGTTCAGTTTAGGCCGTCAGATACGGATCTGCCCGGACCCACGCGCCAGCCACTTGGTGCTGGTGAGCTCGGGAAGGCCCATCGGCCCTCGGGCGTGCAGCTTCTGTGTCGAAATCCCGACTTCGGCGCCGAAGCCGAACTCGCCGCCGTCGGTGAAGCGCGTCGACGCGTTCGCCATCACCACGGCGGAGTCGACTTCGGCGAGGAACCGCTCTGCTCGGGCCTCATCCGTCGTCACGATCGATTCCGTGTGATGGGTCGAGTAGCGACGGATATGGGCCAGTGCCTCGTCGAGGTCGTCCACGACGCGCATCGAGAGGTCGAGGCTCATGTGCTCGGTCGACCAATCGGCGTCCGTTGCTGCCACGGCGTCCACGACGAGCTTGCGCACGGTCTCGTCGCCGTGGATGGTGACGCCGGCATCCTGCAGCGCGGCGGCCACCGGAGGCACCAGCCGCTCGGCAGCGTCACGCAGGACGAGAACCGTCTCCACTGCGTTGCAGACGCTCGGCCGCTGTGCCTTGGCGTTCACGACGATCTGCTCGGCCCATTCGAGCGGAGCCGACGAGTCCAGGACGATGTGGACCACACCGGCACCGGTCTCGATCACCGGGACGGCTGACTGCGTGACGACGGTCTCGATGAGCTGCGCGCTGCCGCGCGGGACCAGCACGTCCACGAGGCCGCGTGCCTGCATCAGCGCGTGCGCGCCCTCGCGGCCGAAGTCGTCGACGGTCTGAATCGCTTCGGGGTCGATCCCCTGGCCCGCCAAGGCATCGCGCATGGCGGAAACGAGTGCGGCGTTCGTCGCCTGCGCCGCCGTGCCACCGCGCAGGACGACGGCGTTGCCGGAACGCAGCGCCAACGCCGCGATGTCCACGGTGACGTTCGGGCGGGCCTCGTAGATCGACCCGACGACGCCGAACGGCACCGAGACCTTCTGCAGGCGCACACCGTTGCTCAGCGTGCGCTCGTCCAGCACGCGGCCGACCGGGTCGGGCAGCTCGGCGACGTCGCGCACGGCAGCGGCGAGGGCCGCGACCCGCACGCGATCGAGGCGAAGGCGGTCGAGGAGGCCGTCGGACAGGCCGTCGCGCTGTCCGCGCTCGAGATCGACGGTGTTCGCCGAGACGATGTCGTCGGTGGCTGCCTCGATCGCGTCCGCGATCGCGCGCAGCGCCTCGGCCTTCTGCGCATCGGTCAGCAGTCCCACGCCGCGTGCCGCCTCGTGCGCACGTTCGATGCGGTGGCGTGCGGCGGTGGGCGCGTCGACGGAGACGGTGGTCATCCGCTCATTCTACCGAGCGGTGCCCCGGCCTCCGACGTGGGCGGCGGGGTCAGACCGAGCTCACCGTGGGCAACGGCGTGGTGCCCACGCGCGGCGGCGTTTCGGGGTTCGGAGCAAACCAGGTGCCGATGTCGTCGCCCGACAGTGCCTGCTCGACGAGGTCGGCACTGGTGACGAGCACGCCGATGCCGGATGCCGCGGCCAGGCGTGCCGCGGATGCCTTGGTGGCCGCTCCCCCGGTGCCCACGCTGTTGACGACGACCGATCCGAACTCGAAGCGACTCAGGTCGTCGCCGTAGGGCACCGTGTGGATGGCTTCGGCGCCGGGTTCGGACGGCGGACGGGTGTACAGCGATGCGATGTCGCTGAGAAGGATGAGCGCATCGGCCCCGATCAGCTCGGCCACGAGGGCGGCGAGGCGATCGTTGTCGCCGAAGCGGATCTCGTGCGTCGCGACGGTGTCGTTCTCGTTGACGATGGGCAGAACGCCCAGACCCAGCAGCCGATCCACTGCGCGGCGGGCATTGGCGCGGTGTGCGGCGTTCTCGAGGTCACCGGCCGTCAGCAGCACTTGGCCGGCGAGAAGCCCGTATCGCTCCAGCGTGGTCTGATAGCGCCACATGAGCACGTTCTGGCCGACCGCGGCCGCCGCCTGCTGGGTCGCGAGATCGGAGGGCCGGCCGTCGAGGTTGAGCAGGGGCAGCGCCGTGGCGATCGCGCCGGAGGAGACCAGCACGACCTGCGTGCCGCGGGCGTGTGCGGCCGCGAGTGCGTCGACGATCGATTCGATGCGGTGATGGTTGTCGCCGCTGATGGAAGAGGAGCCCACCTTCACGACGACGCGACGCGCCCCCGCGATGCCGGACCGATCGTGCACGCTCACGCTTGCTCGTCATCCTCTCCGTCGAAGGAGAAGTCCGGCACCCCGAGGCGCTCGGCCTCGAGTTCCGCCCGGGCTTCCGCCTTGGCGTCCATGCGCTCGTGGTATCGCTCGCGTCGCTGTGATGTGGTGCGGCGCGGGTTCAGGTCGAGGCGGGGGTCGGTGCCGCGCGGAGCCGTCATCAGTTCGGCGGCCGACGAGAGCGACGGATGCCAGTCGAACACGATGCCGTCGCCCGGGCCGATCACGACCGTCGAGCCCGCGACCGCTCCCACGCGGAACAGCTCGTCTTCGACGCCCAGCTTTTCGAGGCGATCTGCGAGGAAGCCGACCGCTTCTTCGTTCTGGAAATCTGTCTGCTGTACCCAACGCAGCGGCTTGTCGCCGAGGATGCGATAGACGTTTCCGTAGGTCCCGCCCTCGACGCGGATCTCGAAGTCCTTCTGCGCGCCCTTGGGGCGGATCACGATGCGCTCCGCTGCGGGAGACTCGGCCACCTGCACCCGATGCTGCGCGATGATGTCGCCCAGCGCGAACGTCAGCTGTCGCAGACCTTCGTGGCTGACCGTCGAGATCTCGAACACCCGGTAGCCGCGCTCTTCCAGATCGGGGCGCACCAAGTCGGCGAGATCCTTGGCCTCGGGCACGTCGACCTTGTTCAGAGCCACGAGCTGCGGGCGATCGAGCAGCGGCGTCTGTCCTTCGGGAACCGAGTAGTTCGCGAGTTCCTCGCGGATCACGTCGAGATCGCTCAGCGGGTCACGACCGGGTTCCAGGGTCGCGCAGTCGAGGACGTGCACGAGTGCGGTGCAGCGCTCGACATGGCGCAGGAACTCGAGTCCCAGCCCCTTGCCCTCGCTCGCGCCCTCGATGAGTCCGGGTACGTCGGCCACGGTGAAGCGCGTGTCGCCGGCCTGCACGACGCCCAGGTTCGGATGCAGCGTCGTGAACGGGTAGTCGGCGATCTTGGGGCGTGCCGCGGAGATCGCCGCGATGAGGCTGGACTTGCCGGCGGAGGGGAAGCCGACGAGGGCGACATCGGCGACCGTCTTCAACTCGAGGAGGACGTCACCCTCCCACCCGGGCGTACCGAGCAGTGCGAAGCCGGGCGCTTTGCGCTTGGGGTTCGCAAGAGCGGCATTGCCGAGCCCGCCCTGACCGCCGGGGGCGACCACGAAGCGGGTGCCGGGGACGACGAGATCCGCGAGCGTCTCCCCCTCGGCATCCTTCACCACCGTGCCGACCGGAACGGCGAGCTCGAGACTCTCCCCCGCGGCGCCGGAGCGGTTGTCGCCCATGCCGAAACCGCCGTTTCCGGCAGCGCGGTGCGGCGAGTGGTGGTACGACAGCAACGTCGTCACCTGCGGGTCGGCGACGAGGACGATATCGCCGCCGTGTCCCCCGTTGCCACCATCGGGACCGGCGAGCGGCTTGAACTTCTCGCGGCGCACGGACACACAGCCGTTGCCGCCCTTGCCGGCGCGCAGATGGAGCGTCACTCGATCGACGAAGGTCACCATGTCGGTCTCCTGACGGGGAAGGTGGGAAAGGGGAAAAGGGGATCTAACGAAGGAGGGGCGAGCCGAAGCCCGCCCCTCACCTCATGATGTTCGTGGTCGAACGCGCGGTCACTCCGCGGCGGCGACGATGTTGACGACCTTCCGGCCGCCCTTGGTGCCGAACTCGACCGCACCGGCGGCGAGGGCGAACAGCGTGTCGTCTCCGCCGCGACCGACGTTGGCGCCCGGGTGGAAGTGCGTTCCGCGCTGGCGAACGAGGATCTCGCCCGCGTTGACGGCCTGGCCGCCGAAACGCTTCACGCCCAGTCGCTGGGCGTTGGAGTCACGACCGTTACGGGTAGAGCTTGCGCCCTTCTTGTGTGCCATCTCGTGTGCCTCTTCCGCTTACTTGATGCCGGTGATCTTGACGCGCGTGAGGTCCTGACGGTGGCCCTGGCGCTTCTTGTAGCCGGTCTTGTTCTTGAACTTCTGGATCACGATCTTCGGGCCGCGCTCCTCGCCGAGGACCTCGGCGGTCACGGTCACCTTCGCGAGCTTGTCGGCGTCGGTCGTCACGGCGTCACCATCGACGAGCAGCACCGCGGGCAGCTCGAGCTTGTCGCCGATCTTGGCCTGCTGACGGTCGAGGACGACGATCGTGCCGACCTCCACCTTCTCCTGACGGCCACCGGCGCGCACAACTGCGTAAACCACTTCACACCTGTTTTTCTTCTGCGGAGCCAACGGCCCCGGCTGTCTTCATGGGACGAGTACGTCCCCTGAGGGTGTACCCAAATATCCAGTGCGGAGGCGAAACTCGACGCACCAAGGGTCTACCTTACCGGATGCCGAGGCCATCGGCAAAAGCGAAGCGAGGCGTGTCGCGCGTCGACCTAGACTGCGGGGATGGCGATCCTCATCGATGACCCGCGCTGGCCCGCCCACGGGCGGATGTGGGCGCATCTGGTCAGCGACAGCGACCTCGATGAGCTGCACGCCTTCGCCGCCGCGAACGGCATCCCTCGGCGCGGATTCGATCGCGACCACTACGACGTCCCGGAAGACGCGCTGCCGCGTCTGATCGCTGCCGGAGCCGAGCACGTCAGCGGCCGCGAACTCGTCAAACGCCTGATCGCCTCGGGTCTGCGCATCACCGCGCGCGAGCGTCGCGAGGGCTGAGAGCGCCCCCGCGACGCGCGAACGTCACTCCGCAGCGGATTCGGCGCTCGGCGTCGCCGCGACCGGGGTGCCGGTCAGCGCCGCGGTGGTCACGCGACGACGTCCCCGCCCCTGGCCGGGCGCCTTCGGCTCCGGCAGAGCGCTCAGAACCGAGTCGAGAAGGATCTCCTTCTCACTCCGCTCGGTGGACGACGAGCGAGGAGCCGACTCGCGCTTCTTGCGCGGGCGCTTCGCGCGCTCGGGCGCGACCTCCGGCTGGACGTCGGGCAGCGTCACCTCGGCGACCTCGGAGGCTTCCTGTGCATCCTCGGTTGCGGTGTGGATGGTGGACGCCGCGATCTGGGCGAGCGCCGACTTCGCGCTCTCGGTGATCACGTGCGTCCCCCCACTCACGGAGCCGTTGCCGGCGGAGGTGGCGGGCGAGGAGTTCTGGCGCGACCGACGTCCGCCGTTGGATGCGGGCGCCGGCGCACCGCGGTGCTTGACGACCGGGTCGTGGTGCACGATCACGCCACGGCCCGCGCAGACTTCGCACGCCTCGCTGAAGGTCTCGAGCAGTCCCAGTCCCAGCTTCTTGCGGGTCATCTGCACGAGGCCGAGCGAGGTCACCTCGGCGACCTGATGCTTGGTGCGATCGCGGCTGAGGCACTCGACGAGGCGTCGCAGCACGAGATCGCGGTTGGACTCGAGCACCATGTCGATGAAGTCGACGACGATGATGCCGCCGATGTCGCGCAGTCGGAGCTGGCGGACGATCTCCTCGGCGGCCTCGAGGTTGTTCTTGGTGACCGTCTCCTCCAGGTTGCCTCCGGAGCCGACGAACTTGCCGGTGTTGACGTCGACCACCGTCATGGCCTCCGTGCGATCGATGACGAGCGAGCCGCCCGACGGCAGCCAGACCTTCCGGTCCAGCGCCTTCTCGATCTGCTCCGTCACGCGGAAGCGGTCGAACGGGTCCTGGTCGTCTTCGTACTTCTCCACGCGCTCGAGAAGGTCCGGCGCGACGCCGGCCAGATAGGCCGTGATCGTCTGGTAAGCGTCCTCGCCCTGGATGAGCATCTTGGAGAAGTCTTCGTTGAAGACATCGCGGACGATCTTCACGAGCAGGTCGGGCTCGGAGTGAAGGAGCGCAGGGGCGCCGATCTTCTCGACCTGCGACGAGATGTGCTCCCACTGTGCGGTGAGCCGCTGCACATCGCGCGTGAGCTGCTCTTCCGTAGCGCCCTCAGCGGCCGTGCGCACGATGACGCCGCTGGATTCCGGCAGCACCTCCTTGAGGATGCGCTTGAGGCGCGCGCGCTCGGTGTCGGGGAGCTTTCGCGAGATGCCGTTCATGGCGCCGCCCGGCACGTACACGAGGTAACGGCCCGGCAGCGAGATCTGACTCGTCAGGCGCGCGCCCTTGTGGCCGACGGGGTCCTTCGTGACCTGGACGAGAACGCGGTCGCCGCTCTTGAGCGCCAGCTCGATTCGCCGCGGCTGGTTGCCCGTCTCCACGGCATCCCAGTCGACCTCTCCGGAGTAGAGCACGGCGTTGCGGCCCCGGCCGATGTCGACGAAGGCCGCCTCCATGCTCGGCAGGACGTTCTGCACGCGGCCGAGATAGACGTTGCCGATGAGCGAGGACTCCTGGCTGCGAGCGACGTAATGCTCGACCAGCACGTTGTCTTCGAGAACCGCGATCTGGATGCGACCGTTCTTCGAGCGCACGATCATGTCGCGGTCCACGGCCTCGCGGCGGGCGAGGAACTCGGCCTCCGTGACGACGGTGCGGCGGCGTCCGGCCTCGCGGCCGTCGCGGCGACGCTGCTTCTTGGCCTCGAGGCGCGTCGATCCCTTGATCCGCTGCGGCTCGGTGATCAACTCCACGGCGCGCCGGCGAGGCTGGCTCTGCTCTCGCGGGGCGTCATCATCGTTGGCCGACGATCCGCCGCCACGTCGACGGTTGCGCCGGCGCGCGCTCGTGCCCGAATCGGACGCGCCCTCGTCGCGATCGTCTCGGGGATCCAGGCGGACGCCGGGACGCGCGGGAAGCGGCACGATGGTCGGAGCGTAGAAGACCAGCTTCGTGGAGACGGCGGAGACGAAGTCCGCGGGCAGAAGTCCGAGGCTCACGGCCGTGACGGCCTCTTCCGTCTCGGGCTCGGCGGTGTCGGCCGCGCCGGCCTCTTCCGTCTCGGGCTCGGCGGTGTCGGTGGCGGTGCTGTCCGCGGTGGCGGTCTCGACGCGCGGGGCCTCCGCGACCGGCTGCACATCCGCAGCCTGCTCGGGCGTCACCGGCGCCGTCGACTCGGGCTCCGCCTCGGCGCCGGTCTCGGCGTCAGGCGTGTCTGCGTCCGTCGACGCGACGTCGCCTTCGGAGACGAGAAGCGGCGGGGTCAGGACCTCGTCGGCAGGGGCTGTGGACTGATCGTTGTTCTCATCGGCCATCTCTGGCTTACTCCTCGCCGCCGGCTCCGCGTGCCGTCGGGTGAACTCTGGCGGCGTCACCCGATGCTGGGGAACCGCATACTCACTCGGTCTGCAGCCTCACCCGCTCGTCGGCGGGACTCGTGCTGCCAAGGGCATTCATCGCCCGAAGTCTTCGGTGATGCGGAGTGCGGCGCGGCCGCAATGCATCGGCGTCCATTATCGCATCATCCGGCGAAGATTGAGCAGAGCGACGCTCGGAGCATCATCCGGCCCTCGCCCGACCTCTCAGCGAGGACCATGCGTGTGGATGCGATAATCGCCAGCATGTCCGCGCAGACCGTCGATGCACGCCCCAAGATCCTCGCCATCTGGCTCGTGATCGCCGGGGTGATCGGCTGGATCGCGGCGTTCGCCCTGACGTTGGAGAAGTTCGACAAAGCCGCCGGATCGACCGCAGCGGCCTCGTGCGACTTCAGTGTCGTCGTGCAGTGCAGTGCGAACCTCGACTCCGCCCAGGGGAGCGTCTTCGGCTTCCCCAATCCCATCCTGGGCCTCACCGGGTGGATGGCGCCGATCGTGGTGGGGATGGCTGTTCTCGCCGGAGCGCGTTTTGCTCGGTGGTTCTGGATCACCTTCTTCGCCGGCATCACCTTCGCCTTCGGCTTCGTGATCTGGCTGATCACGCAGAGCATCTTCTTCCTCGGAACTCTCTGCCCGTGGTGCATGGTCACGTGGATCGTCACGATCCCGACCTTCTACGCCGTGGCCGTCCATCTGTTGCGCTCGGGCGTGGTCTCCTCGCAGCCGCGCGTGCGCGCCGTCGGTGCGGCGCTGGCCGCATGGGTTCCGCTCATGGCATTCGTGTCGTACGGGGTCGTCCTCCTCCTGGCGCAGCTGCGTCTGGACGCCGTCCCGCAGCTGCTCGACGTCATCTTCTGAGACTCCGCGTCGCCGGCGCCCGGCGCTCGAACGGCCGGTGCCCTCCCGTCTCAGGGACGGAAGGGCACCGGATCGCGCAGGGTGGGATCAGAACCAGATCGCCAGTTCACGTGCGGCCGACTCGGGGCTGTCGCTGCCGTGGACGAGGTTCTGCTGAACCTTCAGGCCCCAGTCTCGGCCGAAGTCTCCTCGGATCGTGCCGGGTGCCGCGGTCGTGGGATCGGTCGTGCCGGCGAGTGAACGGAAGCCCTCGATAACGCGGTTGCCGGCGAGACGGATCGCAACAGACGGCCCTGAGAGCATGAACTCGAGAAGCGGCTCGTAGAAGGGCTTCCCCGCGTGCTCGGCGTAGTGCTGCTCGAGGACGTCACGGTCGGGCTCGACCAGCTTGATGTCGACCAGGGCGTAGCCTTTGGCCTCGATGCGCGCGAGGATCGCTCCGGTCAGGCCGCGCGCCACGCCGTCAGGCTTGACGAGGACGAGGGTCTCTTCGGTGGGCATTTCAGTCTCCGTTCGTGACGTGCGGGGAAGCGCCTGCGCGCACCGCGTTGCGGCGGTCGAGCGCTCTGCCCTTGATGGTCGCATACGCGTACATGCCCCCGAAAATCACTCCGACGAGGACGAGTGCGGGCACGATCAGTCCGCCGAGCACGACGACGACCTGCCAGAGCCAGCCGAGCAGGATGCCCACACGTGAGCGGGTCAGGCCGGTGGTGACGACCATGAGTGCCGCGAGGACGGAGCCGGCGACGATCCCCCACCATGAGGGGATGCCGTCGGGAAGCGCGTTCAAGCCATAGATCGCCAGGCCGCCGAGGAAGACGATGATCGACTCGAATCCGAGCACGACCTGCGCGAGCGACTCTTCCGCGCCGCGCGCGCGTCGCACGCGCCCGCTCACGCGCTCCACCCCGACTTCCAGTCACCGTCGGCAGCGAGTTGCAGGGCCTCGCCCGCCAGCACGACGCTGCCCGCGATGACGACCGCGCGTCGGTTCGAGCCCGCCGCCCACTCGCGCGCGGCTTCGGCCGCGTCGGAGAGGTCGCGGTGCACGGTGACGGGAACTCCCGCAGCTTCGACCAGGTCGGCCAGCGCGTCGGGGTCGGCTGCCCGATCGGAGTCCGGCGCCGTCACGAACACCTGGGTCGCCGCCGGGGCGAGAGCGGCCACGATCCCCGCCGTGTCCTTGTCGGCGAAGGCACCCAGAACGACGCCCCATTCGTCGAAGTCGAACGAGTCGCCCAGTGCGGCCACGAGGGCGCGTGCGCCGTGCGGGTTGTGCGCGCTGTCGATGAGCACGGTGGGCGCGACCCCGATCAGCTGGAGGCGTCCGGGCGAGGTCACCTGTGCGAGGCCGTCGGCGAGCACGTCGGGTGCGATGGGCTGCGTTCCGGCGCCGATGAGCGACTCGACGGCCGCGATCGCCAGGGCGGCGTTGTGACCCTGGTGGGCGCCATAGAGGGGCAGGTAGAGATCGTCGTATGTCGCCGCGAGGCCACGCACGCTCAGCTGCTGGCCCCCGACGGCGAGGGCCTGGCTCGTCAGACCGAAGGCGGTTCCCTCCACGGCGAGGGACGCGCCCCGTGCAGCCGCGGCCGCGGTGAGGACGCTCAGGGCCGATGGCTGCTGCTGCGCCGACACCGCGGAGGCACCGGTCTTGATGATTCCGGCCTTGACGGCGGCGATCTCGGCGATCGTGTGGCCGAGCTTGTCGGCGTGGTCGAGATCGATCGGTGCGATCACTGCGACGTCCCCGTCGGCCGTATTCGTCGAGTCCCAGCTTCCGCCCATCCCGACCTCGATGACCGCGACGTCCACCGGGGCGTCGGCGAATGCCACGAAGGCGAGCATCGTGAGCAGCTCGAAGAAGGTGAGAGCTGCATCGCCGGATGCCGCGAGCTCGGCATCGACGAGGTCGACGATCGGGGCGATCTCGTCCCAGGCGTCGGCGATGAGGCCGTCGTCGATCGGTTCCCCGTCGATCATGATCCGCTCGGTGAAGCGTTCGAGGTGAGGACTCGTGAACAGCCCCGTGCGCAACCCGTGGGCGCGCACGATCGATTCGATGATGCGGCTGGTCGAGGTCTTCCCGTTCGTCCCGGTCACATGCACGACGCGATACGTCCGCTGCGGGTCGTCGAGCAGTTCCAGCACGCGGCGGGTGCGTTCGACGCGGGGCTGCACCCATTGCTCGCCCTGGCGGGTCAACAGGGCGCGGTAGACGGCGTCGGCGCGCTGGCGGTCGTTCACGAGGACGCTCCGATCCGGGTCACGGCAACGGTGACGTCGCCGGTGTTGGCGTACGCGCCGGCGGCGACCACCGCCGTGTGATCGGCGTCGATCGTCTCGGCGGCAGCCAACACCGATCCCTCTCCGACGAGCGCGGTGCCTTCGGGTGAGACGACCGCGTAGTCGAGGGCGAGTGTCTCGCCCGCGACGTCCGCGGTGGCGAAGGCGGCCGCGACGGCCGCGGCATCCTCCGATGCGGAGAACAGCAGCTGCAGGCGGATGCGGTCGCTCACGTCGAAGCCGGCGGCCTTGCGGGTGTCCTGCACGGCGCGGATGATGTCGCGCGCGAGCCCCTCGGCTTCGAGCTCGGGCGTCGTGGTGGTGTCGAGCAGGACGAAGCCGCCCTGGCGGTCTCCCGCACCCGTCAGCACCGCGAGCGCCTCGCCGTCGGGGCGTCCGGCGGTCTCGAGCACGAGGTCGTACTCCCCCGGCTCCAGGGCGATCCCGCCGACGACGACAGAGCCGTCGGCGTCCGTCCACTCCCCTGCGCGGGCGGCGGCGATCACCTGCTGCACCTGCTTGCCCAGGCGGGGACCGGCGGCGCGGGCATTGACCGACAGGCGGTGCGTGATGCCGTAATCGACCGCCGTGCTCGCCTCGAGCTCGACGAGCTCGACGGCCTTCACGTTGAGCTCGTCGCGCAGAATGTCCTCGAACTGTGCGAGCGCCTCGGCATCCGGCACCACGACCGTGAGCCGCGGCAGGGGCAGGCGCACGCGCTTGCCCTCCTTCTTGCGGAGGGCGTTCGCGACGCTCGAGACCTCACGGACGGCGTCCATCGCGGTGCGGATGTCGGATGCCGTCGGGAACGCGTCGGCGTCGGGCCAGTCCTCCAGGTGCACGCTGCGACCACCGGTCAGGCCCTGCCACACGCGCTCGGAGATCAGCGGGATCAGCGGCGCGGCGACGCGCGTCAACGTCTCGAGCACCGTGTAGAGCGTGTCGAACGCGTCGGTGGTTGCCGGGTCGTCGGTCACCCCCACCCAGAAGCGGTCGCGCGATCGGCGGACGTACCAGTTGGTCAGCGCCTCGGCGAAGTCGCGGAGCGTGGCCGCGGCGGTCGTCGAATCCAGCTGCTCCAGGTCGGCGGCGACGCCGCGCACGAGGTCTCCGGTCAGCGCGAGGATGTAGCGGTCGAGCACGTTCGTCGAGTCGGTGCGCCACGTCGCCTGGTAGCCCCCGGGGGCGGCGGCGTTGGCGTACGTCGCGAAGAAGTACCACGTGTTCCACAACGGCAGCAGGAACTCGCGCACTCCGGCGCGGATCCCCTCCTCGGTGACGATGAGGTTGCCGCCGCGCAGCACCGAGGACGCCATGAGGAACCAGCGCATGGCATCGGAGCCGTCGCGGTCGAACACCTCGCTGACATCCGGATAGTTGCGCAGCGACTTGCTCATCTTCTGCCCGTCGCTTCCGAGCACGATGCCGTGGCAGGCGACGCCCGTGAAGGCGGGCCGGTCGAACAGGGCACCGGACAGGACGTGCATGACGTAGAACCAGCCGCGCGTCTGGCCGATGTACTCCACGATGAAGTCGGCCGGTGCGTGCTCGTCGAACCACTCCCGGTTCTCGAACGGGTAGTGCACCTGGGCATAGGGCATCGACCCCGAGTCGAACCAGACGTCGAAGACGTCCTCGATGCGCCGCATCGTGCTCGCCCCCGTCGGATCGTCCGGGTTCGGGCGCGTCAGCTCGTCGATGAAGGGACGGTGCAGATCGATGTCGCCGGCGGCATTGCGCGGGAGCCGGCCGAAGTCGCGCTCCAGGTCGGCGAGCGACCCGTACACGTCCACGCGCGGGTACTCCGGGTTGTCACTGCGCCAGACCGGGATCGGCGAGCCCCAGAAGCGGTTGCGGCTGATGGACCAGTCGCGGGCGCCTTCG
This sequence comes from Microbacterium sp. DMC48, assembly GCF_056313825.1. Taxonomy (NCBI): domain Bacteria; kingdom Bacillati; phylum Actinomycetota; class Actinomycetes; order Micrococcales; family Microbacteriaceae; genus Microbacterium; species Microbacterium sp. DMC48. The sequence continues at coordinate 299,200 of NZ_JBQUZN010000004.1, read as the reverse complement.
AGCCACTTGCCGAACTGGCCGTGCTTGACGTTCTCCGGCGCCCAGGTGATCTGTTCGTTCAGTTCGATCAGACGGTCCTTGATCGCCGTGACGCGGACGAACCAGCTGGAGACGGCCTTGTAGATCAGAGGGTTGCGGCAGCGCCAGCAGTGCGGATACGAGTGCTCGTAAGACGCCTCGCGCAGCAGGCGGCCCTCGGCGCGCAGCAGGCGGATGAGCGGGCGGTTGGCGTCCATCCACAGTTCGCCCGCGACATCGCCGACCTGCGGGAGAAAGCGCCCGCCGTCGTCGAGGCTCATGATCAGCGGGATGCCGGCCGCCTCGGTGATCCGCTGGTCGTCCTCACCGAACGCCGGTGCCTGGTGCACGATGCCGGTGCCGTCGGTCGTGCTGACGTAATCGTCGACGAGGATGCGCCAGGCCGACGAGGTTCCCCACACCTCGGCATCCGCGTAATAGTCGAAGAGCCGGTCGTAATGCACGTCCGCGAGCTCGCTGCCGAGAATGGTCCGTTCCACGGCTTCGGCCGCCTCGGCCGCGTTCTCGTATCCGAGATCCTTCGCATAACCGCCGAGCAGATCGGAAGCGAGCAGGTAGCGATGTGCCGCCGCGCCCTCGTCGTCGCCGGATGCCGGGACATCCGCCGCTCCGTTCGGCCCACCGGGCACGACGACGTACTCGATGTCGGGACCGACCGCGAGGGCGAGGTTGGTCGGCAGCGTCCAGGGCGTGGTCGTCCACGCGAGGGCACGGACACCGGTGAGCCCCAGGCTCTCCGCCTTCACGCCGACGAGCGGGAACGTGACGGTGACCGAGGGGTCCTGCCGCATCTTGTAGACGTCGTCGTCCATGCGCAGTTCGTGGTTCGACAAAGGAGTCTCATCCCGCCAGCAGTAGGGCAGCACGCGGTGCCCCTCGTAGGCGAGGCCCTTGTCCCAGAGCTCCTTGAACGCCCACAGCACCGACTCCATGTAGCCGGTGTCGAGGGTCTTGTACCCGCGTTCGAAGTCGACCCACCGGGCCTGTCGAGTGACGTAGTCCTCCCACTGCTGGGTGTACTCGAGCACCGACTCGCGGGCCTTCGCGTTGAAGGAAGCGATCCCCATCTGCTCGATCTCGCTCTTCTCGGTGATGCCGAGCTGTTTCATGGCCTCCAGCTCCGCCGGAAGTCCGTGCGTGTCCCAGCCGAAGACGCGGTCGACTTTCTTGCCCCGCATCGTCTGGAAGCGCGGGAAGAGGTCCTTCGCGTAGCCGGTCAGCAGGTGTCCGTAGTGCGGCAGACCGTTGGCGAACGGCGGGCCGTCGTAGAAGACCCACTCCTCGGCGCCGTCGCGCTGCGCGATCGAGGCGCGGAACGTGTCGTCGCGCGTCCAGAAGTCGAGCACGTCGCGCTCGATGGCGGGAAAGCGGGGGCTCGGAGACACGTCGGCGGCGGGACCGAAAGCGCTCGTGACGCCGGCGGCGGGGTTCGTCGAGGGACGGGGGTAGCTCATGTCACTCCAGCAGGTGCTCGTGCATCGGATTCGTGCAGTCTTCCTGCGAGGACGATCGTGCGACCGCGGTACCACCCCGCTTGCCGACACCCATCGTCGGCCACTCATGCGACGGCTGTGACGGGCCTGCCCCGCGCGGTTCTAGTGACCCCGGGGGTTCCCTGGGCGTTCTTCCGCGAGCTCCCCGGTGATGGCCGGATCGGTGCTGATCAGACCATCATACCGGGCGCGTAGGCTCGAGGGATGGCTGCCCGCTCCTCCGGTTCTCTCGGTCCCCGGCCTCCGCGAATCAGCGCCCCCGACGTTCCCCCCGACCTCGACGCGGTCAGCGCGCTGCGCAGCCGGGCCGATCTGCTCGGCGTTCTCGTCGACGGCGTGGGCGGCGAGGTGGATGCCGCGCACTGCCGTCTCGTCGAGTCTCGGGTGGATGCGGCTTCCGGACCGGCCGCCGGTCACGTCGACGCCACGGGCGCCACGTTCGTCGACGTCGCGGTCGACCAGCTCCGCGCGATGGCGCTGGTCGCGCGTGACGGAAGCTGGCGCAATGTCGAGCTGACCGGCGGGCGCATCGCGACGCTCGACGGGCTGCGGGTGCGGTGGGACAGCGTCGTGGTGCGCGGGGCGCACATCGACTACCTCTCGCTGCCGTCCGCCGAGCTCACCGACGTGCTCTTCGTCGACTGCAGCTTCGGCTCGATCGATCTGCCTGAGGCGCGACTCGCGCGGGTCGCCTTCGAAGGATGCCGCGTCGACGAGGTCGACACGCGTGGAATGCGAGGCGACGATGTGGATCTGCGCGGGCTCGAAGCGCTGGCATTCACCGATGTTCGTGCGCTCACCGGTGCCTGGCTCCAGCCCCGACAGGCTGAGCTTCACGCCCCCGCGTTCGCGCAGGCTCTCGGCATCCGGATCGTCGCGTGAACATCGCGACGGCGCGGCTGCGGCTGCGCGAGATGACCGACGAGGATCTGCCGGACCTGCGCGCGATCCTCCACGACCCGGAGGCGATGACGGCGTACAACGGCGCGTTCAGCGATGCGGAATCGTCGGCGTGGCTGCGTCGCATGCAGCAGCGGTACCAGGACGACGGTTTCGGGCTGTGGGCGGTCGTGCACAGCGGGACGGGCAGGATGATCGGGCAGTGCGGCATCACGCGGCAGCAGATCGATGACGACGAGATCGTCGAGGTCGGCTACCTGTTCCAGCGCGCTCACTGGGGTCACGGGTACGCCGTGGAGGCCGCCGCCGGGTGTCGTGACTGGGCGTTCTCGACGCTGGGGATCGACGAGCTGTACGCGAAGATCCGCTCGACGAACGTGGCCTCGATGAACGTCGCGATCCGACTCGGCATGACGGTGCGCCGCACCTTCACCACCCACTACCGCGGCGTCGACACGCCACACCTCGCCTTCGCCGTCGACCGTGACGCGTGGGCCCGCCGCGCCGGCTCGCCGTCGATCGGTTCGCGAGGAGAGGCCGCGAGCTGAGGAGCGGATGCGGTCGCCATCTCCTCGGCATCCGCCATCTCCTCGGCATCCGCCGTCTCCTCGGCATCCGCCGCGTGGCCTGGCCCCCGGTCGTGATGCCTCTCACCGCTCGAGGTGCAGCCCCTGCGCGACGGCGCGCATGATCAGGGCCTGCACTTCGTGCCAGCGGTGGACGACCTGGCTGTAGCCGACGCGGATGACGTGATAGCCGAGAAGCATGAGTTCGGCGTCATGCGCGATGTCGCTCGTGCGTTGCGCGCCGACGTGCGTGGCGCCGTCGATCTGGATGACCAGGCGCGCTCCGATCAAGAAGTCGACACGGTGGCCCGCGATCCACACCTGCGGCACGATCGGCACACCGAGCCAGCCCAGACGCGACACGAAGATCGTCTCCAACCCCGAACCCGAATAGGGGCTCGCACGCTCCCGAAGCCGGCGGGCTGCGCCGTGGAACGGCAGGCGGTGCAGCTCTTCCAGGCGGACGAGCTTCTTGTCGAGGGCGGACTCCCACACGATCAGTGCCTCCTCGAAGGCGAGGCACTGAGCGACCAGCGCCAGCACGTTCTCGATCTCGTCGACGAGGGCGTCGGGATGCCGCGGAACGATCGGCTCCGCCCAGTGCACGTGCGCCCGCGCGGCGCGGACCCCACCCGAGCGCGGTGGTGCGGCGACGTGGGGTCGCTGGCTGCGGTCGAGCACCCAGAGACCGAGCCTCTCGGCCTGGGTCACACACGAAACGACGACTCCCGCGCGGGCCGCAGCCACGAGGTGCGGATCGGCGTCGGGGACGGCCACCCAGCCCTTTCGCGGTCGCTGCAACCGTTGCAGGTCGACCGCTGCCCGCACACTGCGCTCGCTCCATCCGCGCTCGCGCAGTCGGCGCACGCGCACGATCCCGCCGGCACCGCGCACCTCGTCTTCGATCGACACGGGATCAGGGTCGCTGTTCTGCCGGTGCCGTGGTCGGAGATCTCCGTCCTGTGGATGTCGCGGGCGATCCGCGCGGGCTGGGGAGGAAGAGGCGGTGCGCCGGATGCCGAGGAGATGTCGCGAACTGAGGAGCGAGTGCGGCCGGCGGCTCCTCGGCATTCGCCAGCTCCTCGGAACTCAGCGGCGCGAGCCGGGTAGACTGTGGGGCACATTCCACACTCAGGCACGCTCACACAGTGCCGCACATATCGCTCGAGGAGACCCATGTCCGACGCGCAGATTCCCGACAAGCCCGCCCTGGAAGGCCTCGAGCAGAAGTGGGATGCCGCGTGGAGTGCGGCCGGAACCTACTTGTTCGATCGCGACGCCGCGAAGGCGAAGGGACGCGCGGGTGTGTTCTCGGTCGACACGCCCCCGCCCACCGCGTCGGGTTCGCTGCACATCGGCCACGTCTTCAGCTACACCCACACCGACGTGAAGGTGCGCTTCGAGCGGATGCGTGGCAAGACGGTGTTCTACCCCATGGGATGGGACGACAACGGGTTGCCCACCGAGCGTCGCGTGCAGAACTTCTACGGAGTGCGCTGCGACACGTCGTTGTCGTACGACCCCTCTTTCACTCCCCCGTTCCGCGGCGACGCGAAGAGCTTGAAGCCCGCCGATCAGGTGCCCATCAGCCGCCGCAACTTCATCGAGTTGTGCGAGGAGCTGACGCTCGAAGACGAGAAGGCGTTCGAGGCTGTCTTCCGTCAGCTCGGACTTTCGGTCGACTGGACGCAGACGTACCGCACGATCTCCGACGACACCATCCGAACGAGCCAGCTCGCCTTCCTGCGCAACCTCCAGCGGGGCGAGGCCTACCAAGCGCTCGCCCCGACGCTGTGGGACATCGACTTCCGCTCCGCCATCGCCCAGGCCGAGCTCGAGGATCGCGAGCAACAGGCCTCGTACCACCGTCTCGCCTTCCACAAGAGCGACGGCTCGGGCGACATCCACATCGAGACGACCCGTCCCGAGCTGCTCGCGGCCTGCGTGGCTCTCGTGGCCAATCCCGGCGATGAGCGGTACCAGCCGTACTTCGGCCAGACGGTGCGTACTCCGGTCTTCGGCGTGGAGGTGCCCGTTCTCGCGCATCCCCTCGCCCAGCAGGACAAGGGGTCGGGCATCGCGATGGTGTGTACGTTCGGCGATGTCACCGACATCGTCTGGTGGCGTGAGCTCGACCTGCCCAACCGCACGATCCTCGGTCAGGACGGTCGCATCCTGCCCGACGCCCCCGAAGCTCTGACGACTGCGTCCGCGAAGGCCGCCTATGCCGAGTTGGCCGGGCTCACGGTCTTCAGTGCCAAGAAGAAGATGGTCGAACTGCTCGAGGCATCGGGTGAGCTGCTGCAGGTGTCGAAGCCGTTCAGCCACCCGGTGAAGTTCTACGAGAAGGGCGACCGTGCGCTGGAGATCGTCTCGACGCGCCAGTGGTACCTGCGCAACGGCGCCCGCGACGAGGCGTTCCGCGAGAAGCTCATCGCACTCGGTCAGGGCATGCAGTGGCATCCGGACTTCATGCGCGTGCGCTACGAGAACTGGACCAACGGCCTCACCGGTGACTGGCTCATCAGCCGTCAGCGCTTCTTCGGTGTGCCCATCCCCGTCTGGTACCCGCTCGACGAGAACGGCGAGAGGATCGACGGCGCTGTGATCGCGGCGGATGCCGCGTCGCTGCCGGTGGATCCGACGACCGACGCGGCCCCCGGGTATGACGAGTCGCAGCGGGGCGTGCCCGGCGGCTTCGAGGGAGAGAAGGACATCTTCGACACGTGGGCGACGTCTTCGCTGACTCCCCAGCTGGCCGGCGGGTGGCAGCGCGACGACGAGCTCTGGAATGTCGTCGCACCGTTCGACCTGCGTCCGCAGGGACAGGACATCATCCGCACGTGGCTGTTCTCGACGATGGTGCGTTCGGCTCTCGAGGACGATCGGGCTCCGTGGTCGGATGCCGCCATCAGCGGCTTCATCGTCGATCCCGATCGCAAGAAGATGTCGAAGTCCAAGGGCAACGTGGTCACGCCTGCCGACATCCTCGACCAGCACGGCACCGACGCGGTGCGCTATTGGGCCGCCTCCAGCCGTCTGGGCGCCGACGCGGCCTTCGATCCCCAGAACCCGACCCAGGTGAAGATCGGGCGACGACTGGCGATCAAGGTGCTCAACGCCGCCAAGTTCGTGCTGTCGTTCCCGGTTCCCGCGGGTGCCGAGGTGACGCACGCCTTGGACGCCGCGATGCTCGCGACCCTGGACCGCGTCGTGCGCGACGCGACGGCCGCCTTCGAGGCGTACGACCACGCACGCGCCCTGGAGATCACCGAGGCGTTCTTCTGGACCTTCTGCGACGACTATCTCGAACTGGTCAAGGAGCGCGCCTACAACCAGACCGACGTCGGTCAGGCTTCTGCCGCCCTGGCGCTGCGCACGGCGCTGTCGACGTTGCTGCGTCTCCTCGCCCCCGTGCTCGCGTTCGCGACGGAGGAAGCCTGGTCATGGTTCGAGGACGGCTCGGTGCACACCGCGTCCTGGCCTGAGCCTGTCGACGGCGGCGCACCCGGTGACCCGGGCGTGCTCGCGGCGGCCAGCGCTGCGCTCATCGGCATCCGCCGTGCCAAGACCGAGGCCAAGGCGTCTCAGAAGACGCCGGTGGCGCGCCTCGTGCTCGGGGGTGACGACGTGACCATCGCCGCCCTCCGTCTCGCAGAGGGCGACCTCAAGGCTGTCGGGCGCATCGCCGAGCTGGAGCTGGTCGGTGGCGTGGAAGGCCTGGTCGTCCAGGCCGTCGAGCTCGCTCCGGAGGCGTGAGATGCAACTCGGGACACGCTGGACCAGCGGCGACGAGCCGCCGGCGGCCGTTCCTGCCGTCCTGCGACCGCAGATCCACGCTGTCGATCGCGCGCTTCCCGGCGACGACCTCGGCCAGCCGCGCCCTCGCTGGACGCTGACCTTCTTGGAGGGGCGCCCGATCGCCGAGTTGGACACCGGCGTGATCGTGGAGGCCACGGCATCCGGTGAGGTGCTCGTGCGGCACGACGACGAGGATGAGTTCGGCTGAGAACGGGCGCTCCTAGGTGAAGGACGGCGTCGGCGGCACGACGTCGTAGACGAGCCGGGCGAAGGGCCCAGCCGCGTGAGCAGAGCGCAAGGAGAGGCGCTCTGCTTCGATGCGCCGGGCCAGCAGCGGCGCCCCTGCGCCGAGCGTGACGGGCGCGACCGACACGGCGATCTCGTCGAGGGCACCCGCGTCGAAGAACTGACCCGCCAGGTCTCCGCCCCCCACGACCCAGATGTCACGGTCTCCTGCCGACGCGCGGATCCGCGGCAGCGCCGCAGCGACCGCACCGGAGACGAAGGTGACATCGGCGCCCGCGGGAATCGGCAGCGCGCGCGTGGTGAAGACGAACGTGGGCGTGTCGCCATAGAGCTCTCGCCAGCGCTCGGGGCGCACGAGCAGATCCTCCGCCGCGAGTACCCACTCGTACGTCGTCGCCCCCTCCACCAGAGCGCCGGCGTTCGAGGGAAGCAGGTCTGGATCGGGGTCGGTCCCGCCGGCCGCAGCGAAGAGCCACTCGAGTGAGCCGTCCGTATCGGCGATGAAGCCGTCGAGCGAAACGGCGGTGTCGAAGATGATTCGCCCCATGCCGACGACAGTAGGGGTCTGCTCCGACATCGCCGCCTCGAGCGCCGTCAAGCGATCTCCGCTCCCGCCTCTCGCGTCCCCGCGATGAGCAGTCGCATGCCGAGGAGAGCGACGATCGCCGTCGCGGCGCCACCGATGAGGAAGGGCAGGCGCAGATCGATCCGCGCGACGAGGCCGCCGAGGATCGTGGCGATCGGGAACAGCCCCCAGGTGAGGGTGCGCGTGATGCCGAGCACGCGGCCGAACATGTCGGGCGGGATGATCTGCTGACGCAGGCTGCCCCACGGCACGTTCCAGATCGACACCGCGCACGCGGCGGTTGCGAAGGCGAGGATGGCCGTCCAGACCGACGGTGCGATGCCGGTGAGAAGCATCGCGACACCTCCGCTGAGGATTGCTGCGAACATCACCGGGCCCCGCCCCCATCGAGCCACCAGACGCGGCGCGAGCAGCGATCCGCACAGGGCGCCTACCCCGAGACCGGCGGTGACGAACCCGATGGCAGCGGCCGGGACGGCCAGCGCGTCGACGAAGAAGAGGACGATGACCGCCTGCGCAAAAGCCAGCGCGCTTCCGGTGAACGAGGTGAACACGACCATCGTGCGCAGATAGCGGTGATGCCACAGGTAGGAGAGCGCCTCCCGCGCCCCCGAGCGCCGCGCAGCAGGCAGAGCGGCGTCGTCGGGATCGGCCGGCGCGCGAAGCGGCCGAGCCGCCGAAAGGGGAAGCAGCAGAGCGAGGACGACCGGGACAAGGTACCCCGCCGAACCGATCCAGAGCGGCAGGGCGAGGGAGACGGCGAACAGGATGCCGGAGATCGGGGTGGCGATGAAACTGTCGACGGTCACCTGAGCAGCCTGGATCCACCCGTTCGCGCGATCGAGCTGATCACGCTCGACCACGCCGGGGATGACCGCATTCGTGGCGTTGTCGAACAGCGTCTCGCCCAGGCCGAACACCAGCGTGCCGACGAACAGCGCCCAGAGGCTCAGGCTGCCGGAGGCACCGAGGACGGCGAGCCACAGCGCCACGCTTCCCCGGATCACGTTCGCCAACGCCATGACGTAGCGCCGATCCAGGCGGTCGACGATCATCCCCGCGGGCAAGCCGAAAATCAACCACGGCACGAACGCCAGTGCCGACAGCACCGAGATCACCAGCGGGTCGGAGCTCAGCGTGATGGCGATCAGGGGCACCGCGGTGCGTCCGACACCGTCGGCGAGGTTGCTGAAGACCGCCGCCGACCACAGCGTGCGAAAACCCCGCCCGAGCGGGGCCCGGTGGGCGGCTGGCAGCGGCGAGGACGCCGGTGCCCCGGCATCCTCGTGAGTGGCGGGAGTCGTCATGAGCTGAGTCCGTCTTCGGGGAGCGGGAAAACGTCGGTGCGGATGCTGATGGGATGGAGGTCCTCGCCGGTCTGATCGCGGTAGAGGTCGCCGTAGCGCAGCACGAGCTCGTGCATCTCGGTGATGAGCGCCTCCGTCTGTGCCGGCGTGAGTCGCAACGTCGAGGTGGCGACCATCGCGTTGGCTTCGTCGAGGCCGTCGGGAGAGGCCAAGCTCTCGGTCACGTAGCGCATCAACTGCTGGTGACGCCGCGTGAGGAACTCGCTCATGACGAGTTGCGTGGCCGCCTTGCCTGCGGGCGTCTTCATCGCCTCGGGGTTGGTGAAGGAGATGCCGCCGCGGGGCCGCTCCCACCAGCGCTCGCGTCCCGTGCCGCGGTCACTGATCTCTCGGATGAGGTCGTGCTTCGCGAGTGCGCGCAGGTGGTAGCTGGTTGCCCCGGACGACTCCCCCGTCATCGCCGCCAAGGAACTGGCCGTCTGCGGGCCGTACTGGTTGAGGATGTCGAAGATCTCGATCCGCAGCGGGTGGGCGAGGGCGCGCAGCGCTCCGGCGTCGAGTCGGCGCTCTTCGGCGCGTCCCGTTACGGATCCGTCGGGTGCATCATCGGGGGTCATGATGCAAAGCTACTCTTGCAAAGAATCCTTTGCAACCAGATCTTTGGAGATTTCCGGCCTACGCTGGAGGGATGATCGACGTCGACTCCAATCCTCTGCTGGCACCCTCTTCACTGCCCTACGGCCTCCCCGACTACTCGTCGATCGACCCGGCGCACTATCTCCCCGCGTTCATGGAGGGGTTCGCGCGGCACCGCAGCGAGATCGATGCCATCGTCGCTGACGAGTCCGCCCCCACCTTCGAGAACACGATCGTCGCGTTGGAGCGCGCCGGAGAGCTCTTGGGCCAGGTGGCGCGCACCTTCTACACGGTCTCCTCCGCCGACGCGACGCCCGAGATCCAGGAGATCGAAGAGACGCTCGCGCCGCTGATGGCCGCCCATCACGATGCCGTGCAATTGGACGGCGCGCTCTTCGCGAGAGTACGGGCCGTTTTCGACAGTCGCGACGAACATGCGCTGAGCGCAGAGGAGCGCTATCTGGTCGAACGTCGATTCCGCGAGATGGCTCATGCCGGCGCGGGGCTCGACGATGCCGAGAAGCAGCAGCTCACGGATCTCAACCAGCGGCTGTCGGTGCTCACGACGACGTTCGAGAAGAATCTGCTCGCGGACACGAACGACCTCGCCGTCGTCTTCGACTCCGCGGACGAGCTCGACGGCCTGACGGACGGTGAGTTGTCGGCCGCCGCGCAGAATGCCGCGGACCGCGGACTCGAGGGGCGCTACGTCGTGACGCTCACGCTCTTCACCGGGCATCCGTACCTGTCGAGCCTCACGCGCCGCGAGAGCCGCCGACGTCTGCTCGCGGCCTCGCGATCGCGTGGCTCGCGCGGCAACGCGAACGACAATCGCGACGTGCTGCGTCAGATCGTGCGCCTGCGTGCGCAGCGGGCTGCGCTCCTCGGATACGAGAACCACGCCGCCTATGTGACCAGCGACGAGACGGCCGGCTCTCCCGAGGCCGTCCGTGCGCTGTTGCGGCAGCTCGCTGCACCGGCGGCGGCCAACGCGCGTGCGGAGCAGGCGGCGCTGCAGGCGATGGTGGACGCTGAGCCCGAGTCGTTTCCGCTCGAAGCGCACGACTGGGCGTTCTATACCGAGCGTGTGCGCGAAGCGGAGTATGCCGTGGATCGCACGGCACTGCGGCCCTGGTTCGAGGCGGAGCGGGTGCTCGTCGACGGGGTCTTCTTCGCCGCGACCTCGCTGTACGGCATCACGTTCACCGAACGTCCCGATCTTCCCGCCTACCACCCCGACGTGCGCGTCTTCGAAGTGCACAACGCCGACGGATCCGCGCTCGGCCTGTTCCTCTTCGACCTCTACACGCGCGACACCAAGCGCGGCGGGGCATGGATGAACTCCATCGTGACGCAGTCGCACCTGCGCGGTACGCGTTCGATCGTCGTGAACAACCTCAACGTGCCCAAGCCGGCGGCCGGCAAGCCGACGCTCCTGACGCTCGACGAGGTCACGACGATGTTCCACGAGTTCGGGCACGCGCTGCACGGTCTGTTCGCGACGGTGACCTTCCCGCACTTCGCCGGCACCGCGGTCTTCCGCGACTTCGTGGAGTTCCCGAGTCAGGTGAACGAGATGTGGATCCTCTGGCCGGAGGTGCTCTCCTCGTATGCTCGGCACATCGACACCGGCGAGCCGTTGCCCGCCGACGTCGTCGCCCGCCTGCACGCCTCCGAAGCCTTCAACCAGGGGTTCGCCACGAGTGAGTACCTGGCCGCGGCGTGGCTCGACCAGGCATGGCACGGCGTGAACGTCGAGGAGGCCGGTGCGGTGACGGACGTCGCCGCGTTCGAGGCAGCGGCGCTGGCGGACATCGGTCTGCACAATCCGGTCGTGCCGACGCGGTACTCGTCCACCTACTTCGCTCACGTGTTCTCGGGCGGCTACAGCGCGGGCTACTACTCGTACATCTGGAGCGAAGTGCTCGACGCCGACACGGTCGAGTGGTTCGCGGAGAACGGGGGCCTGACCCGCGCCGGTGGCGATCGCTTCCGCGACCGCGTGCTCGGAGTGGGCGGCTCGAAGGACCCGTTGGAGGCGTACCGTGACTTCCGCGGGCGGGATGCCGACATCGCGCCTCTGCTGGTGCGGCGAGGACTCGGAAGCTGACGAGCGGGCGGGAGGCGGTGTGCGATGGCGCCACCGCCCGCTGCCTCGCTCAGGGTGTCGCCGAGGGAATCGGAAGGGGCGTCGCTGACGGCGAGGGGGCCGCGGACGCGGGGAGGGTCGGCGTCGAGGACGGAATCGAGGCGGGGCATTCGATCGGCCGATAGGACGAGCGACCCTGCCGCACGTGGAACCGGAAGCACTCCGTGGCGCTTCCTGCGGCGACACCGGGCTGGAAGAGTTCGCGGGACGGTTGCGGTTGGACGCTCACGCGCAGGCGGACGTCGATGCGTGCCCCGTCGGGATCGGACGTCGACCCGCGCCACGAATACGCGTGGACGTCTGCTCCCCCGACCGTCCCGATGAACTCGGCGGCGGCGAGCGTCTGTGCATCCACACCCGGGCCCGGCTGGTTCACCCGCCGTTGCAGCTCGCGTGCCGCCATGTCGACGCGCGCATGCGCGATCGATTCTCCGTCGCGCGGGCCGAAGGCGTGCATGAAGGTGACGGCTCCGACACCGACGAGGATGAGGGTGGCCATCACGATCGCGACGGTGACGCGGAGCACGCGAACGGCCTTGGAGGGCTGCTCGGGTGACGTGTTCGGCGCTGACACCGCGTCAGGCGCTCTTGCGCTTGTGCTCCAGCACGAGGGTCGGCGGAGCTCCTTCAGTCACGGCTGCGCGGGTCACGATGACCTTGGCGACGTCGTCGGTGGAGGGAATGTCGAACATGATGGGACCGAGGACGTCCTCGAGGATGGCGCGTAGGCCGCGCGCGCCGGTCTTGCGCGCCACGGCGAGGTCGGCGATCGCGCGAAGCGCATCGTCCTCGAACTCCAGCTCTGCACCGTCGAGTTCGAACATGCGCTGATACTGCTTCACGAACGCGTTCTTCGGCCCGGTGAGGATCTCGATGAGCGCGGCCTGGTCGAGCGGCGCCACGGAGGTCACGACGGGCAGTCGACCGATGAACTCGGGGATCAGGCCGAACTTGTGAAGGTCTTCGGGCTGCACCTCGCCGAAGAGGTTCAGATCTTCCGACTTTCGGTGCAGGGGTGCCCCGAACCCGATGCCGTGCTTGCCGACACGCGCCGAGATGATGTCCTCGAGACCGGCGAAGGCCCCCGCGACGATGAACAGGACGTTGGTGGTGTCGATCTGGATGAACTCCTGGTGCGGGTGCTTACGACCGCCTTGCGGAGGCACGGACGCGACCGTCCCCTCCAGGATCTTCAGGAGCGCCTGCTGAACGCCTTCGCCTGACACATCGCGGGTGATCGAGGGGTTCTCGGCCTTGCGCGCGATCTTGTCGACCTCATCGATGTAGATGATGCCGGTCTCGGCGCGCTTCACATCGAAGTCTGCGGCCTGCAGGAGCTTCAGCAGGATGTTCTCGACGTCTTCGCCGACGTAGCCGGCCTCGGTCAGTGCGGTCGCATCCGCAACGGCGAAGGGCACGTTGAGGCGCTTTGCGAGCGTCTGGGCGAGGTAGGTCTTTCCGCAGCCGGTGGGACCGAGCAGGAGGATGTTGCTCTTCGCGATCTCCACCTCGTCGGCACGTTGCTCGGCCGACTGCAGGGTGCCGTGGGCGCGCACACGCTTGTAGTGGTTGTAGACGGCGACGGCGAGAGCCCTCTTCGCCGGTTCCTGACCGACGACGTACTCCTCGAGGAACGAGAAGATCTCGCGAGGCTTGGGGAGGTCGAAGTCGCTGACGACACCGTCCGAAGACTCGGCCATGCGTTCTTCGATGATCTCGTTGCACAGCTCGACGCATTCGTCGCAGATGTAGACGCCGGGACCGGCGATCAACTGCTGCACCTGCTTCTGGCTCTTGCCGCAGAAGGAGCATTTGAACAGGTCGGCGCTCTCACCGATGCGAGCCATGGTGCTCCTCCTCCAGAAAACTCTCAGGGATGCGATTCGAGCCTAACCGCTGCGACCGACATCTCGCCGGATTGCGACACGGTTGTGAAACTCTGCGCACCTGACGAGGCCCCGCGGTCGAAGCGACGGCGGGGCCTGTGTCGGGTGGTGCGCGGTCAGGAGGTGAGCGCAGCCGGAACGCGCTTGCGCGAGGTCAGCACCTGGTCGACGACGCCGTACTCGAGCGCTTCGGAGGCCGACAGGATCTTGTCGCGGTCGATGTCCTTGTGCACCTGCTCCTGCGTGCGGTTGGTGTGGCGCGCCATCGTCTCCTCCAGCCATGTGCGCATGCGCATGATCTCGGCGGCCTGGATCTCGATGTCCGATGCCTGACCGTGTCCCGACTCGCCGACGGCGGGCTGGTGCATCAGGATTCGGGCATTGGGCAGTGCCAGCCGCTTGCCCGGGGCCCCGGCAGCGAGCAGCACGGAGGCGGCGGAGGCTGCCTGCCCCAGGACGACCGTCTGGATCTCCGGAGACACGAACTGCATCGTGTCGTAGATGGCGGTCATCGCGGTGAAGGAGCCGCCCGGCGAGTTGATGTACATGATGATGTCGCGGTCCGGGTCCTGAGACTCGAGCACAAGCAGCTGCGCCATGACATCGTCGGCCGACGCGTCGTCGACCTGGACGCCGAGGAAGATGATCCGATCCTCGAACAGCTTGTTGTACGGATCCTGACGCTTGTAGCCGTAGGCGGTGCGCTCCTCGAACTGCGGCAGGATGTAGCGGCTGGAGGGCATCTGGAAGCCCTGCGGGATGCCGGCGGTGGGCATGTTCATTCTCAGTTCCTTCAGTTCTTGGTGCCGCCGCCGCCGATGACATCGGTGGCCGACTCGCGGATGTGGTCGACGAAGCCGTACGCCAGGGCCTCCTCGGCGGAGAACCACCGATCGCGGTCACCGTCGGCGTTGATCTGCTCGACCGACTTGCCGGTCTGGGCGGCGGTGATCTCGGCGAGACGCTTCTTCATGTCGAGGATGAGCTGTGCCTGCGTCTGGATGTCGCTCGCCGTGCCGCCGAAGCCGCCGTGCGGCTGGTGCAGCAGCACGCGGGCGTTCGGCGTGATGTAGCGCTTGCCCTTGGTGCCGGCGGTGAGCAGCAGCTGTCCCATCGAGGCGGCCATGCCGATGCCGACGGTGACGATGTCGTTCGGGACGAACTGCATCGTGTCGTAGATCGCCATGCCCGCCGTGATCGAGCCGCCGGGCGAGTTGATGTAGAGGTAGATGTCCTTCTCGCTGTCTTCGGCCGCGAGAAGCAGGATCTTGGCGCAGATCTCGTTCGCGTTCTCGTCGCGCACCTCCGACCCCAGCCAGATGATGCGGTCTCTCAGCAGTCTGTCGAAGACGCTCGTAGCGACAAGTGGTTCAGCCATGGATACTCCTGATTCCGGGTTTCCGTACGCCATTGAATCTATCTGCGCAGGCAGGCCGCCTCGCCCGTGTTCGCCGTCGGCGGAGCCTCGTGTCGCGTGCGCCGCCCGGACGACGCCGAAGGGCCGGATGCCGCAGCATCCGGCCCTTCAGGGGGAACGATCCCGGGCGACTTACTCCGCGTCGGCCTTCTTCGCCGGCGCCTTCTTGGCGGCGGGCTTCTTGCCGGCGGGCTTCTTCGCGGCCGGCTCCTCGGCGGCATCCGCGTCGGCCTTCTTGGCCGCGGGCTTGCGCGCGGGCGCCTTCTTCGCCGGCTTCGCCTCTGCGGCGGCCGCCTCATCGGCGATCTCCTCCGCCTCCGCGACGACCTCGGCCTCGGCCTCGGCCTCTGCCTCATCCTCGACGACGAAGCCGGTCAGGTCGACCGCCTTGCCGTTGGTGTCGACGACCGACACCTTGCCGAGGGCGATCGCGAGGGCCTTGTTGCGGGCGACCTCGCCGACCATGGCGGGCAGCTGCCCACCCTGCTGAAGAGCGTCGACGAACTCCTGGGGGGCCATACCGTACTGCGCGGCCGACTGGATGAGGTACTGCGTCAGCTCCTCCTGCGAGACCTGCACGTCGTGAGCCTCGGCAAGCTTGTCGAGGATCATCTGCGTGCGGAACTGCTTCTCGCTGGCCTCGGTGACCTCGGCACGGTGCTCGTCGTCCTCCAGGCGGCCCTCGCCCTCGAGGTGCGTGTGCACCTCGTCCTCGACCAGCTGCGCCGGCACCGGGATCTCGACCTTGGCGAGCAGCGCCTCGATGAGCTTGTCGCGCGCCGCAGCGCCCTGGAGGTACACCGACTGCTCCGAGACACGCTCGGCGAGGCTCTCGCGCAGCTCTGCGATGGTGTCGAACTCGCTGGCCATCTGCGCGAAGTCGTCATCGGCCTCGGGCAGCTCGCGCTCCTTGACGGCGGTGACGGTCACCGAGACCTCCGCCTCCTGGCCGGCGTGGTCGCCGCCGACGAGGGAGCTGCGGAACGTCGTGTCCTCACCGGCGGTGAGCGACTCGACGGCCTCGTCGATGCCCTCGAGCAGCTCGCCCGAGCCGACCTCGTACGACACGCCCTCTGCGCGGTCGATCTCCGCGCCGTCGATCGTTGCGACGAGGTTCAGCTCGACGAAGTCGCCCTTGGCTGCGGGACGGTCGACGGTCACCAGCGTGCCGAAACGGCCGCGCAGGCGGTCGAGCTCCGCATCGACGGCGGCCGCGTCGGTCTCGACGGCGTCGATCTCGACGGTGACATCGTCGAGGGCCGGCAGATCGAACTCGGGACGCACGTCCACCTCGACCTCGACCTTGAGGTCACCGGAGAAGTCCTTGTCGCTGGGCCATTCGATGACCTCGGCCGACGGACGGCCGACGATGCGCACCTCGTTGGCGGTGACGGCTTCGCGGTAGAAGGCATCCAGTCCCTCGCTGACCGCGTGCTCGATGACGGCACCACGGCCGACGCGCTGGTCGATGATCGGGGCGGGAACCTTGCCCTTGCGGAAACCGGGGATCTGGATGTCCTGGGCGATGTGCTCGTACGCGTGCGAGATGCTCGGCTTGAGCTCGTCCGGGGTGACCGTGATGTGCAGCTTGACCCGCGTGGGGCTGAGCTTCTCGACGGTGCTGGTGACCATGCCTGTGTTCTCCTCGTGTCCGGACGCACACGTGCGCGTCCGTGGTTTCTTAGGTCTGGGGGTCGTTCGTGTCGGGGCGACAGGATTTGAACCTGCGGCCTCCCGCTCCCAAAGCGGGCGCTCTACCAAGCTGAGCTACGCCCCGGGCGCGCACTCACCTTTTCAGGTCGCGTGCGCCGAATAACGGCCGTTGGTCAGTCTAGCCGACAAGACCTTGTAGACTCTTCGGGATGCCGCTCGCAAGCGGCCTCGGGGATGTAGCTCAATGGTAGAGCCTCAGTCTTCCAAACTGATGGTGCGGGTTCGATTCCCGTCATCCCCTCCACATGAGCATCGAGGGGCCTGCTTTCCGGCGTTTCCAAAGTGCCGTCCCGAACCGCCACGGCAGGTTCCCGGGTCTGTTCGCGCTCGCGAACGGGCTGCGCGAACAGCGACGGCTGTCGCCGCGCGACACCGCGTGGGTGAGCGCGTCGAATCGTCGCGCCCACGAGCTCTACCCCGACCCGACAGCGCTTGTTCCAGACTGCTACGACCCCGTCGTCAACCCAGGTGCGCGTTCGTGGTATAGCGCTTCCGCGACCGACCTCATCGACTTCGCGGCCGAGTACCTGACTCTCCTCGATCGCTATGACGTGGCCTGGGTCGAGCTGCGGACGACGTCACCTGGACGTGTCACCTACGCGGGCGATGTGCAGATCGTCGCCGTTCCGCTGACTTATCCGGAGCACTGGCCCTTCTCGACGTCAGCGGCCTGACCCGGTCAGCACCGCGGGATCCACGAA
Source organism: Microbacterium sp. DMC48 (assembly GCF_056313825.1). Classification (NCBI taxonomy): domain Bacteria; kingdom Bacillati; phylum Actinomycetota; class Actinomycetes; order Micrococcales; family Microbacteriaceae; genus Microbacterium; species Microbacterium sp. DMC48. The sequence continues at coordinate 281,760 of NZ_JBQUZN010000004.1, read as the reverse complement.
CGATCGACGCCGCACCGATGTCGGAGTAGTCGACCAGGATGGATGCACGCTCGCGAGGCGAGCACGACGTGAGGTAGAGACGTTGACCCTCGACATACCGTCGCTGACTGGTGTCCAGGGGATCCGGCGAGGAGCCGTCGCGGAGGGCGAGCCGCCGCACTGACTCCGTGGCCGGGACGTCGAGAAAGACAGTCGTATCCCAGACGTCGCGCAGCTCGTCACGGTGGAGGAAGATACCGTCGACGATCACCGTTGCGCCGGCGATCACCGGAAGCCGAGGAGCGGACAGAAGCGCGTCGCTGTCGACGTCGTGGACCGCGGCTAGATAGGTGCCCGTCCCCGAGCGGAACGGCACGACGACCTCACGCCAAAAGGCAGCGTAGTCGTAGGAATCGAGCCAGAAGCCTTCGGGTGAGTCGCGACCACGCGCATGTCGCGCTGCGCGTGGCCGATGGAACCCATCGATGGAGATCCTTACGACCGCTCTCGCCGGTCGCATGATCTCCGCGAGGTTGTCCGCGAGCGTGGTCTTGCCGGCGCCGTCTACACCGTCGATGGCGATGAAGGTGCACGCCGTACCTGGGGCCGGAGCCGGCAGCAACCGCGCCAACTCCTCGACGAAACTCGAATGCGGCAAGATCAGCGCCCGTCGGATGCCGTCGCGTGCGCGGTCGAGTGCGCCCGATAGATCCGGGCGTTGCGGAGGATACCGGCCTTCTCTTCGGCGGTGAGCTCGCGGCGCACCTTGGCGGGGACACCGGCCACCAGCGATCCATCCGGAATGACGGTCCCCTCCAGCACCACCGCTCCCCCGGCGATGAGGCATCCCGAACCGATGACCGCGCCAGAGAGAACCACGCTGCCCATCCCGATCAGTGAGCCGTCGCCGATCGTGCATCCGTGGACGACCGCATTGTGACCGACCGACACGTTCCGCCCGATGATCACGGGGTGATCGGCATCCACGTGCACCGAGACGTTGTCCTGCAGGTTGCTTCCGGCTCCCAGAGCGATCGACGCGCTGTCGCCGCGCACGACGGCGTTGTACCAGACACTCGCGCCCTCTTCGAGAGTGACGTCACCGACGACACGCGCGCCCGAGGCGACGAACGCGGTCTCGTGCAGCACCGGCCGACCGGCAGGGATGGACAGAATCGAGGCGTCTTCGGCGATCGTCATGAGGCCGACGATAGTCTCCGTATCAAATTCACGGCCCGTCCGTAAGCCCAGCCTTCTCTTCCTTGCGGAATGCGAGGCGCTCGCTAGCGTTGTCATCAACGTGGGAGACCCACGACGAATGGAGACGAGATCATGACCAAGACGCAGAACATTTCCATGACCGCTGCCGGCCCCGAGGCGGCCGCCGGCACCGCCCAGTTCCTGACGCCCGTGGTTCTCGGACTGCAGGCTCTCGCCGTCAACGGCAAGCAGGCGCACTGGAACGTGCGCGGCGCGAACTTCATCGCGATCCATGAGCTGCTCGACCAGGTCGTCAGCAACGCCCAGGGCTTCGCCGACCTGGCCGCCGAGCGCATCGTCGCCCTCGGCCTGCCTCTCGACGCGCGCGTGTCCACCGTCGCGGAGAAGACCGGAGCGACCGCGGTTCCCGCTGGCTTCGCGCAGTGGCAGGACGAGATCGTCGCCATCGTCTCGGACATGGATGCCATCATCGCCGACGTGCAGGCCGCGATCGACGGCCTCGACGAGACCGACCTCACCAGTCAGGACGTCGCGATCGCGATCAAGGCCGGTCTCGAGAAGGACCGTTGGTTCCTCTCGGCCCACCTCGCCGCGTAACGACGGCTCGACACGAACGCCCCGGGATCGGATCCCGGGGCGTTCGTCGTTTCTCGGGCTCACCCCACGTGTGTGAGGCGGCCTTCGATCATGGTCACGTGTGCGCGCGTCGCGCGCAGATCCGCCTCCGCGGCTGTCAGCGGGTCGCGGTCGACGATCACGAGGTCGGCGATGTCGCCGGGAAACAGCGCCGAGCCGGTGTGCGAGCCGCCCTCCGTGGACGCGGCGAGGGCGGTGGCGGCATCCACTCCCTCGTCCGGGCGCCAGGCCGGGCGGCCGTCGCGCGTGCGGAACACGGCGGCCGCCATCGCGGCCCAGGGGTCGAGGGCCGCGACCGGCGCGTCGGATCCGAACAGAAGGTTCGCCCCTGTTGCGGCGAGCGAGCGCAGCGCGTACGGCACACTCGTCTGTGTCGCCCAGATCGTGTCGGTCATGTCGCGGTCATCGATCGCGTGCTCGGGTTGGACGCTCGCGCCGACGCCGAGCCTCCCGAAGCGCGGGATATCCGCATGCGCGACCAACTGCGCGTGTTCGATCGTCCCCGTCGCTCCCGTGCCGGCGAAGGCGTCGAGAGCGTGCGAGTTCGCGACGTCGCCGATGGCGTGGACGGCACAGGCCAGGCCTCCCCCGGTGGCGCGCGTCATCAGGTCGACGAGCACCTCCGGCGTCACGGTCAGCACGCCGTGGTTGTGCGGATCGTCGGGGTAGGCGTGCGAGCACGCCGCCGTCCGGGTGCCGAGCGACCCGTCGGTGATGATCTTGAGCGGACCGACCCGCACGAGTCCTGAGGCGTCCAGGGCGTCTCCCGACGCCAGTCCCTCCGACAGGGCTCGATCGAGCTGCGGTGGATAGATGCCGAAGCGCACGCGGGTCGTGTCGAAGCCGGCGGACAGGCGACGCCGCCAGGCGTCGGCGTTCCAGGCCATGTCGAGATCGACGATGCCCACGACCCCGCGAGCTGCAGCCGCGCTCAGCGCGTCGCCGACAAGGCGATCGCCCTCCAGAGGATCGGCGGCGTTGAGCCTGCGCGAGATCTCGAAGGCGGGCTCTTCGCGGAGAACGCCGCTGTCGTCGGGCGTGAACCCTTCACGACGGAACGCCGCCGTGTTGAGCCACACGCTGTGCACATCGGCGTTGATGAGGTACGTCGGAACGTCGCCGGTCGCTGCATCCAGGGTCGCGAGTGACATCTCGTCGGGCCACAGTGCGTCACGGAAGCCCGTTCCGACCCGGCGACCGTCGGCCAACGGTGCGGTGCGGCCCATGATCGCTGCAGCCTCTGCGGCCGATCTGACTCCGCCCAGCGCCACGCGCTGCGCGACGAGCGCCCACTGGACGGTGTGCACGTGGTGGTCCCAGAGTCCCGGGATCACCCAGCCGCCATCCGCGTCGAGCACCTCGCCGCGTCGGCGAAGCGCGCGCGACGGGGCGATGTCGACGATCCGCCCCTGGGTGAGGTGGATGTCGACCGGGTCGTCACCGAACGGGTCGAGACGCTCCGCACCCGTCAGGCGGGCATCGGCGATCACGTCGACGGTCGCGCCTCGCGGCGGCATCCCGTTCACAACTCCTCCTCAGGACCTGGCGCCCGCGCCGGCGACGGCTGCCCCGGCCCGTTCAGGCGGAGTTGCGCACCACGCGCGGCCCGCAGGGCCTCGTGCGCGCGGCGCATCTCCCCGGCCAGGCGCGGGTCGGCGTAGGGACTGCCGGCTTCCAACTGTTCGACGATCTCGTCGACGGTCTCGTCTGGTCGGTTCTGACTCAGCTTGCGCTTGGCCACCACCTTCGTGGGCGTCAGGCGGAAGCCGACCGTGCCCCGTTCCAGTCGGCGGATGAAGTCTTCGTCGTTGGGCGGCTGCCACATCAGCCGCGGCTGGGGCAGTGCGCTCTCGAAGCGTGCCACCAGCCGCTCCAACACACGGAGATTCTCGTCCGGGGTGAGGATCTCGGGGATGCCGGAGAGGTGCACGGCGACGTAGTTCCAGGTCGGGACGTTCGGCCCCGGCAGGTACCACTGCGGCGAGATGTACCCGTGCGGCCCCTGGGCGATCACCAGCAGCTCGTGCTGTCCCAGACCGTGGATCGCATCGTCCGGCTTGCCGACGTGACCGACGACCGTGAGGTCGTCGTGGTCGTCGTCCAGGAGCACGGCGTAATGCGAGGCGACCAGACCATCGGGGCCGTGGCTCACGAGCGTCATCCAGGGGTTCTCGTCGAGGATGCGACGCAGCTCCGCGACGTCGGTCACGGTGAAGCTCGGGTTCTGTCTCATCGATGCCTCACTTCTGGCAGTTCGGGCACCAGTAGAGCTTTCGGGCGGCCATCTCCTCGAGCACGATCTCGGTGCCGCAGACGCGACAGGGCAGCCCGGCGCGGTGGTACACCCAGTGCCGATCATCGCGACTCGCCATCGCGCGCCGATAGGCCTCGGGATCGAGGTCGTCCATGGTCATCATCTGACCCGTCTCGACTCCGATCACGAGCAGGCGCGTCCAGTCGCGCCAGAGCTGTCGGACGAGCTCTTCGGGAACGATCTTTCCGGGCGTGTGCGGGTCGAGCAGTGCGCGGTACAGCAGCTCGGCGCGGTAGACGTTGCCGATGCCGCTGACGACGGACTGGTCCATGAGCAGAAGGCCGATCGGCGTCGCCTTGCGGCGGACGGCCGCGACGAGGCGCTCCTCCCCCTCGGCGAGATCATCGACCAGAGGGTCGGGTCCGAGCTTCGCGATCGTCGCCTGCACCTCGTCCGGCGTCTGCAGCTCGCAGGCGGTGGGGCCTCGGAGGTCCGCGGAGGTGACGGCGGTGAGCAGGCGCAGCCGAACCTGTCCGACGATCGGCGGAGGCCACGCGGTCTCGTCGGCGCCGTCGAGGCCGCGTGTCTGCTCGCTCATCCGGACGTGCACGCGAGCCTTGCGCGGTGCGCCGATCGAGCTCAGCGAGTTCTCGCCGGCGGCGTCGTAGACGGCACCGAGGTCGGTTCCCCGTTGATTGGTCTGTCCCATGCGGCCGTTGGCCGAGGCGATGGTGGGGTCGATCTCGATCTCGCCTGCGAAGTCCCACGCGCCGTACATGCCGAGGTGCACACGCAGCCAGACGTCGCCGTCGAAGGCGAGGAACATCTGCTTGCCGACGGCGCGCACCTCTAGGGCTTCACGGCCGTCGACGACCGCGGCGCCCTCGGCGAAGCGGCCCTGCGGACTGGATGCCGAGACCTCTCGTCCGACGAAGTTCCGATCGAACTGGCGCGCGATGCGGTGTACGGAGTGACCTTCGGGCATCAGCCGGCTTCGGGATCCATCGCGTCGACGGACTCGCCACCGGCCGGCGCCGACGTCCCCGCCCGCGGGTCGGGAACCAGAGTGCCGTCCGTCTCGAATGCGGCCAGCTGAGCGATGCGGCGCGCGTGGCGCTCCTCACCCGAGAACGGTGTCGCGATGAAGCGGTCGATGAAGGCGATCGCCTCATCAACGGTGTGCTGGCGCGCGCCGATGGAGATCACGTTGGCATCGTTGTGCTCCCGCGCCAGCTCGGCCGTGGCGATGCTCCACACGAGCGCCGCCCGGATGCCGCGTACCTTGTTGGCGGCGATCTGCTCGCCGTTACCCGATCCGCCGAAGACGACGCCCAGCGTCTCGATCCCGGCGGCCTGGTCGCGCACGACGGCCTGGGCGGCACGGATGCAGAAGGCGGGGTAGTCGTCGAGCGGGTCATACTCGATCGGGCCGTGGTCCACGACGTCGTGGCCCTGCTCCGCGAGGTGGTGCTGCAGCTGCGTCGAGAACTCGAGCCCCGCATGATCGGTGGCGATGTGGATGCGCATGCCCCCATCCTAGGGAGCGCTCGGCGTCACTGCGGCGTCGCTGCGACGTCACTGTGGCGCCGCAGCACGTGTCGATATGATGGATTGATCATGCCATTCACCCAGAGTCAGCGTCCCCTCTACGAGGTCAAGGCGAACCTCTTCAAAGGCCTCGCGCACCCCTTCCGCATTCGCCTTCTCGAACTGCTCGCCGGGGCCGAGGAGGTGCGCGTCGCGGACCTCCAGGCGGAGACCGGGCTGGAGGCGTCCCACTTGTCGCAGCACCTCTCCGTGCTGCGCCGTCACCGCCTCGTCGAGTCCGAGCGCCGCGCCAGTCACGTCTATTACCGGTTGGCCGATCCCCGCGTCGCGGACCTGCTGACCGCGGCGCGCGAGCTGCTTCTCGGCATCCTGAGCGCGGACGGCGACCTCCTCGTCGATGCGCAGTCGTTGCCCGCCCTGCCGGCGGCGCGCTCGTGAACCTGCGGGTCCGCACCCTGCTGCCCTCGCGCGCGGACTACGCGGGTCTCGCGCGCTCGTGGCGCGGTGACCTTGTCGCGGGTGTGACGGTGGGGATCGTCGCCCTCCCCCTGGCGCTGGGCTTCGGCGTGAGCGCGGGCCTCAGCGCGGAGGCGGGCCTGGTGACGGCCGTCGTGGCCGGGGTGCTCGCGGCGGTGTTCGGTGGCTCCCACGTCCAGGTCTCCGGACCCACCGGAGCGATGGTCGTCGTCCTGGTCCCGATCGTGGCCACACGCGGGCCGGGCGCCGTCGTGGTGGTGACGCTGTTGGCGGGCATCCTGGTGATGCTCGCCGGCGTGCTGCGACTCGGGCGGGCCGTCTCGTTCATCCCGTGGCCGGTCATCGAAGGATTCACGCTCGGCATCGCGGTGATCATCTTCGCTCAGCAGATCCCGGCACTCGTATCCCCCCATGTCGCGGGCGCGAGCGAGCACAGCTCCAACGCGATCGTCGCAGCCGTGCAGGCCGTCACCGATCTCGATCCCGCGTATGCCGCGTGGGCGCTGGGAGCCGTCGGCATCGTCGTGGTCTGCATGTGGGGCGCCCCTCGGTTGCACCGCGGCGTTCCCGGTTCTCTGGTCGGCATCGTCGTCGTCGCCGTCGCGGCGCTCGTCATCGGCGCTCCGCTGGCGCGGATCGGCGCTCTCCCCGGCACGCTGCCCGCTCCTGCGCTGCCGGCGATCGATCTTTCGAGCCTCACGGCTCTGGCCGCTCCCGCGGCGACGGTTGCGGCCCTGGCCGCGATCGAATCGCTCCTGTCCGCCCGCGTCGCGGCGAGCCTCGGGGACACGGGCACGTACGACCCCGACCGCGAGCTCGTCGGGCAAGGGCTCGCATCGATCGGTTCATCGCTGTTCGGTGGAATGCCCGCGACCGGAGCGATCGCGCGCACTGCCGTGAACGTCCGCTCCGGCGCCCGCAGCCGCCTCGCCGCGGTGACGCATGCCGTCGTCCTGCTCCTGGTCGTGATCGCGGCCGCCGGCCCCGTCGGGCAGATCCCTCTCGCCGCCCTGGCGGGCGTGCTGATGGTCACCGCGGTCCGGATGGTGCACGTGGACACCGTGCGGGCCATTCTGCGCTCCACGCGCGCGGATGCCGTGGCCTTCGTCGCCACGGCCGTCATCACCGTCTCGTTCGATCTGATCGTGGCGGTCGTCATCGGAGTCGCCTTCGCCGGATTCTTCGTGCTGCGCGGCATGTCGCAAGCGTCACAGGTGCGGCGGGAAGACGTGCGTGGACACACGCAGCCCGGTGACGAGCGCATCGCGATCCTGCGCTTCGACGGACCGCTGTCGTTCACCTCGGCCGACCGGGTGTCGGCCGAGGTCAACGCGATTCGAGACGTCTCGGTCGTCATCATGCGGATGAGTCAGCTCGAACTGGTCGATGCGACCGGGGCGCACATGCTCGGCGAGCTCACGCAGGCTCTGGAGCGCCGCGGCATCACGGTGCTGATCAAGGGGGTGCAGCCCCGACACGAAGAGCTGTTCCGTTCGGTGGGCGTGCTGGCGGCTCTCCGTCACCACAACCACCTGTTCGCGGATCTGCCCTCCGCTATCGCACACGCCCGCACCCACGTGCAGCGCGAAACGGCGACCGCGTAGGCTGGTCGGGTTGCCGTCGGCGCCAGCAGTGCCGGATGGTTCAGACCACACCCCTCACCCACGGGAGTACCGCAGTGCCTGGAGAGAACCTCACCCGCATCGAGGCGCAGGAGCGCCGCGCCACCGTCGAGACGCAGTCGTACGACATCGCGCTCGACCTCACTCGTGGCCCGGAGGTGTTCGGCTCACGCACGGTCGTGCGCTTCGGCGCCACCGAGGGGGCCTCGACCTTCATCGACCTCATCGCCCGCGATGTGCGTGAGATCACCCTGAACGGTGGCGCCGTGGAGGTGTCCGCCTTCGCCGACTCCCGCATCGCCCTGGAGGGTCTGCGTGCGCAGAACGAGCTCATCGTCGACGCCGACTGCCTGTACACCAACACGGGCGAAGGCCTGCACCGCTTCGTCGACCCGGTCGATGGCGAGGTCTATCTCTACTCGCAGTTCGAGGTTCCCGACTCTCGCCGCGTCTTCGCCGTGTTCGAGCAGCCCGATCTGAAGGCGACGTTCCGCTTCACCGTCACGGCCCCCGCCGCCTGGAAGGTCATCTCCAACTCCCCCACTCCCGAGCCGGTGCCCGGCGACGGTGGCGCCGCGATCTGGGCGTTCGAGCCCACCCCGCGGATCTCTTCCTATATCACGGCGATCGTCGCCGGCCCGTACGAGGCGACCTTCAGCGAGCTGACCAGCGCTTCGGGCGCCGTCATTCCGCTTGGTGTCTACGGCCGCAAGAGCCTCTGGCAGCACCTCGACGCCGAGTACATCTTCGACAAGACTCGCCAGGGATTCGCGTACTACGAGGAGAAGTTCGGCGTCCCCTACCCGTTCGCCAAGTACGACCAGCTCTTCGTCCCCGAGTTCAACGCAGGGGCGATGGAGAACGCCGGTGCAGTGACGTTCACCGAAACCTACGTCTTCCGCAGCAAGGTGACCGACGCCGTCAAGGAGCGCCGCGTCGTCACGATCCTGCACGAACTCGCCCACATGTGGTTCGGCGACCTCGTGACCATGAAGTGGTGGAACGACCTCTGGCTCAACGAGTCATTCGCCGAGTGGGCGTCGACCATCGCCACAGCCGAGGCGACCGAGTGGACCGAGGCATGGACGACTTTCAACGCGATGGAGAAGACCTGGGCCTACCGCCAGGATCAGCTTCCCTCCACGCATCCGGTCGTCGCCACGATCAACGACCTCGAAGACGTCCAGGTCAACTTCGACGGCATCACCTACGCCAAGGGTGGATCCGTGCTCAAGCAGTTGGCGGCGTGGGTGGGCATCGACGCCTTCTTCGCGGGCGTCGGTCAGTACTTCCAGAAGCACGCGTTCGGCAACACCGAGCTGTCCGACCTGCTGGTCGAGCTCGAGGCGACGAGCGGGCGCGACCTGTCCGGCTGGTCGCAGAAGTGGCTCGAGACCGCGGGCGTCAACACGCTGGCGCCGGAGCTTCGCGTGAGCGATGACGGCGTCATCTCGCGGTTCGCCATCGTGCAGACCGCGCCGGCCGACTATCCCACGATCCGTCCGCACCGCCTCGGCGTCGGCTTCTATGCGCTCGAGGGCGGAGCGCTCGTGCGCACGCGCCACATCGAACTGGATGTCGACGGCGACCTCACCGAGGTGCCCGAGCTCGTCGGTGAACGTCAGCCCGACCTCATCCTGTTGAACGACGACGACCTCGCCTACGCGAAGATCCGTCTCGATGCGAGATCGCTCACCACCGCGATCGACCACCTCGCCGGCATCAGCGACCCGCTGGCGCGCTCGCTCGTGTGGGGTGCGGCCTGGGACCAGACGCGGGATGCCGAAGCGTCGGCATCCGACTACATCGACCTGGTGCTGCGCAACATCGGCGCCGAGACCGAGTCGACGACGGTACGCACGACCCTCGCGCAGCTGCAGCTCGCCGCGAACGCCTACGTCGGCTCGGACAAGCGCGAGGCCGCGCGGGTACGCGTCGCCAACGGGCTGTGGGAACTGGCTCAGGATGCCGAGGCGGGCAGCGACAGCCAGCTGCAGTTCGTCACCGCCTTCGCCTCGGCGGCGGCGACTCCCGCCCAGTGGGAGACGGTGCGCACCCTGCGCGACGGGGAGCTGACGCTGCCGGGACTCGAGATCGACGCCGACCTCTCGTGGGCGTTGCTGGTGTCGCTGGCAGCAGGTGGTGTCGTCTCGGCCGAGCAGATCGATGCGGCGCTGGCTGCAGACAACACGGCCAAGGGCGGAGAGTTCGCAGCGCAGGCGAAGGCGGCCCTGCCCACGGTCGACGCCAAGCGCGCGGCGTGGGCGTCGCTCGTCGACAGCGCCGATCTGCCGAACACCGTCGTGCGCTCGGCCGCTCTCGGATTCGTGCACCCGGCCGGCGTCGCGGCGCTGGAGTCTTTCGTCCAGCCGTACTTCGACATGCTGCTGCCGGTCTGGGAGTCGCGGACCTACCAGATCGCGAACTACCTGATTACGGGGCTGTATCCCGCGCCACTGGCTTCTCTCGCACTGCGCGACGCGACCCGCCAGTGGCTCGCCGCCCACGCCGACGCGCCGGCGGCCCTTCGCCGACTCGTCAACGAGAATCTCGCCGGTGTCGAGCGCGCCCTCGCCGTGCAGGAGCGCGACGCCGACCGCTGAGGCGTCACCGCGGGCGTCGGGCCGCGCGCGTATATTCGCGCGAGGCCCGACGCGCGGGAAAGAACCCCACGATGATCCACACGAGAGCCCAGACGACTGCCGTCCCGAGTGCGGCGGCCGCCGCGTCGGGGCCCACCGTCGGGGCGAGAACGATCGAGAGCACCGCGCCGAAGGCCGTCCCTGCGGCGGCGACGTAGACCGACGCGGATGTCGCGCGGTTGACGACCCGCCAGGCCTCTGCATCGTGGAGCGTCAGGCGACTGCGATAGCCGAGCAACGCGTTGCGCGGAAGACTGCCCGTGTGAGCACTGCGTGCCCACCACGCGAGCAGCGCGGCGAAGCCCGCAAGGGCGAGAGCGCCCACACCTGTCTCGATCATCCTGTGTCCCCTGTCGTCAAGTTCCATCCTGACGACGACGGGATCGCGGGTGATCGTCCGCGAGGACGACATCTGATGTCGCTGATCTCATCCTCCCGCAGGATGTGGTGCCGACCTCCGTCGCCGTAGCGTCGAAGCATGATTGTTGCGGAGAACCTCACCAAGAGATACGGAAGCACCACCGCCGTCGACGACGTCTCGTTCGCGGTGCGACCCGGGCAGGTGACCGGCTTCCTCGGCCCCAACGGCGCGGGAAAGTCGACGACGATGCGAATGATCGTCGGGCTGGACGCCCCCTCGTCCGGCAGCGTCAGCGTGGGCGGACACCGCTACGCGCGGAGCCGCTCGCCGCTCACCGAAGTCGGCGTGCTCCTCGACGCGAAAGCCGTGCACACCGGACGTTCGGCGCGAGGACACCTGCGTGCGATGGCCGCGACCCACGGCATCCCGAATTCCCGCGTCGACGAGGTGATCGCCCTGACGGGTCTCGAGGCGGTCGCCGGCAAGCGAGCGGGAAAGTTCTCGCTGGGCATGGGACAGCGGCTCGGCATCGCGGCGGCACTTCTCGGCGACCCGCAGACGCTGATTCTCGACGAGCCGGTCAACGGCCTCGACCCCGAAGGCGTGCGATGGGTGCGACAGCTCGTCCGTCACCTCGCCGGTGAGGGCCGTACCGTGCTGCTGTCGAGCCACCTGATGAGCGAGATGTCGCAGACCGCCGACCACGTGATCGTCCTGGGCCGTGGTCGCGTGCTCGCCGACGCGCCGCTTCCCGAGCTGGTGCGGGCATGGACACGCAACGAAGTGCTCGTTCGCACCCCTCGAGCGGCCGACCTCGTCGGCGTGCTCGCGTCGCCGGACGTCACGGTCACCGACGCCGGGGACGGATCCCTGCTGGTCGCGGGTGTCAGCGCGCGCGCCATCGGCGACCTCGCCGCGGATCGCGGCATCCCCCTACACGAGCTCACCCCACGGACCGGGTCGCTCGAAGAGGCATACATGGCGCTCACCGAGGGCTCCGTGCAGTACAAGACGAAGGAGATCGCATGACCACCGCGACCGCCCCGACGGCATCGTCCGCTGCGCAGACACGTGCCGCGGCCTCGCCCTACCACCTCACGTTCGCCCGCGTCGTTCGCAGCGAGTGGCTCAAACTGCTGTCGCTGCGCTCGACCTGGTGGTCGCTCGCGATCACCGTTGCGCTCTCGGTGGGCATCTCGCTGCTGATGGCCTCGGCCCTGCGTGACTTCGACGCGGGGTTCGCGCCGGTGATGGTCATCGTCATGCCGATGCAGTTCACGATGCTCGTCGCCGGCATCCTGGGAGCGATCGCCATCACCGGGGAGTACTCCACGGGGATGATCCGCTCGACTCTGACGGCAGAGCCGCGTCGTGGCGCCGTGCTGGTCGCGAAGGCCCTCGTCGTGGCGGTCGTCCTGGCCCTGACGACCGCGGTCACCTACGCGATCGCCGTGCTGACGACGGCACCGATCCTCAAGACGGCGATCGACTGGTCGGATCCCACGCTGTCCTGGTTCCCGCTGCTCGCGGGTGTGTTCGCCATGGCGATGTTCGCCCTGATCGGCCTCGGCTTCGGCTTCATCGTGCGCAACGGCGCCGGTGCGATCGCGGCCACCGTGGGGGTGCTGTTCGTGCTCCCCATCGTCCTCAGCATGTTCTCCTTCGCAGGCGAAGGCTGGAAGTGGATCGTGGATGCCAGCGCGTACCTGCCTATGTCGGGTGCGCAGTCCGCCACCACCGCCGGCGGCGAGGACGTGATGCGCGGCCTGGTGACCCTCGCCGCGTGGCCCGCTGCGCTGCTGCTGGGAGCGTGGGCGAGCCTGCGCAGCCGGGACACCTGAGCTGGAAGAGATGACCGCAGAAGCCCGCAGCTCGCTGGATCCCGCATCCAGCGAGCTGCGGCTTCCGCGTGCCCCGGGCGTGATCCGTCGCTTCTGGGCACGGCATCCACGGCTGACCGACGTCATCGTCGCCCTCCTCACCGCTTTGGTGACCTTTCCCGCGCCGGGACGAGCCGGTCTCAGCGGCGATGATCCGCTGTGGACGGGCCTTCGTCCCGTGGTCGTCGTGGTGCTCACGCTCGCGTGCGTGGCGATGCTCTGGCGTCGCCGTTGCCCACTCGTGTCGTTCTCGCTCGCGGCGCTGGGCGCGCTTCTGGCGGTGTCTTCGGGCTCGGGGGTGGGATCGGGCACGACGGCCGTCGCTGTCTACGCGGTCGCGGTGTATGCGGGGTCGTCGGCCGCCTGGATCTCGTCGGGGATCGCCATCGGTGCGACGACGCTCGCTGCGGGGATCGCTGTCCTTGTCGGGGTGCTGCCGTGGTCGACGGCGGTGAACGGGTGCGCGGCTCTCGCGGTGGGCCTCCTGGTCGGCTGCCTCGTCGGCGTCAACATCGGCAACCGTGCGCGCTACGTCGCGGCGTTGATGGAGACGTCCCGTCAGCTGTGGGCGGAGCGTGCGCAGCACGCGGTGCACGCCGCTGCCGCCGAGCGTGCGCGCATCGCGCGGGAGATGCATGACGTGGTGTCCCACTCGCTCACCGTGATGGTGGCCCTTGCCGAGGGGGCGACGGCGACCGACGATGCGGTGCGCGCCCGCGCGGCGACGGCGCAGATCGCGGCGACCGGCCGAGGCGCGCTCACTCAGATGAGGGCCATGTTGGGCGTGCTGCGCAGCGGCGACGCCGACGATGCGCCGCTGGGGCCGCTGGACGGGGACACGGTGCGCGATGCCGTCACGGCCGCGCGCAGCGCAGGCATCCCCGTCGTGCTGCGGACGACCGGCGGTGAGATCGCCGATCTTCCCGTGCGCCTGGCTGTGGCGCGCGTGGTGCAGGAGGGATTGACCAACGTCATCCGGCACGCACCGTCGGCGCAGGAGGTGATCGTGTCGATCTCGTCGACGGCGAGCGAAGTGGTCGTCGAGGTCGTCAACGACGGCGTCCACGGGGCCGTCTCCCGCGGAGGGTACGGCATCCGCGGTCTGCAGGAACGTGCGGCGCAGGTGGGCGGCGTCGCGGAGGCGGGGCGGCGCCCCGACGGACGGTGGCATGTGCGACTGACCCTGCCGGCTTCGGCGGAGAGGACCCCGGCATGACGGACCCGATCCGTGTCGTGATCGCCGACGACCAGCAGCTCATCCGGCTCGGCTTCGGTCTCGTGCTCGACGCCGAGCCCGACATCGCGGTGGTGGGTGAGGCGATCGACGGGGTCGATGCGGTCGCCCTGTGCGTCGCCCTCCGGCCCGACGTGGTGCTGATGGACGTGCGGATGCCCCGGCTCGACGGTGTGGCGGCGACGGCGCGTGTGGTCGCCGAGGCGCCGCAGACGCGGGTGCTCGTGCTGACGACGTTCGATCTCGACGAGTACGCCTTCGGCGCTCTGGATGCCGGGGCCAGCGGATTCCTGCTCAAGGACGTCGAGCGCAGCGCGCTGGTCACGGCCATCCGCGCCGTGGCCGCCGGCGACGCCGTACTGTCGCCACGGGTGACCCGCGAAGTGCTGCGCCGGCGGGCCGGGAGCACACCGGCATCCGCCGCGTCCGAACGCGCGGACAGGTCCGCCATCGCGGCGCGCGTGCGCGAACTCACGCCTCGCGAGAGCGACGTGTTCCTCGCGCTGGTGCGCGGGCTGACGAACGCCGAGATCGCGGCGGAGCTGTTCCTCAGCGAGACGACCGTGAAGACCCATGTCGGACGCGTGCTGGCGAAACTGGGAGCGCGGGATCGGATCCAGGCCGTCATCCTCGCCCATCGGGGCGGGTGGGCGGACGACTCCCCCGCGGGTTCCCAGAGCGGACAGAGCGAGCCTCGTTAGGATCGGGGTGATGCGCTACTTCTCTGACTCCGGCGGTGGAGCGACGGCCCCCGTGATCGACCCGGGAGTGTGGACGGCGATTCTCACCTGGCTCGGGGAGGCCGGGGTGAACCTCCTCACGATCGCGGGAATCATCGTCGGCGCGTTCATCGTCTCGTGGGTGCTGCGTCTGGTCATCCGGCGGATCGTCAACCGGATCGTGTCGGGCGCGAAGAGCAAGGCGAACGTCGATGACACCCAGGCCTTGGAGCGCTCGCCCCTCGCCGCGATGCGGCTCGTGCAGCGAACGCGCACGCTGGGTTCGATCCTGCAGAACATCGTCAACGTCGCGATCGTCACCATCGCCATCCTGCTGATCTTCGGGAGGATCGCTCCGGACGCCCTCGGGTCGTTCGCCCTGCTCTCGGCGGCCATCGGCGCCGGCCTCGGTTTCGGTGCCCAGAACATCGTCAAAGACGTGCTGAACGGCATCTTCATTGTCGCCGAGGATCAGGTCGGCATCGGCGACGTCGTCGATCTGGGGTTGGCCACCGGCATCGTGGAGTACGTCAGCGTCCGCATCACGCACGTCCGCGACGTCAACGGGACGCTCTGGTACGTGCGCAACGGCGAGATCACCCGCATCGGCAACATGTCCCAGGGATGGTCTCGCGTGATCATCGACCTCGCTCTGCCGGTCGACGTCGACATCGAGCAGGTCGAGAAGACGATGCTCGCCACGGCGAAGAACCTCGCGAAGGATCCGAAGTGGCGCACCCGCGTGATCGAGCAGCCCGAGGTCTGGGGCCTGGAGTCGATCACCGGCGATGCCCTCGTCATCCGCCTCGTGATGAAGACCCGCGCGAACGCGAAGGATGATGTCGCCCGCGAGCTGAGGATGCGCCTGAAGCGCGCGATGGACGAGTTGGGCGTCACGCTCCCCTCGATGAACACCGTCATGCTGGCCGGCCTCGAGGGCGCCCAGCGCGTGCGCGGTGCCAATCCGCCGCGTACCCGACCGACACCCGTCGCGACCGCCGACGGAAAAGGCATCTGGAAGCCCAAGCGCGGCGGCCGAGCGACTCAGGCGCCCGCGGTCGACGGCGAGGTGGAGGTCGCGACGCCCCCATCCGGCGCGACGCCGGCACCGAAGACACCCGCGCCGAAGAGGACCGATGAGGGGGACGCGTGAGCGACGACGCAGAGACGTTCTATGCACAGGTCGGCGGGCACGAGACCTTCGCGCGCCTGGTGGACGCGTTCTACCGCGGTGTGGCGGCCGACGACGTGCTCAAGCCGATGTACCCCGAGGAAGACCTCGGCCCGGCCGCCGAGCGGCTGACCCTCTTTCTCGAGCAGTATTGGGGCGGACCGACGACCTACAGCGAGCGACGCGGACATCCTCGTCTGCGCATGCGGCATGTGCCGTTCCACGTGAATCCGGATGCTCGTGATCGGTGGTTGCTCCACATGCGCCGCGCCGTCGACGAGCTGGAGTTGTCGCCGCTGCACGAGGCCACGCTCTGGGACTATCTCCAGCGCGCCGCGCATGCCATGGTGAACACATTCGAGCCCACCGGAATCGGCCCGGAACGGCCAGCGACGGCATCCTCGCTGGCGGTCCGTTCCTCGGACCAGACCGACTGACGCCCGTCCCCGGGCACCGAGATCACGACGAAGGAGTCGACCTTGGCGAAGACGCAGCTTCACGAGACGGACATCCTGGTGATCGGATGGGGGCTCGCCGGGCTCGTTGCCGCCACGGAGGCCGCCGCGGCCGGGCGCCGAGTGATCATCGTCGATCAGGAACCACGATGCAACCTCGGCGGCCAGGCGTTCTGGTCGTTCGGCGGCTTGTTCTTCGTCGATTCGCCGGAGCAGCGACGACTCGGTATCTCCGACTCGCTGGAACTCGCGCGTCAGGACTGGTTCGCGACGGCGCAGTTCGACCGCGACGAAGATCAGTGGCCCCGCCGATGGGCCGATGCCTACCTCGACTTCGCGCATGGAGAGAAGCGGGCCTGGCTGCGCGGGAAAGGAGTCGGGTTCTTCCCCGTCGTCGGCTGGGCCGAGCGCGGCGGCTACAACGCGACCGGTCCGGGAAACTCGGTGCCTCGGTTCCACATCACCTGGGGAACGGGCCCAGGGCTGGTCGCGCCGTTTCAGGCCGAGGTGGAGGCCGCAGAGGCCTCCGGTCGCATCACCGTACTCCCCCGTCACCGCGTCACCGCCCTGCTGACCGACGCGGACGCTGTCACGGGCGCGCACGGCGAGGTGCTCGTCCCCTCGGCGGCCGCGCGAGGAGAGCAGACGTCACGAGAGGTCGCCGGCTCCTTCGAGATCCGCGCGAGCGCGACGATCGTGTGCTCGGGGGGCATCGGTGGCAACCACGAGCTCGTCCGCGCGCAGTGGCCGGCGCGATTGGGCCCGCCCCCGACCCAGATGATCACGGGCGTTCCCGCGTACGTCGACGGGTCCATGCAGCCGGTCGCTCGGGCGGCGGGAGCGCATCTCATCAACGGGGATCGCATGTGGCACTACGTCGAAGGCATCCAGAACTGGAACCCGATCTGGCCGAACCACGGCATCCGGATCCTCCCCGGCCCGTCGTCCGTGTGGCTCGATGCGACCGGTGCACGACTGCCGGTGCCGCTGTACCCGGGCTTCGACACTCTCGGGACACTCGCGCACCTGCGACGCACCGGCCATGACCATTCCTGGTTCGTGCTGTCGCAGAAGATCATCGAGAAGGAGTTCACGCTCTCCGGAAGCGAGCAGAATCCCGATCTCACCGGCAAGGACGTACGCCTGCTGTTGCGATCGCGCCTGGGCAAGGGGGCCGCGGGGCCCGTCCAGGCCTTCATGGATCAGGGCGCGGACTTCGTCGTCCGGCGTTCGTTGGACGAGTTGATCGACGGTATGCAGGCGCTCCCGGGAGGCGAGCTGCTGGATCCCCAGCTCGTGCGCCGTGAGATCGAGGCGCGCGACCGCGAGATCACCAACGACTTCACGAAGGATGCGCAGATCGCGATGCTCAGGTCGGCGCGCGCATTCCGCGGTGACCGTCTCATCCGCACGGCGGCGCCGCATGCGATTCTCGACCCGGCGAACGGGCCCCTCATCGCGGTCAAGCTGCACATCCTCACGCGGAAGTCCCTCGGAGGTATCGAGACAGACCTGTCCGCGCGGGCATTGGACGAACGAGGCACAGTGATCCCCGGTCTGTTCGCCGCGGGTGAGGCGGCCGGCTTCGGAGGTGGCGGTGTGCACGGCTACCGAGCTCTGGAGGGCACCTTCGTCGGCGGATGCCTCTTCTCCGGGCGCATTGCCGGACGGGCCGCGGCCGGCTGATCCGTCGCCGCCGAACGCGGGCTCCGGCCCGTCTCAGAGGGCGCCCGTGGCTCGGACCTCCGTCAGCCCCGTGTGCACTCGCGTCCTCGTCAGCACGTGACCTCGCTGCAGGGTGATCCGCGTCCACGGGCCGCTGCGGCGCACGGCAGCCGTCTCGGCGCCGGCGACAAAGCCCAGAGCGAAGGCGGCGAACGCGACTCCCCGGGGAAGATCCGCGAGCTCGGCGTCGGGCTCTCCCCATACCTGAGCGCGCACGAGACGCACCACATCTTCGCCGGCGGACGCAGGCACCGCTTCGGCCACGGCTGCGATCCCCCACTGGGCGCGCGATGCGAGAGTGGCGGCATCGATGCCGCTCGCCTGCGTCCAGCCGCCCCGGGGCGGCGACACACCCGCCCACGGTGCCGAGACGGCGGAGTCGGGCAGAAGGACCGAGCGCTCATCGTCGCCGATCGTGAGCGACGCGGCATCCACGACGAGGTCGCACTCGAGGTCGGGGTCCACGCGCACGAACCGCATCCCGAGAACGGTGGGGGTCGACTCCAGGAGCGTCTGGGGCGCAAGCGGCGCCGATGTCACCCCGAGCGTCCCCTGCACGGCGCGCAAGCGCACGGCTCCATCGCCGAGTCGCGCGGCACGGTCGGCGAAGGTGAGGACGTCGGACGCCGTCGACGGATCGGGGAACAACAGCTGTGCGGACATCCGACCTAAACTATCAAGCTGTATGCACCACGGACGGAGAGCGTGTGGGAACGGGAATGCAGGGCGAAAGCGATCCGGTCGCCGAAATGCTGGAGGTCCTGGATATCTCCTCCGGCGATGCGCGGACCACTGAAGACATCTTCACCGGGATCTCCCACCCGATGCCGTCGGGCCGCATCTTCGGCGGCCAGGTGCTGGCTCAAGCCATCATCGCGGCGGACAGGACGACCGGCGACGACCGCGTTCCGCATTCCATGCACGGCTACTTCCTGCGCCCCGGCGACGCAATGCGGGGCGTGACGCTGTCCGTCGACCGCATCCACGACGGCCGTTCCTTCTCCACACGCCGTACGCAGGTATACCAGGACGGGGTGCCGATCTTCTCGATGATCGCCTCGTTCGAACACGAGGATGACGGCCTCGACCATCAGAGCCGTATGCCCGAGGACGTCCTCAGCCCCGAGGAGGCCCTGGCGCGGTGGGAGACAACGCGGCGACATCCGCTGTCGCAGCGCCTCCTGGACCGCAATCCGATCGAAGTCGTGCATGCCGAGGGTGCGATCTACGATGCGGTGGAGGGTGCCCACGTTGCCGCCCAGAACGTCTGGATGCGAGCGAAGCGGCCCCTCGCAGACGATGCCGCCCTGCACCGCGCCGTGCTGGCGTACATGAGCGATCTGACCATCCAGGAGCCGGTGCTGCGTGGACACGGCATCCCCTGGTCGCAGCCCGGACTCAAAGTCGCCAGCCTCGACCACGCGATGTGGTGGCACCGGCCCGTGCGCGTCGACGAGTGGCTCTTGTACGTGCAGAACTCGCCCAGCGCCCGCGCAGGGCGAGGACTCTCATCGGGGCGGATCTTCACCCGCGAGGGCGAGCTCGTCGCATCTGTCGGGCAGGAGATCATGGTCCGCGTCCCCTGACGCGGGCCGTCCTCGCCCGCTCAGCGGCGCCGGAACGAGACGGGTTCGCCGAGGTAGGGGCCCCACGCGTCACGCATCGTGTCGGTGAGTCGCACCGGCCGGAAGGTGTGAGCGTCGACCAGCACGACGGAAGAGGATGCCTTCGCGTAGAGCGTGCGGTGGTCGTCGCTTCGTGGACTGTAGACCTCGTAGCAGACCTCGATGCTCGATCCTCCGAGTTTTCCGAACCACATCTGCACGTCGAGCGGCTCGCGCCGGTACGGCACCGGCGCGAGGTACTCGATCTCCTGATGTGCGATGAGCGTCAGCACGCCGGCATCGGTGCCCGCGTCGATCACCGCGGTGTCGGGCGCTTCGTCGCCGAAGACCGGCGTCCAGAACACCCGCACGCGCGCTTCTTCGAGCAGCTTCAACATCGTCGCGTTGTTGACGTGGTTGAACGCGTCCAGGTCTCCCCATCGCAAATGGATGGGCACGTGCAGTCGCTCAGTCACGGGTGAGCTTGCGGTGGGTCGATCGGTGCGGGTTGGCGGCGTCGGGCCCGAGGCGCTCGATCTTGTTGGCCTCGTACGCCTCGAAGTTGCCCTCGAACCAGTACCACTTGTCGGGGTGCTCGTCGGTGCCCTCGTAGGCGAGGATGTGGGTCGCGATGCGGTCGAGGAACCACCGGTCGTGGGTGATCACCACCGCACATCCGGGAAACTCCAAGAGGGCGTTCTCCAGCGAGCTCAGCGTCTCGACATCGAGGTCGTTGGTGGGCTCGTCGAGCAGCAGCAGGTTTCCGCCCTCCTTCAGGGTGAGCGCCAGGTTCAGGCGATTGCGCTCACCGCCGGAGAGCACTCCCGCCTTCTTCTGCTGGTCGGGGCCCTTGAAGCCGAACTTCGACACGTACGCACGCGAGGGGATCTCGGTCTTGCCGACGGTGATGATGTCGAGACCGTCCGAAACGACCTCCCACAGCGTCTTGTTCGGGTCGATGTTGGCGCGGCTCTGGTCGACGTAGCTGATCTTGACCGTCTCGCCGACCTTCAGATCGCCGCCGTCGAGCGGCTCCAGCCCCACGATCGTCTTGAAGAGCGTCGTCTTGCCGACACCGTTGGGGCCGATGACGCCCACGATGCCGTTCGGCGGCAGGCTGAAGCTCAGGCCGTCGATCAGGGAACGATCGCCGAACCCCTTCTGCAGCTTCTTGGCTTCGATGACCACACTGCCCAGGCGCGGACCGGCCGGGATCTGGATCTCTTCGAAGTCGAGCTTGCGCGTGCGCTCCGCCTCGGCGGCCATCTCCTCGTATCGGGCGAGGCGGGCCTTCGACTTCGTCTGCCGTCCCTTCGCCGAGGAACGGACCCACTCGAGCTCGTCCTTCAGGCGTTTGGCGAGCTTCGCGTCCTTCTTGCCCTGGATGTCGAGGCGTTCTGCCTTCTTCTCGAGATAGGTCGAGTAGTTGCCCTCATAGCCGATCAGTCGACCGCGATCGACCTCCGCGATCCACTCCGCGACATTGTCCAGGAAGTACCGGTCGTGGGTGATGGCGATGACTGCGCCCTTGTACGACTGCAGGTGCTGTTCGAGCCAGAGAACGCTCTCCGCGTCGAGGTGGTTGGTGGGCTCGTCCAGCAGCAGCAGGTCGGGCTTCTGCAGCAGCAGCTTCGCCAGTGCCACCCGGCGGCGCTCGCCTCCGGAGAGCTTGGTCACGGGCTCGTCCGCGGGCGGGGTGCGCAGCGCGTCCATGGCCTGCTCGAGCTGCGAGTCGAGGTCCCAGCCGTCGGCCGCGTCGATCTCTTCCTGCAGCACGCCCATTTCGGCCAGCAGGGCATCGAAATCCGCATCCGGGTCGGCCATCAGCGCGGAGATCTCGTTGAAGCGATCGAGCTTGGCCTTGATGGCTACGCCGTCCTGGATGTTCTCCAGGACGGTCTTGGTCTCGTCGAGCTCGGGCTCCTGCATCAGGATGCCGACGGTGAAGCCCGGCGTCAGCTTGGCCTCCCCGTTCGACGGTGCGTCGAGACCGGCCATGATCTTCAGGATCGTCGACTTGCCGGCGCCGTTGGGGCCGACCATGCCGATCTTGGCCCCGGGGAGGAACGCCATCGTGACGTCGTCGAGGATGAGCTTCTCGCCCACCGCTTTGCGGGCACGGACCATGGAGTAGATGTATTCGGCCATAACGGCCCAAGTCTACGCGGCCGTGGTGACCTCCACGGCGTGCGGACGCCCGGTCACCAGTCGATCGGGCGTGTCTGTCCAACCAGGCACGTGCCCTCCGGCACGAGCGGAAGCACGCGTGCCTGCGGGCCGGGCACCGACGGGCCGACCTGTCCGACCAGGCACTCGCCCTTCCACTTGACGGAGAACTGGATCGAGTCGGCCTGATTTCCGACCGTCGTCAGGTCCTGCGTGACTTCCATGGCCGACTTGTCGAAGCCGCCCGCAGTGAGCGCGTCGATGTATGCCCGCCCCTGCGCCGCCTGTGGACCGGACGCCACCGCGTCGACGATCGACGTGAAGTAGGGCAGGTTCTGGGTGGCAGAGCCGTTCGGCATCAGCGCTGGTCCCGTCGGAGTCGGTGTGGGTGTCGCCGTGGGCGTGAGGGACACCGACAGTGTGGGTGTCGGGGTGGGGGCTGCGGTGGTGCAGCCGCTGAGCATGAGGACCACGCCGACGCATGCGGCGAGGGAGAAAGGGACCGCACGCTGACCGACGTTTCGCACGTCACGAGTCTAGGCGGCGTCAGAACGGGGTTGTGTCCTCGCCCGCTGTGGCCCACCCGCTGGCGCTGACGAGGGCGACATCCGGTTCTTCGGGTGAGGAGGCCGCGTCGCTGGAAGCCTCCGTGCTCTGTGGAATGTCGGAGGGGCCGTCGCCGGGCACGGCCCACCCCGTGCTCTGCGCCACAGTAGCCGACGCCGACGGTGTGGTTCCCTTCTGGAAGCTCGTGATGCCGAACATGAGGTCGTGGCCGAGTCCTTCCGCGTCGATCTCGGCGGAGGATCCGCTCTTTCCTCCCGATTCCCATTGCTTGACGCGGAACCGTCCGGTGACGATGACCCGCTGCCCCTTCTCCAACGATGCCAGCGCGTGATCGGCCAGCTTCCTGTATGCCGAAACCCAGTACCAGTTGGTGTGACTGTCGACCCACTGACCGTTCTCGAGGCGTCGTTCGCTGCTCGCGAGTCGAAAACTGATGGCGGGGATGCCGCCCGGCAGTTCCCGACGCTCGGGCTGGGACGCGACGTTGCCGATGACGGTGATGCGATCGCTCATGATGACTCTCCTTGTCTTCGATGCCCGGACGATCCGGCTGGCGCCGCGACCGGCGTACCCTTCGTGCGCCGCGGCACCCCCAGCGTCCTTCTCGCCGCAGAGCGTCGACGCGAGGCGCGAGCAGATTGTGGAGACGGCGCCGAAGCGCAGAGGTGGGGAGGAGGTGTCGATCGGTCGTCCGTCGGCGGGGCACGGGGGTGCCGCCGATGTCGGAGGGGGAACGTATCTTCGAAAGTAGCGGTGTCAGTGACGGTGACGTGGCGGTGACGCGATGGTGACGGGAGTGGCGACATGATCAGTGCGGCAACGGCCCTACCTCGGTCCGTGCGCGGGTGTTCCTTGCGGGCGGTGTCCGACCGTCGGTGGAGGGTCATCGACAGGCGCGGCGTCGTGATCGGACACGTCCGGCGCGAGCAGTCGGCGCAGGGGACGCGTTTTCACGCGGAGCGCTTCGAACTCGCCCGAGCCAGAATGCGCGAGCTGGGCTCGTTCTGCAGGCTCGACGAGGCGGTCGAGTGCCTGGCGTATCTGCGCTGACGAGCGAGCAAGCCGCGCTCGTCACACCACCGCGTCGAGGATCTCGCCGCCGTGCACGGGCGCGGCCGCTCGCACCGAGGGCCACGCGTCGGCGAGCGTGTCGACGGCGCGTCGGAGCTCCTCGGGTGGTGCCGTGAAAGGCAGGCGCAGATGACGGTCGTGCGTCCCGTCGACCCCGAATCGCGACCCGGACGAGAGAGAAACGCCATGGGCGCGGGCTGCGAGGACGAGCCCCGTGCTCAGAGGCGCATCTAGCTCCACCCAGAGCGCCACGCCGCCGTGCACCTGCGGGATCTTCCACTCCGGCAGGCGGCGGGTGAGCGCATCGACGAGAGCGTCTCGGCCCGATCTGAGCAGCAGAGTACGCTGCGTGAGAATCTCCGGCAGGTGGCTGAAGAGACGAGCGGCGACCGCCTGCTCGAAATCCGGTGTGCCCAGTTCCCTGGCGGGGCGCGCCGCGACGATTCGCTGCACGAGTTCCCCGTCCGCGCGGATCCACCCGATGCGCAGACCACCCCAGACGATCTTGCCGAGCGAGCCGACGCGCACCACGGCATCGTGGCCGAACGCCGGTGATGCGGCGGGAACGTCGATGGTCAGATCGGCGGTCGTCTCGTCGATGACGAGAGTGGAGCGCGAGGCGCGGGCAGCGTGTGCGAAGGCTGCCTCTTCCTCGTCCGTCATCGAGCGGCCCGTCGGGTTCTGGAAGCGTGGCATCAGATAGGCCATCCGTGGCTGCGTTCGTGTGAACACTTGAGCCGCGCGATCGAGGTCCCAGCCTCCGCCGATCGTGACCGGCACAGCTACCAGTCGCGCGCCGGCGGCACGAATCGCCTCGGCCGCATGGGGGTACGTCGGCGTCTCGATGACCACCCGATCCCCACGACCGACGAGGACGGTCGACAGCAGGTGGATCGCCGACTGCGCACCTGTCGTCACGACGATCTGGCTCGGGTCGGTCGGGATGCCGCGTGCGCTGTATCGGTCTGCAATCGCTTCTCGGAGTTCGATGGCGCCCCGGATGTCATAGCCCGACCGGGCGACGATGCGTGCGGCATCCGCCGCGGCCTCCGCGATGATGCCGGCGAGCCCCGGCCACGCGGCGGGACTGGCCTGTTGCAAATCGATGGCGCCGGTCGTGGCCGCTGCGCCTCCGATGTCACGGCTCGGCCGCGCCGTCGTCACGCTTCCCGATCCGCGAAGGCTTGTGATATGACCGGTGTCGCGCAGGCTTCGATATGCCGCAGCGACCGTCGTTCGGCTCACCGAGAGTGCAGCGGCGAGTTCTCGTTCGGCGGGAAGAGCGGTGTGCGCGGCGATGCGGTTGTCGAGGCACAGGATGCGGATGCTGTCGGCGAGGGCCTCATACGCCGGCTCCCGCGTGCGCCACCCGCCCAGCATCCCGGCGAACGTCCGTGCCCCGATCCTCGAGTCCATGGTGGCCACGGTATCCGAATTGGACTGGTAGTAGATGTCCAATTGTGAGATTGGATTGCTGCATGACTGCACGTCTTGCTCGCCTGCTCATCGGTCTCATCCTCTACGGCGTTGGTTGCGGCGTCATGGTGCAGGCCCAGATCGGCGTGGATCCTTGGACGGTCTTCGCGCAGGGACTGTCGGTGCAGACGGGGGTGGGCATCGGATGGATCACGAACCTCGTCGGCCTGCTCGTGCTGCTGCTGTGGATTCCGCTGCGCCAACGGCCGGGCATCGGCACCCTTGCCAATATCCTCCTCGTCGGAACCAGCATGCAGCTGACGATCTTGGCGCTTCCGACGATGAATGGATTCGTGACGCAAGTGATCGTGTTCGTCGGCGGGATGGCGCTGGTCGCGCTGGCCTCGGGAATCTACATCGGAGCGCGTTTGGGGCCGGGGCCGCGCGATGGCCTCATGACCGGCATGAACTCCCGGCTCGGGTGGCCGGTGTGGGCATGTCGACTCACGATCGAGGCGACCGTGCTTCTGTTCGGGTGGCTCCTCGGCGGCACCGTGGGCATCGGCACGGTGCTGTTCGCAGCCGGCATCGGTCCCCTGGTCCACGTCGCTCTGCGACTGCTCGACGTGTCACGTCGCGGGGCCGCGGCCGAGGTCGACCCCGGTCGAGACCCGGTCGCGGCGGCGGGCGCCCCGCGCGTGGGCTGATCCGATCGCGCAGGGACGCGCGCCGTGGCGGTGCGGGCTGCGCAGCAGAGCGCCTAGTGCTGGCGGAACTGCGGCCAGTCGGACCCGGGAGCAAGGTGGCTGTGGAGGGCGCTCTTCGCGACCTCCATGGACGGATACGTGCCGACACTCGCGGTGGCGCCGGCGACCGTGGGCGTGTAGCCCTCCTCGCTCTTTCTCACCGTGCCGACGACGTTGCCGTCAGTGCCGTACGCGACCCACAAGGTGGATGATGCCGAGGTCATGATGACTCCTCTCGTCACCGCCGACGGTACGCGCTCGCGGCGGAACTATCGAGGGGTCGGCTCGCCGTCATCCGACGAGCGACACTCCGAAGCCGGCCACCACCTGGCGCAGTTCGGTGAGGTATCGCTGGGCCTGGTCGGTCAACGGCACCGCCGTGCGCCCGATCCATCCGATCTCGATCTGCTCGTCGACGTCGAGCGCAACGGCCACGATCTCGGGATCGAGGTCGTCGCTGATGATGCCCGTCGAGATGGTGTAACCGTTCAAGCCGATCATCAGGTTGAAGATCGTGGCGCGATCCGAGACGCGGATCTCGCGCGAGCTCGACAGCGTCGACAGGATCTCTTCGGCGAAGTAGAACGAGTTGTTCGCACCCTGATCGAACGTGAGTCGAGGCAACGATGAGAGGTCTTCGAGACTCACGCTCCGCTGCAGCGAGAGCGGGTTTCGGCGCGAGACGAAGACGTGGGGCGCGGCGACGAAGAGCGTGTGAAATGCCAGCCCCGAGTCGCGCAGGAGCTTTCCGATGACGTTGCGGTTGAACTCATTGCGAAACAGGATGCCGAGTTCGCTGCGCAGCGTGCGCACATCCTCGATGATGTCGAAGGTGCGCGTCTCCCGCAGCGAGAACTCGTACTCGGCGGCATCAGTTGCTCTGACCATGCGGACGAACGCGTCGACGGCGAAGGAGTAGTGCTGGGTGGAGACGCCCAGCAGGCGCCGCGAGGGAGCAGTGCCGAGGTAGCGCTGTTCGAGCAGCGCAGCCTGCTCGACGACCTGGCGGGCGTATCCGAGGAACTCGATGCCGTCGGTGGTCAGGCTCACTCCCCGGGCGGATCGCAGCAGCAGGTCGCGTCCGATCTTCTTCTCGAGGTCGCGCATCGCAGCGGACATCGTCGGCTGCGACACGAACAGCAGGTCAGCCGCCGCACTGATCGACCCCTCCGCAGCGACCTCGATGAAGTACTGGAGCTGCTGCAGCGTGATTCCCATCGGGGGTCGAGACATAGCCACAGACTATATGGGTGCATAGTTTGAGCGCATTACTCGATGACAGCGCTCGTCCCGCATGCTCGGATCAGCATCATTCGCGGCCGCACCGGCCCTGCCCAGGATTGGCCCTCGCATGGCGAACGACATCGCTTTCAGCATCACGACCACTCGTTTCGACGAGGACTACGCACCCGCCGCACATTCGCGTGTGACGACGAACTTCGCGAATCTGGCGCGTGGCGCCGGGCGCCGCCAGAACCTCCGCAACGCGCTCGCGATGATCGACCGTCGGTTCAACGAGCTCGCCGCCGGCGACGATCAGGGCGCCGAGCGCTATCGGGTCGAACTCGACATCGTCACGGTGCAGCTTCAATTCGACGACACGGCCGAGGCCGAGCGCTTCCCCATCATCGAGGTTCTCGACGTCGGCATCCTCGATCACCGCACGGGTGAGCGCCACCGCGGCATCGTCGGGAACAACTTCTCCTCATATCTGCGCGACTACGATTTCAGCGTCGTGCTGCCGGCAGCGACAGCCGCCGCGGGGACGTTCACCGTTCCGGAGGATTTCGGCATCCTGCACGGTGAGCTCTTCCAACGGTTCCTGGCGTCGGATGCCTACCGGCAGCGCTTCGCGGGCTCCCCGGTGATCTGCATCAGCGTGTCGACAAGCCGAACGTACCGTCGCACGGGCCTCGTGCACCCGGTACTCGGCACCGAGTACGTTCAGGATGCCTTCTCTCTCACCGACGATTACTTCGCCCGGATGGGTCTGCAGGTGCGCTACTTCATGCCGCGCGGCTCCGTCGCACCACTGGCGTTCTACTTCCGCGGCGACCTGCTGAACGACTTCTCCGATCTGCAACTGATCGGCACGATCGCGACGATGGAGACGTTCCAGAAGATCTATCGTCCCGAGGTGTACAACGCACTCACCCCCGCCGGCGAGGTCTACCGTCCCACCCTGGACCATGTCGACTTCGTCCGCACCGAGATCGACTACGACCGTGAGGAGCGCAGCCAGCTGGCCGTCACCCAGGGCCGCTACGCCGAGGAGTACTTCGTGAAGCCCCACCTCCAGACCCTGGAACAGTGGATCGCCGGCGTGGCGGAGCCCGTCGCATGACCGGCGACGGCACCGTCCATCAGGCTCCTCTGCTGCCGGTGACGACGGTCGGCAGCCTCCCCAAGCCCGCCTGGCTCGCCGAGCCCGAGGTGCTCTGGTCGCCGTGGCAGCTGCACGGCGACGTGCTCGCCGATGGCAAACGCGACGCGCTGCGCGCCGTGGTGCACGAGCAGCAGCGGCGCGGCGTCGACATCATCACCGATGGCGAACAGACCCGTCAGCACTTCGTCACGACCTTCATCGAGCACCTCGACGGCGTCGACTTCGACAACCGCGAGACGGTGCGCATCCGCAACCGCTACGACGCCAGCGTGCCGACGGTGGTCGGCGCGGTCGGTCGTCGCGCGTCCGTCTTCGTCGAGGATGCCGCGTTCTTGCGCGGGCAGACCGACCTGCCCATCAAATGGGCTCTGCCAGGACCGATGACGATGATCGACACGTTGGCGGATCGGCACTATGGCAGCCGTGAAAAGCTCGCGTGGGAGTTCGCGACGATCCTCAATGAGGAGGCTCGCGAACTCGAAGCCGCCGGAGTGGACATCATCCAGTTCGACGAGCCGGCGTTCAACGTCTTCTTCGACGAGTTGAAGGACTGGGGAATCGCTGCGCTCGAACGCGCCGCGGAGGGCCTGCGCGTCGAGACCGCGGTGCACATCTGCTACGGGTACGGCATCAAGGCGAACACCGACTGGAAGGCGACACTCGGATCCGAGTGGCGTCAGTACGAGGAGTCCTTCCCTCTTCTGCAGCGCTCGCGTATCGATATCGTCTCGCTGGAGAGCCAGCACTCGAATGTGCCGATCGAGCTCATCGAACTCATCCGCGGCAAGAAGGTCATGCTCGGCGCCCTCGACGTGGCCAGCGCGCACGTCGAGACCCCGGAAGAGGTCGCGGCGGTGCTGCGGCGGGCGTTACCGTTCGTCGACGCCGACAAGCTGATTCCGAGTTCGAACTGCGGGATGGCCCCGCTGTCACGGGAGGTCGCATTCGGCAAACTGAGCGCACTGTCCGCCGGAGCAGCACTCGTGCGCGCCGAGCTGGCAGGCGCGGACTCGTGACGGGCGGCTCGATGCGGTGCCCCCGGCAGGATTCGAACCTGCGACCAACGGATTAGAAGGCCGTCGCTCTTCCACTGAGCTACGGAGGCGCTCTCCCAGCCTACTGCGGTCGCCGGCCCGTCGCTGATCGTGACGCGTCGGCGCCGAGGTCGCAGGCCCTCATTAGGATGAACGCATGGTGAATGCCGCGGAGAACGATCGTCTCGTCTGGATCGATTGCGAGATGACCGGTCTCGACCTCGACGTCGACGAACTCGTCGAGATCGCGATCGTGGTCACCGACTTCGAGCTCAACGTCCTCGACCCCGGCTTCCAGGTGGTGATCAAACCCGACGCCTCGGCGCTGGCGAACATGAACGATTTCGTCACGCGTATGCACGAGACCTCCGGTCTCCTCGCCGAGATCCCGGACGGTATCAGCCTGGCCGAGGCGGAGTTCGAAGCTCTCGAGTACATCCAGCGGTTCGCTCCTGAGGGCAAGGCGCCGCTTGCGGGAAACACGATCGGCACCGACCGGATGTTCCTTGCAAAGTACATGCCGCGTGTCGACCGCTGGCTCCATTACCGCAGCGTCGACGTCTCCAGCATCAAAGAGCTGTCTCGTCGCTGGTACCCGCGCGCGTACTTCAACGCGCCGGCGAAGGACGGTGGCCACCGGGCACTGGCCGACATCCTCGAGTCGATTCGTGAGCTGGCGTACTACCGGCAGGCCGTCTTCGTTCCGGAGCCGGGGCCCTCCAGCGACCAGGCACGCGACGCGGCGGCCGCCGTCGTGTCGTCGTATGCCTCCGGTGTGTAATACAATCGTCTGGTTGCCTGGAAGCAGGCGCATGGTGGCTATAGCTCAGTTGGTAGAGCACCGCGTTGTGGTCGCGGGGGTCGCGGGTTCAAGCCCCGTTAGCCACCCCACTTTCTCCCCGATCGGGATGTCGACATGATCGAGATGGACGCCGACGCGTTCGAAGCTCTCGTCTCCGACGAACTCGATCTGCTGCCCGAGCGCATGCTCGTCGGACTCGACAACGTCGTCTTCGTCGTCGAGGACCGGCCCGAGGACGGTTCCCTCGACCTGCTGGGTCTCTACGACGGTCTGGCGTTGACAGAGCGCGACCGTTACGGCACCGGGGAGCTGCCCGACCGGATCATCCTCTACCGTGAGCCGCATCTGCACGCCTGCGGATCGATCGCGGAGCTCCGGGACGAAGTGCACACCACACTGGTGCACGAGATCGCGCACTTCTACGGGATCGACGACGAGCGCCTGCACGAGTTGGGTTGGGCATGACGATTCCCCTCGAGGATGTCCGCCTGGAGGAGCGCTCGGAGGTGACCGGTCCCTGGCAGACGGTGGTCTGGAACGATCCGGTCAACTTGATGAGCTACGTCGTCCATGTCTTCCGCACCTACTTCGGTTACACCCGCGAGCATGCCGAGCGTCTGATGCTGCTGGTGCACCACGAGGGCCACGCGGTCGTCGCCGAAGGCGCACGTGAGCAGATGGAGCTCCACGTCCAGGCGATGCACGACTACGGCCTCTGGGCGACCGTCAGGAAGGCCGACACATGACGAGGGTGCGGATGGCGGTGTCCGCGCTGGAAGCCGCGCATCTCACGGACATCGTCCTGCAGTTCACGGATCTGCTCGCCGAGTCCATCGACGGAGTCGATGATCCGGGCGTCGCGCGCCTCGTTCCCGACGGCTACCGGGACGCTCCGGAGGATGCCGCGGAGTTTCGTCGTCTGACCCAGGACGACCTCCTCGATCGGCGTCGTGATGATGCGGCGCTGGTGCTGGCGACGCTGCAACGCGATGGCCAGACACGACGTCCGCAAGACCTGGACCGCGCGGACGCCGAGGCCGAGGTGATCGTCGAACTGGATGCCGGTGCGGTCGCGGCGTGGTTGCGAACGTTGACCGCGGTGCGGCTGGTGATCGCGACACGCCTCGGGATCACCACAGAAGAGGAGCAGGACGACGACCCCCGCTTCGGTGTCTACAACTGGCTGGGCTTCCGCCTCGAAGGCCTGCTCCAGGCGATCGAGGAATGACCGCCTCCAGCCCTCACGGGACGTCGATGACGATCGTTGCGAGCGATTGCGGGCGATGCGCGCGGAGGTGCTCCTCTTCCTGGTCGGCCCAGCGACGCCAGTGCGGCCGGTAGGTGTCGCCGTCTCGAGCGAGCGCGCGGTCGCGCCGCGCACTCTCGGGCGATTCCACCCATACGCGCACGTGCGCCAGAGGCGCGGTGCTCGGGGTGAGCACCCCTGCTCCCTCGAGGATCAGGGGGACGTCGGCGGGCGTCTCCACCTCGGCCCCCGGACGATCGGCTGCCCAGTCCCACCGTCGCCACACGGCCGCCCTTGCCTCGCTGACGGGGATCAGGATGAACTCCCGCGCCAGAGTTGAACCGGCCGAGAGCCCGTCCCACCCCGGATACAGCTCGTCGAGGCCGATCATGCTGACGGGGCGCCCCCACCGCTCGCGCACCCGTCGCGCGAGGGTCGATTTGCCCGCGCCGGAACGTCCATCGATCAGGACGATCGGTGTGATCTCCGGCTCCAAGGCCGCAATGGCGGACTCGATGCGGTCGACCCCGCTCGTGAGCGCCGCATCGACCTCGTCAGCGCTTGAGGGCACGGATGATGCGGCTGAGCGTGCGTCCCGCAACCCACACGAAGGGGATCGCCACCGCGACCAGCGACACGAGGTTCGGCTCGAAACGCAGATCGTCGCCCTTGCGGATGTAGGCACCGAGGGGAACCGCGAAGCCGCCGCCGCCCCCGCCGTTGTTGCCGCTCTCATCCTCGCCGGCGCCGAAGCCCGACCACGACAGAGCCACGGGGATGAGGCGGATGCCGTCGACGTCCTGCTGCTCGCCGTAGACGCTGTTGACGCCGAGCGATGCCGACTGCTTGCCGAGTTCGAGTGCGAGATTGGGCATGTTCCCACCGTAGCCGGGAAGCTCACTCGGTGCGAGGGAGCCGCGGATTCGTCGGCAGAGCATTCACATCACGGCGCGGGCCGAGGACGCTCGCCCGGGTGACCGCTCCCCCGCCGAAACGCTCACGCGCGTCGTCCAAGGCGGCGTCGACCCGTCGCCACTCGGCATCCTCATCCCAGAGCGGCACGGATCCACCGTCACCGCCGCGCAGCTTCTCTGCGCGCACGCCGATCAGGCGCACCGGCTGGCTCAGCTCCAGCGCGTCGAACAAGCCGATGGCGACGTCGCCGATCCGCTGGCCGACGTCCGACGGCTCTGCCAGCGACAGCGAGCGCGAAAGCGTGGTGAAGTCGGCATAGCGCAGCTTCAACGCGACGGTTCCGGCTCGCCAGCCTCCGTCGCGGAGACGCGCCGCGACGCGATCGGAGAGCCGGCGAAGCTCGCTGCGCAGGACTGCCGGGTCGGCGACGTCGGTGAGGAAGGTCTCCTCATGCCCGATGCTCTTCTCCGTGCGTTCCGTCTCGACGGCTCGGGGGTCGATGCCGTGCGCGAGTTGCCAGATGCGCTCCCCGCCGGCGGGTCCGAGTGCGCGATCCAGGACGGCCCGCGGCGAGGCGAGGATGTCGGAGACGAGCCGGATGCCGCGACCCTCCAGCGTCTCCGCGGCCTTCGGCCCCACCCCCCACAGCGCCGAGACGGGCAGCGCGGCGAGGAAGGCGGCGGTGTCGGGTTCGCTGACGATGAGCAGCCCGTCGGGCTTCGAGCGCGTGGAGGCGATCTTCGCCACATGCTTCGTGGCCGCCACCCCGACGCTGCAGATCAGTCCCGTCTCCGCTGTCACGCGGGCCCGGAGCATCCGGGCGATCTCCCCCGGAGTTCCCCAGAGCCGCCGTGCGCCGGACACGTCGAGGAACGCCTCATCGATCGAGAGCGGCTCCACGAGGGGGGTGATGTCGTGGAAGATCGCCATCACCTGACGTGACAGGCTCGCATACCGCTCGAAGTGCGGAGTGACCACGACGGCCTGCGGACACAACCGAAGAGCTTGTGCGACGCCCATTGCCGACCGCACGCCGAATCGACGAGCCTCGTAGGAGGCGCTGGAGACCACACCGCGTCCCTCCATACCGCCGACGATCAGCGGCTTGCCGGCCAGGGAGGGATCGTGGAGGACCTCGACCGACGCATAGAAGGCGTCCATGTCCACGTGAAGAATCCGCGTGCCGGTGTCGTCGGCGCCGGGCGGCGAGACGACCCGCCCCGACCCGTCACCCCGTCCCATGAGTCCATTCTCGGTGACGCCGCCGACATCGCGGCGCCACCGAGAAGGCAGCGTGTGCGACTACTGCGCCGCGCGCTCCAGAACGAGCTCGCGGACGCGTGCGGCGTCGGCCTGACCCTTCATCGCTTTCATGACGGCGCCGATGACGGCACCGGCGGCCTGCACCTTGCCGTCGCGGATCTTCTCCAGCACGTCGGGCTGCGCGGCGAGAGCATCGTCGATCGCGGCGATCAGCGCGCCGTCGTCTGAGACGACCGCAAGACCGCGTGCGTCGACGACCTGCTGCGGCGTGCCTTCGCCGGCGATGACGCCCTCGAGCACCTGACGCGCCAGCTTGTCGGTGAGCGTGCCGGCGTCCACGAGCTGCTGCAGCGCGGCCACCGATGCGGGGGTGACGAGCGATGAAGCTTCGACTCCCTGAGCGTTGGCGATGCGAGAGATCTCGCTCATCCACCACTTGCGCGCGGCCGCAGGCGCAGCGCCCGCTGCGACGGTCGCGTCCACCTCGGCGAGCAGGCCCGCGTTCACGATTCCCTGGAAATCGATGTCGGCGAAGCCCCACTCGGCCTTCAGACGTCGCCGACGCGCGGCGGGCGGCTCCGGAAGAGCAGCACGCAACGACTCGACCAGCGCGGAGGACGGTGCGACGGGCAGGAGGTCGGGCTCCGGGAAGTACCGGTAGTCGTCGGCATCCGACTTCGGACGCCCCGGAGAGGTCGTCCCGGTGTCTTCGTGCCAGTGCCGCGTCTCCTGCGTGATCGTCCCGCCCGCGGCGAGGATCGCCGCTTGACGCTGAATCTCGTAACGCACGGCGCGTTCGACCGAGCGCATCGAGTTGACGTTCTTCGTCTCGGTGCGCGTGCCGAGCTTCTCCTGCCCGCGCGGGCGCAGGGACACGTTCGCATCGCAGCGGAGGTTTCCGCGTTCCATGCGGGCCTCAGAGATGCCGAGCGAGAGCACCACGTCGCGAATCGCCCGCACGTACGCGGCGGCCAGCTCGGGTGCACGGTGTTCCGCGCCGAAGATCGGCTTGGTCACGATCTCCACGAGCGGGACGCCGGCGCGGTTGTAATCCACGAGCGAGTACTCCGCGCCCTGAATGCGGCCGGTGGAGCCGCCGACGTGCGTGAGCTTGCCGGCATCCTCCTCCATATGCGCCCGCTCGATGGGCACCTCGAAGACCGTCCCGTCGGTCAGTTCCACCTCGATCTGGCCCTCGAAGGCGATGGGCTCGTCGTACTGCGAGATCTGGTAGTTCTTGCCGAGGTCGGGGTAGAAGTAGTTCTTGCGCGCGAAGCGGCTCGATGGCGCGATCTGGCATCCGAGGGCGAGCCCGAGGCTGATCGAGAACCGCACCGCCGTCTCGTTGACCACCGGCAGCGACCCCGGAAGGCCCATATCGACAGGCGCCACGAGGGTGTTGGGGGCGGCATCGTGGTTCGAAGCGTGCGCCGGATTTCCCGCGGGCGAGAACATCTTCGTCTCGGTGTTGAGTTCGACGTGCACCTCGAAGCCGAGCACGGGCTCGTAGAGCTTCAGTGCCTCGTCGAAGTCCATCAGTGCGGCCGTGGCCATCAGCGGTTCCCTCCCAGAAGCGGGGCACGGTCCAGCAGAGGACCACCCCACGAATCGACGAGCAATGCCTCGGCAGCGGCGCCGACCCGGTACAGACGGGCGTCCTCCCGCGCCGGCGCGATGAACTGGATGCCGACGGGCAGCCCGTCCTCCTCTGCCAGACCCGACGGAATCGAGATGCCGGGGACGCCGGCCAGGTTCACCGGAATCGTGGTGACATCGTTGAGGTACATCTGCAGCGGGTCATCGATCTTCTCGCCGAGCTTGAACGCAGTGGTGGGAGCCGACGGCGTCGCGATGACATCGACCTGAGCGAACGCCGCGTCGAAGTCGCGCTGGATGAGCGTACGCACCTTCTGGGCGCTGCCGTAGTAGGCGTCGTAGTATCCGGCCGACAGCGCGTAGGTGCCGAGAATGATGCGACGCTTCACCTCCTCGCCGAAGCCGGCGTCTCGAGTGGCAGCCATGACGTCTTCGACCGTGCCGCCCGGGACGTCGACTCGCAGGCCGAAACGGACGGAGTCGAATTTGGCGAGGTTGCTCGACGCCTCCGCGGGAAGGATCAGGTAATACGCGGCGACGCCGTACTCGAAGTGCGGGGCGCTGACCTCAACGATCTCCGCGCCCTGCGCTTCGAGGAGCGCCAGCGCCGCGCGGAACGATGCCGACACGCCGGCCTGGAAGCCGCTGTCGGGCAGCTCGCGAATCACGCCGACCTTCAGCCCTGCAAGACCGGCGCCGGCGGCGCCTTCGCGTGCGGCCGCCGCAAAGGAGGGCCAGTTGTCGGTCAGCGACGTCGCGTCGTGCGGGTCGTGGCCGCCGATGACGTCGTGCAGGAGCGCCGAGTCGAGCACGGTGCGCGAGACCGGACCGACCTGGTCGAGTGAGGACGCCAGCGCGATGGCGCCGAACCGGCTCACCCCGCCGTAGGTCGGCTTCATGCCGACGGTTCCCGTGACGTGCGCCGGCTGGCGGATCGACCCGCCCGTGTCCGAGCCGAGAGCCAGCGGAGCCTCGAAGGCGGCGACGGCGGCCGCCGATCCGCCCCCGGAGCCTCCGGGGATGCGATCGAGGTCCCACGGGTTGTGGGTGGGACCGTACGCCGAGTGCTCCGTCGACGATCCCATGGCGAACTCATCCATGTTCGTCTTTCCCAGGGGCACCAAGCCGGCGGCGCGCGAACGCGCGACGACGGTGGCGTCGTAGGGCGACAGGAATCCCTCCAGGATCTTCGAGCCGCTCGTAGAGGGCATGTCGGTCGTGACGAGCACGTCCTTGATCGCGAGGGGAACTCCGGCGAGCTCGCCCAGGGCTTCACCGGCGGCGCGGCGGCGATCGATGCCGGCGGCAACCTCGAGGGCGTGGTCGCTCACGTGCAGGAAGGCGTGCACATCGCCGTCGACGGCGGCGATCCGGTCGAGGTGGGCCTGCGTCGCTTCGACGCTGGACACGTCACCGGAGGCCAGTCGTGCGGCCAGGTCTGCGGCGTTCAGCCGTGTGAGATCGGTCACTGCTCCTCCCCCAGAATCGCCGTGACACGGAAGCGCCCGTCGGCGGCGTCCGGCGCGTTCTGCAGCACCTGCTCCACCGTCAGCATCTGGCCGACGACGTCGGGACGGAAGACGTTCTCGAGCGGGAGGGGATGGCTCGTCGCGGGGACGTCGGGCGTTGCCACCTCGGACACCTTCGCGATGTTGTCGACGATCACCGAGAGCTGCCCCGTCAGGCGTTGCACCTCGTGCTCGTCGAGCTGAATCCGGGCCAGAACGCCGAGATGGCGAACGAGTTCAGGGGTGATTTCAGACACCCGTCGATTCTAGTCGGCCCCCTTCGGCCCGCTTCTCACGGCCGATAGGCTGGCCCGCGTGAGTGCCGCTGCCCCGTACGACCCGCCCCGCCCGTGGATCGCCAGCTACGCCGCCGGAGTCCCCGATGATCTCGAACCGGTCACCGGCTCGCTCCTGGACATCGTCACGGCGTCGGCGCGTGACTACCCGGATGCGCCCGCGCTGCAGTTCTTCGGTCGCACGACCTCGTACCGCGACCTCGTCGAGGCGATCGATCGCGTGGCGGCGGGTCTCCGAGAGCGTGGCGTCGGCAAAGGCGACACGGTCGCGATCGTACTGCCCAACTGTCCCCAGCACATCATCGCCTTCTACGCGATTCTGCGCCTCGGCGCCATCGCGGTGGAGCACAATCCGCTCTACACTCCACGGGAGCTGCGCAAGCAGTTCGAAGACCACGGGGCGCGCACGGCCATCGTCTGGAGCAAGGTCGCCGCCACCGTGCAGGCGTTCCCCGCCGATCTCGCCGTCACCACGCTGGTCAGCGTCGACATCACGACCGCCATGCCGCTCTCGCTGCGTCTCGCGCTGCGGCTTCCCGTCGCGAAAGCCCGTCAGTCGCGCGACGCGCTCACCACGCGCGTGTCGCACGCCGTGCCCTGGGAACACCTGGCACGCAGCGAAGCACTGGCGGCATCCTTCCCCGGTCCGGTCACCGACGACGTCGCCATCATCCAGTACACGAGCGGAACGACGGGAACGCCGAAAGGCGCGGTGCTCACCCACCGCAACCTTCTGGCCAACGCTCGGCAGGCTCAGGCGTGGGTCCCGTCGATCCAGCGCGGCAAGGGATGCGTCGTGTACGCGGTGCTGCCGATGTTCCACGCCTACGGGCTGACCCTGTGCCTCACTTTCGCGATGTCGATGGGTGCCCGTCTGGTGCTGTTTCCCCGCTTCGAACCCGCGATGGTCCTCGAAGTGACGAAGAAGCACCCGGCGACGTTCTTGCCGCTGGTGCCGCCGATCGCCGATCGACTGCTCGCCGCGGCGCGCGCCGAGGGCGTCTCTTTGGCCGGCACGGAGGTCGCCATTTCCGGAGCGATGGCGTTGCCGCATGATCTCGTCGTGCCGTTCGAGCAGGCAACTGGTGGCTACCTCGTCGAGGGCTACGGGCTGTCCGAGTGCTCGCCGGTTCTCATGGCGAACCCGGTCGCCGACAATCGCAAGGCGGGAACGGTCGGACTCCCCCTCCCCGGCACCGAGTGTCGCGTGGTCGATCCGGACGATCCCACCGTGGACATGCCCTCCGGTGAGCGGGGCGAGCTGATCGTGCGGGGCCCGCAGGTCTTCCAGGGCTACTACGGCAAGCCGGAAGCCACCGAGGAGGTCTTCGTGGACGGGTGGTTCCGCACCGGCGACATCGTCCAGATCGACGACGAGGGGTTCGTGCGCATCGTGGATCGCATCAAGGAGCTCATCATCACCGGCGGGTTCAATGTGGCGCCCACCGAAGTCGAGAACGCACTGAGGCAGCACCCGCGCGTGGTGGATGCCGCTGTCGTGGGCCTGCCAAGCGAGCATTCGGGCGAAGAGGTCGTCGCCGCCGTGGTGCTCGACGGGTCCGGAGCCGACGTCGACACGGACTCCATCCGGGACTACGCCCGCAGCATCCTCACGCCCTACAAGGTCCCCCGCCGGATCTTCATCGTCGACGAGCTGCCGAAGTCGCTGATCGGAAAGGTGCTGCGTCGCCAGGTGCGTGAGTCCTTGCTCGAGCTCACGCATCCCGGAGGAGACTGAACCGATCAGCCCGCGTCGGGATCGAGTGCCCCGAGCGCGGCGGGCCCCTGCTCGACGAGGATGCGAAACTGCGCGGCATCGATGATGCGGATGCCGAGCTCCTCCGCCTTGGCGAGTTTCGAGCCCGCGCCCGGGCCTGCGGCGACGAAGTCGGTCTTCTTCGACACGGAAGAGGCTGCTTTCCCGCCAGCGGCAATGATCGCCTCCTGTGCGCCCTCTCGGGTGTAGCCCTCCAGCGTGCCGGTCGCAACGACCGTGACACCCTCGAGCACGCCGCCGGCGGCGACGGCAGCTCCCGGGCCGGGGTGACCTGGAATCTCCAAGACCGCGCCCGCCGCCGCCCAGCGTTCCACGATCTCCTGATGCCAGTCGACGGCGAACCATTCCAGGAGCGAGTCCGCGATGATGCCGCCGACGCCGTCGACGTCGGCGAGAGCGTCGCGCTCGGCCGCGCGGATCGCGTCCAGCGAACCGAACCACTGCGCGAGTGCCCGCGCGGCGACCGGGCCGACGTGGCGGATGTTCAACGCGACCAGAAACCGCCACAGGTCCTTCGTCTTGGCCTTCTCGAGTTCCTCGAGAAGGGTGAGCGCCTGGGCCGACGGCTGGGGACCTGTGAGTCCCTCCTTCTTCTCCGCCGACGAGGGCTGGCGACGGAAGGGCGCGCGGGTGATCGGTTCGCCGCTGTCGTCATCGAGTTTGGCCTCCCCCGTTTCGCTGTCGCGGACGATCACCTCGATCGGGACGAGCTGTTCGAGTGTGAGGTCGAACAGACCGGCCTCGGTGATCAGCGGAGGCACGGCGGGCACCGACGGCTGCGTCAAGGCCGCTGCGGTGACCTCACCGAGGGCTTCGATGTCGAGGGCGCCACGGGAGCCGATGTGCTCGACGCGGCCCCGAACCTGGGCGGGACAGGCGCGCGTGTTGGGGCAGCGCAGGTCGATGTCGCCGTCTTTCGCGGGTGCCAGCGTCGAGCCGCATTCCGGGCACCGGGTCGGCATGACGAATGCCCGCTCCGTGCCGTCGCGCAGCTCGACCACGGGACCGAGCACCTCGGGAATGACATCGCCGGCTTTGCGCAGCACGACGGTGTCACCGATGAGAACTCCCTTGGACACGACGACGTCCTGGTTGTGAAGCGTCGCCTGCCGGACGACCGAGCCCGCGACGCGGGCGGGAGCCATCACGGCGAAGGGTGTCGCCCGGCCGGTGCGGCCGACCGAGACGACGATGTCCAGCAACTTCGTGTTGACCTGTTCCGGCGGGTACTTGTACGCGATGGCCCATCGCGGGGCACGACTGGTCGCGCCCAGCTCGCCGTGCAACGCCAGCTCATCGACCTTGACCACGACGCCGTCGATCTCGTGCTCGACGTCGTGGCGATGCTCGCCGTAGTACGCGACGAACGCCGCCACGCCGTCGATGTCGTCCGCGGTGCGGAAAGACGTGCTCGTCGGCAGCCCCCACGTCGCGAGCAGTGCGTAGACCTCGCTCTGCGAGGACACGGGCGGCTCCGGCCACGCCCCGATCCCATGGACGAGCAGCCGCAGCGATGCGAGCCGGGCGCGTCCGGCTTCGAGCTCCATGCCGCTTTTCTTGTCGAGTTGCTGGCGAAGCCCGCCGCTGGCCGCGTTTCGCGGGTTCGCGAATGCCGGGAATCGGCGGGCGGCGCTTCGGGTGAGCTTCTCCTCGTCGCCTCCGCGCTCACGACCGTCCGTGATGACACGCTCGCGCAACCGGGCCTGGAGAGCGTTGAGTTCGTCGAAGGCCGCGACGGGGATGTAGACCTCGCCGCGCACCTCCACGATCGGAGGATGCCCTTCACCCGCGAGTCGTGCAGGAATGCCCGCGACCTGGAGCGCATTGACGGTGACGTCCTCGCCCACTCGTCCGTCGCCGCGGGTGGCGGCCGACACGAGAACGCCGTGCTCGTAGCGGAGATTGATGGCCAGGCCGTCGATCTTCAGCTCCAGCAGCCAACGGACGTGTCGTCCCGCGGCAGCCGATGTCTTCGTGCACCAGTCTCGCAGCTCGTCCGCGCTGAAGACGTTGTCGAGGCTGAGCATGCGCTCGGCGTGTTCGACGGGCGCGAACATCGAGCTCTGCGCCGCGCCCACCGACTGCGTCGGCGAATCCTGTCCCTGCACCTCGGGGAAGGCGCGCTCCACTGCTTCGAGCCGCCGCATCCACCCGTCGTAGGTCGCGTCGTCGACGATCTCGGCGTCGCGCCCGTAGTACGCGTCGCGGGCGCCGAGGATGAGGTCGGTCAATCGCTCCGCGTCGAGGCGGGCGTCGTCGAGGTTCGTCGGAAGGGAGACTTCATCATCCGTCACCCGGCCAGTGTAGGTGGGGCGGCCGACATCGCCCTGCTCCTTGCGCGCCGCGCGTGGCCCGGTGCCGGCGGTCGCACGCTGACGGGGGTCGAGCTCAACCCGCGATGGGGACGGCCGAGACCGTGCGGTCGACCGTGAATTGCCCGATCACCCGCGTGCCGTCGTAGAGCACCGCGGTCTGACCCGGCGCGACGCCGTCGAAGGGGGCATCTGGGCGCACCGTGACGATGCCGTCGCGGACCACGGCCGACGCCCTCACGGGGTCGGCGTGGGCGCGGATCTGCACCTGGCAGAAGAACTCGGCATCCGCCGGGGCTCGGCCGGCCCAGCTATGACGGGAGCCGGCGATCTCCGCCGTGGCCAGCGCTTCCTTCGGGCCGACGACGACCGTGTTCGAGACGGGACGGACCTCGAGGACGAAGCGCGGCTTGCCATCGGACGCGGGAACGCCCAGCTGCAGACCGCGACGCTGTCCGACCGTGTACCCGTGCGCGCCGTCGTGGCTTCCCACGACCGCGCCGTCACGGTGGATGATGTCGCCGTGCGCGGTGCCGACCTTTTCGGCAAGCCACCCGCGGGTATCGCCGTCGGGGATGAAGCAGATGTCGTGGCTGTCGGGCTTCTGGGCGACCGTCAGGCCGCGCTCTGCTGCTTCGGCACGGACGAGGGCCTTGGAGGGCGTCGACCCCAGCGGAAAGTAGGTGTGGGCCAGCTGTGAGGCCGTCAGCACCCCCAAGACGTAGGACTGATCCTTGGCCTCGTCGCTCGCCCGGTGCAGTTCGCGTCCGTCGGGTGTATCGACGATCATCGCGTAGTGACCGGTGCACACCGCGTCGAAGCCGAGCTCGAGCGCACGCTCGAGCAGAGCTGCGAACTTGATCTTCTCGTTGCAGCGCATGCACGGGTTCGGCGTCCGACCCGCGCGATACTCGGCGATGAAATCGTCGATGACGTCGTCGCGGAACCGCTCGGAGAAATCCCAGACGTAGAAGGGGATGCCGAGCCGATCGGCCGCCCGGCGCGCATCCATCGCGTCTTCGATCGTGCAGCAGCCGCGGCTTCCCGTTCGCAGGGTGCCACCGGCACGCGAGAGGGCGAGATGGACGCCGACGACGTCGTGACCGGCATCCACGGCGCGTGCAGCGGCCACGGCGGAATCGACGCCGCCGCTCATGGCCGCCAGGATACGCATCGCTCCAGTCTACGAGGGCTGCACGCCCGCGGCTCCGAGTCCGCGCGGCCGGGCGGCACTGGTCGCCCGGGCATAGGCCAGCGGAAGCGCCGCGATCAGAGCATCGACATCACTCGGCGCGGTGGTGCGGCCGAGGGTAATCCGCAGCACCGAGCGCGCGACGGCCTCGTCGCGCCCCAGAGCGAGGACGACGTGCGAGGGTTCAGCGACACCGGCCTGGCACGCAGACCCGGTCGAGACCGAGATCCCTTCCTGATCGAGAAGGAACAGCAACGTCTCCCCCATCGCGCCCGGCAGATGGACGTGCACATTGCCTGCCAGGCGATCTCGGGCATCGCCCAGTAACTCGGCCTGCGGGATCGCGGCCCGGATGCCGGACAGCAGCCGATCTCCCAGCGCCGCCAGCCGTGTCTGTTCGCTGACGCGTTCGGTCTCGGCGTCTTCGAGGGCGACGGCGAGCGCCGCGGCTCCGGCGATGTCCGGCGTGCCCGAGCGCAGTCCGCGTTGCTGGCCTCCGCCGTGCAGCAGCGCTGCGATACGGGCATGGCGTGAGACGACGACGGCGCCCGTTCCGACGGGAGCACCGACCTTGTGCCCCGAGATGCTGAGGGCCACCAGACCGGCGCCCGGTGGGGCATCGCCGCGCCACGTGGAGAAGGACACCGGCAGGTGACCCATCGCGGCGACGGCGTCGAGGTGCAGCGGCACGTCGGCGGCCGCGGCGGATGCCGCCAGCTGAGCGGCATCCTGGACCGTACCCACCTCGTTGTTGGCGACCAGCGCGGTCGCCAGGGCCGCGGGGTCGGGGGCGCTCAGCGCCGTTCGGAATCGGTCGAGAGGAATGTGCCCGACTGAATCGAGAGCGACCGCGCGCACGCGGGCGCCCCGCAGGCGCAGCCAATCCACGGTGTCCACGCTCGCATGGTGCTCGCCGTCGGGCAGGACGACGGCGTCTCGATCATCGGGCTTGCTCCACCACAGACCCTTCAGCGCCAGGTTGATGCCTTCGGTCCCACCGGAGGTGAGCACCACCTCGATCGGGTCGCAGCCGAGCACGGCGGCGATGCGCTCGCGCGACTCCTCCAGCAGTCGTCGTGCGGCCTGTCCGGCACCGTGCACCGAGGACGCATTGCCCGTCAGCGTCGCCGCCGCCATCCATGCGACGCGGGCGCTGTCACGCAGGGGCGTCGACGCCGCATGATCGAGGTAGATCGACATGACGCTCCCGCCCTCGTGACGACGCGGACTCACCGCGTCACTACTCTAGAGCGCATGGCCAGCCCGAAGCCGTCCCGTGTCGCCGAAGCCCACCCTGCCACGCCCGCTCCCTTCCTCGGACCCGCCTTCGACCGGCTCGGCGTCACCCTCGGCGCCGAAGGCGGGACTCTGCGCGTGTGGTCGGAGGATGCGACCGGCATCGATCTCGTCGTCTTCGACGCGGATGATCTCGACTGGATCATCGCGACCATCCCGTTGGCCCCCGCGGGAGGCGATGTCTGGCAGGTGACGACACCGGATCTGCGCGTAGGGGCGTGCTACGCGCTTCGCGTGACAGGACCGTCCGGTCCCGGGCAGACCTTCAACCCGGAGAGCCTGCTCCTCGACCCCTATGCGCGAGGACTCGTGCCCGTGCGCATCGGCCAGTGGCGCGCGGCCGTCGTCGATGACGCATTCGACTGGAACGACGTGCCGCGCCCACACACGCCGATGGACCGCACCGTCATCTACGAGGCGCACGTGAAGGGTCTCACCAAGCGGCACCCGGACATCCCGCCGGCATTGCACGGCACTTACGCGGGACTCGGCCATCCGGCGATGATCGCGCACCTGCGGGATCTCGGCGTGACGGCCGTCGAACTCCTGCCGATCCACGCGTTCGAGACGGAGCCCCGTCTTCTGCATCAGGGACTGACGAACTACTGGGGCTACAACACTCTCAACTTCTTCAGCGCACACGCCCCGTACGCGACGGCGGAGGCCGTCGCCGCCGGCCCGGATGCCGTGCTGCGGGAGGTGAAGACCATGGTGCGCGACCTCCATGCGGCGGGCATCGAGGTCATCCTCGACGTGGTGTACAACCACACGTCCGAGCTCGGTCTGGGCGGACCGAGATCCAGCTTCCGCGGCATCGACAACCGGGGCTACTACCGACAGGAAGACG
The DNA here is from genome assembly GCF_056313825.1 of Microbacterium sp. DMC48. Lineage (NCBI taxonomy): Bacteria > Bacillati > Actinomycetota > Actinomycetes > Micrococcales > Microbacteriaceae > Microbacterium > Microbacterium sp. DMC48. The sequence goes on along the minus strand of NZ_JBQUZN010000004.1, from coordinate 237,796 downwards.
ACGGCGCGTACATCGACGTCACAGGCTGCGGAAACGCCGTCAACACGGCGACCGACGCCGCCGCGCGTCTGGTGCTGGACTCCCTGCGGTACTGGGCCGACAACGTGCAGATCGACGGTTTCCGCTTCGACCTGGCCGTGACCCTCGGTCGTGGGAGTGACAACGCCTTCGATCCCCATCACCCGCTGCTGCGGGCCATCGTCGAGGACCCGGCGCTCGCGGATCTGAAGATGATCGCCGAGCCATGGGACGTCGGTATGGGCGGCTGGCAGACGGGTAACTTCGGGAGCGGCTGGGCCGAATGGAACGACCGCTACCGCGACCGCGTCCGCAACTTCTGGCTGAGCGACATCGACTACGCCCGCCGCGCGTCGACATCCCCCGTCGGCATCGGAGGGTTCGCGACGCGGCTCGCCGGCTCATCGAACACCTTCACCGCGGAACGCGGGCCGCTCGCGAGCATCAACTTCGTCACGGCGCACGACGGGTTCACGCTGCGCGACCTCGTCTCCTACGACGTCAAGCACAACCTCGGCAACGGCGAGCAGAACCGTGACGGGGCCGACACCAACCGGTCCTTCAACCACGGCGCCGAAGGCCGCACCGACGACGACACGATCCTCGCGACGCGCCGCAAGGCCATGCGCAACCTCATGGGAACGCTGCTGCTGTCGGCCGGCGTGCCGATGATGACGGCGGGAGACGAGGCCGGCCGGACCCAGCGAGGGAACAACAACGCCTACTGCCACGACTCTCCTCTCACGTGGGTCAACTGGGAGCACGCACCCTGGCAGGAGGACCTGCAGGCCCACGTCCGCCGTCTCATTCAGCTGCGCCGCGACAACCCCGCCCTGCGACCGCGCCGTTTCGCCCGCGACGCTCACGTCGTCCCCAGCGCGTCGGTCATCGACTGGTACGACGAGAACGGCGAGACGATGTCGATCGAGCGGTGGACCGATCCCGCTCACCGGACCCTGCAGTATGACGCGGCATCCACGCCGGAAGAGGAGGACCCGAACCGGATCCTCCTGGTCGTGCACGGCACCGAGAGGCCGGTCGAGGTCACGCTTCCCACGATCGAGGGCGTGAGCGGCTACGTGTCACTGTGGTCCAGCGTGCCTGACCGTCCCGACACGACCGAGCCGCTGTTCGCGCCGGGCGCCGTGCTCACCCTCCCCGGAACCGCTCTGCATCTGTTCCGGATGCAATGACGCGAACCGGACGCCGAGTGGTGTGCCCGTTCGGTGTTCGGCGGTAGGTTCGAGACGTGGCTTCGACGACGCGCTCCGCTCCCTCCGTTCCTCCTCGCGCGACGACGCTGCGCAGCGCTGCACAGATTCCGGTCCGCCCGGTCACCGTCTGGCGGGGCGTCACCGACACGCGGGCGGGACGGATCCCGATGGCACTGCCGCACCCGTCCGTGCCGGACGCGCTGTTTCGGCCATCCGCCTTCTCCGGCGAAGCCGTTGCGTTCACCGTCACCGCCTTCCGCGAGGGCCACGACCTCATCGGCGTGCACGTGCGGCTCTTCTCCCCCTCCGGAGAGGAGTCGTTGCACCGGCTGTCTGCACGCGGCGACGGCTTCGACCGCTGGAGCGTCGACATCGCTCCCCTGGAAGAGGGCATCTGGCGGTTCCGCTTCGAAGCGTTCGGCGACGATGTCGCGACGTGGGAGCACGCGGCCGACGTGAAGATCGCGGCGGGGGTCGACACCCCGCTCATGCGCGAGATGGGCGCGAGACTGTTCGCCGATGCGGCGCGGGAGAAGGATCGCCCGGCAGCCGAACGCAAGGCGTTGAGCGCTGCCGCCGGCGCGCTGCGCGACCCGGAGACGAGCGATGACGAGGCGTTGGCCATCGTCCGCGACCCCGCGATCGCCGCGTACTTCGACGCACGTCCCCTGCAGTCGCTCGTCACCGTGGGCCCCGATCTCGAGCTGCTCGTGGAGCGGGAGCGCGCGGGCGTCGGCGCCTGGTACGAGTTCTTCCCTCGGTCCGAGGGCGCGAAGCGATTGAAGGACGGATCGATCAAGAGCGGCACCTTCCGCACGGCCACCAAGCGGCTGCCGGCGGTCGCCGCGATGGGCTTCGACGTGCTGTACCTGCCGCCGATTCACCCCATCGGCGAGGTCAACCGCAAGGGACCCAACAACACGCTGACCGCCGCCGCGGGCGATCCCGGCTCGCCGTGGGCCATCGGGTCGGCAGCCGGCGGCCACGACACGGTGCACCCCGACCTGGGCACCCTCGCAGACTTCCGGGCCTTCGTCCGTGCGGCGCGGACCGAGGGACTCGAGGTCGCGCTCGACCTCGCTCTTCAGGCGGCGCCCGATCACCCGTGGGTCGCTGCTCACCCGGAGTGGTTCACCACCTTGCCCGACGGCACGATCGCCTACGCGGAGAATCCCCCGAAGAAGTACCAGGACATCTACCCGATCAACTTCGACAACGATCCTGCGGGCATTCGCGCCGAAGTCCTCCGCATCGTCCGGCACTGGATCGCGCAGGGCGTGAAGATCTTCCGCGTGGACAACCCGCACACGAAGCCGCTGCAGTTCTGGGAATGGCTCATCGCCACGGTGAATGCCGAGCACCCGGACGTGATCTTCCTGGCCGAGGCCTTCACTCGTCCAGCTCCTCTTCAGGCGCTCGCGCAGGCCGGCTTCCAGCAGAGCTACTCGTACTTCACGTGGCGCAACACCAAGGCGGAGTTGGAGGAGTTCCTTCGCTGGGTGTCCCACGACACCGCCGACTTCATGCGGCCTAATCTCTTCGTCAACACGCCTGACATCCTCACCGAGTACCTCCAGTACGGGGGGCGCCCCGCCTACAAGATCCGGGCAGCCCTGGCCGCCACCGCCGGCGCCTCCTACGGCGTGTACGCCGGCTACGAGCTGATCGAGAACGTGGCCCGGCCGGGGTCGGAAGAGAACATCGACAACGAGAAGTACGAGTACAAGTTGCGCGACTGGGATGCCGCGGCATCCCAGGGCCTTTCCATCGCGCCCTACCTGACGCGCCTCAACGAGATCCGCCGCGCTCATCCGGCGCTGCGACAGCTGCGTGACGTCTCTCTCCACTGGAGCGACGACGACGCGATCCTCGTCTACGTCAAGCACCTTCCCGCGGCGCTGAGCGTCGACGGCGTGGACGACACGATCATCGTCGTCGCCAATGTCGACCCGCATTCGACCCGCCAGACCACGGTGCACATCGACTCCACCGTGTTCGGCGTTGCCCGCGGCGCCGACTACGTCGTCGAAGACCTCGTGACCGGCGCGAGCTGGACCTGGAATCAGGACAACTTCGTCCGTCTCGACGCATTCGACGAACCCGTTCACATCCTGCACGTGAAGGAGACGCGATGAGCGATATCTCGGACGAGGTCCTCGACACGGTCGCGACGGGTTCGTATCACGCCCCGCACGACGTCCTCGGTCCGCATCAGCGCGCCGATGGATCGTGGGTCATCCGTGCGCGTCGGCCGATGGCGTCGTCGGTGACGGCCGTCGCGGACGACGGCACCGAGATCGCGCTCGATCACGTGCGCGGAGGAATCTGGGAGGGCGAAAGCCCGACACAGCCGCGGGTGTACGAGTTGGTGGCCACCTACGAGGGCGGTGCCGACTACCGCGTCGACGATCCCTACCGTCACCTTCCGACCCTGGGCGACGTCGACCGCCACCTGATCGCGGAGGGTCGGCACGAGCAGCTCTGGCAGGCACTCGGCGCGCACGTGCGTCATTACGACGGCATCAGCGGTGTGTCGTTCGCCGTGTGGGCTCCGAATGCGCGCGCGGTTCGCGTGGTCGGCGACTTCAACGCGTGGGACGGCCAGGGGCACGCGCTGCGCAGCCTCGGCTCCAGCGGTGTCTGGGAGTTGTTCGTGCCCGGGCTCACTGCCGGCACGGTCTACAAGTACGAGATCCTCACGCGCCACGGCGGCTGGATTCTCAAGGCCGATCCGATGGCCCAGCGTGCCGAGGTCCCGCCGGCGACCGGCTCCGTCGTGACCGAAAGCGCGTACAGCTGGGGCGACGAGGAGTGGATGGCCGCCCGCGCCGGCCGCGATGTCCTGTCCCAGCCGATGTCGACGTACGAGCTCCACCTCGGGTCGTGGCGACCCGGACTCGGCTACCGGGACGCGGCCGAGCCCCTGATCGCTTATCTCACCGAGACCGGCTACACCCACGTCGAGTTCCTGCCGCTGGCCGAGCATCCGTTCGGCGGCTCATGGGGCTATCAGGTCAGTGGCTACTACGCGCCGACGAGCCGTTTCGGCAGCCCCGACGACCTGCGCTATCTGATCGACCGCCTGCACCAGGGCGGCTTCGGCGTCATCATGGACTGGGTTCCGGGCCATTTCCCGAAAGACGCCTTCGCTCTCGCCCGCTTCGACGGCGACCCCCTCTACGAGCACCCCGATCCCCGCCGTGGCGAGCACAAGGACTGGGGCACGCTCATCTTCGACTACGGCCGCAACGAGGTGCGCAACTTCCTCGTGGCCAACGCGTTGTACTGGTTCGAGGAGTTCCACGTCGACGGGCTGCGCGTCGATGCCGTGGCCTCGATGCTCTACCTCGACTATTCGCGCGAAGCCGGCGAGTGGGAGCCGAACATCTACGGCGGTCGCGAGAACCTGGAGGCCATCCGGTTCCTTCAGGAGGTCAACGCCACCGCATACAAGCGTTACCCCGGCATCGCCATGATCGCGGAGGAGTCCACCAGCTACCCGGGCGTCACGGCGCCCACGAGCGCCGGAGGCCTCGGCTTCGGTCTCAAGTGGAACATGGGCTGGATGAACGACTCGCTCGAGTACATCAAGCGTGACCCCATGTACCGCGGCCATCATGAGGGCGAACTGTCCTTCTCCTTCGTGTACGCCTTCAGCGAACACTTCGTCCTTCCGATCAGCCATGACGAGGTCGTTCACGGGAAGGGCACGTTGTTCACACGGATGCCGGGTGATCACTGGCAGAAGCTCGCCAACACCCGCGCCTTCCTGGCGTACATGTGGGGTCATCCGGGCAAGCAGCTGCTGTTCATGGGCCAGGACTTCGGGCAGCTGTCCGAATGGTCGGAGGGGCGAGGACTGGACTGGTGGATGCTCGATCAGCCGCCGCACCGTCAGCTCCTCGACTTCGTGGCTGCGCTCAATCGCGTCTACCGGGAGAACTCACCGCTGTGGGCGCGCGACAGCGACGGCTCCGCCTTCCGGCGCCTCGGGGCCCCCACCTGGAACCCGAACGTCATCGCCTTCGCCCGGGATGACGACCGGGGCAACACCGTGGTCGTCATCTGCAACTTCTCCGGTGTTCCCCTTCACGACTACGCCCTGGACCTGCCCGCCGGCGGAGCGTGGCGGGAACTGCTCAACTCCGATGCGGAGGCCTACGGCGGCTCCGGAGTGGGCAACTTCGGGACCGTGCACGCCGATGACAACGGGCGCGCGACGCTCGTTCTGCCGCCGCTCGGTGTGCTCTGGCTCGGCCGCTCCGCCTAACAGCCGGCGACCGGTGCCGGAACGTTCCGTGTCAGAACAGCAGTGAGGTCAGACGACCACGGGCGCGGATGACGCGCGGGTCGCCGTCGCCGATCAGTCCGAAGAGCTCGACGAGGCGGTCGCGCACGGCGCCGCGCTCATCCGCGGGTAGCACGGCGAACAGGTCGAGCAGGCGCGCGAACGCGTCGTCGACGTGACCGCCGACGACGTCGAGGTCGGCCACGGCGAACTGCGCATCGATGTCGCGGGGCGCGGATGCCGCGGCATCCCGTGCCTGCTGGAGATCCAGGCCCTGGACGCGCTGCAGGAGACGTACCTGGCCGAGACCGGCCCGAGCCTCGTCGTCGCGCGGGTTCTCCGCAAGCGCCGCTTCGTACGCCGCGACGGCACGCGCGTAGTCACCCGCTTCGATCGCATCGAACGCCTCTTGGTGCCGCGGGGGCAGGACGGGCTCGTCGGATTCCGGCTCGGACGCCCCGTCGACGGGGACCGTGCCCGTGACGCCGTTCTGGGCAGCCAGCTGCAGCAGCTGGGCGAAGACGTCGCGGACCTGCTGCTCCGGCACCGCGCCGGTGAACAGCGGAACGGGCTGCCCCGCGACGAGGGCGACGACCATGGGGATCGACTGCGCGCGGAAGCCCTGGGCGAGCTGAGGGTTCGCGTCGACATCGACCTTGGCGAGCACCACACGTCCGTCGAGCTCGGTCACGACTTTCTCGAGAATCGGGCTCAGCTGCTTGCAGGGGCCACACCACTCGGCCCACAAGTCGACCACGACCGGCACGGATCGCGACAGCTCGAGCACCTGGCCGAAGCTCTCGTCGGTGGCATCGAAGATCAGCGACGCGCGGGAGCCCGCGGCCGGCGACGCCGTACCGGCCGGTGCCGACGGGCGCGAACGCAAAGACGACAGGTCGACGGCACCGCGCAGCACGGCGCCCGAGGTGGGATCGCTCACTTAGGGGGCTACTTTCGCGTCGAGGATGGAGGTCGAGTATCCCAGCAGCTGAATGCGCTTGCTGGAACTCTGAGAAGGGACGAAGAAGAAGAGCTGGTCGACGAAGGTCGTCGTGAAACCGGTCGAGGACTGATTCACTCCGGTGAGGGACTGCACGATTGCGTTGTTGTCGAGCTTGATGACCGCGTCGGTGTTCGTGGGCTTGACCGTGTCGCTTTCATGCACGGTCACCGCGACGATCGCTCCCGAATCCAGCGTGGCGAGCGAGATGGGTTCGTCCGGGCCGGCGGATGCGGCGTAGGTCAGCGTCCCGGTCTGCGCCCCGGTCTGATTGAACGCCTGCAGTCGCGTGGCGCGGTTGTCCGCGACCAGCTTGCGGAAGGGGTCGTTCGTCGAGTCGAACTGTGCTGCGAACGCGCTGCTGTCGCCGTTGGTGAGGATGTCGGCGTAGGCCGCGGCCACCTTGTTGGGAGCCAGCGCGAGGAACGGCGACTCCGGGTCGATGGAGATCGCGCCGACGTAGGAGGGCGCGAGGTTGAGACTGGCCTGCGACACCAGCTCGGCTTCCCTGCTCACCTTGTACGGAGACCAGGGGTCCTCCTGGGTCACGCTCAGAATGACGTCCCCCGTCTCGATGACAGCGAAGAACGTGCGCGGCCACCCGTCGTAGGCCTCGGGGAGAATGATCTTCACCGGCTTGTCCGGCACGGCGTTCAGCGCGGTGTGCCCGGCGACGTCGCGCAGCTTGTAGTCGGTCTCTCGAGCCGCCAGTGCCGATCCCGTCAACCGCAGCGCGGCCGCCGCAGGATCCTTCGCGGCGTCTGCCTTCGCCACCTGCTCGGAGATCCGCGTGAGGATGCGCTCGCCTTGCTGCTGCGTCACGGCGGGCTGTCCTTGATCCTGCGGCACGACGACGCTCTCGGATGCCGTGGGGGTCGGGGTGCCGGCCAGCTGAGGCCATGCGTCCGCGGTGCAGCCGGTGAACAGCAACGCGGCGACGCCGAGGGCCGGAGCCGCGAGCAGTGCGCGCTTGCCGCGCGTCAGCTGACGCCGCGAGGGCGTGGCGCTGATGACACCCTTGTCGGCATCCGTGACCGCGACGTCGATGGGCTCGGTCACGGGCATGGGAAGGCCCTTGCGGCGCGGTCCCCGCGATCGGCGCGCATGTCGCACGCCGAGGACGTACACGATGATGCCGACCAGCAGGAAGATGCTGCCCAGCACGATGAGCGGCCCCGCCCAGGGAGTGGTCGCGCCCGTCGGCCAGCTGAGGGTGAGGCTGCTCGGTGCCGGCTTCACTCCGTCAGTGGCGACGAGCAGGCTCATGTCCGCGGGAAGCTGCAGAGGGGTGATGAGGACGTCGTCCTGCTGGAACTCGTCCAGCCAGAGGTCGGAGCCGACGGGCGTGATCGGCGCGCTGCCGGCCGCGGGCGGGTTCTTCGCCGCGACCGCTGTCGTCGTGGTGGCGCCCCCGTCGAGGTTCACGTGGGTGTACGACGAGGGCGTCAACCACGCTTTCAGGTCGGCCGTGCGCCCGTAGGACGCGAAAATCGTGCCCGCTTCCTGAACGCGGAGAGTCTGCGATCCGCTGTGGCTGTTGAGCACGCTGCCGTCGATCAGGATGTACGGCGCGTCGCCGGTGACGGAGATCGTCTCGCTCTCGGTGCGCGGACCCTGCAGCACGGTGCGCTGGGCGATGCCGGCACCGATCATGACCGCAGCCAGCACGAAGGCTGTCACAGCCCAGACGAAACGCACGTAAGACACCTCCCGCGCGCACCGCAGACGGGATCGCGGCGCGCAATCGACATTCCAGCCTAGCGACATCCTGCTGTGCGTCGCCCGGGAGCACCCTCGCCCTGCGGTGGAACTGCGTGGCCGTGTTGACGGGAAAAGCGCCGCTCGGTGCGTATTCTGACATCACCATGAAGCTGCAGCATCCGTTCCGAACGGCTCTCGTCGCCACTCTCGGCGTCGGGGTCGGCATCCTGCTCATCTCCAGCGTGCAGTCGCTGTCGACGATTCTGCTGTACGTGGGGACGGCTCTCTTCCTGGCGCTCGGCCTCGATCCTCTCGTGAGCTGGCTCGAGCGCCGCCGTCTGCCGCGGTGGGCAGCGCTTCTGATCACCTTCGCCGCCGTGCTGGCGGTGTTCACCGGCATCGTGCTGATCGTCATCCCGGTCCTCGTGGGGCAGATCGCGCAGCTGATCACACAGGTCCAGCGCCTCATCGACAGCGCAGTCAACGGGTCATGGAACCCCGTCGACGATCTGTCGAAGTGGCTGCACTCGACCTTCCCCGCGCTGGACGTCGACATGGCGTTCAAGTACGCATCCGACTGGTTCAACAGCCTGGACTTCGCTCAGATCGGCACCTCTGCCGGCAACGTGATCCTCGGCATCGGCGCCTCGATCATCTCGCTCATCACCGGCGCGATCATCATCCTGATCCTCACGATCTACTTCACGGCCTCGACCCCTTCGCTGAAGGCGGCTGCCGCTCAGCTCGTGCCCGCCTCGAAGCGCGCGCGATACATCGATCTCTCCGAGCAGATCACCGCATCCGTGGGTCACTACGTCATGGGTCAGGTCACGCTCGGTGCGATCAACGGTGTGCTCAGCGCCGCGTTCCTCTCGATCATCGGCGCCCCGTTCCCGGCCGTCTTGGCGGTGATCGCGTTCTTCTTCTCGCTGATCCCCCTCGTCGGCACCCTCACCGGCTCGGCGATCATCGTGCTCACCTGTCTCATCCCCGGGCTCAGCTCGCCTCTGACGGCGATCGTGGCACTCGTCTGGTACGTCGTGTACATGCAGGTGGAGGCTTACATCCTGTCGCCGCGCATCATGAATCGTGCCGTGTCGGTGCCCGGCGCCGTCGTCGTGATCGCCGCATTGGCCGGCGGCGCCCTCCTCGGGCTTCTCGGCGCGCTCATCGCGATTCCTGTCGCGGCCAGCGTCCTGATCATCTACCGGCAGGTCATCATTCCCCGTCAGAACGAGCGCTGAGTCCTATCCCTCGTCCCATTCGGTGGCGAGGGGCAGCGCGTCCGGGTTGACGGCTGCGACGATCTCCGTCAGAACGCGGCGGGTCTGCGTCTCCCCCACCCAGAGATGCTTGCCCCCGTCGACGGCGATCACTCTCGCGTGGTCGACCGGCGCGAAGCGGTCCCGAGCCTGCTCAGGGCGAAGGTAGTCGTCGAACTCCGGGATCAGCGCCACCAGCTGCCGAGACTCCCCCTGCCACGCGGCGACGTCCTCTGCCGTCGCACGATGCAACGGCGGTGAGAGCAGGATGACGCCGTCGATCGCGTGATCCCGGCCGTATTTGAGAGCGAGCTCGGTACCGAAAGACCATCCCACTAGCCAAGGATGCGGCAGCCCTCGCGCCTCGACGAAAGCGAGCGCCGCGGCGACGTCGAACTCTTCGGCGCGTCCGCCGTCGAAGGCTCCCTCACTCGTTCCGCGGGGCGATGTCGTGCCGCGCGTGTTGAAGCGCAGGACCGCAAGGTCGGCCAGAGCCGGCAGCCGTCCGGCTGCCTTTCTCAGGATGTGCGAGTCCATGAACCCGCCGGCCGTCGGCAGCGGATGCAGTGTCACGAGCGTCGCGACGGGGTCGCGCTGTTCGGGAAGGGCGAGTTCGCCCACGAGGGTCAACCCGTCGAGGGTCTGAAGCTCGATCTCCTCACGCCGGGCGGGCAAAAGCACCGGTCCGCGAATCTCCATCTCATGCCACCTTCCAACAAGCCGTGTGCCAGTGCCGACGCGCGGCCAGATCCGCGGCGTCGCCCAGGACGCCATCGGCACGCCACACCACCACGTGGGCCGTGCCGGGCGAGATCGACCGACCGCACCCGGGACACGTGTAGTTCTTCTGCGCCTGTACGGCGCTCACGGGTTGTACGGTCCATTCCGCGCCGCGCCGGCTCTCGGTGCGCTTCCAGCCGCTCAGCAGCCGATCGAACGAATCGTCGGCTGGTGAGGGCTGCCGTCGGTTCGCGCGCGGCATCTTCTCAGTACCACCCCGTGGACTGTGAGTGCGACCACGCCCCGCACGGGCTGCTGTAGCGTCCGCCGATGTAGCCGAGACCCCAGGCGATCTGCGTGGCGGGGTTGGTCTCCCAATCGGCGCCCGCGGATGCCATCTTGCTTCCCGGAAGCGCCTGCGGAATGCCGTAGGCACCGCTTCCGGCGTTGTACGCGCCCACACGCCATCCGGACTCCTTGTTCCACAGCGCCACCAGGCAGGCGAACTCGTCGTCGCCCCAACCGCGTTGCTGCACCATGGCGTAGGCGATCGACTGCGCCGTGCCCGGATCGGGTGCGACGAACGGAGGCGACCACGACGAACTCGACGCGGACGACCCCGTCGCCGCTGACGGCGTCGGGGTGGGGGTGGGCTTGGGTGTGACGTACACGCTGTACACGACGCCGTCTCGTCCGAGTCCGACTGTCTGGTCGGATGCGGCGAGGTAAGCCTGTGCGTTCGCGATGGTGGACGCATAGAGGGAGATCGGAGCCACCTCTGCGGCGTGCGCGCGCGGGCTCGCCGCCGTCATCGGGCCGATGTAGGCGGCGCCGAAGCCGAGAACGGCCAGGACCGCGAAGACGCTCATGACGCCGCGTCGGCGCGACCACTTTGCCGTCGTCGCGGCTGGACGGACGCGACGCCCGGCGACGTGGTTCCTCCGCGCGGCACGCGTCGCAGGGACGTCGGCGCTGGCGGGCGTCAGATCGGCGTCGGCAGTCACAGTCCTCCGATTCTAGCGCCCGGCGTTGGGCGTGTCAGGCGGGTCGGCTCAGACGACGGCGAGCATGACCTCGACCGTCGCGTCGAGGACGGCGTCGACCTGCGCCTCGCTGTAGCCCCGCCGCTGCATGCGGAAGGCGACGGAGCGCACCTGGTCGACGGTCACGGCTTCGCCGTTCTCGAGGAAGCGGGCGATCTTGTCGGCGACCAGATCGACCTCGTCGACCCGGTAGCCGAAGCGCAGCAGCCCGACACGACGGAAGCGGCGCCCCTTGGGGCGGGTGAGGCGATCGAGCACCTCCTGGGCCAGCTTGCGCGACTGTCCGACCCACGCCCGAGCGCCACGGCGCGACAGCGCCTGCTCGCGCTCACGGGCGGCGAACGCGTCTTCGATGCGACTGAGCGCGGCATCCACCGCCGCAACCTGGTATCCGCGGCGCACCAGCGGGAACGCGGCCGTGCGGACGGCCGACGCATCGATCTCCGTCGAGTCGCCGGACTCGAACGCGGCGCGAGCACGGGCGAGGAAGTCGTCGACCGCATCCGCACGGTAGCCGCGGGTGCGGCCGGTTGTCAGCGGAAACGGCGTCGCGCTCGTCTCGGGGGCGTCGTTCATGAGACCACCAGGGGGAAGAAGAGGAAGTAAAGGGCGAGAGCGGCTGCGGCGGAGGGCAGAATCGAGTCCAGTCGGTCGAGTACGCCGCCGTGGCCCGGCAGCCACGAGCTCATGTCCTTGATGCCCAGATCGCGCTTGATCATCGACTCGCCGAGGTCGCCCACGGTTGCACATCCCAAGATCAGCAGTCCGAAGACCACGCCGGCCCACCACGGGATGCCGAGCATGAACAGCGCCCACAGGACAGAGGCGACGAGCGTCGCGACGGCTCCCCCGGCGAACCCTTCCCAGGTCTTCTTCGGGCTGATGCGCGGGGCCATCGGATGCGATCCGAACGCGAGCCCGGACGCGTAGGCCCCGGTGTCGGTCGCGACGACCGCGATCAGCATGCCGAGCACCCAGTACTCGCCCTGGTCTTGGCGGAGCAGGACGAGCGCGAGGCTGGCGAGGAACGGCACGTACAGCGGGAGGAAGCCGGCGATCAGCACATCGCCGAGGACCTCGCCGTAGCGGCGGCCGTCACGAGCCACCATCTGGGCGAGAAGCCGCCAGACGATCACCGCGGTGACAGCGCCGAAGGTGAGCGCCCAATGGGTCAGGTGGCCGGCGAAGAAGGCCGACAGCATGATGACCGCGCCGGCGACGATCTGCGGCCACACATCGACGCGCCGGCCCGCCGTCTGCAACGCGCGGCTGAACTCGAACACTCCGAGCAGACACACCGGCACGGCGAAGACGAGGAAGAGCCACTTGATGAAGAGCAACGAGCCCAGCACGACCGCTCCGACGGCGAGGCCGATGAGGATCGCCATCAGAAGGTTGCGACCGGTGCGCGCGTTGATGCGATCTGTGACTTCTTCGAAGTCCGCCCGAGCCCGGTCCATCTGGTGCTCGATCTCGGTGCGCGCGGCGCGCACGTGAGCCTGGAAGCTCGCCGGGCTTGCGGAGCGCGTACGATCCCCCTCCGGGTCCGAAGCGCCTCCGGTCCCGGCATCCCCTGGCGAGTCGGTGGTGGGCACGTCCTCAGACCTCGAGAAGCTCGGCTTCTTTGCGCTTCAGAGCCTCATCGATCTCGTCGACATGGCTGCGCGTGACGCCGTCGAGCTCCTTCTCGGCGCGAACGAGATCGTCCTCGCCGACCTCGCTCTTGAGAGCGTCGAGCTCGTCCTTCGCCTTGCGACGGATGCCGCGGAGGTGCACCTTCGCGTCTTCACCCTTCGAGCGCACGAGCTTCACGTACTCCTTGCGGCGGTCCGCCGTCAGTTCGGGCATCGTGACACGGATGATGTTGCCGTCGTTCGTGGGGTTCGCGCCCAGGTTCGGCATGTCGCGAATCGCCTGTTCGATCGCCTTCAGTGCCGACTTGTCGTACGGCGTCACGACGAGCGTGCGTGCTTCGGGCGTGTTCAGCGACGCCAGCTGCGACAGCGGCGTCGGCGACCCGTAGTAGTCGACCAGGATCTTCTGGAAGAGCTGGGGGTTCGCGCGTCCCGTGCGCACGGTCGCGAAGTCGTCCTTCGCGGCCTCCACGGCGCGGTCCATGCGGGCGGACGTGTCGGCCAGGATCTCGGCGATCACGGTCACTCCATTCGTTCGGTACGTCAGATCGAGTCTAGTGCGGGGCGCCCCGTCGCTCAGACGCTGACGAGCGTGCCGATCGACTCGCCGAGCAGCGCGCGCGTGACGTTGCCCGCCGGCTCCATGCCGAACACGCGCATGTCGATGCCGTTGTCCATGCAGAGGCTGAAGGCCGTCGAGTCGACCACCTTGAGCCCGCGCTGGAGGGCGTCGCGATAGGTGATGGTGTCGATCCGCTCGGCATCGGGATTGGTCTTGGGGTCGGCCGTGTAGACGCCGTCGACGCCGTTCTTGGCGACGAGCACCTCGTCCGCCCCGATCTCCAGTGCGCGCTGGGCGGCGACCGTGTCGGTCGAGAAGTAGGGAAGACCGGCGCCGGCACCGAAGATCACGACCCGGCCCTTCTCCATGTGGCGTTCCGCCCGCCGAGGAATGTAGGGCTCGGCGACCTGGGTCATCGAGATCGCGGACTGAACGCGTGTCGCAGCTCCCGCCTGCTCGAGGAAGTCCTGCAGCGCCAAGGCGTTCATTACCGTGCCGAGCATGCCCATGTAGTCGGCACGTCCACGGTCCATGCCGCGCTGGCTCAGCTCTGCACCGCGGAAGAAGTTGCCGCCGCCCACGACGATGGCGATCTCCACCCGATCGACCGCCGCGGCGATCTCGCGCGCGATCTGACCGACGACGTCGGGGTTGACCCCGAGCTGACCTCCTCCGAAGGCCTCTCCGGACAGCTTCAGGAGGACGCGACGGCGTCCGGTGTTCTCATCGGTCACAGGGGGGTTCCTCTCGTCGAGATGCAGACTATCGAAGGCGGGGCATGGAAAAGGGGTCCGCATTCGGTGAATGCGGACCCCTTGAGGCGACTTACGCGCCGACCTTGAAGCGGGCGAAGTCGGTGATCGTGATTCCGGCGTCACCGGCGACCTTGGCGACGGACAGCTTGTTGTCCTTCGCGTAGTCCTGATCGAGCAGAGCAACCTGCTTGAAGAAGGCGTTCACGCGACCCTCGACGATCTTCGGCAGCGCGGCCTCCGGCTTGCCTTCGTTGCGGGAGATCTCCGTGACGATCTCGCGCTCCTTCTCCACCTCTTCGGCGGGGACGTCCTCACGCGAGAGGTACGTCGGGTTGGCGAACGAGATGTGCTGAGCGATCGAGCGCGCGGTCTCGGCGTCGTCCCCCGTGTAGGCGAGCACGACACCCACCTGCGGCGGCAGGTCCTTGCTCGTCTTGTGCAGGTAGATCTCGAACTTGTCACCCGCGATCGTGCGCACGCGACGCAGCTCGACCTTCTCGCCGATGATCGCTGCCTCGTCGGAGATGAGGTCGGCGACGGTCTTGCCCTCGGCATCCGCGGCCAGAGCCGCCTCGACCGAGTCGGCGCCCACGGCCGCGGCCGCAGCCAGGACCTTGTCGGCCAGCGCGATGAAGCGCTCGTTCTTGGCGACGAAGTCGGTCTCGGTGTTCAGCTCGAGGATGGTGACCTTGCCGTCCTTCTCGACAGCGGTGACCAGGCCTTCGCTCGTCGAGCGGTCAGCGCGCTTCGCGTTGCCCTTCGCGCCCTTCAGGCGCAGGATCTCGACGGCCTTCTCGAGGTCGCCGTCGGCTTCCTCGAGCGCCTTCTTGGTGTCGACCATGCCCGTGCCGAGCTGCTCGCGCAGGGCCTTGATGTCGGCGATGGTGAAGTTTGCCATGGGTGGTGGCTCCTTGCGTGTCGTGAGTTCTCGTGGGATGCCGGTGCGAAGCCGTCCCTCAGGATGGGCTTCGCACCGGCGACGTGGTCTTACTCGGCAGCGGTCGCTGCGGCGTCGCCCTCGGCCTTGGCCTCGGCGCCCGCGGCGTCGGCGGCCGACTCGGTGGCGATGGTCTCGACCTCGGCGACGTCCGTGACGACGGGAGTCTCGAGCAGCTCGCGCTCCCAATCGGCGAGGGGCTCGGCGTCGGCGGACTCGTCGGTCGGCTGGTGACGCTGGATGAGACCCTCGGCGGCGGCGTCGGCGATGATGCGCGTGAGCAGGCCCACCGAGCGGATCGCGTCGTCGTTGCCCGGGATCGGGAACTGGAACTCGTCCGGGTCGGCGTTCGTGTCGAGGATGCCGATCACGGGGATGCCGAGCTTCTTTGCCTCGTCGATGGCGAGGTGCTCGCGCTTGGCGTCGACGACCCAGATCGCGGAGGGCGTCTTCTGCAGGTTGCGGATACCGCCCAGTGACTTGTGCAGCTTGTCCAGCTCACGCTTCTTGAGCAGGAGCTCCTTCTTGGTGAAGCCGCTGTCGGCCGGGTTGTCGAAGTCGAGCTCCTCGAGCTCCTTCATGCGGGCGAGGCGCTTGCTGACGGTCGAGAAGTTCGTCAGAAGGCCGCCGAGCCAGCGCTGGTTGACGTAGGGCTGGCCCACGCGCGTCGCCTGCTCGGCGATGACTTCCTGAGCCTGCTTCTTGGTGCCGACGAACAGCACGGTGCCCCCGTGGGCGACCGTCTCGCGCACGTACTCGTACGCCTTGTCGATGTACGACAGCGACTGCTGCAGGTCGATGATGTGGATGCCGGAGCGCTCCGTGAGAATGAAGCGCTTCACCTTCGGGTTCCACCGGCGGGTCTGGTGTCCGAAGTGCACGCCGCTGTCGAGCAGCTGGCGAATGGTGACGACGGCCATGGCCGTTCTCCTTTTCGTTGGGTTGATCGCGAGGACCGGATGGTCCCGTGCGCCTGGCGCCCGGCGCACACCCGCTCACCGCTGTCGCGGGGAGACCTCAGGGTGTGGATGCCGCGGCATCCGTCCGAGGACGGCGCCGCTGTGGGCACGCGGAGTCACCCCGACCAGCGGGGTGCTCAGTCAGTGTATCAGCCGCGGGGCCTCCTCCCCCGACGTGCGGCGCACCTCGCCCGTCCACAGATGTCGGTGGCTGTCGAGGTCCGTCGGCGTCGGCGCGGAGGCTGAAGGGATGAACGGGCACCGACGGGGTGATGTGGCCAGGCGCGTCGGCGCGGCGAGTATCGCGGTGCTGGCGGTGAGCCTCGGCCTCGTCTGCGGTGCCTCCGCTGCCGCCGGCAGCGGAGGGCAGGGCGCATTGGTCGTGGCGGATGCCTCCGACGACATGCGCGGTCGGTGGGGGTGGCCGGTCTCGCCGCCGCTCATCACGGTGGCCTACCGTGCGCCCGCCCATGCCTACGGACCCGGACACCGAGGCATCGATCTGTCCAGCGACGTGGGCGCGGACGTGCGGGCACCCGACGACGGGATCGTCGCCTTCGCCGGGGTGGTGGTCGATCGCCCGCTGATCACGATCGACCACGGCAATGGACTGGTATCGACGATGGAGCCCGTGCACGCCGGCGTGCCGGTGGGAGCGCGGGTGCAACGCGGCGAGTGGGTGGGCACCGTGGGGCTGGGTGGTCACACGACGCCCGGTGACCTGCATCTGGGAGCCCGCCGCGACGACGTCTATCTCAATCCGCTCCGGTTGCTGGGCGGGCTGCCGCGAGCGGTGCTGCTACCGTGCTGCGAGGTCGGTCAGGACCCGGGATAGGTGTTGCCGGTTCCGCTGACCTCGGCGCTGCCCACACCGGCGGCGGCGACCGTATTGCCGCTTCCCGCGATCTGCAGGCGCGGCAGATCCGTGGTGCTGGTGATGCTGTTGCGCTGCCCGCGGATCGTGAGGTCGTCGACCTTCGCGATGGCGAGGGAATTGTCCTGACCTTCGACGACCATGGTCGACACGTCGGCCCCACCGGTGACATGACTGCGGTCTCCCTGGAGCGTCATCGTTCCGATCGATCCGTCGACCTGCAGGGAGAGGTCGTTGCCGGCGATCGTCACCGCCGCGCAGTCTCCGGACAGCGCGTACCGTCCCGCGGCGCCAGCGACGGTGGCGAGTCCGTTCGTGCACGCGACCGGGGTGGTCGAGACGGCACTGGTCGGTGCCCCGGTGTCCGGGTCCGACGCCGGCTGCGTCGGGGTGGAGGTGGCGTCGGGGGTGGAGGCGGAGGTGGCGTCCGGGGTCGGGACGACGGTGCGTCGGGGCGCGCCCTCGCCTGCACAGCCGGCGAGAAGAGACGCGGCGATGACGGCGGCAGCGACGGCGAGCACGCGAATCTTCATGAGAGCAGGGTAGTGCTCCGTCTACGCGCGTGGATGAGCGAGGCGGTACGCCGCGGCCAGTCGCTCCGCCGACACGTGCGTGTAGATCTGGGTCGTCCCGAGACTGGCGTGTCCGAGCATCTCCTGCACCGTGCGGAGGTCGGCTCCCCCGTCGAGCAGATGCGTGGCGGCCGAGTGGCGCAGCGTGTGGGGCCCCACGCTTTGTCCGACCGCGGGAGCAACGACGCGTGCGACCACGTCATAGGCGGAGCGGGCACCGAGTCGCGCGCCGCGAGCTCCGACGAACAGCGCCGGCGTGCCGGAACCGCGGGCCGCCAGCGCGGGTCGTCCGCGCGCCAGATAGGCGTCGAGTGCGTGGGCGGCGGGAGAACCGTACGGCACCACACGCTCCTTTCTGCCCTTCCCGACGACGCGGACCGTGCGGCGGTCGCGGTCGATGTCGTCGACATCCGCTCCGCAGAGCTCGGACACGCGAAGAGCGGAGGCGTAGAGCAGTTCGACGAGCGCCGCATCCCGCAGCGCAAGGGCATCGCCGCCGTCAGCGCGCACCTCGGCGTCCCGGAGAACGGCGGCCATCGCCGGTGCCGTCGCCACCTTCGGCAACGGCCGCCCGCGTCGCGGCGCCACCAGACGCAGCGACGGATCGGCGCCGATGCGCTCCGTCTGCCGAGCCCACGCGAAGAATCCGCGGACGGCCGCCGTTCGCCGCGCCAGCGTCGACCGCGCATCGCCGCGACGCGTTGCCACCCACAGCCACTCCCGCAGATGTTCGAGATCGACATCGGCCAGCTCGCGGTCACCGATCACCGCGAGGAGATCGCGCAGGTCCGCGCTGTACGCGCGCACGGTGGCCGGGGACAGTCGGCGCACGTCCGAGAGCTCGCGCGCATACGCGTCGGCGGCGTCGGAGAGTCTCACCGCAACAGCATCTCGCGCACGACGACAGCATGGGAGACGGCGCACCGACGACGACGCCCTTCGCCGACACGAGGTTCCCACGGGGAAGGCATCACCACAGTCGCACGGCTCCAGGCCCCGACCGCCGTCGCCACCCGTCCGGGAGGCGCTCGACACGTCCATCCAGGTCGAGCAGCCCGAGGATGCTGCTGGTTTCTGCTGCGGAGAGCCCCGAAAGGCGTGCGATCTCCGCGGTCGCCCGTGCGCGGCGTCCGCTCAGCGCGTCGAGCACTCTGGTGCGCTCGTCGATGCGCTCCCCATGGTCAGCACCGGGTTCGCCGCCGGGGCCGCCCAGGATTCCGAGCAGCTCCCAGGCATCAGCGGCGGAGGTGATGCACACGGCGTCCGCGTCGCGCAGAAGCCGATGACAGCCGGCCGATGCGGCGCTGGTGACGGGCCCCGGAACGGCGCCGAGGGCGCGTCCGAGTGCAGCGGCGTGGTGGGCGGTGTTCAGCGCACCGCTGCGGTGGGCAGCTTCGACGACGATCGTCGCGCCCGCCAGCGCCGCGATCATCCTGTTGCGCGCGAGGAAGCGCCACTTGGTCGGGGCCGTGCCGCACGGGACCTCGGCCAGAACGACTCCCGTCCGCACGATCGCCGAGATCAGCTCGTCGTGACCCGAAGGGTAGGGGCGGTCGACGCCGCCAGCCAGGACAGCGACTGTCGTGCCGTCGGCTCGCAGTGCCCCCCGGTGCGCCGCAGCGTCGATGCCGTAGGCCGCGCCGGAGACGACGACCACTCCGGCTGTCGCCGCCTCCGCGGCGAGCTCTGTCACGACCTGCGTGCCGTATGCCGTTGCGGCGCGGGCGCCGACGAGCGCGAGAGCGGCGGGGCCCGAGAGCGCGTCGGCGTCACCGCGCGCCCACAGGCACACGGGTGCATGCACTCCGAGGTCGTCGAGCGCGCGCGGCCAGACGTCCTCGCCCGGCATGAGGAGTCGAGCTCCCGCTCGACGTGCGGCTGCCAAGGCGCGGTCGACGTCACCGCGTCGGGGCAGCCAACGGGCTCGCGCCGCGCTGACGTCTTGCTCGGTGAGCCCCGCGCCGCGGGCGAGTGCCGACGTGCTGTCGACCTCGACACGCTGCAGCGCTTCGACCGCACCGTATTGCGCGATCAGCGCACCCGCCGTGCCGTCGCCCGGCTCGACCAGCGTCGACCAGATCGCCGCTGCCGACGCGGCGCAAATCTTCTCGTCGGACAGTCCGTCGCCGACGAGGCCGGCAAGAGCCGCACGAGCGGCGTCGGCTTCGGGCCTGATGCTCATGCCTCCACACCCTTCTTGAGGTAGAGCGCGCGCCCGATATCAGCGGCGCGCAGCCGATCGTGACCGGCGAGATCTGCGACCGACCACGCCACGCGCAATACGCGGTCGTAGCCTCGTAAGGTCAGCGCGCCGCGGTGCAGCGCGGCATCCAGGGGCCGGCGGATGTCGGGATCCGCGGCCAGGGGGCCGTTGCGCAGCCAGGGACCGGAGACTTGTGCGTTCGTGCGCCAGGGGGTCGAGCGCAGACGGTGGCGGGCGCGCTCACGAGCGCTACCGACCTGCTCCCGGACCTGCGCCGACGAGGTGACTGCGGTCGACGTCGCGCTCTGCGCGCTCGAGACCCGCCGCAGCCCGAGTTCGATGTCGATGCGGTCACGGAGCGGACCCGACAGCTTTCCGAGGTAGCGCCGGATCGCCAGAGACGGACACGTGCATTCGGCGGCCGGTACGCCGTAGTTGCCGCACGGGCACGGGTTCGTCGCGAGCACCAGTTGAAAACGTGCCGGAAAGACTGCACGAAAGCCGGCACGGTGGATCTCGATCAGTCCCGACTCCAGAGGCTGACGCAGCGCGTCCAGCGCGTGCGGGGCGAACTCGCCAGCCTCGTCGAGGAAGAGGACTCCCCCGCTCGCGCGGGCGATGGCGCCCGGCCGCACGGTGCGACTTCCACCTCCGATCAGCGCCGTCGCGCTGGCGCTGTGATGGGGCGCCTCGAAAGGAGGCGTCCGACTCAGCGTGTCGACCCGCTCCCCCGCCAGCGAGCGCAACGACGCCGCCTGCACGGCATCGTCGTCATCGAGACCGGGCAGAATACCGGGCAGCCGCCGCGCGAGCATCGTCTTGCCCGCACCGGGCGGACCGCTCATGAGAACGTGGTGCCCACCCGCTGCCGCGACTGTCAGCGCGTCGACCGCGTCGGCCTGCCCGATCACGTCGGACAGATCGGGGACGGCGGCGGAAGACGGCGCGCTTCCCACCCCCGGGTGCGGAACGGGTTCGAGCGACACCTCGTCGACATCGAGGCCGTGCCAGCGTGCCACATCGCGGAGGCAGACGGCGCCCAGCACCTCGACGCCCTCCACGAGCGCAGCCTCCTCTCGGTTGGCGAACGGCACCACGGCCCTGCGGATGCCCACCCGGGCAGCGGCCGCGACCGCCGGCAGTACCCCGGCGACGGGCCGCAGTCGACCGTCGAGTCCGAGTTCGCCGATGTGGGCCGTCTGTGCGAGCGAGGCGCGATCGAGATCGTGCTCAGTGGCGAGTGCAGCAACCGCGATCGCCACGTCGAGCGCGGAGCCCTGCTTGGGAAGGTTGGCCGGCGACAGGTTGACGGTGAGCTTTCGCCGCGGCAGCGGCAGCTCACTGTTGGCGCAGGCGTTGTGCACCCGCTGATGCGCCTCGGCGATCGCCTTGTCGGCGAGCCCGATGATCACGAATGCCGGTGTCTGGCTGGACAGGTCGGCCTCGACCTCGACCAGATCACCGCGGAGCCCCGTCAACACGACCCCCCAGGTCCTGCCCACCGTCATCGGACATCCTCGAGATGCTCGATACGCGCAGTCGTCGCGTCGCGGCCGGTGACGCCGATGACGTCCACGCGCAGGCGACGACCGCGGGCGGCGGGGTGCACGGCTGCCCACGTGGTCGCCAGACGCCACAGTCGCGCGCGCTTTCGCGCATCGACGGCTTCGAACGGATGGCCGTACGAGTCGGAGCGTCGGGACTTCACCTCGACGATGACCACCTCGTCGTCGCGCAGAGCAACGATGTCGATCTCTCCGACAGCGCAACGCCAGTTGCGCGCGAGGATCGTGTACCCGGCATCGCTCAGGTACTGCGCCGCTCGCGCTTCGCCCGACCGTCCGCGTTCATCCTTGGCTGCCATGGGAACAAGCGTGCCGGCCCGTCCGCCGCGCACCTCGGGATCTCAGGCGTTCGGTGGACATTCCCGCACAAGGCAGGAGTGGGGAGGAGGAGGCGATCTGAGGGACGCGCGGGTCAGGAGTCGAGAGCGAGCTCGTCGGGAAGCTGGAAGTCCCGGCGCTGCATCTCCTCGACATTGACGTCCTTGAAGGTGAGCACGCGCACCGACTTCACGAAACGATCCGCGCGATAGATGTCCCACACCCAGACGTCGGTCATCGAGATCTCGAAGTAGAAGTCGTGCTCGGTGTCGCGGCGCACGACATTCACGTCGTTCGCGAGATAGAAGCGTCGCTCGGTCTCGATCACGTACGCGAACTGCGAGACGACATCGCGATACTCCTTGTACAGCGCCAGCTCGAGTTCGCGGTCGTAGTCGTCAAAGCCCTCGTCGTCCATGGTGATCCCATCCTATGCGGGCGGAGCAGCGGAGCGGATGCCGCGGCATCCGCTCAGAACAACGTGGGAGCGTCGGCGATCGCCCAGGACGCCCGATGGTGGGGGCTGAGACCGTGCGAACGGATCGCGCTGCGGTGCTCGAGGCTGGCGTAGCCCTTGTTGCGCTCCCACAGATACACGGGGTGCTCGTCGTGCAGGCGCATCATCAGGTCGTCGCGCGCAACCTTCGCCACGACCGAGGCGGCCGCGGCCGACGCACAGTCGCGGTCGGCCTTGACGATCGGCTGGACGCGCAGATTCGTGCCGCCCGCCGCGGTGATGTAGTCGTGGTTGCCGTCGAGAATGACGATCGCCTCGTCGGGAACGCACCCCTGCGCGCGCAGATCCGCGAGGGCGCGCAACGCCGCGAGCCCGAGCGCACGCATGATCCCGACCTCGTCGATCTCTGCGGAACTCGCCCAGCCGACCGCAGACGCGTCGACCCAGGCGGCCGCTCGCGCGGCGACGGCGTGCCGATGATGCGCGGCGACGAGCTTCGAGTCCCGCAGCCCCTCCGGGATCCGCCGCCGGACACCCGCAGCTCCGATCGCCGCCGCGCCGACCGCGACAGGACCCGCAAGGGCGCCCCGCCCCACCTCATCGCATGCGATGACGATCGGATGTTCACGCAGCAGGCGCCGCTCGACGGTCAGCCGCGGCGTGATGACACTCATCCGGCGCCGGGGGCCGGCACCCCCGCGAAGACGGCATGGTGCCCGTCGATGGTGCCGAAGCGGTCGAACGGCCAGGTGATGAGAAAAGCGCGCCCGACGACGTTGCCCAACGGCACGAACCCCTTGTTGGGCTGATCCATGTTGTAGCGCGAGTCGCGGGAGTGGTCGCGGTTGTCGCCCATCACCCAGAGCGAGTTCTGCGGTACGACGACATCGAACGGTACCGGCCGCGGCGCGCTCTGGCCGGGAGACAGATTCAGGTAGGGGGTCTCATCGATCGGTGTCCCGTTGACCGTGACCTGACCGATCGCGTTGCAGCAGACGACGTGATCGCCGCCCACGCCGATGATCCGCTTGATGAGGTGCTCATCGCTGTCCGAGGCTGTGATGCCGACGAGTGAGAGCAGCCAATCGGCGGCCTGGGCCAGGGGCGGCTGGGCGGGGGTCGCCGGCGCCGGCGGCAGCCATCCGCCGGGATCGCGGAAGACGACGACGTCACCGCGCTGGTACCCCCCGAAATGCGGCGTGAGCTCGTCGACGAGGATCCTGTCCTTGATGAGCAGCGTCTGTTCCATCGAGCCCGAAGGAATGTAGAAGGAGCGCACCAGGAAGGTCTTGATGACGAACGAGACGACCACCGCGATCACCACGATCACCAGCACGTCGCGCAGAAGCAGCCAGACGCCGCGGCGTCGGCGCTGACGGGAGGGAAGCACCGTATCCGGGGCCGTTGTGTTGTCCGAGCTCATGCCTGTCTTTCTTCGGTCCCGGCACCCGTCTGTGCCGTCTCTCAAGGGTCGCACATGCCGGCTGTGCGCAGCGCGCATCCGACGGGATGCGCCGTGGCGTGCGGACGACAGATGCCCCGGACCGCAGGGTCCGGGGCATCCGAGGCGAGAGCGCGTCAGCGGTCGCGCTTCTCCTTGATCTTGGCCTTCTTGCCGCGGAGGTTCCGCAGGTAGTAGAGCTTCGCGCGGCGGACGTCGCCACGGGTGACGACCTCGATGTGGTCGATCGTCGGGCTGTGCACCGGGAACGTGCGCTCCACACCCACCTGGAAGCTGATCTTGCGGACCGTGAAGGTCTCGCGAACGCCGTCTCCCGAGCGGCCGATGACGACGCCCTGGAAGACCTGGATACGGGAACGGTTGCCCTCGGTGATGTTGACGTGCACCTTGACGGTGTCGCCGGGGGCGAAGACGGGGATGTCGCTGCGCAGCGAAGCCGCATCGACGGCGTCGAGAATCTGCATGATCGTCACTTCCTGCGACCGCCACAGGTCGATCGCGAGATGGGGATTGGGAAAGGTATCGTGTGCCCGAGGCATCCGTTGCCGGCGCCGTACTCCCCTGAGGCAGAGCCTGTTCAGGGCACAAACAGCCATTCTGCCATGGATGACGAGCGCATCAAAACCGGCGTCTCACGATCCGGGCGGCGTGTTCTCGCGGATGACGATGATCTCCTCGGGATTCGACCCGCCCGTGTGCTCAGGGCGCGCGGGCGGCACGTAGCCGACCCCGCTGGCAGTGCGCAGGATCGAGACGCGCGGCCCCGTCTCGCGCCACAGCTGCCGCAGCGCCGACGACAGTGCGACGACACCGAGGACGATGGTCACGGCCAGCGCGGGCCACCACCACCGACCGTCGAAGACGCCCAGCGCGACGACGAGCACATGCCAAGCTCCGATGAGGCCGGCATCCGTCCACGAGACGGCACGTTCGGCGCGGACGGTTCCGCGGGCGCGCACGAGCAGAGCGAGCACCAGCTGCCAGACGAAGACGATCGGCGCCGACAGCAGAACCCACAGCAGCGCCCAGGGACTTGCGCCGAAGACGATCCAGCCGACGACGAGCCACAACGGCAGCACGAACGCCGCCGGAATCAGCCACCGGAAGAACGTCTGACGCAGCCACATACCTTCGATGCTACGCCGGTCAGACAGAATGGATCCTGACGAAAGGATCACGATGATCGAACTGCGCACTCCCGCCGAGCTCGAGGCGATGCGTCCCGCGGGGCGATTCGTCGCAGAGACTCTGGCGACGCTGCGGGACGAGACGAAGGTGGGCACCAATCTGCTGACCATCGATCGCCGTGCGCACGACCTGATCCGGCGGGCAGGCGCTGAATCGTGCTACATCGACTACCACCCCTCGTTCGGCGCGAGTCCGTTCGGGAAGGTCATCTGCACGTCAGTCAACGACGCCGTCCTGCACGGTCTGCCGCATGACTACGCCCTCCAGGACGGCGACCTCGTGACCCTGGACTTCGCCGTCGCCGTCGACGGCTGGGTCGCCGACTCGGCGGTCTCCTTCATCGTCGGGACGCCGCGCGACGAAGACCTCGCTCTCATCGACACGACGCAGCGCGCCTTGGATGCGGCGATCAGCGTCGCAACGACGGCAGGGCGGATCGGCGATATCTCGCACGCCATCGCCGAGGTCGCGCACGCCGACGGGTACACGATCAACACCGACTTCGGCGGTCACGGTGTCGGACGCACGATGCATGGCGACCCGCACGTCCCGAACGACGGCAAGCCCGGGCGCGGCTACCCCCTGCGCGCCGGTCTCGTGCTGGCTCTCGAACCCTGGTTCCTGCAGACGACGGACAAGCTCGTCACCGACCCGGACGGCTGGACGCTGCGCAGCGCCGACGGTTCACGCGGCGCTCACGCCGAGCACACCGTCGCGATCACCGACGACGGTCCCGTCATCCTCACCGATCGCTCGTTCCTCGGCGTCGACTGAGGCGCCGGCGCCGAGTTCCTGCCCGGCGCGCCGACTATTACGGGAGAAGATCGGGCCGTCGCTCCCGTGTGCGCTCGAGCTGCTGCTCTCGACGCCACTGCGAGACGCGGCCGTGATGACCCGACAGCAGCACGTCGGGTACGTCGTAGCCCCGCCACGCCGCGGGCTTCGTGAAGGAGGGGTACTCGAGCAGGCCGTCTTCGTGAGACTCTTCGACGAGGCTCTCGGGATTGCCGACGACGCCGGGAATCAAACGGCCCACGGCCTCGATCATCGCCATCGCGGCCACCTCGCCGCCGTTGAGGACATAGTCGCCGATGCTGGTCAGACTGACCTGTCCCAACGTCGCCGCGTAGGAGAACACGCGCTCGTCGATGCCTTCGTAGCGGCCGCATCCGAAGACGAGATGCTCTCCGCCGGTTGCCCAGTTCCGTGCCGTCCCCTGCGTGAAGACGGCGCCGGCGGGCGAAGGGAAGACGAAGCGGAGCGGCCCGGCAGCGTCGGCCGCGATGGCGTCCAATGCCTGGCCCCAGGGCTCGGGCTTCATCACCATGCCTGCGCCGCCGCCGTACGGCGTGTCGTCGACCGTGCGGTGGCGATCCTGGGTGTAGTCCCGCAGATCGTGGACGCGGACGTCGAGGATGCCCGCTCCGCGGGCCCGTCCGAGAAGAGAGACTTCCAGGACGTCGAAGAACGCGGGAAAGATCGTGACGACGTCGATCCGCACGTCAGACCTCGGGATCGGCCGCCGCGGCATCCGCCTCGTCGTCGTCCTCGCCGGACGTCGCCGGTTCGCGATCGTCCTCGCCGGGCAGCTCCTCGAAGAGGCCGGCCGGTGGTGTGACGGTGACGGTGCCGGCGGCGACGTCGACCTCCGGCACGATGGCGGAGACGAAGGGCACGAGGATCTCGGCATCCGTGTCGTGCGTGCGCACGACGAGAAGGTCCTGCGCGGGCAGGTGGTCGACACGGACGACACGTCCGACATCGGCCCCGTCACGAAGCACAGTGAGACCCACGAGCTGGTGGTCGTACCAGGCGTCCTCCTCCTGGGAGGGGTTCTCGTCCTGATCGACCCACAGGATCGCGCGCACCATGCTCTCGGCGGCCGTGCGGTCCTCGACATCTTCGAAGAAGACGACCGGGTGGGAGTTCATCCATCGGAACTCCCGAACCGTGACCGTCTTGCCATGCCAGGGTGAGGACTCCGGCACCTGCAGCGTGAAGACGGCGCCGGGCACGAAACGGCCATCCGGATCGTCGGTGTAGAGCTCGAGCTTGAAGGCGCCCTTCAGTCCATGGGCCTTGACGAGACGCCCGACGCGCAGCTGCGTTCGCGCGGGTCCTGCGGCAGCCATCTCAGTCGTCCGCGACATCGACGCGCACGCGCGTGCCGTCGGCGAGGGCGGACACGAGCGTCCGCAGGGCCTTGGCCGTGCGTCCGCCGCGCCCGATCACCCGTCCCCGATCATCGGGGTGCACACGCACCTCCAGGACGTCGCCACGCGGCGACGAGGACGAACGGACGGTGACCTCGTCAGGGTGATCGACGATCCCCTTGACGAGGTGCTCGAGCGCGGCGGAGAGCAACGGTCTTACTCTGCGTCGGTCGACTCGGCCTCGGCCGGAGCCTCGACCTCGGCTGCCTCGGCGGCGGGCTCTTCGGCCTTCTTCTCCGCCTTGGGCTTGATGACCGACTTCTTGGCGGTGTCGACCTGGAACTCCTCCTTGGTCGCTGCCGTCTTCACGGTGGACACGGCGTCGGCGTCACCCTTGAAGCGGCCCCAGTCGCCGGTGAGCTTGAGCAGCGCGGCGACCTGCTCGGTGGGCTGCGCGCCGACCGAGAGCCAGTACTGCGCGCGCTCCGAGTCGACCTCGATGAACGAGGGCTCCTCGGTCGGGTGGTACTTGCCGATCTCCTCGATCACGCGACCGTCGCGCTTGGTGCGCGAGTCGGCGACGACGATGCGGTAGTAGGGCGCACGGATCTTGCCGAGGCGCTTGAGACGAATCTTGACAGCCACAATTCTCCTGAATGGTGTTGTGAGGTGATGAACGACGCTCGGGCTGTGGGGTGCACACCCGGCGGAGGCTCTAGGGTGGACGCGAGCGCCGGATAGAGGGTCGAGCGAACGGTCCAGCGTCCTATTTTGCCAGATCGGGACGGATGCCGCGAACCATCGCCGCAGGCGTGTCAGACTGTGCCCATGACGGTGCCCTTCGCGACATCCCGCCGTTCCTCCGTCGGAGTCGAATGGGAGCTGATGCTCGCCGACGAGCGCACCGGCGACCTCGTCCCCCGCGCGCCGGAGGTCCTGGCTGCGGTGGGTGGCGGAGCGGCCCTCGAGCGCCACACGATCACGGGCGAGCTGCTGACCAACACCATCGAGGTCACGAGCGGCGTCGGCGACACCGTGGCCGCGGTCATCGACGACATCGCCGACGCCATCGCCGAGATCCGCACCGCGACCGACCCCCGCGGCATCGCCCTCCTGTGCGCCGGCAGTCATCCGTTCGCGCAGTGGTACGAGCAGGGCGTCACCGACAAGACCAGGTATCACAAGCTCATCGAGCGCACCCAGTGGTGGGGGCGGAACATGATGATCTGGGGCATCCACGTCCACGTCGGCGTGGAGGACGTGAACAAGGTGTTCCCGATCATCGGTGCCCTCACGGCCTACCTGCCGCATCTGCAAGCGCTGTCGGCGTCGAGTCCGTTCTGGGCGGGCGAGCGCACCGGGTACGCCTCCAATCGCGCGTTGGTCTTCCAACAACTTCCCACCGCCGGGCTGCCGTGGCCGCTGACCGCGTGGTCGCAGTACGAGGCGTACCTCGATGACATGGTGCGCACGGGCGTCATGGAAGACGCCACCGAAGTGCGGTGGGACATTCGTCCGGCGCCGAAATGGGGCACGATCGAGGTGCGGGCGTGCGACGGCATGTCGACGCTCCCGGAGTTGGCAGCGGTGGCCGCACTGGTCCAGGTTCTCGTGGAGCGCTTCTCGCGTGAGCTGGACGCCGGACGCGAACTGCCGACGCTGCAGCCGTGGTTCGTCCGGGAGAACAAGTGGCGGGCGGCGCGATACGGCACCCAGGCGCGGGTCATCGTCGACCGCGACGGCACGCAGCGTCCCGTCTCGGAGCATCTGCGCGAGACGATCGATGCCTTGGCCGACGTCGCGGTCGACCTGCACTGCGCGCGCGAGCTCGCCGGAGTCGCAACGATCCTCGACGAAGGCGGCAGTTCGGCGCGTCAGCTGCTGGTCGCTGATGCCGCCGACGGAGACCTTCGCGCCGTTGTGCACCATCTGATCCGCGAGTTCCGGGCGGGCCCGACGCTGCACGACCACCTGGCCTCCCGCCTTCCCTGACGATGGGGCGAGCGCCCGCGCCGGTGCGCTGACGTGTTCCCGACGAGACCAGATCTGCGACAAAGGGC
Source organism: Microbacterium sp. DMC48 (assembly GCF_056313825.1). NCBI lineage: Bacteria > Bacillati > Actinomycetota > Actinomycetes > Micrococcales > Microbacteriaceae > Microbacterium > Microbacterium sp. DMC48. Next base: position 208,851 of record NZ_JBQUZN010000004.1, on the reverse strand, counting down.
TTTCACATCCTGCCCGACGTAGAGTGACGTCGTGTCCGTCCGCAGGTTCGCCCCGACGACCGCGACGAGCGCTGCCGTGGTCGGCATCGCGGTGCTCACGATGGCGGGATGCGGCGTGTCGACACCGGATCGACCCGTTGCCGCGTCGCCCGCGGATTCGGTGCCGGCGGCGGCCGTCGACGCCGCGCGTGTCCCCGCACCCGCACCGAGCGGCGTCGTCGTCACGATCGGGGACTCGATCATGGCCGGTCTCGGTCTCGACCCCGATCAGGCGTGGCCGTCTCTGGTCGCCGCCGACACCGGCGCGGACATCGTGAACCTCGGTTGCAGTGGCGCGGGCTTCACGATCACCGGTGACTGCGGCGATGACTACGCCGGTCTCGTGCAGCAAGCGATCGCTCTGCGTCCCGCGATCGTGATCATCCAGTCCTCCGACAACGACAGCGGCGCATCGCAGGACGAGATCGACGCGTCGACGCGGGCGGCGGTCGACCAGCTGCGGGCCGCGCTGCCCGACGTGCAGCTGATCGGGATCGCCACGCTCTGGCATCTGGATTGGGACGAGCCCGACGCCATCGGCTGGTCCAGTGACGCCCTCCAGCGCGCCGTGTCGGATGACGACGGCGTCTTCGTCTCCCTCGGCCAGCCTCTGCGAGGCCGCCCGGAGCTGCTGCAGTGGGACGGGGAGCATCCCAACAGCGACGGGCAGATCGTGCTCAGCGACGCCGTGGAGGCCGCGTTGGACGATGCGGGCGTCGTCCTGTGAGCGCTCAGCTCTTGCCGAACAGCTTCTGAATCTCCGCGAGGTCGGCCTCGCTCGGCGGCGCCGCGGGGGTGCCGAGTCCGAAACCCGAGCCGGTCGGGGCGCTGGCGGCAGCGGCCAGTCCGGCGTTCTCCGCGGCGCGCTTGGCGGGGTTGCCCGATCGTGAGCCGGCGCGGGACTTCTGCTTCCCGCGCTTCGTGGATGCGCCGGGCTTACCTCCCATCGGACCCATGCCGGGGATGTTGGGCACACCGCCGCGCGCGACGGTCTTCATCATCTTCGCTGCCTGTTCGAAACGCTGCACCAGCTGGTTGACATCGGTGACGGTCATCCCGGATCCACGGGCGATGCGAAGTCGCCGCGAGCCGTTCAGGACCTTGGGGTTGCGGCGCTCCCCCGGTGTCATGGACCGGATGATCGCTTCGGTGCGATCGATCTCGCGGTCATCGAAGTTCTCGAGCTGCTGCTTCATCTGTCCCATGCCGGGAAGCATGCCCAGCATCTTCTTCATCGAGCCCATCTTCTTCATCTGCTGAAGCTGCTCGAGGAAGTCTTCGAGGGTGAACTGCTCGGTCGCGAGCTTCTCCGCGACCTTGCGAGCCTCCTCCTCGTCGAAGGCCTGCTGCGCCTGTTCGATGAGCGTCAGGATGTCGCCGAGATCGAGGATGCGACTGGCCATGCGGTCAGGATGGAACGCCTCGAGGTCCTCGAGGTTCTCGCCCGTGGAGGCGAAGATGATGGGGCGGCCGGTCACCGAGGCCACGGACAGGGCGGCACCACCGCGCGCATCGCCGTCGAGCTTGCTCAGCACCACACCGGTGAAGTCGACACCGTCTTGGAAGGCCTTCGCCGTGTTCACGGCATCCTGACCGATCATCGCGTCGATGACGAAGAGCACCTCGTCGGGATCCGTCGCCGTGCGGATGTCGGCCGCCTGCTTCATGAGCTCGGCATCCACACCGAGCCGTCCCGCGGTGTCGATGATCACGACATCGTGCTGCTGGCGGCGCGCCGTCTCGACGCCGTCACGCGCGACGCGAACCGGGTCGCCGACGCCGTTGCCCGGTTCGGGTGCGTAGATGGCGGCGCCGGCGCGCTCGGCAACGACCTGCAGCTGGTTGACGGCGTTCGGACGCTGGAGGTCGGCGGCCACGAGCAGCGGCGTGTGCCCGTCTTTCTCGAGCTGTCGGGCGAGCTTGCCGGCGAAGGTGGTCTTGCCGGATCCCTGGAGGCCGGCCAGCATGATCACGGTGGGCGGGTTCTTCGCGAACTGCAGACGACGCTGCTGACCACCCAGAATCGCGACGAGCTCTTCGTTGACGATCTGCACGACCTGCTGGGCAGGGTTGAGGGCGCGATTGACCTCGTCGCCGAGAGCACGCTCGCGAACCTTCGCCGTGAACTCCTTGACGACCACCAGTGCCACGTCCGCATCGAGCAGGGCGCGCCGGATCTCTCGGACGGTGCCGTCGACGTCTGCGGGGCTGAGCTTGCCCTTCGTGCGGAGGTTGCGGAAGGTCTCTGTCAGCCGATCGCTGAGGGTGCCGAAAGTCGCCATGATCCCCTGATTCTACGGGAAGCCCCTCGCCGGCTCTGCGCTGCTGAGGCGGAGCCGGTGGCCCCGGTCACTGCGACGCGCCGGCGGCCGCCAGTGCGCGCTCGACCAATCCGCCCAGCGCCGGGCGCGGAGCCTCGGATGCCGCCCATGCCCAGACGGCGGCGAACACGGCGGCCGACAGGGCGGCGGCGTGCACGTCGGCCTCGAGGCGCGACGCGCCCGCGGCGACCAGGTTGTCGGACACGGCGCGACTGAGGACCCCCGTACGGATCGCCCGCTCGTCGGCGAGCTCATCGGACAGCCCCATCACCGCGCCGTGGATGATGGCCAGTGCGAGGCTGTCGGCTTCGATGTCGCACACCGCCGCCCGCAGGGCAGCCGTCGGAGCTGCGCCGGCGCGCAACGCGTCGACCGCACGGCGGATGCCGTCGTCGAGCGCCGCCCACAGGACGGCGGACTTCGACGAGAAGTAGTTGAAGAAGCTCGACCGGCTCACGCCCGCGCGCTGCGTGATGGCGGCGATCGTCGTCTCCGCGAATCCCCGTTCGAGAAAGAGCTCTGTCGCCGCCTCCGCGATCGTGGAGCGCGAGGTGGCGCGCGGGCGACCCGAGGACATCTGTCCACTGTAGCGAGGCGTATTGTTGGACGCGGTCCACAAACACTGCCCTCCATTCGCGAAGGAGCCCACCATGCTCGACGTGCAGACCGTCGGCCTCGCGCCCGACTTCATTGCGTACACCGACGGGTGGGCGCTGCAGCGCGACATCCACGCCGACGTCGTCGCCGGGCAGCGCCCCGACACGCTGCTGCTCCTGGAGCATGAGGCCGTCTTCACCGCGGGTGCGCGCACAGCGCGAAACGAACGGCCCACCGACGGTACGCCGGTCGTCGATGTGGACCGCGGCGGCAAGATCACGTGGCACGGACCCGGCCAGCTCGTCGGCTACCCGATCGTTCGACTCACCGAACCCGTGGACGTCGTCGCCCACGTGCGCCGGCTCGAGCAGATCCTCATCGACGTGCTGGACACGCTGGGCGTCGACGGCTACCGCGTCGAGGGACGCTCCGGCGTCTGGGTGCGCCGCCCGCTCTCCGAGGACAAGATCGCAGCGATCGGCGTCCGCGTCCAGCGCGGCGTCACGATGCACGGCTTCGCCCTCAACTGCGACAACTCGCTTCGTCCCTTCTCCCAGATCGTGCCGTGCGGCATCTCGGATGCCGGGGTGACGACCATCAGCGAGGTACTGGGTCGCGACGTCTCTCCCGCCGACGTGCACGCTGCGGTCGCCGACGCTTTCCGCGCTTCGTTCGCCGCGCCCGCGGAGGTGGCCGCGTGAGCGCCTGCGGCATCACCCCGACCGGCGGCGAAGCCGGCCCCGCGAACGTCCCCGAGGGCCGGAAGCTCCTGCGCCTCGAGGTGCGCAATGCGCAGACGCCGATCGAGCGAAAGCCCGAGTGGATTCGCACGAAGGCGAAGATGGGTCCGGAGTACCAGGCGCTGCAGTCGCTCGTGAAGGGCGAGGGGCTGCACACGGTCTGCCAGGAAGCGGGATGTCCCAACATCTACGAGTGCTGGGAGGATCGGGAGGCCACCTTCCTGATCGGTGGGTCGCAGTGCACGCGGCGCTGCGACTTCTGCCAGATCGATACCGGCAAGCCGGCCGACTACGACACGGACGAGCCGCGACGCGTCGCCGACAGCGTGCGTCGGATGCAGCTGCGCTACGCCACCGTCACGTGCGTCGCGCGCGACGACCTCCCGGATGGCGGCGCCTGGCTCAATGCCGAGACCATCCGGCAGATCCATGCCGTCAATCCGGGAACCGGCGTCGAACTGCTTGCCACGGACTTCAACGGGGAGCCTCGTCTCCTCGATGAGGTGTTCGCGGCTCGTCCCGAGGTCTTCGCGCACAACGTCGAGACCGTTCCCCGTATCTTCAAGCGCATTCGGCCCGCCTTCCGGTACGAGCGCTCGCTCGACGTGCTCACGCAGGCGCGGGCCGCAGGGCTGATCACGAAGTCGAACCTCATCCTCGGCATGGGCGAGGAGCCGGAGGAGGTCATCCAGGCCCTCCAGGACCTGCACGAGGCCGGCACCGACATCATCACGATCACTCAGTACCTGCGGCCCTCGCCTCGGCACCTTCCGGTTGCGAGGTGGGTGAAGCCGGACGAGTTCGTGGCGTTCAAGCAGGAGGCAGAGCGGATCGGCTTTCTCGGCGTTCTGGCCGGTCCCCTGGTTCGATCGTCCTACCGGGCGGGGCGGCTGTGGGCCCAGTCGATGGTCGCCAAGGGACGGGAAATCCCGGCACACCTGTCGCACCTCGCCGACACCGAGCTCGGCTTCGCGCAAGCGGTGTGAGGCGCGCGGCACCGCGGACGACGGTCAGTCGGCGCTGGTGACCGACTGCACGTCGCCGTCGCTGGTCAGATTCACCAGCAGCACTTCATCGGTGGCGTCGGGGTCGAGGGCGTACTCGAGGACGGCGAAGGGATCCGTTCCACCGTGCTCGTCGGCGAGGATCGTCATGCTCACGAGCTGCAGCGACCGGATGATGTCGATGTGCGTGTCGCCGGAGATGTCGACGAGGACGTCTTCCAGATCTTCTCCCAGCGCCTCCTGCTGCTGAAGGAGGTACTCGGTGACCTCGCTGGTACGGTCGTCGAGCTCGGCCACCATCGCGTTGCGGGCCTGCAGGTCGATCTGCTCCAGCGCATTGATCATGGCGGCCGCGACATCGAGTGCGGCGGCGGAGACGTCGTCCTGATCGGGTGCGGTCAGATCGACGGTGACCCGCTGGTCGGCGAAGTCGACGACCTCGGACCAGAAGATGGATCCGTCCGGCCCGGACTCCAACAGCCCGAAGTAGTCGTGCTCGATCGCCATGACCCTATGCAACCATCCTCGGCGTCCGTGCGCGACCCCGCTGCGCGATCAGTCCACGAGCGCCGAGGCGAACACGTGCGGCGTGAAGCCGGTCAGGTCACCGACGCCTTCACCCTGGCCGAGGAGCTTGACGGGGATGCCGGTGCGTTCCTGAACGGCGAGAACGAAGCCGCCCTTGGCCGAACCGTCGAGCTTCGTGATCACGAGACCGGTGACGCCGGCGTGCTGGAGGAAGGCCTCGGCCTGCATGACACCGTTCTGCCCCGTGGTCGCATCGAGAACGAGCAGCACCTCGCTGATGGGCGCCTGCTTCTCGATGACGCGGCGGATCTTCGTGAGCTCGTCCATGAGCCCACCCTTCGTGTGGAGGCGTCCGGCAGTGTCGACGAGGACGATCTCGACGCCGTTCTGCTTGGCGTAGTCGATGGTCTGGAAGGCGACCGATGCCGGGTCCTGGCCCTCGTGCTGGGGGCGGACGATCGCCGCTCCCCCCCGCTCTGCCCACGTGGCCAGCTGATCGACGGCCGCCGCACGGAAGGTGTCGGCGGCGCCGACGACGACGGAACGACCATAGCGCTGGAGGAACTTCGCGAACTTGCCGATCGTGGTCGTCTTGCCGACGCCGTTCACCCCGACGACGAGGACGACAGCGGGACGCTCGGTGAGCCGGAGGGTGGTGTCGAATTTCGCGAAACGCTCTTCCAGGGTCTCTTTGAGCATCCGCTGGAGATCGCGCGGATCGGTCGTGCGGAACCGCTCGACCTTCTCACGGAGCTCGTCGACGATCCGCTCGGTGATGTCGGGACCGAAGTCGGCGGTGAGAAGTGCCGTCTCGAGGTCCTCCCACGTGTTGTCGTCGATCGTCGGCTTCACAAACATGCCGCGCAGGGCGCGGCCGAGCGACCAGGAGTTCTCCGCCATGACTTCAGCCTACGGGTCGGCGCGCTCCACCCCTCTCGCCGCGACGTACGCCCGCGTTCTGGGGATCACGCGTCGGCGCGTTCGCGGACGCGCTGACCGACCACCGCGGAGACGCCGTCCTGCCGCATCGAGACCCCGTAGAGCGCGTCCGCGATCTCCATCGTGCGCTTCTGATGGGTGATCACGATCAGCTGGCTGGACGCGCGGAGCTTCTCGAACACGCCGAGCAGTCTGCCGAGATTGGCGTCGTCGAGGGCGGCTTCAACCTCGTCGAGGATGTAGAAGGGGCTCGGTCGCGCCATGAAGATCGCGGTCAGCAGCGCGACGGCGGCGAGAGAGCGCTCTCCGCCGGACAGCAGCGACAGACGCTCGATCTTCTTGCCGACGGGACGCACCGAGACCTCGATCCCCGTCGTCAGAGGATTGTCCGGGTCGGTCAGGGAGATGCTGCCGGAGCCGCCCGGGAACAGAATCGGGAACACCTCGCCGAAAGCGACGCGAGTGTCTTCGAAGGCCGCGAGGAAGATGGCCTGCATGCGTTCGTCGAGCTCCGCGATGATCGTCTGCAGGTCGGAGCGCGTCTGGACGAGATCGGCGAGCTGCTCGGTGAGGAACGCGTGCCGCTGCTCGAGCGCGGCGTACTCCTCGAGCGCGAGCGGATTGACGCGCCCGAGCTGGCCGAGCTTGCGCTCGGCATCCTGCAGTCTCTTGCGCTGCGCCGCCCGGTCGTACGCCACGCCCTCTTCGCCTTCGTCCGGGGGCAGAGGAACATCGGGGCCGTATTCCGCAACCAGAATATGTTCGTCGAGGCTCAACTCGGATCGGACGCGGTCCAGCAGACTCGTGACGTGCAGGCGTTTCTCGTGCATCTGCAACTCGAGTCCGTGGACGCTTTCGGTGAGTCGCCCGAGCCGCTCGCGCACGGTCGCCTCCTCGGCGCGCAGTGAGGTCAGTTCGGCGGTCAGCGCGGTGCGTGCCTGCTCGGCGAGCTGAAGCTCCACGCGTGCCTGGGTGACCGAACGATCGACCGAGTCCAGTACCGGCGGCAGCGCATCTGCGACCTCGGCCGCCAGCGCACGCTGTGCACGACGGATCACGGCGCGGCGGGCGGCCTCCGCCGCCGCCGCGCGCTCGCGTTCGCGCTGGCGCACGAGCTGATCGACACGTCCCTCTCCGGCGCGCACGCGCTCGCGCAGCGTCTCGACATCCAGACGTGCGCGCATCTCGCGGTCGCGCGCACTCTCCAGAGCGTCGAGCAGACCGTCACGCGCGGAGGCGTCCAGGATGGGACGGGGAGCCTGCTGGGCACCCTCGAAGGCGTCGTTGGCGACGCGTGCTGCTCTCTCGGCATCCGCGACCGCGGACGACGCCTGAGCGAGCCCGGCCTCCAACCGCTCGCACTCTGCGACGGCTGCCTCATGACGCACGGTGGCGCGGTTGACCTGCTCGGTGTGCGCCGCCAGGGCGGCATCGTGTTCGCGCAGGCTCTGAAGCGCATCCTTCGTCCGCGCCCGTGCGTCGTTCCAGGTCGTCTGGGCGTCCGAGAGAGCCTCGCGGAGCGAGTCTGCGACGACTGTGATCTCCGCGAGGCGTTCGGCGGCGGCATCTCGCTCCGCCGCCAGCTCCAGCCGCGAGCGTCCGGCCCCGGAGCCGGCGTGGATCGTGTACGACGTCAACCGCTCGCCCGCGCGCGTGACGATCGTCGTCGCGGCATCCGGAACGTCGATGATCCTGCGGCGAACGGCGTGCGCGGAATCGAGGTCGTCGACGATCAGGACACGGGCGAGGATGCCGAGGATGCCGGCCGGTGCAGTCACAACCTCCGCAGCGGCGATCGCTCCCTCGGGGATCGCCGCTGCCGGCGCACCCGCTTCCACGTCGGCGATCGTGATGTCGAGCCGGCCGAGGTCGGCGTCGCGCGCAGCGCGAGCGGCGGCGATACCCGCGTCGATGTCGTCGACGAGCAGCCCCTCCGCGAGCGCACCCAGCGCGGCTGCGATCGCCGCTTCGTATCCCGAGCGCACCTTGACCGCGTCGCCGACCAGGCCGCGGATGCCCGCGCCTCCGACCGCGATCATCTCGGCCGCGGCGTTGCGGACATCCAGCGCCCGTCCGAGCGCCGCGGTCTGCGCCGTCAGCGATTCGCGTTCGCGTTCGGCGGCGTGAAGCCGCTCACGGATCGCCCCGACCTCGTTCTCGGCGGCGGTGGCGTCGCGCTGCGCACGCTCGTAAGCGGCAGCGTGCTCGGCAGAGGATCCCTCGGTGACCAGTTCGGGATCGACCCCTGCGAGTGCCTCTTCCGCTTCTGCGCGCCGCGCCAGGGCCGCGTCGAGCGCACGCTGCTGGCGTTCGACGCCCGCGCGCACGGCCTCCAGGCGGGATGCTGCGGCATCTGCGGCTCCGCGAAGTTTCGTGATGCGCATGTCGTGCGCGGACACGAGCGCGCTCTGGGCGGCGATGTCGGAGTCGAGCGCGTCGAGTTCGGCACGGGCCCGCATCACGTCGCGCGCGGCCGCCTCCGCGGCATCCTGGGCGCCTCCGAGTCCGGCCGAGATCTCATCGATCTCCGCCCGTGCCTCGTCGATCGCGGCCTGGCTGACCGTGGCGACCTCGATCCCGAGCGTGCCGTCGTCTTCGAGCAGAGCGAGACGCTGGCCCGCGAGCGAGAAGAGACCGCGCAGTCGCTCCTGCACGCGTTCCAAACCGAAGGCGACGGCCCGCGCCGCATCCACGGCTTCCGAGCGCTGCTGCGCCTCCAGCGCATCGATGCGCAGCTTCAGCTGCTCCGACTGATCCTGCAGCACGAGGCGCTCGGCGCTGCGCTCCTGCTCGGTGCGGGCGTGGTCGGCGAGCTGCGCACGCAGACCGACCAGTTCATCAGCGAACAGGCGGGCCTTGGCGTCACGCACCACTGCCGCGATCGTCGCCGCCTCGCGAGCGATCTCCGCCTGCTTGCCGAGCGGCTTCAGCTGTCGACGCAGCTCTCCGGCAAGGTCGCTGAGTCGCGTGAGATTCGCCTCCATCGCTTCGAGCTTGCGAAGAGTCTTCTCCTTGCGTCGACGATGCTTCAGGATGCCGGCGGCCTCCTCCACGAAGCCGCGACGGTCCTCGGGGCTCGCTTGCAGCACGCTGTCCAGACGGCCCTGGCCCACGATCACGTGCATCTCGCGCCCGAGCCCGGAGTCGCTCAACAGCTCCTGCACATCGAGCAGGCGGCAGCTCGCGCCGTTGATCGCGTACTCACTGGTTCCGTTGCGGAACAGCGTGCGGCTGATCGTGACCTCGCTGTACTCGATCGGCAGCGCCCCGTCGCTGTTGTCGATCGTCAACTGCACCTCGGCGCGGCCGAGCGGACCGCGCGTAGAGGTGCCCGCGAAGATGACGTCTTCCATCTTCCCGCCGCGAAGGGTCTTCGCGCCCTGCTCGCCCATGACCCAGGCGAGAGCGTCGACCACGTTCGACTTGCCGGAACCGTTCGGACCGACGATGCAGGTGACGCCGGGCTCGAGCGCGAAAGTGGTCGGTTGCGCGAACGACTTGAAGCCTTTGAGCGTCAGGCTCTTCAGGTGCATCCGCGGGTCCTCCTGGGTGATCGTCCACCCACGCTAGCGGAACGACACGCGGATCCTCGCTTGACGCGCGTCGAGAACACCCGCTATCGTCACAGATCGCGTCTGAAGTCGAGAAAGGAGGTCCCCGACATGATTCGTATGAACGCCACCGGCCGCATCGCATCCGCGATGCGTTCCTTCTGGTTCCGTGAGCCCGCGGGGGCCGTCTCCTTCGACGCCTTCCGCGGCGCCTGCTGACGCGATCAGAGGAGAACTCCGCCCTCGCCTCGTCGAGGTGCGAGTTCGCTCTCACACACAGCCTTCCGGCACCCACGTCTTCTCGTTGCGTGTGCCCCCGCCGCAGCCCGGCCTCTCACTCTGCCCGCCGCGCATCCGCGCGCACCCACCGAAAGCACCACGATGCATACCTTCATCGCGTCGGTCCTGCACGCCAACGACCCCGAACGCCGCCGCATCCGTCTCGCCGAGCGCGAGCGCGAGCAGCGCGAGCTCGAATGGCAGCGTCGCCGACAGATCCTTCCGTACCTCTGATCCGCCCCGGGCCGGGGCGTCCGACCGCGACGCCCCGGCCCCATCTCAAGGACATCTCATGACCACCGCGATTCCCGGACTCCAGTTCCGCCCCCTCACGATCCCTGCCTCCATGGATGCCGGCGACGCCGCCGACTTCCGCGAGTTCACCCGCGTACGCAACCTCGTCTATCGCGAGATCGCCGGCAACGACGACGACGCGATGACGCCGGAAGAACTGCTGCCGCATTACCAGCCGGATCCGAACGAGATCCGTCGTGCGTGGGCGGTGATCGTCGACGACGAGTTCGTCGGTCGCGTCGGCGTCGATCTGCCGCTGGAAGACGGATCTCGCACCGCCTTCTGGCTTGTCGAACTGCTCCGCTCGTACCACGGTCGCGGCATCGGATCCGCCGGCTACGCCCTGATCGAGCAGACCGCACGCGAACACGATCGCACGATCCTGCAGTCGTGGGCGCAGCATCCGGATGCCGACGGCGAGCGGTTGAGTGCACCCACCGGCTACGGAACGATTCCGCGCGACCATGCGGCGCGCTTCTACCTGCGCCACGGCTACACCCTGGAACAGATCGAGCGTCAGAGCGAGCTGATCCTCGCGGGCGTCGACACGAACATCGACCGCCTTCTCACCGAGGCTGTGACGGCATCGGGCGGATACCGCGTCGTCCAATGGCAGGGCGTGACGCCGGCGGCGCATGTCGAGGCGTACGCCTGGATGAAATCCCGCATGTCGACGGACGCACCGAGCGCCGATCTCGACTTCGACGAGGAGAACTGGGATGCCGAGCGGGTCGCTCGCCACGACGCCAAGTACGTCCAGTCGGGCCGCACCAAACTCGTCACCGCGGCCCAGCATATCGACAGCGGTCACCTGGTGGCATTCAACGAGCTCGTCCTCGGCACCGATGCGACCGGTCCGAGTCACCAGGAGGACACCCTGGTGCTTCGCGAGCACCGAGGCCATCGGCTCGGACAGCTCGTCAAGTGCGGGGGCCTGCAGACGTGGCGCCGCGATGTCGCCCCGCAGTCGCCGAAGGTCATCACCTACAACGCGGAGGAGAACCGGCCGATGCTCGACATCAACGAGAGAATCGGCTTCGTGCCCGTCGCCTACAACGGGGCATGGAAGAAGGTGCTGACGTGATCGATGTCACCGTCCGCTCCATCCGGGTACCGCACTCGATTGATGCACCGGAAATCGTGGACCTCGAGGCGGTGCGGCAATTGCGCAATGCGCACGCTGCTCACGTGCATGGCTCGAGCGCCTATGACCTGACGCTCCCTCAGGTTCTGGCCGCGTGGCAGGATCAGTCGGATCGCCCGGTGATCGGACGTCTCGCGGAGCGCAACGGCCTCATCCTCGGTACGGCGAGCGTCGATCATCTCCCCGATGCGCAGTCTCGGACCGCGGGCGTGATGGTACGTGTGCACGCAGAACACCGCCGTCAGGGCATCGGCACGCGTCTGCTGCGCGAGGCCGAGGCCATCGCAGCCGAGTTGGGCCGCTCGGTGCTGCAGTCCTGGACCGAACACAGGCATTCCGGCGGTGCGGGCCTGCGGGCATCGACCGGATTCGGATCCGTGCCCCGCGATGCGACGGCGATGTTCGCGCGGAGACGGGGGTTCCGGTTGGAGCAGGTCTATCGTCAGAGCACCCTCGACCTCAGGTCCACTGCCCTTCACACGGATGCGCTCTGCGCGCGTGCGCGCACCCACGCCGGCGACGACTATCGCTACCTGTTCTGGCTCTCGCCCACGCCCGCAGCTCTTGCGCCCGCGCTGGCCGACCTGAAGTCGCGAATGGCCACCGACGCCCCCTCGGGCAACGTCGACGTCGAAGACGGCGAGTGGGATGCCGAGCGCATCGCGCGCATTGAGGCACACGACGCCGTCGGCGGTGTGCGGCGCCTGATCGGGGCGGTGCGGCATGAGCCGTCAGGAGTGCTCGTCGCGCTGAACGAGCTGAACGTCTCACCGGCCGATCCGACGATCGCGCACCAGAACGACACGCTCGTACGCGCGGAACATCGCGGTCGCCGGCTGGGCACGTGGGTCAAGTGCGCGACCCTCGCGCGCCTGCGCGAGTTCTTTCCGCAGGTGACGCACGTCGAGACCTACAACGCCGAGGAGAATGAACCAATGCTCGTGATCAACGAGGCCATCGGGTTCACGCCGGTGTCCTGTGCCGGCGAGTGGCAGAAGCGTCTCAGCTGAGGCGCTGGCAGCGTGGACAGTAGTGGCTGGACCGGTTCATGAACGATGCGCGCACGATGGGACGTCCGCATCGCGGGCAGGGCAAGCCGTCCCTGCCGTAGACGTTGAGCGAATGAGCGAAGTAGCCGGCCTGGCCGTTGACATTCACATACTGCGCGTCGAAGCTGGTTCCGCCTTCGGCCAAGGCCTTCAGCAGCACGGCCCGCACCTCGGCGAACAGGCGGGTCACGTCGCGCTCGTTGAGGGCAGCGGCGGGCGACTCGGGGTGGATCCGCGCAGCCCACAGCGCCTCATCCGCGTAGATGTTCCCGACGCCGCTGAGCACGGTCTGATCGAGAAGCACGCGTTTGATCGCGGAACGCTTCGCCCGCACGCGATCCCGGACGGCGGCGTCATCGAAGGCGTCATCGAGCGGGTCTCGCCCGATGTGGGCGACTTGCGAGGGGACGAGCGCCTCGGCGCTCCCCCACCCGCCGGCATGGCCGTCGGCGGTGGGCACCAGTTCGTCGATCGCGAGGGATCCGAAGGTCCGCTGGTCGGAGAAAACCACGGCGAGCTCTCCGTGCTCAGGGTGATCGATATCGATGCGCACGCGTTCGTGACGCTCCGCAGGCGCGCCCGGAGCACGCAGCAGCATCTGACCGCTCATCCCGAGGTGGGCGATGATCGCACGACGGGCCGTAGCGGATGCCGGAGCCAACGGCATCCACAGGAACTTCCCGCGCCGCGCCACACTCGTCACCCGTCGACCCACCAGCTCGCGTTCGAACGAGACGGCGTCGCCGTCGTGGCGCGTCAGCGCTCGCGGGTCCCGCGCATCGACCCCGATGATGCGGGCGCCGGCAAGCGCCGGGGCGAGTCCAGCGCGGACGACTTCGACTTCGGGAAGCTCAGGCACGATCGCTGAGAAGGCGCCAGAGCGTCAGCGCCGCCGCCATCTCCGCCTGCTTCTTGCTGGACCCGACGCCCGCCGCAGACGCCTCGCCGACGCTCACCGTCGCGGTGAACACGCGATTGTGATCGGGGCCTTCGGCGGTGATCACGTACGACGGCGGCGCGAGGGTGAGCCGCGCTGCGAGCTCCTGGAGGCTTGTCTTCGGATCCATCGCGGCGCCGTAGCGGTCGGGGTCCGCCATCAGCGGCTCGACGAGGCGCAGCACGAGTGCCGTGGCCGCTTCCGGCCCGGAGGAGAGGAATGTGGCGCCGATGACCGCTTCCATCGTGTCGGCAAGGATCGAGTCCTTGTCGCGCCCACCGGTCTGATCCTCACCGCGTCCGAGCCGCAGGTGCGCGCCCAGGTCGATACCGCGGGCGACCTCGGCGAGAGCGACGGTGGAGACCACGCTCGCCCGGCGCTTGGCCAGGGCACCCTCCTCCAGTTCAGGGTGCGTCAAGAACAGGTGCACCGTCACCGCTTGACCGAGGATCGAGTCCCCGAGGAACTCCAGTCTCTCGTTGTGCGGGATCCCGCCGTTCTCGTAGGCGAACGAGCGGTGCGTCAGCGCAACCGACAGAAGCTCGGGGTCGATATCGACCCCGAGCTTGTCGGAGAGCACACGGTGCTCGATCACGGCATCCGCCATCAGATGGCCGCCGCGATCAGATGTCTGCGACCTTGCGGCCCTTGTACTCGAGGAACAGCTCGGTACCCTGCGAGTCGGTCACGACCTTCGCCTGGTGGGGACGGCTGTAGACGACCTTGCCGTTCTCGACGGTCTTGACGAGCGTGGGCGCCTCGGCCTTCCACTGTGCGCGACGCGAACGAGTGTTGGAGCGGGAGACCTTCCGCTTCGGGGGGTTACCTGCCATGGCTAGCTCTTCTCTGTATCGGTGGCGACGCGGCTCGAGGCCTCGTCGTCAGGGTCTGGGGTGAGGGCCTTCAGCGCGGCCCAGCGCTCGTCGATCGGGATCTCCGGCACGGTTCCTGCGGCCAGCCTCTCACCCGTGATGGGGTCGAGCCCCGGGCAGTCCGGCTGGCACACCGGCTGGAACGGAAGCGAGAGGACGATCGCATCCCTGACCGGAGTTTCAAGATCCACGTGGTCGTCTTGAACCTCGAAGTCGATCGCTTCCGTCCCAGGATACCCGAAGAGCTCTTGAAACTCGACTTCGACAGGCCGGGCGATGTCGGTGAGGCATCGACCGCAGACCCCGGAGTACTCGGTGTCGATCTCGGCGGTCACCAGAATGCCCTCGTGGACCGACTCGAGACGAACGGCCAGCTCGATGGGCTCACCCTCGGCAACGGAGACGAGTCCCTCGCCCCATTTCGCCGGCGCGGGGACCTCGATGTCGAACTCGCGCATCTCCCCCGCACGATGCGAGATATCGCGCACCGGGAACACGAACGGACCGCTCACATGCTTTCTGACCACCACGCAATGCTAGCCGCCCCGCGGGCATCGACGGCGGTCAGCCCGCCCGTCCCCCTGTATCGAGGAAGCGGGCGACCGGCCCCGGCACGAACGGCGAGACATCGCCGCCCAAAGCGGCCACTTGTCGCACGAGAGAACTCGACACCAGTGCGTGCGCAGGGTCGGGCAGCAGGAACACCGTCTCGATCTCGGCCAGGTGCCGGTTGACGATCGCCATCGGCGTCTCGTAGGCGACGTCGATCTGGGACCGGATGCCCTTGACGAGCACGCCGGCGTCGACGTCCTGGGCATAGTCGACCAGAAGCCCGACGCTCCAGGAGGCGACGACGACATTGCCTTCGACGCCTTCCTCCCCGATCGACTGCTCGAGCAGACTCAGCCGCTGTGCGATCGGCAGCATGGCCTCTTTGCCCGGGTTGTGTACGACGAGCACGTGCAGCTCGTCGTACAGGGCCGCGGCGCGGCGGATGACGTCGAGATGTCCGAGGGTCGGCGGATCGAACGAACCGGGGACCACCGCGATGCGGTTGTTCATGCCGCCAGCCTAGCGGCGTCACTTTCGAGCCCCATCAGCTCTTGGACAGGGCCGCCCGTTCCTGTTGCCCGATGCGCCGCTCGATCGCTGCGACGAGGCCGGGGTGGTCTTCGAGCATCGGGTCGCGGGAGAGCACGTCTGCCGCCGCCGCACGGGCTCGCGCGATCAGATCGGCATCCTGGACGACGCGAAGAAGCCGCAGAGAGGTGCGCGCCCCCGACTGGGCATCTCCGAGCACGTCGCCCTCTCCGCGCAGTTCGAGGTCGATCTCGGCGAGCAGGAAGCCGTCCGTCGTGGACGCGACCGCCTCCACGCGAGACCGGGCCGGCGTCCCTTCCGGCGCCTCCGTGACGAGAAGACACAAGCCGGCGACCGCACCGCGACCCACCCGCCCGCGAAGCTGGTGCAGCTGCGAGACGCCGAACCGATCGGCCTCCATGATGATCATCGTCGAGGCATTGGGCACGTCGACGCCGACTTCCACCACCGTGGTCGCCACGAGGACGTCGATCTGGCCGGCCGCGAACGCCTGCATGACGGCATCCTTCTGCTCCCCCGACATCTTCCCGTGAAGAATCTCGACGCGCAGGCCGTCGAAGAGGGAGATGCCGTCGAGCATCTGTGCGACCTGGACGACACCCCATCGTGTGCGCGGCTGTTCGCCCTCGGGCGCGCCCACATCGACGGGAACGTCCTCCGCGGCATCCTTCGCCGTGGTACCGACGGCTTCGGCGTCGATGGCGGCACAGACGACGAAGACCTGGTGTCCGGCGGCCACCTCCTCGGCGGCGCGCTCCCACACGCGTCCGAACCAGCCGGGCTTTTCCGCGAGCGGTGCGACGTGCGTCGCGATGCCCGCTCTCCCGCTCGGAAGGGTGCGGATGGTGGAGACGTCCAGGTCTCCGAATACGGTCATCGCGACCGTGCGAGGAATGGGTGTCGCGGTGAGCACCAGCACGTGCGGCGCCGTCCCTTTCGCTCGCAGCGTCTCGCGCTGCTCGACGCCGAAACGGTGCTGCTCGTCGACGACGACGAGCCCCAGGTCGGCGAACGTCGTCGACGCGCTCAGCAGGGCATGCGTTCCCACGACGATCCGCGCCTGTCCTGACGCCACCCGCAACGCCGCTTTGCGTCGTTCGGCGGCGGGCAGCTGCCCGGTCAGCAGAGTAGGCATCAGATCCGGAGCGAGCTGCGGTCCCAGCATCCGCGCGATCGAGCGCACGTGCTGCGCCGCGAGCACCTCGGTGGGGGCGATCAGCGCAGACTGCCCACCGGACTGCGCGACCTGCAGCATGGCGCGCAGCGCCACGAGCGTCTTTCCCGAACCGACCTCTCCCTGAACAAGACGGTTCATCGGCCACGGACCTTCCAGATCGGCGGCGATCTGCGCACCGACGGCCTCCTGGTCGGGGGTCCGGGTGAACGGCAGGCGCGAATCGAAGTCGTCCAACAGTGCGCCGGCCGGACGCGAGGTCGCGGCCATCGCCCGCACGGTCTGCCGCTGCTGGAGCAGCGCGGTCTGCAGGATGAACGCCTCGTGCATGCGCAGCGTGCGACGCGCGTCGTCGATCTGCTCGAAGCTCTCGGGCCCGTGGATCCGCCGCAGAGCCGTGGTCGCATCGAGCAGACCCTCATCGGCGCGCAGGGAGTCGGGCAGCGGGTCGGAGACCGGCGCCAACGCAGCCAGCACCGTGGCGACGGCCTTCTGCACCTGCCATGTCGCCACCGTGCTGGTCGCCGGGTAGATGGGAATCGGGGTGTGCTGCTGCGCCTGGGCGTTCAACCTCGCCGCGTCGGCATCGTCGAAGAGCGTGTAGTCGGGATGAGCCAGCTGCTGGTGCCCCTGGAACTGGCCGACCTTCCCCGAGAACATCCCCTGACGGCCCACCTGGAGATCGTTGGCGCGCCACGCCTGGTTGAAGAACGTGAGCGTCAGTGCTCCCGCGCCGTCGCTGATCACGACCTCGAGAAGAGAACCGCGCCGTTGACGCATCTGTCGTGACGACACCGAGCGCACTTCGGCGACGATCGTGACCTGCTCGCCCAGCGGCAGCGAGTCGATCGGCGTGAGCTCGCCGCGTCGGGCGTATCGCCGCGGGTAGTGCGTCAGGAGATCGGCCACCGTGCTCATGCCGAATGCCCGATCGAACAGCTTCGCGGTCGCAGCTCCCAGCGCATCGACAAGACCGGTGTCGAGCGTGATCGCGGGCATGCTCCGAGTCTATTGAGGCCCACCGACGCCGTAGCCGTCCCCGGGCGATCGGACATGCACGGATCGTCCAGGAGACACCCGTAGAGTCGGCTCGTGATCCGCCGCACCGTTGCCCGCGTATTCTGGTCGTGCAGCCGGTGGCGGCTGGCGACGACCCCCGCTCCGGAGCGCCCCACCGTACTCATCGGCGCGCCGCACACGTCCAACTGGGACTTCGTGTTCATGCTCGCCATCTCGTGGCGTCTGGGGATGCGCATCCACTGGCTCGGCAAGGACACGCTCTTCCGCGGCTGGCGACGACCCGTCATGAACGCTCTCGGCGGCATCCCCGTCGACCGTGCCGACGCAGGCCGCGTGGTCGAGGACATCGTCGCCCGCATTCGCGCCGGGGAGGTCTTCGGCCTCGTGGTCACTCCCGACGGCACCCGCGGGGGCAACGCGTTCTGGAAGAACGGCTTCTACCGCATCGCCCGCGAGACCGGCATGCCGCTGACGCTCGGCTACGTCGACCGTACGACGATGACGACCGGGCTCGGGCCGACCCTGGCTCTCACGGGTGACGTGGCCCGCGACATGGACGCCATCCGTGCCTTCTACGCCGACAAGGCGGGCTTTCGGCCGGAGCGCCGCACCGAGCCCCGGCTCCGCGACGAGACGGGCGCGGCGGGTCCGTCAGACCACGGTTAGGGTGAACACGTGACGCGCATCATCTCCGGAGCCGCCGGTTCGCTCACGCTCGGTGTCCCGGATGCCGGTACGCGCCCGACCAGCGACCGCGTGCGTGAATCGCTCTTCGGCGCTCTCGACGCGGCCGACGTCGTCGACGGAGCCGCCGTGCTGGATCTTTTCGCGGGTTCGGGCGCCCTGGGGCTCGAGGCAGCCAGCCGGGGCGCGGCATCCGTCGATCTCGTCGAGAAGGCGCCGCGCGCCGCGGCCGTCGCCGACCGCAACGCTCACACCGTTGCGAAAGTGCTCCCGGGCACGCCGATCCGGGTGCACCGCAGCTCCGTCGAGGCGTACCTGCGGGCCGCCGCCCGCACGTTCGATCTCGTCTTCATCGATCCGCCGTACGACCTCGCCGACACCGAACTCGCTCGCGTGCTGGAACTGCTCGCGCCGCGACTGGGGCCCGACGCGCTCGTGGTCGTCGAGCGCGCGACCCGCTCCGGCGCCCCCACGCTGCCCGACGCGCTGCAGTACGAGCGTGACAAGAGCTACGGCGACACGACGCTGTGGTGGGTACGCCCGCGGGCCTGAGACGACGGCGATCGACCGCGCCGTCGCCGCGGTGCGCGGCGCCTCGGCCGCATCAGCCGCGGGCCGCGTCCCAGTCCCGGTGCGGATCCCACCCGCCGACGCCGGCTGACGCCGCACCTCCGACGGTGACGTGTGGCGTCGCGTCGGCGATCACGGTGCCGATGCGCCGGAAGCCCTCCGGCAGGGCGGCTCCGGACGGGAACGTGGCGAGCAGCTCGTGATCCTCCCCGCCGCGAAGCGCCATCTCGTCCAGCTCCGGGCTCAGATCGATCCGCACGCCGGACGCTTCCGCCATACGCGTCGCATCCAGCAGAAGTCCGTCGGACACGTCCATCATCGCGGTCGCGCCCGAGCGCGCGGCCAGAGGACCGAGCGCGAGCGGCGGGCGCGGACGCAGCTGGGCAGCGAGATCGGCGCGCTCACGGTCGGTGAGGACCGACGGATCGACGGCGAGGGGGCGGCCCTCGGCATCGCGGAAGCGATCGAACAGCAGGGCCAGACCGCGCCCGGCCGCCCCCAGGTGCCCCGTCACCGCGACGACGTCACCGGGCCGCGCCCCGCACCGCCGCACCGGCTCGACGCCATCCAGCGCTCCGAGCACCGTGACCGCGATCGTCAGCGTGTCGGATGCCGCGAGATCCCCACCCTCCACCGCGCATCCCGGCGCGAGTGCGTCGCACGCCGCCCGCAGTCCGCGCGCGAGAGACTCGACGAACGCGACCGGCGTGTCATCGGGAAGCGTGAGAGCCACCACCAGCGCGGTCGGGCGGGCGCCCATCGCGGCGATGTCGGAGAGGTTGACCGCGGCGGCCTTCCAGCCCAGGTCCTCCCCGCTCGACCACGCGAGCCGGAAATCGGGGCCGTGCACGAGCGTGTCGGTCGAGAGCACGACGCGGCCGTCCGGAGCCGCCAGCACCGCGGCATCGTCGCCGGGCCCGACGAGCGCGCGCGACGAGCCGTCGAGGACGGCGAAGATGCGCGACAAGAGCTGCCGCTCCCCCAGGTCGCGGACGGTCGGGGCGATCGGTGTGCTCACCGCTCCACGGTAGCCTGGAGTGATGTCCCGCTCGCGCCTGATCGTCGCCCCTCTGAGCGTGGCAGTGGCGCTCGGCATCGCCCTCGGTACCGCCGGCTGCAGCTCCACCGTCTCGATGACGCCGGCGAAGGGAGCCAACGACCCGGCATGTGCGGCGGTGACGTCTCGTCTGCCGGCCACCGTCGACGGCCAGCCGCGCCGATGGACCGACGCCCAGGCCACGGGTGCGTGGGGCAGCCCCGCCAGCGTCCTGCTGACGTGCGGGCTCGACGCGCCTGGACCGTCGACGCTCGTCTGCCAGACCGTCGACGGCATCGACTGGCTGATGGATGATTCCGAGGCGCCGAAGTACCGGTTCACCACGTTCGGCCGTACCCCCGCGGTGCAGGTGTACCTCGACTACGACGTCGTCAGCGGACGCGACGTGCTCAGCGCACTGTCCTCCGCCGTACAGCAGCTGCCCACGGACGGCCGCAGCTGCACCGCCCGCCCGTCCTCCTGAGACGACCCGTGCCGGTCGTCAGCGCACGCGCGCGAGATCGATCAGCTCGCTGATGAGGTCGCGGTAGCTCATTCCCGTCGCGATCCAGCACTTCGGAAACATCGAGATGGGCGTGAACCCCGGCATCGTGTTCACCTCGTTGACGAAGAACTCGGTTCCGGTGAAGAAGAAGTCGACTCGAGCCAGACCCTCGCCGCCCAGCGCCTCGAACGCACGGGCAGCGACGCGCTGCATCTCGGCGAGCTCACCACTCTGCAGCTGGGCGGGGCAGACGAGCTCGATGCCGGCGGCATCGAGGTACTTCGCCTCGAAGTCGTAGAAGTCCCGTCCCGTGATCACGATCTCACCGGCGACGCTGACACGCGGGGCGTCGCCGTCTCGACCGGCAAGCACGCCGCATTCGACCTCGCGGCCGACGACCGCCTGCTCGACCAGCACCGTGCCGTCTTCCGCGAAGGCGGTCGCCAGCGCGGCATCCAGCTCGCTCCACTCGGACACCTTCGACACGCCGACGCTCGACCCGGCGCGGGCCGGCTTGACGAACGCCGGCAGCCCGAGCGCGCGGATGCGCCGGTGCCACAGGTCGCTGTCACGCGCCAGCGCCGCCTCGGTGACGGTGACCCAGGGAACGACGGGAACGCCGGCAGCCTTCAGAACGCTCTTGGTGGTGTGCTTGTCCATGCCGATCGCCGACATCAGCAGCCCAGCGCCGACGTAGGGCAGATCGAGCAGCTCGAGGAAGCCCTGGATCGTGCCGTCCTCGCCGAAGCGGCCGTGCAGGATCGGGAAGACGACGTCGACGTCGCCGAGGGATCGAATGCCGTCGGCATCCTGAACGCGCAGCTCGCGGGAGCGGATGGAGTCCGGCCACAGGATGCGGGTGCCGTTGTCGACGACTTCGGGCAGGCGCTCGGGATCGAGCGCGAACTTGTCGGGATCGTCGTCTTCGAGGACGAACGCCCCCTCGCGCGTGATACCTACCGGAATGACCTCGAAGCGGTCACGGTCGATCGCCTGAAGCACGCCGCCCGCCGTCGCGGAACTGATCGCGTGCTCGCTGGAGCGCCCTCCGAAGAGCACCGCCACTACCGCTTTGTCCATTCTGGGTCCTCTCGCCCGTGGGCTTGTCGTCGTCGGTGGTGAGATGCGGCGCGATGTCGCGGGGATTCATGGTGCCGTCCAGAACCATCTTGACCTGTTCCACGATGGGCATCTGCACGCCGGACGCGCGCGCCAGCTGCAGCACCGGCGCCACCGAGGCGAGCCCTTCGGCGGTCTGGTTCATCTGCTTGACGACGTCCTGGAAGCTGTAGCCCTGGCCGAGGAGTCGCCCGGCGGTGTTGTTGCGGCTCAAGGGGGACTGACAGGTCGCGATGAGGTCGCCGAGACCGGCGAGCCCCTGCAACGTCTCGGGCTGTGCTCCTTGGGCCACGGCGAAGTCGGTCATCTCCACGAGACCGCGTGTGATGATCGACGCCTTCGTGTTCTCGCCGTACCCGACACCGTCGACGATCCCGATGGCGACGGCGATGAGGTTCTTCAGCACGCCGCCGAACTCCGTGCCGATGACGTCCGTGTTCACGAACGTGCGGAAGTAGCCGTTGCGAGCGCGACGTGCGACGGCTTCGGCGGTCTCGCGACTGGTGGAGGAGATGACCGCCGCCGTCGGCTGCTCGCGGGCGATCTCCAGGGCGAGGTTCGGCCCGGACGCGACCGCGATGCGGCCCGCGTCGCAGTGCAGCTCTTCGGCGATCACCTCGCTCATCCGCAGTCCGCTGCGCTTTTCGACGCCCTTCATCAATGACACGATCGGGGCGTCGGTGTCGCGCACCAGAGGGCGCACCGCCTTCAGATTCTGCCGGAGGGCCTGGCTCGAGATCGCGAGGTAGACCTGCGACGCACCCTCCAGCGCCTCCGAGAGGTGCGTGGTCGCCGACATCGTGCGCGGCAGGTTGATGCCGGGCAGGTACTCGCTGTTGCGGTGCCCTTCCTGGATCTCCTGGGCGAGCTCCGCGCGGCGAGCCCACATCACCACGTGAGCACCGCCATCGGCGAGCACCTTGCCGAACGTGGTTCCCCAGCTGCCCGAGCCGATCACCGCGACCCGCGGCAACGCCGACTCGCCCCTACGCGTCAAGGCGGCCCGTCTCGTTCTGCCCGTGCGCAGACGGGTTCCACCGTTCGCTCGGCGGCTGTTCATCACGCAAGGTGCCCAACAGCGCAGCGATGTCCGCCATCACGGCGTCGGTGGCGGCGACGAGGTTCGCAGACCCCGTCGCGCCGGGGCCGGTGAAGGCCGAGAGGTCGGTCGCCGGGCCGAGGGCAAGGCGAACGCGACGGCGCGGCGGCCAGAAGCGGAGCTTGCCGTACCGCGGGAGGATCTGCTGCACGCCCCAGGTCGCCGCCGGGATGACGGGAATCGGCTCACCGGCGGCCAGCGCGAGGCGCACCGCGCCGGTCTTGCCGCGCATGGGCCACATGTCGGGGTCACGCGTGAGCGAGCCCTCCGGGTAGACGATGACGCCGCGGCCATGGGTCACCAGATCCTCCGACTGCTGAAGGGTCTGCTTCGCCGCGGCCGACGACGAGGCCCGGGCGACGGGGACCATGCCGGTCGCGCGCAAGGCCGCCCCGAGCACGGGAACGCGGAACAGGCTCTCCTTCGCCATGAACCGCGGTGCGCGGCCCATACGCCACGTGCCCACCGCGATGATCAGCGGATCGAACTCGCTGTAGTGATTCGGGGCCAGCACGTAGGGGCCTTCCGCCGGAAGGTGCTCCGCACCGCTGATCTCGATCTTCGCGAACCAGCCGACTGCCGGGACGATGATCGCCGCGAGCGGCCAGAAGACCGACGGACGCGTCTTCTCCGGAGAGGCCCGGCGCCGCGGCGCCGGGCGCGCCGTGCCCGTCATCCGACGACGTCGAAGTCGGCGCCGAGGATCGTGAGCTTCTCGAGGAACTTCTCGTATCCGCGACGAATGATGTCGACGCCCGCCACGCGCGAACGCCCCTGCGCCGCCAACGCCGCGATCACATAGCTGTAGCCGCCGCGGAGGTCCGGAACGACCACATCGGCGCCGTGCAGCGGCGTCGGGCCGGTGATCACCGCAGCCTGCTCCAGCGCGCGGCGCGCCACGCGGCGATCGGGACTGGCGATGCCCTGGGGATGCACGACGATGTCGGCTCCCATCTTGTTCAAAGCCTGCGTGAAGCCGAGCCGGTTCTCGTAGACGGTCTCGTGCACCGTGGAAACGCCTTCGGCCTGTGTGAGGGCGACGATGAGAGGCTGCTGCCAGTCGGTCATGAACCCGGGGTGCACGTCGGTCTCGACGACGACGGGCTTCAACGCTCCCCCACGACGGAAGCGGATGCCGTCCTCATGGATGTCGAAGTCACCGCCGACCTTGCGGAAGACGTTGAGGAACGTGAGCATCTCTTGCTGCTTGGCACCGCCGACGAAGATGTCGCCGTCGGTGGCCAGCGCCGCGCACGCCCACGATGCGGCCTCGTTGCGGTCGAAGATGCTCCGATGGTCGTAGCCGCGGAGGGTGTCGACACCCTCGATGAAGATGACGCGGTTGGGCTCGTACGAGATGATCGCGCCCATCTTCTGCAGCACCGCGATCAGGTCCATGATCTCGGGCTCGATCGCGGCATTGCGCAGTTCGGTCGTGCCCTTCGCACGCACCGCGGTCAGCAGGACCTGCTCGGTGGCGCCCACGCTGGGGTACGGCAGGGCGATGTTCGCGCCCGTGAGCCCGTTCGGAGCAGACAGCCGGATGCCGCTGGGCAGCTTGTCGACCGTGGCGCCGAAGGCACGCAGCGCATCCAGGTGGAAGTCGATCGGACGGTCTCCGATGCGGCATCCGCCGAGGTCCGGGATGAAGGCCTGGCCGAGCAGGTGCAGCAGCGGGCCGCAGAAGAGGATCGGAATGCGGGACGCACCGGCGTGTGCGTCGATCTCTTCCATGTGCGCGGAGACCGCACCGCGCGGGTCCAGCCGCAGCACGCCTTCTCCGTCATCGGTGACAGTGACGCCGTGCACCTCGAGCAGAGAGCGGACGACCTTCACGTCGCTGATGTCGGGGACATCGCGCAGCACGCTCTCGGTCTCACCGAGCAGCGCCGCCACCATCGCCTTCGTTGCGAGGTTCTTCGCGCCCTTGACCTCGACGCGCCCCCTCAGGGGTCGTCCGCCGCGGATCTCGAGGACCGAAACCTCGCCTCCGGCGGGTGTGGACGCCGAAGCGCTCAGAAGGGTGTTCATGGATCGGACCTCACAGTGTGTGTCGAGGACGGGGATGCGAAAGACAGATGTTCGCCCCGGTTCGGGGCGCCATCCGGCCTAGCGAACGGGGAGCGTCCGCGGGCGCCACGCCTCGCGGCGCGCCTCGAACTGCGCGATCTTGTCCTCATTGCGCAGGGTCAGTCCGATGTCGTCCAGACCTTCGAGGAGCCTCCACCTAGTGTAGTCGTCGATGTCGAACGAGACCCGGAGCCCGCCGATCGTGGCGGTGCGCTCGACCAGGTCGACCGTCATCTCGATGCCCGGCTCTGCGGCGATCCGGGCCCAGATGGCCTCCACGTCGGTCTCGGAGATCACCCCCGTGACCAGGCCTTGCTTGCCCGCGTTGCCACGGAAGATGTCGGCGAACTTCGGGCTCAGCACCACCTGGAAGCCGTAGTCGCGCAGCGCCCAGACGGCGTGTTCACGACTCGAACCGGTGCCGAAGTCGGGTCCCGCCACGAGCACCGAGGCACGCGCGAAAGCCGGCTGGTTGAGGACGAAATCGGGGTCCTGTCGCCAGTTGGCGAACAGGGCGTCTTCGAAGCCGGTCTTGGTGACCCGCTTGAGATAGACGGCGGGGATGATCTGGTCGGTGTCGACCGCCGAGCGCGTCAACGCGGCCGCGATACCCGTGTGCGTCGTGAACTTCTCCATGTCAGGCCTCGACCTTCTCGACGGCGGGCAGATCGGACGGGCTGGCCAGCCGGCCCAGCACCGCCGTCGCGGCGGCGACCAGGGGCGACACCAGATGAGTGCGTCCTCCCTTGCCCTGGCGTCCCTCGAAGTTGCGGTTGCTCGTCGATGCGCACCGCTCCCCCGGGGCCAACTGATCGGGGTTCATCCCGAGGCACATCGAGCAGCCAGCGAAACGCCATTCCGCGCCGAAGGCGGTGAAGACCTTGTCGAGTCCCTCCGCTTCGGCCTCCAGACGCACTCGCGCCGAGCCGGGGACGACCATCACACGGACGTTGTCTGCCTTCTGGCGGCCTTCGATGACCGAGGCGAAGGCGCGCAGGTCTTCGATCCGGCTGTTCGTGCACGAGCCCATGAAGACGGCATCCACCGTCACGTCCTTCAGCGGCGTTCCGGCCTGCAGGTCCATGTACTCGAGAGCCCGCTCGGCGGCGGCACGCTCGTTGGCGTCCGCGAAGGATGCCGGATCGGGCACGACGTCGCTCAGCGAGACGCCCTGGCCCGGGTTGGTGCCCCACGTGACGAAGGGCTCGAGCTCGTTCGCGTCGAGGAAGACCTCGGCGTCGTAGACCGCACCCTCGTCGCTCGGAAGCGTGCGCCAGTAGGCGACGGCGTCGTCCCAGTCCTGACCCTGCGGTGCGTGGGGCTTGTCCTTGACGTACGCGAACGTGGTCTCGTCGGGGGCGATCATGCCGGCGCGGGCTCCCGCCTCGATCGACATGTTGCACATCGTCATTCGGCCCTCCATCGACAGCGACCGGATGGCGCTGCCACGGAACTCGAGCACGTAGCCCTGGCCGCCGTTGGCGCCGATCTTCGCGATGATGGCGAGGATGATGTCCTTGGCCGTGACACCCGGCTTGAGATCGCCCTCGACGGTGATCGCCATCGTCTTGAACGGTTTCAGCGGGAGGGTCTGCGTGGCGAGCACGTGCTCGACCTCGCTGGTGCCGATACCGAAGGCCATGGCGCCGAAAGCACCGTGCGTCGAGGTGTGACTGTCGCCGCAGACGACCGTGATCCCCGGCATGGTCAGACCCAGTTGGGGGCCGACGACGTGCACGATGCCCTGCTCCTTGTCGCCGAGGGAGTGCAGCCGTACGCCGAACTCCTCGGCGTTTCGGCGCAGGGTCTCGATCTGCGTGCGGCTGGTGAGATCGGCGATCGGCTTGTCGATCTCGAGCGTGGGAGTGTTGTGGTCCTCGGTCGCGATCGTCAGGTCGAGCCGGCGCACCGGACGCCCCTCGGCGCGGAGGCCGTCGAACGCCTGCGGGCTGGTCACTTCGTGCACGAGGTGCAGGTCGATGTAGATCAGGTCGGGCTGGCCGTCTTCGCCCTTCACCACGAGGTGGTCGTCCCAGACCTTCTCGGCGAGGGTCCGCGGGCGGTCGGGAATCGTTGTGCTCATGCTGTCTCGTTCTCCAGATAAGGGGATCAAGCCCGCGACGGACTCCGCGACGAGAGAGGGCTCAGAACGAGGTCTCGTCGCGGCGGCTAAGGAGAAGGCGAGCGATCCGCACCGGCTCAGACTACCACCGCGGCGATCGGCGCCGGATCGTCACCGCTCGTCGAGCGTGACGTCGCGCCCTTCCCTCCGCGCCGCGATGAGACTCGCCCCCGTGGCGACGACCATCGAGACGACGATGACGCCGAGCGACATCCACGTCGAGATGTCGGGCGCCCACGCGATGTTCTCGCCGCCGTTGATGAACGGCAGTTCGTTCTCGTGCATCGCGTGCGCGATGAGCTTGACACCGATGAAGGCGAGGATGAAGGCGATGCCGTAGTGCAGGTACTTCAGACGGTCGAGAAGGTCGCCGAGCAGGAAGTAGAGCTGGCGCAGGCCCATCAGCGCGAAGATGTTCGCCGTGAAGACGATGAAGGGGCTCTGCGTGATGCCGAAGATCGCGGGGATCGAGTCGAGCGCGAACAGCAGGTCGGTCATGCCGATCGCGACGAACACGATGATCATCGGGGTGAACATGCGCTTGCCGTCGACGACGGTGCGCACCTTCGGGCCGTCGTAGTCGTCGCTGATGTCGATCGTCCGACGCAGCAGCCGCACGACGACGGACTCCTTCTTGATCTCCTCGTCGTGGTCGCCGCCCGGGAACGCCTGCTTCCACGCGGTGTAGATGAGGAAGGCGCCGAAGATGTAGAACACCCAGCTGAACTGCTCGATGATGGCGGCCCCGGCCAGGATGAACAGTCCGCGGAGGACCAGCGCGATGATGATGCCCACCATCAGCACCTTCTGCTGGTAGCGCCGCGGCACGGAGAACTGGCTCATGATGAGCACGAAGACGAAGAGGTTGTCGATCGACAGGCTGTACTCGGTGAGCCAGCCGGCGACGAACTGGCCGGCGTACTCCCCGCCGGCGAACAGCCACATCAGTCCCGCGAAGATCAGCGCGAGAGTGACGTAGAAGACGACCCAGAGGCTCGACTCCTTCGGCGTCGGAATGTGCGGCCGCTGTGCGATGAGGGCGAGATCGGCGACGAGGATCAGCACCAGAACGATCAGCGAACCGATCTCGAACCAGACGGGGAGGTCCATGCAGGCCTTTCGAGGGGATGACGAAACGTCGAAAGTCTCTCCCCCGTCAGCGGTGCTGCGGCGCGCGCCCGGGAACCCGACGTCGGGCCCGTGGTGACGGACGCGCGAGAACGGGATACTCCCTCTCGCTGCGACAACAATACCGGCTTCGATGACGCCGAGTTCTCTGAGACGATTCGCCGCTCGCGGACACTCACCCAGTGAGAGACGATGAGGACACCATGACCGACCACTCCGGCCTGCGCACCGACGCGGAGCTGGTCGCGGCCGCGGCCGCGGGCAGCGACCTCGCCTTCCGTACGCTCTATCGCTCCTACGTGCGCGCCGTCTACGCCGTGGCGCACGCACTGGTGGGCACGGCGGCGGATGCGGAGGACGTCACACAGGAGACCTTCCTTGTGGCGTGGCGCAAGATCGGCGCGCTGCAGCTGGAGAGCGAATCCCTTCTCCCGTGGCTCGTCACCATCTGCCGCTTTCAGGCCGCGAACCGCGTCCGGCGTCAGAAGCGCGACCGCGAGCATCTGACGGCAGGAGTCGACGAGACCCTTCCTGCGGCGGTCGATGTCGAGCGCGCGGTGATCGACGCCGACCTCGCCGATCGGATCGCGGCGGAGCTGTCGGCACTCGGCCACGTGGATCAGGAGATCTTCCGCCTGTGCGCAGCCGAGGGCTACGGCTATCGCGAGGCCGCCGACCGACTCGGCATCAGTCACGGTGCGGTCCGAAATCGCCTCTCCCGCATCCGCAGCTCGCTGCGCACCACCATCACCTCGGAGGGGTCATGACCACGGAAGACAACGCACTGCCCGAGCTCGCCGACGACCGCGTGGACGTCATCGAGCAGCGGCTGTTCGCCCAGATCGCCGAGGAACGCAGCGCGCAGTGGCAGAAGGCGGAGAGAGACCGAGTGCGCGCCGTGCGCCGCGGACGTCTCTGGATGGGCGGTACCGCCGCAGCGGCGCTGGTCGCGGTCGCCGCGATCATCGCACCGTCCGCGCTGCACGCACTCTCCGGTTCCTCGGGCGCGTCGTCTGTGACATCCGTCTCTCTGGACGCCGGCAGCGCGATCGCCACCGCTCCGGATACCCGCACCGAGGGGATGAGCGGCGCAGACCCCTCCGGCGGCGGAGCAGCCTCCGATGGTGCCGTCGCGATAGCCACCGCAGAACGGCAGATCGCCGTGAGCGCGTCCGCCACCGTGGACGTGCAGGACGCGGCATCCGCGGCCCAGGCGATCGCGACGGCGGCAGCTGACGCCGGCGGATACGTCGAATCTCAGAGCACGGGGACCTCGCCCGGGCAA
Organism: Microbacterium sp. DMC48; assembly: GCF_056313825.1. Classification (NCBI taxonomy): domain Bacteria; kingdom Bacillati; phylum Actinomycetota; class Actinomycetes; order Micrococcales; family Microbacteriaceae; genus Microbacterium; species Microbacterium sp. DMC48. Next base: position 179,644 of record NZ_JBQUZN010000004.1, on the reverse strand, counting down.
CCGGCCGTTCCGCTGTCCGACACGGGCAAGATGATGCCCGCTCCGGCGACCGCGTGGATCACCGTTCGGGTTCCCGCCGATGCGCTGTCACAGGTCGTGACAGGACTGTCCACACTCGGCACCGTCACCGCATCGCAGACCGACCGGCGGGACGTGACGACCGAGACCCTCGATCTTCGAGCTCGTGTCGGCGCGCTGGAGACCTCGGTCGCGCGCCTGACCGACCTCATGAAGCAGTCGAGCTCGACGGCCGATCTCATCGCCGCTGAGTCCGCCCTCTCCGAACGCCAATCGGAGCTCGACTCCCTGCGTCAGCAGTTGACCTGGACCGAGTCGCAGGTCGCGATGTCGACGCTCACGGTCTCGCTCGTGGAGCCGTCCCCCGCCGTGACCGCCGACCCGGCCGGCTTCGGCGATGGCGTCGCGGCCGGGTGGAACGGACTCATCGCCACGCTCAACGCCCTGGTCGTCGCGGTCGGGTTCCTGCTCCCGTGGCTCGGCGTGGGGCTCGTCGTCACGGCCGTCGTGGTGCTCGTCGTGCGAGCGCGTCGACGCCGTCACAGCCGACGGAACGCTTCCGCGGAGGGGTGATCGGTTCCACGACGACGGCGGTGACGCACAGAAGCCCGGTCCGTCTGGACCGGGCTTCTGTCGTGGTGACCCCAGCGGGATTCGAACCCGCGTTACCGCCGTGAGAGGGCGGCGTACTAGGCCGCTATACGATGGGGCCGTACTTTTTCGCTGCGTAAGCAACCGTTCGATTATGCCATGACGATCAACGCCTCGCCAAATCGAGACCAGGACGCACCGCGGGCTTGCCCGCGTCGCTCGAGAGGCGTTGACTGACGGCATGCGCGTCACCAAACACGAACACGCCTGCCTGCGCCTCGAGCGCGACGGCAGTCAGTTGATCATCGACCCGGGAAGCTTCACGCTCCCGCTGCAGGATCTCGCCGGCACCGTGGGCGTGGTTCTCACCCATCAGCACCAGGACCACTGGACCCCGGAGCACCTGGGCGCAATCCGCGAGCACTCCCCCGACGTGCCGATCTACGGCCCCCAAGGCGTCGCCGATGCGGCGGCGGACTTCGACATCACCGTCGTCGCGCCCGGCGACAGCGTGAGCGTCGGTCCGTTCTCGCTGCGCTTCTTCGGCGGGCGGCATGCCGTCATCCATGAGTCGATTCCGGTCATCGACAATGTCGGCGTCCTGGTCGACGACGAGTTCTACTATCCCGGCGATTCGTTCTCGGCGCCCGACGGCGTCGACGTACGGCTGCTGGCGGCCCCCGTGGGCGCTCCCTGGCTGAAGATCGGAGAGGCGATCGACTTCGTCCTCGCCGTCCGTCCGGAGCACGCCTTCGCGACGCACGACATGACGCTCTCGCCCATCGGGCTGGACATGCATCGCGGAAGGCTGCAGTGGGCGACGGAGCAGGGCGGCGGACGGTTCAGACCACTCGATCCGGGCGATGCCATCGATCTCTGACCCACCGTGAACGCCGGATGCCGCGCCCGCTGGTCACTCCAGCGGGCGCGGCATCCGTTCGTGTGGGCCGATCAGGCCTCGGCGTCGTGGTCGGTCTCGAGGAACGCGACGAGCGTGTCGAGCGCGGCATCCGCGCCCTCGCCCTCAGCCTTGAGCGTGACGACGGTGCCCTGTGTGGCGCCGAGACCCATCAGCGTGAGGATGCTGCCGGCGTTGAGGTCAGGACCGCCCTCGACCGCGATCGTCACGGGGACGCCGGTCTGCTGAACCGCCTGCACGAAGAGCTTCGCGGGGCGCGCGTGCAGTCCCGAGCTGCTGGCGACGGTGGCCTGGCGTTCTGCCATGGGATCCTCCTTGGATCGGTCGTATTCTTCTGTCTTCGAGCCTAGGCGCTGACGGCTTCGGGAGAAACCGCGGCAGCGCCGGAGATACCCTCGTCGACGGCCGACCCGCGGCGCGCGAAGCGCTTGAGGGCGACGACCGAGAACGCGGCGACGACGGTACCGGCCGCGATGGCGACGAGCCACAGCCAGAAGTTGTCGATCGCGAAGAAGACGAAGACGCCGCCGTGGGGTGCCTTGCTCGTGACGGCGAAGGCCATCGAGAGGGCACCGGTGACCGCGCCGCCGAGCATCATCGACGGGATGACCCGGAAGATGTCCGCCGCAGCGAACGGGATCGCACCCTCGGAGATGAACGCCGCGCCGAGCAGCCACGCCGCCTTGCCGTTCTCTCGCTCCGGCTCGGTGAAGAGCTTGCGATCGATGACGGTCGAGGCGAGGGCCATCGCGAGCGGCGGCACCATGCCGGCGGCCATGACGGCGGCCATGATCTGCAGGTAGCGCTCGTCACCGGCGATGCCCGCGGCCAGGTTGCCCGTCGCGAACGCGTAGGCCACCTTGTTCACGGGGCCGCCGAGGTCGAAGCACATCATGAGGCCGAGGATGATGCCGAGGATGATCACACCGGCTCCGGTGAGGCCGGACAGCCAGTCGTTGAGCGCCTTGGTCAGCCACGCGATCGGTCCACCGAGGACCAGCAGCATGAGCCCGGAGGCGAAGATCGAACCCAGCAGCGGGATGATCACGACGGGCATCAGGCCACGCAGCCAGCGCGGCACGTCCAGACCGTTCAGCCAACGTGCGGCGACACCGGCGAGCAGACCGCCGACGATACCGCCGAGGAAGCCGGCGCCCATGAAGCCCGCGACGGCACCCGCCACGAAACCGGGTGCGATACCGGGGCGGTCGGCCATGCCGTACGCGATGTAGCCGGCCAGTGCCGGCACGAGGAAGCCGAATGAGAGCGCACCGATCTTGAACAGCACCGCGCCGAGGTAGACGATCAGCGATGTGTCGCCGAGGTTCCACAGCGTCGACGCACCGAGGATCTTGTCGGCGTCGAACGCGATCGTATAGCCGCCGAGCAGGAAGCCGAGTGCGATGAGCAGACCGCCGCCCGCGACGAACGGGATCATGTAGCTGACACCGGTGAGCAGGGCACGCTTGATGCTCGCGCCGTACGACTCCCCCGCACCGGACGTCGAGGTGGATGCGGCGGCTGCCGACCCGCTGACGCGCGTCGCGTTCGGGTTCTTGGCGGCGGCGATCGCCTCGGCCACCAGCTGCGCCGGCGCCTCGATGCCGCGCTTGACGCTGGCGCGCACGACGGGCTTGCCCGCGAAGCGCTGGGGCTCGCGCACGTCGACGTCGACGGCGAAGATGACGGCATCGGCCGCTTCGATGATCTTCGGGTCGAGAGCCTTGTAGCCGCTGGAGCCCTGCGGCTCGACGATCAGATCGACCCCGTCCTTGCCGCCCTGCGCGGTGAGCGCGTCGGCGGCCATGAACGTGTGTGCAATGCCGGTGGCACAGGCGGTGACGGCGACGATACGCGCCGGCCGGCCGTCGATCAGGTGAGCGCTGTCGGCCGCAGCCGCCGGAGCCGGCGTCGCCGCGGCGGGAGCACCGGTGCCCGACACGGCTGCCGTCACGAGGTCGACCACCGCTTCAGGGGTCGCCGCGGAGCGCAGCCCGGCGGTAAAGTCCTCGCGCATGAAGCTGCGGGCCAGTTGCGACAGCACCGCCAGGTGCTCCTCGGCCGCGGTGTCGGGAGCCGCGATGAGGAAGACGAGGTCGGCCGGGCCGTCGTCGGCGCCGAAGTCGATACCGGGCTTCAGACGCGCGAACGCGAGCGTCGCCTCGCGCACCGCTGCGCTCTTCGCGTGCGGGATCGCGATGCCGCCCGGGAGGCCGGTCTCGTCCGTCAGCTCGCGCTTCCAGGCGTCGGCGGCGAGGGCTGCGGCATCGGACGCCCGTCCCGCAGCCGCAACGCGGGCGGCGAGGGCGTCGATGACGGCCCGCTTGTCGGTGCCGAGCGACTCGTCAAGGCTGACGAGCGCCGGCGTGATGATCTCTGACACGGTGACCTCCAGTGGTCGTTTGGGTTCAGGGTGGGTTTTCAGAGAGCGAGGCTCCGCACCGGCACGTCGCCGGGGAGGAGATCGGTCGGGGTGGGGGCCTGTGTGCCCGGCAGCGCGGCCGCCGCCGATCCGTAGCGGATGCCGCTGCGCACCCGCTCGTCGGGAGCAGCCCCGGCGACGTCGGCGAGCAGGAAGCCGGCCAACGAGCTGTCGCCCGCACCCACGGTGCTGCGCACGCGCGTGGGCGGAGGGGTGCCGAACCAAGCTCCGTCGGCGTCGACGAGCACGGCGCCGTCGCCGCCGAGCGTGACGAAGGCGGCACCGACGCGGGCAGGGACGAGCTCGCGTGCGACGGCGAGGACGGCCTCGGGCAGGGGAAGATCTGCATCGAGAGCGACGCCGGCCAGCTCCACCAGCTCCTCGTCGTTGGGTTTGATGAGGTCGGGCAGCCCGCGCTCCACGACGGCGCGCAACGCGGCTCCCGACGTGTCGACCGCGACGCGGGGAGCAGACGCTCCGGCCGCGCGGACGGCGCCGATCACCTCGACGTAGAAGTCCTCGGCAAGGCCGGGGGGAAGCGATCCGGCCAGCACGAGCCAGTCGGCGCCGGCAGATGCGCGCACGGTCGCGTCGATGAGCGTCGCCGCGTCTTCGGCGGTGCGCGTCACCCCCGGAAGGTTGATCTTGGTCGTGACACCCTCGCGGTCGGTGAGCGTCAGGTTGGCGCGGGCCACCCCCGGCAACGGCACGGCGAGCACCGGCACGTGCGCGGAGCGCAGAACAGCCGCGAACGGGTCGTCGGCGTCCAACGGGAGGACGGCGCGCGTGGTGACGCCGGAGCCGGCCAGCACACGGGTGACATTGATGCCCTTGCCCCCGGCATCCTCGCGGACCGAGACCGCAGACTGCACTTCGCCCGCGCGGAGGGCGTCGGCCAGCGTCACGGTGCGATCGAGAGACGGATTGGCGGTCAGGGTGACGATCATGCGATCCACACCTCCACATCGGCGTCGCCGAGGGCGGCGACGAGGTCGGCAGGGGGCTCGGCGTCGGTGACGAGGATGTCGAGATCGGCGAGGCGACCGAACGAGACGAGGAGCTCGCCGTCGAACTTCTCCGCGTCTGCGAGCACCACGATGCGACGCGCCGATGCGATGACGGCGCGCTTGACGGCGGCCTCGTCCGGGTCGGGCGTGCTGAGTCCGAAGGACGCCGACAGTCCGTTCGTTCCGATGAAGGCGAGGTCGGGACGAAGGCGCGTGATCGCGTCGACCGTCTGCGCGCCCACCGCGGCGGCCGTCAATCCGCGGACACGACCGCCGATCGCGGTGAGGTTCAGCGCCGACGCGCCCGCGAGGAGGTGTGCGACCGTCATGGAGTGCGTGACCACCTCGAGCGGGTGCGAACTCGTGCTGCGCTGAGCCAGCAGACCCGCCAGAGCGGCCGTGGTGGTGCCGGCATCGATGTAGACCGAACCGTCGCCCTGGGTGCCGATGGCATCCAGGGCGCGTGCGGCGATCGCGAGCTTCGCGTCGGTGCGTCGCTGCGTGCGCTCGACGAAAGATGTCTCCGCGGTACTGACGCGGGTGCGGGCGACGGCTCCCCCGTGCACGCGGCGCACGAGACCCGACGACTCGAGCTGATCGAGATCGCGGCGCACCGTCTCGGTCGTCACGCCGAAGCGGCGAGCCAGATCGACGACGACGACCCGACCCTCAGTGGTGATCAGCTGCTCGATGAGCTGCTGTCGCTCCGTTGCGTACACGGTTCCTCCTTGAATAGCCACACGTTACAACACAAACACAGATGCATCAACACCCCTGCCGGGAAAAACCACATCACGCGCAGAAGGGCCCCGATCCGAAGACCGGGGCCCTTCTGCGCGCGGTGCGCGGAGGGATGCGGAGGCTCAGGCCTCGCTCATCACCGTGACTTCCTGCTGACCACGGGCGGCCAGAGCGGCCGCGCGTGCGGCGATGCGACGCTCCTGCTCGATCTGGCCGGCGTCGAGGGTCTCCTGGTCGACGGGGTAGCTGTCCACCTTGTTCACGCCGTTGTACTTGGCGATGTACGCGTCCAGTTCGGGGCCCGACTCCCACGAGGTGATGAGGCAGTACCGGGGCTCCGTGCCGTAGTGGGCGGCGGCGTGCCACAGTCGCTGCGTGTCGACGATGAGCTGCGCGCCGGCGGGCAGCGCGATACGCGTCTCTTCGCTCGGATCGGTACGATTCTCACGCAGGACGAAGTAGCTCGTGGTGTCATCCGTGAGGTTGAAGAAGCCACGCACCACCCAGCCCGTGCCATCGGGGTTCAGGCGGTTGTTGTCGTCCTGGTGCAGGTTGTAGAGGCAGTCCGCATAGGTGTTCGGCTGCAGCTCGATGATGCGGCAACGACCGACGTTCGCTCCCGGCTCCTGCGCACGCGCGGTCAGCGTCGGCGCGATCGCTGTCTGCGAGTCGATCCAGACCCCGTCCTTGTCGGTGCGCGGCGGCTTGTGGTTCCAGAAGCCGTTGCACTCGATCTCGCCCTTGGCGGAGGCCAACGGTGCGAAACGGGTGTCGCCCGAGGACTTCCAGTCGACGTATTCGACGTCGAGCCACTCCTTGGGATCGATCTCTTTGTTGTAGCGGTCGAGGACGACGTATCCGGTCTCCTCGAGAGCCGCGCTCTTGATGTAACCCATGACGGATTCAACCTTTCTGCCGGACAAGCGAAGTTTTTACAGGCCCGACTGAGGCAAGCCTACAGAGCGGCGATGTGAACGCGATTAGACTCGACGGCGGTCATCGAGAGCGAGCGCGGAGGCGACACGAACAGCATGAACAGCCCTACGCAACTCGCCTCCTCGGTCGCAGCGACACACGTCTCGGCCACCGCTGTGTCGACGATCGGCTGGCTCTCGGCATCCGAGACGACCATCGTGGTCCCGGTCTACCAACGCCAGTATCGATGGGATATCGGCGGGTGCGAGCAGCTGCTGGCGGACGTGCGCGCCGTTGCGGATGCCGGCGCCGGACAGACGCACTTCATCGGTTCGATCCTGTCGACGGCGTCGAGCACCTCTGACGACGACGCGCATCTGGTGCTCATCGACGGACAGCAGCGCATCACCACTCTGATGCTCCTCGTGGCCGCCCTGCATCACACGCTGCGAGACGACGACCCCGACCTCGCCGCCGAGCTCGAGCGCGTCCTCGTGCGCAGCGAGGATCCGACCCGCACCAAGCTGCGTCCGCACCGCGCGTGGGCCGATGTCTTCGAGAGCGTCGTGCTCGGTCGCCGAGAGGCGGGTGAGCAGATGCGCGAGTCCCGGTTCGACGACAACTACGCGTTCTTCCGCAGCCAGATCCGACCCGACGAGGCTGCTGACATCTGGCGCGGTCTGCAGCGCCTCGAGCACGTCTCGATCACGCTGGGCGCCGACGCGAACGCCCAGCAGACCTTCGAGAGTCTCAACTCGACCGGCGAGCCGCTGCGCGATCACGAACTCATCCACAACTACGTCCTGATGGGGCTCTCGCACGCCGAGCAAGGTGAGATCGAAGACGAGTACTGGATGCCGATCGAGCACGACACCGGCGAGCAGATCGGCGATTTCTGGCGACACTACCTGGTCATGCTCACCGGGCGGGAGGTCACCGTCGCCGGCGAGCGGGGCGTCTACGACACGTTCCGTGCCCAGTTCCCCCGCTTGGACCTCGCGACGCTGCGGGAGCGCGCCGGACAGTGGCGCCGGTATGCGGGCATCTACCGGATCCTCCTCGACCCGTCCCGGGCCGACGATCCCGTCATCGCACGTCAGCTGACCTACCTCAATACCTTCGGCCGGGGGATGTACCCCCTGGCGCTGCGTCTGCTCCACGAGCACGGCGAGGGAGACCTCAGCGCCGCCGACCTGCTCGTCTCGCTGGAGCACGTGCAGTCGCTTCTGCTCCGTCGCACCGTCGTCGGTGTGACCACCGACCGCCTGGTCGCGCGCCTGTGTCGGGCCGCCACGCTGTCCCGCGACGCCCTGGTGCACGCGATCGCCCGCATCACGCCGTCGGACGAACGCACCCGGGTGGGCCTGAAGTACACGGCGCTGCCGTACCCCGCCTATGTGCTGAAGCGACTGGCGGGCGACATCGACGTTCCCGGCATCGGCCTCGAGCACATCGCCCCTGCCGCGCCTTCCGACGACTGGACGCCCGACGGCATCCGCCGCTGGGCCGACCTCTCCGACGACGAGCAGAACAGCTTCCGTGCGCTGGCGCCCACGCTCGGCAACCTCACACTGCTGGAGGATTCGCTCTTCGAGCGGGCGTTCGACGCCTCGTTCCCGCAGAAACGCGCGGTGTACGACGAGAGCGCCGTCGACATCACCCGGGCGATCGCCGAGACCGGCTCGTGGAGTACGGCTGCCATCGCCGCCCGCACGCAGGCGTTGACCGAGCTGTTCCTGCAGGTATGGCGCCGCCCCGCCGTCGTCAGCATCGACGACGACAATCTCACGCCCATCCTCGACGCCGTGAAGCGGCGCGGTTGGCCGCGGGGATGGCAACGCGAGTTCGACTACGTCGAGTTCCGCGGCGAGCACTGGGAGGTGCCGGACATCCGCTACCTCTTCAACCGCATCTTCAAACGGCTGTGGGCCGACTCGCGCCAGAGCGTCATCGATTTCAGCGCGCGACGGGGCGGTCCCGTCTATCCGGCAATGGCGTGGAACGGCCAGTGGGACGAGCTGGGCGAGGGTCGCTACCTCTACATGGGGTGGGACTCGAAGTACATGCTCACCGCGGTGCAGGGCGTGCTCGACGAGGCCGGATGGGCCTCGGAGGTGTTCGTCAAGTACTCCTACATCGGCAATGCGATGAAGTGATCGGAGCCCTCATGCCTCGCCGATCGACGACGCCTCGCCGCTCCCGCACTGCGCGGGGCACGGCACGCCGCTGGCGCGACGTCCGGCGACAGGTCGACGCCCTCGACGTCGCGACCTTCGCGGCGGTGGCGCGCACGCGCAGCCCGCTCCTGGACACGACGATGCCGGCGCTCACACGTGCCGCCGACCGCTCGGTGCTGTGGATGGCCGTCGCAGGTCTGCTCACTCTCCTCGCTCGTGGGCGCGGCCGGCGCGCCGCGGCGCGGGGACTGGCGGCCATCGGGGTGACGAGTCTTCTCGCGAACCAGGTCTCCAAGCGCCTGCACCGCCGCCCTCGACCGTCCATCACGCAGGTGCCGACGAGGCGGCTGGCCCGGCGCATTCCCGACTCCACCTCGTTTCCCAGCGGTCACTCGGCCAGCGCCATGGCCTTCGCCGCGGCCGCGTCTGCCGAGATGCCCGCGTTGACCGTTCCCTTGCGTGCGCTCGCGGGGCTGGTCGGGTTTTCCCGTGTCGCCACCGGAGCTCACTACCCGTCGGATGTGGCGGCAGGCTTCGCCCTCGGCGAGGCGATCGCCTGGCTGACCACTCGCGCCGTGCCGGTCGAGCGCGTCAACCCCCTGCAGGACGCGCTCGCTGTGCACGCCGGCACTCCGCGCCCGGACGGTGCCGGGATCGCGCTGGTGATCAACCCGCGCTCGGGTTCCGGGCGTGCGGGGCGCATACTTCCCGCCGTGCGCCGCGCCCTCCCCCGCCTGCGGGTCGTCGAGCTCGGCGCCGGCGACGACTATGCAGAAGTCATCCGCGCGACGGCAGCCGACTGCGAGGTCCTCGCCGTCGCCGGCGGGGACGGCACGGTGCAACAAGCCGCGGACGCCGCCCGCGAACGCGGCATCCCGCTCGCCGTGCTGCCGGCAGGCACGTTCAATCACTTCGCCAAAGACCTCGGCATGTACCCGCTGTCGACGGCGATCGCGGCGATCCGGGCGGGCACGGTCGCGAAAGTCGACCTCGGGGAGGTGAACGGCAAGATTTTCGTGAACACGGCCAGCGTCGGCGCGTACACCGATTTCGTGACGATCCGTGAACGCTACGAACACCGCATCGGCAAGCCGCTGGCCGCGGTCGTCGCCGCCGTCACGACACTGGGGGCCGCTCGGGCCGTCCGGGTCCGGGTACGTGACCTCGACGGTGAAACAGTCGACGCCCGCTTCAGTCTTCTCTTCCTGGGCAACGGAAGGTACGAGCCGCGGGGGTTCGCTCCGGTGCACCGGGCCACGCTCGACGATGCGCGACTGGATCTCCGCGTGCTCGGCGTCTCGCGTCTCGGCTCCCGCGCGCGGATCTTCGTCGATCTGTTCACCGGACGGATCTCCCGCAACCGTCGCTACCAGGAGTTCTCGGATGCCGAGTTCGACCTCGAGCTGCTGGGTGGCCCGTATCGCATCGCCCGCGACGGCGAGCTCGGCGAAGAGGTCGATCGCCTCCGTGCTCGTGTGCTCCCCCGCGCCCTCACCGTGATCGCTCCGGCAGCCTCCGCCCGCTGACGGCGCGATCGTCACCATTGACACGGCTCACGGGGGCTCGCAGCCGCCGGCGCGGCGCTACGCTCGCGTCATGGAAGCGCCTGTCGACTGGCCGGCACGACTGCGGAAGCTCGATGCCGAGGAGTGGGCGCCGGTGGTCGAGGCGGCATCCGGGCTCCCCGGTCCCCGCGCCAACCTCCGCCTCGTCGCGGCTGCGGCCGCGATCGCGGGGGCTCGGGAGATCGATGCCCTGCTGCGATCCGGAAGCGAGTTCGCAACGATGTGCGCCGCCGCGGCAATCGCCCGCCGCGCCGCGGATCCCCAGGAGCAGGCACGTGCACGCGACCTGGCGTGCGACGGACGGTGGCGTGTTCGTGAAGGCGTCGCCATCGGACTTCAGCTGTGGGGCGAGGTGGAGCCGAACGCGATGGCCGAGGTGGCCACGATGTGGGCGCGCGACGCCCATCCGCTCGTTCAGCGCGCCGCCGTCGCGGCGATCTGCGAGCCACGGCTGTTGACGTCGCCGCGCGAGGCCGCTCGGGCCGTCGCCGTCTGCGCGACAGCCACCGAGAGCCTCCGCTCGCTGTCCGCCGACAGGCGACGTGATCCGGACGTTCGTACCCTGCGCCAGACGCTCGGGTACGGCTGGAGTGTCGCGGTCGCCTCCGACCCCGCCCCGGGGTTGGCCGCGTTCCACGCCCTCGCGCTCGACGATCCCGACGTCGCGTGGATCGTGCGGGAGAACCGCGCCAAGAAGCGCCTCGCCGTTCTGCTGACCCCGTCGCCGCCTCACGAGCACGCGTAGAGGGTGAATCCGAGCACGCTCTCCTTCGACGTCGAGGTCTTCCCCTGCCCGCCGCCCGCCGTCGACGGCCAGGAGCGCAGCGCGTGACACGACGCCGCGTGCACGGCGACCGCCACCGGATCGGTCTTCGGGGCGTGATCCTTCACGACGATCAGGTGCACGCCGGACGCGATACGCGCGCGGACCTCTGCCGCCGTGAACACCACGGCTTGACCGGAGTATCCACCGTCGGTGAGTACTTCGGTCCCGGTCGCGTCGATGACGGGAGCGGCGATGCTCCAAGAGTCCGTCAGGAACAGCGGGGCGCCGTCCACACCGCCGCCGGCAGCCCGCGCCGCCGTGACCAGTTCGACCAACGGGGGCGTGATTCCCGGGGAGCCTCCCCAGAGCTGCGGCGGTGACGGCACGAACGCCTGAGACGCCGACCCCGTCGTGGCCGACGGCTTCACCCCCACGTAGGCGTCTCCCCCGCTCCCGTCGCGTGAGGCATCGACGACTTGCGCAGAAAAGATCGCGGGTCCCGCCAGAACGGCGACCGCCGAGGCCACCACGATGCCGCGACCGAGACGTCGGCGCACGCTCGGCGACAGCGCCGCGGCGACCACCAGTGCGCACGTCACGCCAGCCACGATCATCATGGCGAGCGTCAGAGATCGCGGCATCCGTGACAGCGCGGACAGCGCGATGAACCACGCAAGCTGCAGCGTGACCAGAATGGGCAGCGCCGCGCGCGCCCACCCGCTGGCGTCGGCGCGGAGCCGAACCGCCTCGCTGATTCCGAGCGCGGCCAGGAGGGCGAGCTGGATGCCGATCGCCGACAGATATGCCGTGTGAGGCATGCGCGCCGCGGAGAGGATCGCGGCGCCGGTCGCGAGCCACACGACGAGCACCACGAATGTCGCCGGCCCCGCGCCCCATCTGACGGAGGGAGGAGCGGTGGCTCCCCGTCGCCGCCAGGCGCGTACCGCGACAGCGACACCCAGAACGATGCCGAACATCGCCGCAGGGTAGAGCCAGCCGATCTCACCGACATACGCGGGATCGATGAGCTTCGTCGCCGACGCTGCGGCGCCGGCAGCGCCGGTACCCGATCCGCTCCGCACAGCGCCGGCGATGGCGTTGGGAAACAGCCGATCGATGCCGTTGTATCCGAACACCATGGCGAAGACGTCGTCGTCGGTGGAGCCGTCCACGAAGGGTCGCGACCCCGCCGGAACCAATTCCATGGCGATCATCCACGACAGCGACGTCACCACCGTGCTCGCGAGAAGCACGCTGACGCGGGCGAGACGGCGGAGCCATCGCCCCTCGCCGACGATGGCCGTACCGATCACCAACGCGGGCACGATGAACCATGCCTGCATCATCTTGGCCTGGAAGCCGATGCCGATGAACACGCCGGCCCACACCAGCGGCCAGAGGCGGCTCGTCAGCGCCGCACGCTGCCACCAGAGCAGCGCAACGGCCAGCGACATCGTCAGCAGGCCGTCTTCCATGGGATGGCCGAACATCGACACGAAGATCGGCGTGGATGCCGCGGCTCCCGCAGCGATCAACCCGACGACGCGACCGCGCCAGCGCAGACCGATCACCGCGCAGACGAAGATCGTGACGAGCCCCTCGATCACTTGCGGAAGCGCCAGCGCCGACGTCGACATCCCGAACAGTCGCACGCTCAGCGCCTGCGGCACGGCGAAACCGCTCAGCTTGTCGAGAGTGACGGTGGCAGCCGGATCGAACGCGCCGAACAGCAGCGCCTGCCACGACTGCGACATCGACCGCGCCGACGCCTCGTAGAACGAGAAGTCACCCCCGCGCGCCAGGTTCCATGTCGTGAGCACGGCGAAAGCCAAGAGAATCGCGGCAAGCGTGACGCGCGCCCACCAGGGCTCTCGCCACCACCGCGAGAGGGCGGGTGTCATCGGCACGGGCCGACGCTAGGCGCGGAGCTTCGGCATCGGCTCGGCGACGGCTGAGCGAAGCCTATGAGCGGATTTCACCACTGGGCGTGGATGGCGTGGCGCAGACGACGGTCGTAGACATCGTGCACCGCCGCGTCGAACGCGGCGTACGCCTCGGGTGCGTCCAAAGACGAGGCTGCGGCGGCGTTCGCTGCGGCCTGCGACGGCGTCCGCGCGCCGGGGATCACGGCCGTGACGCCGGGCTGCGCCACGATCCACGCGAGCGAGGCAGCGGGCAGACTCACGCCCTCGGGCAGCGCGCCCGCGAGCTCCGCTGCTGCTGCCACCCCGGTCTCGAAGTCGACGCCCGAGAACGTCTCTCCCCGATCGAACGCCTGACCCTCGCGATTGTACGAACGGTGATCGGCGGCGGAGAAGGTCGTGGCAGTGGTGTAGCGGCCCGACAGCAGCCCGCTTGCCAGCGGTACGCGGGCGAAGACGGCCACGCCTGCGTCGACCGCGGCGGGCAAGAACTCATCCAGTGGCTTCAGCCGGAACGGATTGATGATGATCTGCACATTCGTCAATCCGGGGCGGCGGAGGACGGACAGCCCCTGGTCGACCGTCTCGACCGAGGCGCCGTACGCAGCGATCGCGCCCGCGTCGACGAGGCGGTCGAGAGCATCGAAGGTGCGCTGGTCCTCGAGCACGGCGGTCGGCGGGCAATGCAGCTGAACGAGGTCGAGGGTGTCGACGCCGAGGTTGCGGCGAGAGCGGTCGATCCACGTCCTGAAGTTCTCCGCCGTGTAGTTCTCGGCAGGCTGCTCGTCGCGTCGTCCCATCTTCGTCGCGACGACGACGCCGTGCCCGGGCCGTGCGGCGAGGAAGCGGCCGATGATCTGCTCTGAACGACCGTCTCCGTAGACGTCAGCGGTGTCGAAGAGGGTGACGCCGGCGTCGACGGATGCCGCGAGCACGGCGGCCGCGTCCTCCTCCGAGACATCGCCCCAGTCCGCGCCCAACTGCCACGTACCCACACCGATGACCGAGACCTCACGGCCGGTGCGGCCGAGTGCGCGATGTGGGAGGGCGGAGCGTGCGGGAGCCATGCCTCGAGCCTATCGGCGCACGCTGCGGGGACGAGGTCGATTCAGACGATCCCGCCGATCATCGCGTCGCGGCGCAGCTGCTCGTGCGTCGCGTGGAACGTGCCGTCCGCCGTCCACCAGGCCTCGTGGCCCGCGGCATCCGGGTGTTGCTCGACGACGGCCGGCCAATGCGCCTTGATGTCTTTGAGGTAGTACCGGATCTCGCCGCCGATCGTGCGCTTGTCGACCTTGTCGGAGGCTTCGAGCTGGCTCTGCGTGGGTTCAGTCATGCCCAGAGCATAGAGAGCGTCACTGCCGCGCGCGAGGGGTCAGCCCGCCAGAGACGTGCCGCATTCCGCGCAGAACTTGGCACCGGCGGGGTTGTCGGTACCGCAGCCGCGGCACGCCGCGACGACGGCGAGCGGTGACCCGCACTCGCCGCAGAACTTGCCTCCGTGGGACTGCGCACCGCACGCTGCGCAGCGCGGCTGCGCCTGCGTCTTCAGATCCATTCCGCCCAGGAGGTCGACCGTCTCGAGTCGCTCCTGCATCTGCCGGCGGCGCGCCTCGGCCTGCAGCTGGGCCAGTTCCTCCGTCGCGATCGGGGAGCACCGTACACACTGTCCGACGGCGTCGTTCCAGCACACGTCACCGCACACCCAGTCGCTGCACGCCCGGCACTGATGAAACCTCGGGGCGATCTCTGCCGTTGCGGCGCGCAGCGCCTCGTCTTTCGCGGGCGAGTTCGTGCCGCGGTCCAGGAGGCGATCGGCCATGGAGCTGATCTCGTACAGCGATCCGCCGAAGAGGTTGCCCAGTCCCCGGGCCAGCTTCTGACCGGCCGCACGCGGGTCGCGACGGAAGGCCGAGCGGTAGCCGTTTCCGCAGCGCTCGCAACGGAACTCGAACTGATAGCCGTCGGCGTTCGACAGATCGTTGAAGTTGTCGGTGAAGGGGACGAGATCACTCACGTGACGTTTCCTGTTCGTGTCGGATGCGCTGGGCATCGGAGGGGACGGGAGCGGATGCCGAGCTGAAGACCAGATCGATGAGGGGGGCGAAGTCGTAGTCGGCGGCGAAACGGGGGGCCTGCATGAGCAGGAGCGTGTTGATGAGCATGCCGCGGGCCATGAACGCCCACATCTGCATGTCGGAGGCACCCAGCTCGCGCAGCGCGCGATAGACCTCCTGGAACATCCGGCGGGACTCGTCGCCGATGGCGGGCTCCGCCGTCGCCGCAGAGAAGGCGTGAGCCCACACCAGGACGGCTTCAGGACGGGCGCGCACGAGATCTCGATACGCGGCGCCGACGCGCTCGGCGTCGAATCCGTCGCCGGCGACGCGACCACGCGATGCGGATCGGAACGCCGTGAGGATGGCCGCCGCGGCGTGTGCGTGCGTGCGCAGGAAGAGCTCTCGTTTCGACCCGAAGGTGCGGATGACGTAGGGCTGCGAGACACCCATCGCCTTCGCGACATCGGCGGTCGACGTACCGAAGTAGCCGCGCGGCGCGAATGCCCGCACCGACGCGTCGAGGAGTTCCTCGTTGCGCGCGGGCGGACGTCGGCCGGTCGCCATGCAGGTTTCCTCTCGGGCACGGGTGTTATCGCACGATAACACGGACGCCGAGCGCGCTCCGACCGAAAAAGCAAGAGCCCCGGTTACCGCTGTGACGCGGATCTCCGGGGCTATCTGTCTTGCTGGGGTACCTGGACTCGAACCAAGAACAACTGAACCAGAATCAGCCGTGTTGCCAATTACACCATACCCCAGGGGGTGACGACCGAAGTCGTACCGAGGGTCTAGCTTAGCCCACGCGCGGACCGAGTCCAAACCAGCCGGACCACGCATTGCCCCGACGCCGGGCAGGCCGGACACTGAGCCGTGTGAAATCCCCGTTGCTCCTGCCCGCGACGGCCATCGCCGTCCTCGTGCTCGCCGGTTGCGCGGCCTCGCCCGCATCGACGCCGTCCGTCACCGAGAACGACGCCGGTCCCACCGCCGAGGCCGGCACACCGGCGGCCGTCGGCGGCGGTCAGCTGTTCGGCTGCACCGACGCGATGATCTCGTTCATGGACGCCAACGGCTACCTGAATCCCTCTCCCGCCGACCCCACCCGGTTCGTCTTTCCGGAAGCGGGAAAGCCCGGCGCCTCGCCGGCCTGCTACGTCGAGGACGACTACGGCGGAACAAAGCGCAAGGGAGCGATCTTCGTCGGCGACGCGGACGCCGCCATCGCGCAGATCGGCGCCACGCTGACGGCCGCGGGGTACCAGCAGAGTTCCGGCTACGGCGCCTACATCTGGTGGCTCGACGGTGAGGACGCCAGCTCAGCCCGGTACGCGGTGGGGGCCGGTCCCCAACAGATCGACGGCCAGAACGTCATCTGGGCGACGTGGGCGTCGGACTGACGGGCGCGATCCGGGCGATTTCATAGGCCGCACAACGACGCCGCTGGTGAAGCGGTCCTACGGTGACCGTTGTGACCGCGCTCCCCGCCTCCCCCGCCGCCGCCTTCTCGCCCGTCCACACCGCCGCGACGACCCGGCGGCGGATGGGCACGCCGTGGCACTGGTCCCTCCTCGTCATGGCAGTCGCGGCCGCGATCCTCACAGCCTGGGGCGTCGGGGGTTCGATGTCCGACTACTACGCGTCGATCGCGCTGTCGATGAGCCGCAGCTGGCCGAACTTCTTCTTCGGCTCGTTCGACCCGGCCGGAACGATCACCCTGGACAAGATCCCCGGTTCGTTCTGGATCCCCGCCCTCACCGTACGCATCTTCGGCTTCTCCCCCGCCGCGGTCATCATTCCGAACGCTCTGGCCGCGGCGGTCGCGGCCGTGGTGACCGCGATCACCGCACGGCGATGGGCGGGCATCACCTCGGGCCTCGTCGCCGGGGCGGTCGTCGCCACGACGCCCATCCTGGTCGCGGTCGCGCGCTCCAACCAGCCAGAGACGTTCTTCGTGCTCGCCCTCGCCTTGACGGCGTGGGCAGCGACGCACGCGTTGCGCCGGGCCAGCTTCGGATGGCTGGTACTTGCGGGCGTGTTCATCGCCGCCGGCTTCCAGACCTACATGCTCGAGGCGTGGGCGGTCTGGCCTGCACTCGCCGTCGCCTATCTCTGCACCCGACAGCCGTGGTGGCGCCGGGTCTGGCACGTCGCCGTGTCCGCAGCGCTCAGCCTCGTGCTGTCGCTGGGCTGGATCATCGCGGTCTCGCTCGTTCCGGCATCCGACCGCCCCTATATCGGCAGCACGTTGACGAACAATCCGTGGGAGATGGTGTTCGGCTACAACGGACTCGGCAGGTTCGGCTCCACGACCGCCGACAGCGCGGCCTACCGCTCATTCACTCCGCCGTTCTCGGGAACGCCCTCTGCCGTGCGGCTGCTGAACGGTTCGCTGGCCGATCAGATCGGGTGGTTGATCCCGACCGCAATCCTCGCCATCGTGATCCTCGCGGTCCTTCGTTTCCGCCTGCCGTTGCTGCTGTTCGGGGCCGTGTGGTTCGTCACGTTCGCCGGAATGTTCTCGCTCGTGGCCGGAATGCACCAGTTCTACACCGCCTCGATGGCCATCCCGATGGCGCTGCTGACCGGCGCCGCGTTCGCCTGGGCGCGGCGACGCCGCATCCTGTGGGCGCAGATCGCACTCCCGGCTGTCGCGGCCACGACGGCGCTGATCATCAGCCTGAGTGTCGCCTCCGACCGCGGAGCCGCATTCTCACTGCCGATCGCGGTGGCACAGGTTCTCGTCGCCGTCGCCGCGGTGGCAGCCGTCGTGGTGGACCACCGTCGGGCACACCCGCGGCTGCTCACTGCCGTCGTCGCTGCGATCGCCATGCTGCTGACGCCGGCGAGCTGGGCCGTCGTGACGATGTGGTCGCCCAACTCGACCAACCCGACCGCGGCCGGCGTCGCCAGTGTGTCCGGCATCGGCGGTGTCGGCGGCTTCGGAGGGTTCGGACCCGGTACCCGCGGCGGCGCGCCGGGAGCAACAGGCCTCGTCGGACCCGGTTCGGGGGCCTCCGGATCCGGGAGCGGTGCCTCGGGGCCGCTCGGGGCGGGGCACCGCGGGGACGGGTTCTCGCGGTCCGGCGGACAGACCGGAGCCTCAACCGACGGAGCACGCGAACGTTCCAGCGGGCAGGGCACGGGCACTCGCAACTCCGGCGGTTTCGCCGCTTCGTCCGGCGAGGCGGGCACAGGCGCCGCCGCTACCGTGGCCTGGCTGACGGAGCACCAACAGGGCACCGCGTACCTCGCCGCGACCTTCGGGGCGCAGAGCGCAGCCTCGCTCATCCTGGCCTCGGACGGCGGGTCGTTCCTGCCCATCGGCGGCTTCGACGAGCGTGATCCGGCACCGACGCTCGCGGCATTCCAGACGCTCGTCGCCGACGGGAAGCTGCGGTACGTGATCGCCGGCAACGGGGGCTTTGGCGGTGGCGGAGGCCCATCGGGCGGGCTCGGCGGCACCGACACCGCGAGCACCGCGGCCGGTCAGATACGCACGTGGGTCGTGGCGAACTGCACCGAAGTCATGGACGCCCCGATGTCAGGCCTCTACTCCTGCGGCGCCTGATGGGCTGCGACAGTTGTCTCAGCCGAGGTGCTGAACGAGTGCGCCGAGGCGGCGCACCGATGCGGACTTGCCGAGCAGCTCCATCGATTCGAACAGCGGCGGCGATACGCGTCGTCCGCTGACGGCAACCCGGAGTGGGCCGTAGGCGACTCGCGGCTTCAGCCCCAGACCGTCGATCAGCGCCGCCGACAGCGCATCCTGCACCGCCGCAGCGGTGAATCCGTGCTCGGGTACCAGCTCGAGTGCTCCCACGGATGCCACGAGTACCTCTCCCGCATTGGCGGGCAGACCCTTCAGCGCATCGTCTTCGTACACGACATCGTCGCGGAACAGGAAGCCCAGCAGCCCGGGCGCCTCACCGAGCAGCTGCATGCGCTCCTGCACGAGAGGCGCGGCGGCATCCAGTGTCGCCTGCTGCACGGCGGTGGGCGGATTCTCGATCAGACCCGCGGCATGCAGATACGGAACGAGCCGGGCGGCAAAGTCCTCGGCGGCGAGCATTCGGATGTGGTCACCGTTGATCGACTCGGCCTTCTTCTGGTCGAAACGGGCGGGATTGGGGTTCACGTCGACGATGTCGAACGCCGCGATGAACTCCTCGAGCGAGAAGACGTCGCGATCGGCGGCGATCGACCAGCCGAGCAGCGCGAGGTAGTTCAGCAGCCCCTCGTGGATGAAGCCCCGCTCACGATGCAGGAACAGGTCGGCCTGCGGGTCGCGCTTGGAGAGCTTCTTGTTGCCGGTCTCGCCGAGGACGAGCGGCATATGACCGAATCGGGGCATGAAGTCGGTCACACCGGCCTCGATGAGCGCACCGTAGAGGGCGAGCTGACGCGCCGTCGAGGGCATGAGGTCCTCGCCGCGGATCACGTGGGTGATGCCCATGAGCGCGTCGTCCACCGGATTGGTGAAGGTGTAAAGCGCCTGGCCACCGGCGCGCACGACGACGAAGTCGGGGAAGGAGCCGGCAGGGAACGTCACCTCGCCGCGGATGAGGTCGACGTACGTCAGGTCCTCATCGGGCACGCGCAGGCGCCACGCGGGCTCGCGGCCCTCGGCGCGGAAAGCGGCCTTCTGGTCTTCGGTGAGGTCACGGTCGAAGTTGTCGTAGCCCAGCTGCTTCGCTCGCCCTGCGGCCTCGTTGCGCGCATCGATCTCCTCCGCCGTCGAGTACGACTCGTAGACGGCACCCGAGGCGATCAGGGTCTCGAGGACGCCCGCGTAGATGTCGCGGCGCTGCGACTGGCGGTACGGCTCGTGCGGGCCGCCCTTCTCGACGCCCTCGTCCCAGTCGATCTTCAGCCAGGTGAGCGCGTCGACGAGCTGACGGTAGCTCTCCTCGCTGTCGCGAGCGGCGTCGGTGTCTTCGACGCGGAAGATGAGCTTGCCGCCGGTGTGTCGCGCGTACGCCCAGTTGTAGAGCGCCGTGCGCACCATGCCGACGTGCGGAAGGCCGGTCGGCGACGGGCAGAACCGTACGCGGACGTCGGCTCCGGAGGCGGTGGTGGTACGGGGATGGATCGCGGCAGACATCGCCTCCAGTCTAGGCGGCGGGCGGGCGCAGCGAATCGTCAGCCCCGCGTCGCGACGACGAGCGCGCGGCGCGGTCCGGCGATCACGCCGCGGGTCAGGATGATGCGGATTGCACCGCAGCGAGTTCCCGCCCGAGCACCTCGAGCACGGTGCTCACCGACGGGACCCGCTCGGCGTCGCGTGCCGTGACGACGTGGAGTCCGCGCGACTCGGCCGGCGGCAGCGGAGCGGTCTGCACGCCGGGCAGCAGCGGGAACGACTCGACCGCCATCCGCGGCAACGTCGCCACGCCCAACCCCTGCGCCACGAGTCCTTCGACCGCGACGGCATTGTCGGTCTCGAACCCGATGCGCGGTTCGAACCCCGCGCGACCGCAGAGCTCCAGCAGATGGCCGCGACAGCGTGGGCAACCGGCGATCCACGTCGCGTCGGCGAGTGCCGCGACGTCCGCCACACCCGCATGACCTCCGGGCAACACGAGCAGCAGGTCGTCGCGACCCGCGCTGCGTACGGTGAGCCCCCGGGCGCTCGATCCGTGCGGGTCGTCGCGGTCGCCCGGGTAGCTGAACGTCAGCGCGATGTCGGCGCGGTCTTCGCGAATCGCTTCCACCGCCTCCGGTGGCTCCGCCTCCACATAGGTGAGCGTGAGTCCGGGGTGGGATGCCGAGAGGGACGCCAGCAGACGGGGAACGAGCACGGGCGACGCCGAGGGGAAGGCGACAAGGCGGACGACACCGGTGCGCAGCCCCCTCAGCTGTGCCAGTTCTTCGGCGGCGGCGTCGAAGGCGTGCGTCACGGCCGGCGCATGACGGGCGAGCACGCGGCCGGCCTCCGTCAGCCGCACGCCGCGACCGACGCGCTCGATCAGCGCAACCCCCAGCCGGTTCTCCACACGCCGCAGCTGCTGGCTGATGGCGGGCTGACTGTATCCCAGAGCGGCGGCGGCCGCTGTGATCGAGCCGGTGTCGGCGATCGCGCGCACGGTACGCAGGCTCTGGACGTCCAGTTCCGGGGCGATCTCCTTCACGTACACATCATCGCATGGCATGTTTCTCATGCAATACCTGCCGTAGACGCATACGTCGCGACGCGCGAAGCTGAAACCATGATCACCGCTGTCCACGACCCCCTCGCCTCGGTGCGCGCCGAGTTCGGCTCCGCCGACGGCTACCTGGCCGCGTGCACGGTGGGGCTGCCGATGGACGCGACGCGGCACGCGGTCGCCGCGGACCTCGCCGGACGCCCCGACATCGCGAGCTACAGTCGCGCGGTGGAGCAGTCGCGAGCACACTTCGCGTCGCTCGTGGGTGTCGCCCCCGAGCGCGTCGCGATCGGCTCCCAGACGTCGGTTCAGGTGGCACTTCTCGCGGCGGCGCTCCCCGCGGGTTCGACGGTCCTGGTACCGGAACACGAGTTCTCCTCGCTCGTCCTGCCCTTCGTGCACGCCGGTCGCGGCATCCGCGTCCGCACCGCTCCGCTGTCGCGCCTGGCCGACGCGGTCACGTCCAGTACGACGCTCGTCGCGTTCTCCCTGGTGCAGTCCGCGTGCGGTCACGTCGCCGACGTCGACGCCATCAGCACCGCGGCAGCCGCGGTCGGTGCACGCACGGTATGCGATGCCACGCAGGCCGTGGGCTGGATGCCGGTCGACGCCGGGCGATTCGATGCGCTGCTCTGTCACGCCTACAAGTGGCTGTGCTGCCCGCGCGGCGTCGCCTTCATGTCGGTGAGCGCGGACTACGCGCGCACGCTCGCGCCCGTACAGGCCGGGTGGTATGCCGGCGACGATCCCTGGACGTCGTGCTACGGCGGTGACGCGGATCTCGCCGCCTGCGCGCGACGCTTCGACGTCTCCCCCGCCTGGCAGGCATTCGTCGGCGCCGAGCCCGCGCTGCGGACATTCGCGCAGGCCGACATCGCGGCCGTCCACGCTCACGCCACGGGTCTCGCGTCCCGCCTTCGTCGGGCGCTGGAGCTGGAGCAACCGGACATCCCGACGGCGATCGTCACCTGGGTCGACCCGGGCGGAGACGACCTCGCGCGTCTGCAGGCCGCCGGCATCACGGCATCCGGCCGCAACGGGCGCGCGCGCGTCGCCTTCCACGTGTTCAACGACGAGACCGACGTGGACCGGGCCGTCGCAGCCCTCCGCGGCTGACACCTCCTCGCGGCGCTCCTCACCCGCGACGCGCGTAGGGCGAGAGCACCGTGACCGCGACGACGAGCGCGAGTGCGACCAGCGCGAGTCCGCCATAGCCGATCTGACTGAGGACGACGCCCGCGAGCACGGCGCCGACAGCGGCGCTGAAGGTCATGATCGTGTCGCTGAGCCCCTGCCGTCGCGGCCGCAGGCTCGTCGGAGAGCTCTCGGTGAGCAGAGCTGCGCCCGACACGGTCGCAGCGCTCCACCCCGCTCCCAGCAGGAACAGCGCGACCAGCACCGCCCATTGCGAATCGGGCATGGTCGCCGCCACGATCAGCGACACCGCCAGGAGCGCCTGACCCAGGAGGATCGTCGCGATGCGTCCCCATCGGTCGGCCAGCACCCCGAACACCGGCGACAAGCCATACATGCCGAACACGTGCAGCGCGATCGTGGTTCCGACCACGAGCGTGACGTGCTCGGGTGCCAGGTGCGCCAGATGGATCGGCGTCATCGCCATCACCGACGCCATCACCACGTGCGACCCGGCCACCGCGAAGACCGCATAACGCGCGGCGACCGGCCGGTCGACATCGTCGATGCGCTCACGCTGCGCCTCGCCGCTGCGCGCCAGGCGCTGTGCGAGCAGGAGCGGGTCGGGTCGCAGCGCCGCCACGTAGAGCGCAAAAGCGATCAGCTGCGCCACGATCGAGAACGCGTACGAGCCCGTGAGCGGTGGCATCCGCAGCGCGGCGCCGACGACCTCTCCCGGTGTCAGAAGCAGCGGGCCCACCACACCCCCGACGGTCGTCGCCCAGACGACGGTGCCGAGGTCGCGTCCGCGCCGCGGGGCCGGAGCGAGGTCGGTCGCGGCGAAGCGCGACTGCAGATTGCCCGCGTTGCCGGCACCGATGAGCACCACGCCCACGATCAGCAGCGGGAAGCTGCGCACGGCGGCCGCCGTGATGACGATCCCGATGCCGATCAGCGCGAAGAGGTTGCCGAGCGTCAGCGCCACCCGTCGCCCGCGCCGTGCCGCCATCCGCGCGAGCGGGATGGCGCACAACGATGCTCCGAGCGTCACGGATGCCGTCGCCAGCCCCGACAGCGCCTCCTGGCCCGACAGATCGGCCGCGAGCAGCGCGCCGAGCGAGACCGTTGCGCCGAAGGCGATGCCGCCCAGCACCTGTCCGGCGGCGAGGACGGTGACGGTGCGCCGCTGGATACGCGCGACGGCGACGGGGTCCATCGCCGGCGCCAGGGCGCTCACGCGTTTCGCGCGGTGTTGCGCAGCGTGCCCAGGCCCGTGATCTCGATCTCGATGGTCTGGCCCGCGTCGAATGGCCCGATGCCAGCCGGCGTACCGGTGAGGATCACATCCCCCGGCAGCAGCGTGAACGCGGCCGAGGCGTAGGCGATGATCTCCGGCACCGAGTGCACCATGTCGGAGATCGGGCCATCCTGGCGCACGTCGCCGTCCACCCGCGTCACGATGCGCGCGCCGCCCTCGAGGTCGAACTCCGTCTCGATCGCCGGACCGAGCGGGCAGAACGTGTCGAACCCCTTGGCGCGCGCCCACTGCCCATCCGACTTCTGCAGATCACGCGCGGTCACGTCGTTGCCGATCGTGTACCCGAACACGTAATCGAGCGCAGCGGATGCCGGGACATTCTTGGCCACACGGCCGATCACGATCGCGAGCTCGCCCTCGAAATCGGTGCGCTCGGACTGCGAAGGCCGCACGATCGCATCTCCCGGTCCGATCACCGCGGTGTTCGGCTTCAGGAACAGCAGCGGCGCGGCCGGAGCCTCGCCGCCCATCTCGGCGGCGTGGTCGCGGTAGTTCTTGCCGACGCAGACGATCTTCGAGCGCGGGATGACAGGAGCGAGCAGCGCGACCTCACCGAGCGGAACCCGCTCCCCCGTCGTCTCGAAACCCGCGAACAACGGATCACCCGCCAAGACGACCAGCTCGGTCTCGTCGACGATGCCGAAGCGGATCGCCTCGTTGTGGCTGAAACGGACGATCCTCACGCGGCCGGCTCCGCATCGGTCACCGGCTCGTCGAGACGCACGAGCCAGCCGTGCGTGTCGTCGCGACGCCCGTACTGGATGTCGGTGAGCTCGTCGCGCAGCGACTGGGCGAGCGGGCCGAGGGGCTGCTCGTCGACGAAGTCGCGCCCCTTCAGCACACCGATCGGAGCGACGACGGCGGCGGTGCCACATGCGAACACCTCGACGATCTCGCCGGAGGCGACACCCGAACGCCACTCGTCGATCGAGACCGCGCGGCCCTCGATCTTGTGGCCGCGGTCGGCAGCGAGCTGCAGGATCGAGTCGCGTGTGATGCCTTCGAGGATCGAGTCCGACTGCGGCGTCACGATCGTGCCGTCCTTGTAGACGAACACGACGTTCATCCCGCCCAGCTCTTCCACGTTGCGATCCTGGTCGAGGAAGACGACCTGGTCGCAGCCCTGCTCGTACGCCTCCGCCTGCGGCAGCAGGCTGGCGGCGTAGTTGCCGCCCGTCTTCGCCGCGCCCGTGCCGCCCTTGCCCGCGCGCGCATAGTCCTCGCTGAGCCAGATCGACACCGGCTTGGCGCCGCCCTTGAAGTACGCGCCGACCGGTGAGGCGATCACGTAGTAACCGACCTTGTTCGCCGGACGCACACCCAAGAACGCCTCCTTGGCGAACATGAACGGGCGCAGGTAGAGGCTCTGGTCGGCGCCGGAGGGCACCCAGGCGCCGTCGACGGCGATGAGCGCCTTCAAGGACTCGATGAAGTACTCCACCGGCAGCTCGGGAAGCGCCAGGCGTCGTGCGCTGCGCTGCAGGCGACGACCGTTCTGATCGGGACGGAAGGTCCACACGGAACCGTCGGCATGCCGGTAGGCCTTGATGCCCTCGAAGATCTCCTGCCCGTAATGCAGCACGGCGGCAGCGGGGTCGAGCGACAGCGGGCCGTAGGGCTGCACGCGGGGACGGTGCCACCCGCCGCGCACCGACCAGCAGATGTCGACCATGTGGTCCGTGAAGGTCGTTCCGAAGGCAGGATCGGCGAGCAGCTGCTCGCGCTCCGCAGCGGACTTCGCAGCGAGGTTGCGGGTGACCGCGAACTCCAGAGGGGCGAGTCCGGCGTCGGGTTCGTAGATGAGGCTCATGTCGTGTCCTGAGGGTGTGAGCGGTCGGCGTACGTGCGGCGGTTCCAGGCTACGCCTGCACCGCGGCGGCGATGGCGTCGCCGACCTGAGCGGTGGCGCGGGGTGCGGAGCCCCTGTGGGCGATGTCCTCCTCGACGGCGCGGGTGACGCGCGCGGCTTCGTCGGCGAGCCCGAGATGATCGAGCATGAGGGCGACGGAGAGGATCGCGGCCGTGGGGTCGGCCTTCTGCTGTCCCGCGATGTCCGGCGCCGAGCCGTGCACGGGCTCGAACATCGAGGGGAACGCGCCGTCGGGGTTGATGTTTCCCGAAGCGGCGAGGCCGATGCCTCCGGTGACGGCGCCGGCCAAGTCGGTGAGGATGTCGCCGAAGAGGTTGTCGGTGACGATCACGTCGAAGCGGCCCGGGTTCGTGACCAGATAGATGGTGGCCGCGTCGATGTGCACATAGTCTACGGTCACCTCGGGGTGCTCCGATGCCACGGCATCCACGATCCGCTTCCACATCCCGCCGGCGTGCACCAGGACGTTCGTCTTGTGCACGAGGGTCACCTTCTTGCGGCGGCGCTCGGCATGAGCGAACGCGTACCGGACGACGCGCTCGATGCCGAAGGCCGTGTTGACCGACGTCTCGTTGGCCACCTCGTGCGGTGTCCCGGTGCGGATGGAACCGCCGTTACCGACGTAGGGTCCCTCCGTGCCCTCCCGGACCACGACGAAGTCGATCTCACCGGGATCGGCAAGCGGCCCCGGCGCTCCCGCATACAGCTTCGAAGGACGCAGATTGACGTAGTGATCCAGCGAGAACCGCAGCTTCAACAGCAGCCCACGCTCGATGTTCGCGTCCTTCAGACGCGGATCGCCCGGTACGCCCCCGACGGCACCGAGCAGGATCGCGTCGTGTGCGGCGATGGCGGCCAGATCATGGTCCGTGAGCGTGTCTCCCGTCTCGAGGTAGCGCGCCGCCCCGAGGGAGAAGCGCGTCTTGTCGAAGGTGACCTCGGATGCCGCGGTCACGGCGTCGAGCACCTTCTCCGCCTCTGCGACGACCTCCGGACCGATGCCGTCACCGGGGATGACGGCCAGCTTGATCACACGCGACATGGAACTCCTCGACACAGCTCGTACTCGGGCATGCGCGGCGCCGTCGGTGCGGACGTCCGTGAGGACGGATCAGTGCTCGACGTGGGCGCTGCGCGACCCCTTCAGCGTAGTGGCCGCGATGACCGCTGCGATGGCGACGAGCACGGCTCCGATCACCGCGGTGATGCCGACACCCGCGTCGAAAGCGTGAGCCGCCGCCGTGCGCAGCGCATCGGCCGTGGCACCGTCCAGGGCGCCCGCGACGGTCATCGCGCCCGCCAGGGTCTCGCGCGCGGCATCCGCCGTGGCACCCTCGACACCCGCAGGGAGCACGATGCCCGTGCGATACGCGGCTGTCAGGATGCCGCCGAGCACCGCCGTGCCCAAGACGGCGCCCAGCTCGTAGGCCGTCTCCGACACGGCGCTGGCCGCGCCGGCCTTCGCCGGCGGCGCACTGGCGAGAATGAGCTCGTTCGACACCGTCTCGGCGGCACCGATGCCGATGCCCAGCAGCACGAAGGCGGCGATCAGCAGCGCCAGGGCGCCGTCTCCGACCGCGCCGGGAACGAGCAGGTAGGCGATGACCGAGAACGACAGTGCGATCGGAACGATCACGCGCGCCGAGACGCGGCGGGCGATCGGCACGACGAGCAGTCCGGCGACGATCATCGCCGCCATGCCGGGAACGAGCGCGAATCCCGCCTCCATCGGCGACAGACCGACGATGAGCTGCAGATGCTGCGCGACGAAGTACAGGAAGCCCACGAGAGAGACGACGCTGAGCAGGTTCACCAGCAGCGCGCCGCTGAAGGTGCCACGGGCGAACAGCCGCATGTCGAGCATCGGCTGCGCGGAAGCGAGCTGACGGCGAACGAACACGACACCGAAGCCGAGCCCGGCGATCGTCAGCACCACCGGGAGCACGCCGAAGCCGTGCACCGCGACCTCCTTGATCGCGTAGACGATCGGCACCATCGTCAACATCGACAGAGCGATGCTGATCGGGTCGATGCGTCCAGGGCGCGGATCACGGCTCTCGGGCACCAGCAGCGGCGCCAGGATCAGCAGCGGCACGAGAACCGGCACCGACATGAGGAAGACCGAGCCCCACGCGAAGTGCTCGAGCAGGATCCCGCCGACGATCGGCCCCAGGGCCGCCCCCGCGGAGAACATCGACGCCCATACCGCGATCGCCATGCGGCGCTGGTCGCGGTCGGTGAAGATGCTGCGCAGCAGCGACAGGGTCGACGGCATCAGCATCGCGCCGAACACGCCCATACCGGCACGTGCGGCGATGAGCCAGGCGGCGCTGGGCGCGAAGGCGGCCAGCACCGACACCGCGGCAAAGCCGGTCGCGCCGATCAGCAGCATCCGTCGACGCCCGAAGCGGTCGCCGACCGTGCCCATCGTCACCAGGAGCCCCGCGAGCACCAGCGGATAGGCGTCGATGATCCACAGCTGCTGGGCGCTGGAGGGGTTCAGGCTCAGGGCGATGTCGGGCAGGGCGAAGCTCAGCACCGTGTTGTCCACAGAGACGAGCAGAACCGGCAGCATCAGCACGATCAGTGCGAGCCAGCCGCGCCATCCCACGCGCTTCCCGTTCGACTCGGCCAGGGTGATCTCTTCAGTCAGTGTCATCATTTGTAAACCGTCCAGCCGGTATAGTAACAGACATGGATGCCGCTCGCTGGATACGATCGAGACCATGAGTCGCCCTCCCCTGGCCCGCGAGAAGGTGCTCGACGCCTTCGAGGCGATCCTCGTCGACGAGGGCGAGCGAGCGGCGACGATCGATGCGACGGCGCGGGCCGCGGGTGTCTCCAAAGGCGGCCTGCTCTACCACTTCGCCTCGAAGGAGATGCTCGAGGCAGGTCTCATCGAACGCCTCCAGACCCTCGTCGACGAGGACGTCGCGGCGATGTCGACCTACCCGGGCGGCCCCATCGCCCACTATCTGCATTCATCGGTCATGTCGAACGACCCGATCGACCGCGTCATCCTCGCCACCTCCCGCCTGGCTCAGGGCGGCAACGGCCAAGCCGCGGAAGCACTGCGCGAGGTCAGGGAGAAGTGGGCGGACGCCCTGCGTCCGTACGCTCCCGACGGCGCCGCCCTCGATCTCGTGATGCTCGTGGGCGACGGCCTGTACTTCAACAACGCGCTGTCGGGCGGATCGATCCCGGGGCCGGTCCCCCGCGGCGACGCGCTGGACGCGCTGGTCGCTCTCGTGGAGCGCGCGGTCCGCTGACCCCGCACGCA
The DNA here is from genome assembly GCF_056313825.1 of Microbacterium sp. DMC48. Taxonomy (NCBI): domain Bacteria; kingdom Bacillati; phylum Actinomycetota; class Actinomycetes; order Micrococcales; family Microbacteriaceae; genus Microbacterium; species Microbacterium sp. DMC48. The sequence goes on along the minus strand of NZ_JBQUZN010000004.1, from coordinate 150,796 downwards.
TCCTGCCGAGCCGCCACGTTCTCACCGAGCCGCTATGGTGCCGCGCGCCAAACCATAGCGGCTCGGAGAGGTCATGGCGGCTCGACGACGGGATGCCGTGGCGCCCCGGCGCCCCGCGGGCGCGGGATCAGGCTTCGACGATCTCCAGCTGACGGAAGAGGTCGGCGCCGATGGCCTCGCGGGTGTCGTCGAGGATCGCGTCCGGCACGGGCTGATCGACCGTGAGCACCGAGAGAGCGCGACCCGAGGCGTCGGGCTGAGCGACGAACAGACCGGCGATGTTGATCCCCGCCTCACCGAGCTTCTGCCCGTAGATCGCGACGATGCCCGGGCGGTCCGCATAGCGCATGAGGATGTGGTGCTTGTCGATCGGCACCTCGATCTCGTAGCCGTTGATGCCGACGATCTTCGGGACCATCCGCGTGCCGGCAAGCGTTCCGGCCACCTCGAGCACGGTGCCGTCCGAAAGGGTGCCGCGCAGGATCGTGATGTTGCGGTACAGCGGGCTGTCCGCCTCGACGATCAGGCGCGTCTCGATGCCGCGCTGCTCGGCGAACAGCGGCGCATTCACGTACGACACGTTCTCGCTGACGATCTTCGTGAAGATGCCCTTCAGCGCCGCGAGGCGGTACACGCTCACGTCGTACGCAGCGAGCTCGCCGCGCACCTCGATGTCGAGGCTCGTGAGGGCGCTGGTCGCAAGGCCCGAGAAGACCTGTCCGAGCTGCTCGACGAGGGCGATGCCGGGACGCACGAACGGGTCGATGACGCCGCCGGCGACGTTGACGGCGTCGGGCACGAGGTCGCCTTCGAGGGCGAGCTTGACCGAACGGGCCACCGAGATGCCGGCCTTCTCCTGCGCTTCATCGGTCGAGGCACCCAGATGCGGGGTGACGACGACGTTCGGCAGCGACAGCAGCGGGAACGCGGTGCCGTCGGCCTTCGGCGGCTCGCTCGTGAACACGTCGAGGCCGGCGCCGGCGATCTCGCCCGTGGTCAGCGCTGTGTGCAGCGCCTCCTCGTCGATGAGCCCGCCACGCGCGACATTCACCACGTACGCGGTCGGCTTCATCAGCGCGAACTGCGCCGCGCCGATCATGCCCGTCGTCTCGGGCGTCTTCGGCATGTGGATCGTGACGAAGTCGCTCTGCGCGAGCAGGTCGTCCAAGCTCAGCAGCGTCACACCGAGCTGCTGTGCGCGCGTCGGCGTGACGTACGGGTCGTACGCCACGACACTCACGCCGAATGCCTGCAGACGCGCGGCGATGAGGGCGCCGATGCGGCCGAGGCCGATGATGCCGACCGTCTTCTCGAAGAGTTCCGTGCCCGTGAAGGAGCTGCGCTTCCACGCACCGGCGGCGAGCGAGGCATGTGCGGCCGGGATGTGCCGGGCAAGGCTGAGGATGTGCCCGATCGTCAACTCGGCCGCCGAGATGATGTTGGAGGTCGGCGCGTTGACGACCATGACGCCGGCCGCCGTGGCGGCCTTGATGTCGACGTTGTCCAGTCCGACGCCGGCGCGCGCGACGACCTTGAGCACGGGAGCCGCGGCGATCGCCTCGGCATCCACCTTCGTCGCCGACCGGATCAGGATGGCGTGGGCGTCGGCCAGCGCCGACAGGAGCGCGGGACGGTCGGTGCCGTCGACCTGACGGACATCGAAGTCCGGCCCCAGGGCGTCGATCGTGGCGGGTGAGAGTTCTTCGGCGATGAGGACGACAGGCTTGGACACAGCGGCAGGACCTTTGCGCAGGATCGGAGCGGGTGGAAGGATGCCAGCCTACCGGTCGCACCGCACCGCCCCCGACCGTGTGACGACCGGGGAAAAGCGATCCCTCAGCCGAGCATCGAGGAGCCGGACGGTCCGACCGTGTACGTCAGGATGTTCAGCCAGAACACCGCGACGACGCAGAGACCGGCGATGAGGACGAGCGCGAACTCCCACCACGTCCGCCGCCAGCCGACGGCGAAGGCGACGCCGAACGCGATCAGCGGGAACAGAACCGACAGCAGCAGCACGAACCAGCCGTAGGCGTTCAGCGGCTGCGCGCCGGAGGCCGCCTGCGAGAGGAAGCCGACGGCGTTCCACACGAAATAGGCGTAGAACAGGCCGAACACGACCGAGATGGCGACGATCAGCCAGGTGGGCAGCACACGCGTCCGCGGCGGGGTGGGAGCACTCGTGGTCATCGTCCCACCGCCCCGACGAGGATGAACGGCCACGGCACGAGCAGCGCGAGCCCGCCGACCAACAGCAGCACGCGTACCCACGCCTTCGCGGCGCGCGTCAGGACGAACACCGTGAGGAACCAGACCGGCGCCGCTGCGACGGCCAGCCACAGGGCCGCCGCGTATCCCACCGGGCTCACCAGGAACTCCGCCGTGCCCTGCAGGCGCAGGCCGCCGATGATCCAGCCGATCGTGAAGAGCAGGTAGGCACCGGCCAGGATGCCGAGCGTCACGAGCATCGCGTTCGACATCTGCGTCGGCTCATCGGGCATCGTGACGGTGCCGTCCGCGTCGATGTGGCCGACGGTGGCGCTGCCCTTGCCGACGGCGGTGAATCCGTCGGGAAGCACGGCCGGTTCCGGCTCGGGCGCCGGCTCGGGCGTCGACTCGACGGTGGGACGGTGTCCCACGTCGAGAGTGGGATCGTCGTCGCCGTCCCAGGTCAGGGCGTCGTCATCACGTGGCGTGCTCACTCCGAAAGCGTACTGCGCACCGCGGCCGCAGCTGCCGCCACCACGAGCGGGTCGGTGGCGTCGTGGCCGCCCGCTCCTCCCCCGGGCCCGGACGGGACGTCGAGACCGGTGACGGCCCGGGCGGACAGATGCACGGCGTCGACGCCCGCGTCCGCGATACGCGCGATGTCGCCCACGCGGATGCCGCCGCCGGCCATGATCTCGACACCGGTGCCCGCCGAGACCAGACGTCGCAGCACCTCCGTGCCGTCAACCGATCGCGCGGCCCCGCCCGAGCTCAGCACACGGTCGACACCGGCCGCGGCGAGCCCATCGAGAATGGCGAGCGGCGAATCTGCCGCGTCGATCGCCCGGTGGAAGACGAGCGTGCCGTCGCCGGCGGCGTCTCTCCACCTGCGCAGCGCCGCCGCGTCGAGGTGCCCGTCGCGAGTCAACGCGCCGACGACGACACCCGCCGCCCCGGCGGCCCTCACCGCGTGGATGTCGGCGGCGACGAGGGCGATCTCGTCGTCGTCGTAGACGAATCCTCCCGCGCGGGGACGCACGAGGACGTTCACGCGTTCCCCGCCGACAGCGGCGACCGTCATCTCCACCAGCGCGATCGACGGCGTGAGCCCACCGACAGCCAGCGCCTGGCAGAGCTCGAGCCGGTCCGCTCCTGCGTCGATGGCGGCGCGGGCGCCCGCGACATCCTGAACGGCGATCTCCAACGCGACGGTCATCCTGTCACGCTAGCAAGCGAAAGGCCCGGCCCCCTTGTGTGGGGGCCGGGCCGGTGTGGCTTTCGCAAGCCTTCTCGGCGGGTGTGCCGAGGTCTGGACGAGGTCAGCGCGCGGCGGAGCCCTCGGTGTAGTCGGCGTCCTGCTGCTTCCACGCGAACAGGGCGCGCAGGTCCTTGCCCACGGCCTCGATCGGGTGGGCGGCGGCCTTCGCACGCAGCTCCTGGAACTCGGGCGCACCGGCGTCCTGGTCACCGATGAAGCGCTCGGCGAAAGCGCCGGACTGGATGTCGGCCAGAACGCCCTGCATGTTCTCCTTGACGCGCGGGTCGATGACACGCGGGCCCGAGACGTAGTCGCCGTACTCGGCGGTGTCGGAAACCGACCAGCGCTGCTTGGCGATTCCGCCCTCCCACATGAGGTCGACGATGAGCTTGAGCTCGTGCAGCACCTCGAAGTACGCGATCTGCGGCTGGTAGCCGGCCTCGGTCAGCGTCTCGAAGCCGTACTGGACGAGCTGGGACACGCCACCGCAGAGCACGGCCTGCTCACCGAACAGGTCGGTCTCGGTCTCTTCGGTGAACGTGGTCTTGATGACGCCGGCGCGCGTGCCGCCGATCGCCTTCGCGTACGACAGCGCGGTCTCCCAGGCGTGGCCAGACGCGTCGCGCTCGACGGCGATGATGTCCGGGATGCCGCGGCCGGCGACGAACTCGCGACGCACGGTGTGCCCCGGCGCCTTCGGGGCGACGAGGATCACGTCGACACCCTCGGGGGCGTCGATGTAGCCGAAGCGGATGTTGAAGCCGTGGGCGAAGGCCAGGGTCTTGCCGGCCGACAGGTTCGGCAGGATGCTCTCGCTGTAGATGCCGCGCTGGTGCTGGTCGGGCGCGAGGATCATGATCAGGTCGGCCCATGCGGTGGCATCGGCGACGTTCTTCACCTCGAAGCCGTCCTCCTGGGCCTTCGCGATCGACTTCGAGCCGTCCTTGAGCGCGATGAAGACCTCGACGCCCGAGTCGCGGAGGTTCTGCGCGTGCGCGTGACCCTGCGAGCCGTAGCCGACGATCGCGACCTTCTTGTTCTGGATGACGGACAGGTCGGCGTCGGAGTCGTAGAAGATCTCAGCCATGGTGTGTGTTTCTCCTTGATTTCTTTCCGGTCATTGAGCGGGCGCAGCGAGTCGAGGCGCCCGTGAGGGAATCAGCCGCGCAGGACGCGTTCGGTGATGGACTTGCCGCCGCGGCCGATGGCCAACAGGCCCGACTGGGCGAGCTCCTTGATGCCGAACGGCTCGAGGGCGCGAAGGATGGCGTCGATCTTGCCGCGATCACCCGTGACCTCGACGACGAGGGCGTCCGTCGCATAGTCGACCACGGACGCACGGAAGAGGTTCACGACCTCGATCACGTTGGAGCGCGTCTGGTTGTCGGCGCGCACCTTGATCAGCATATGTTCGCGCTGTACGGACGCCGCCGGCTCCAGTTCGACGATCTTGATGACGTTGATCAGCTTGTTCAGCTGCTTGGTCACCTGCTCCAGCGGGAGCTCCTCGACGTCGACGACGACCGTGATGCGCGACAGGCCGGGCACCTCGGTGACGCCCACCGCGAGCGACTCGATGTTGAAGCCGCGGCGGGCGAACAGGCCGGCCACCCGGGTCAGCAGACCCGGCTTGTTCTCGACCAGAAGACTCAGGACATGACGGCTCATCTCAGTCCTCCCCGTCGAAGCTGGGCGCATGATCGCGGGCGTACTGGACGAAGCTGTTGCTGACGCCCTGCGGGACCATCGGCCACACCATCGCGTCGGCCGACACGACGAAGTCGATCACGACCGGTCGATCGTTCGTCTCGAGTGCCAGCGTGATGGCGGCATCCACCTCTTCGAGCTTCTCCACACGGATGCCGAGGCAGCCATAGGCCTCCGCGAGCTTCACGAAATCGGGCACGCGCACCGTCCCGTGACCCGTGTTGAGATCGGTGTTGGAGTGACGTCCCGAGAAGAACAGCGTCTGCCACTGGCGCACCATGCCGAGGCTCGAGTTGTTGATGATCGCGACCTTGATCGGGATGTCGTTCAGCACGCACGTGGCCAGTTCCTGATTCGTCATCTGGAAGCAGCCGTCGCCGTCGATCGCCCACACGACGCGGTCGGGCTCGGCGACCTTGGCGCCCATCGCGGCCGGTACCGAGTAGCCCATCGTTCCGGCACCGCCGGAGTTGAGCCACGCGTTGGGGCGCTCGTAGCCGATGAACTGCGCCGCCCACATCTGATGCTGTCCGACGCCGGCGGCGTAGACGGCCTCGGGCCCGGTGAGCTCGCCGATGCGCTTGATGACGTACTGCGGAGCAAGGAGGCCGTCCTCCGGCTCGGCGTAGCCCAGCGGGAACTCGGTGACCAGACCATCCAGGTACGACCACCACTCCGCAATGTCGGGCGTGTGATCGGCGCGGGCGCTCTGGAAGGCGGCATCCAGGTCGACGAGCACCTCCTTCAGATCCCCCACGATCGGCACGTCGGCCGTGCGGATCTTCGAGATCTCCGCCGGGTCGATGTCGACGTGGACGACCTGCGCGTTCGGCGCGAACTCGTCGGCCTTTCCGGTGACGCGGTCGTCGAAGCGCGCGCCCAGGGCGACGATCAGATCGGACTCCTGCAGGGCGAGCACCGCGGGCACCGTGCCGTGCATCCCGGGCATGCCGAGGTTCTGCGGGTGAGAGTCGGGGAACGCTCCGCGCGCCATCAGAGTCGTGACGACGGGGGCGCCGGTCGCTTCGGCGAACACGCGCAGCTCCGCCGCGGCACGGGCGCGGATGACGCCGCCGCCGACGTACAGCACGGGCTTCTTCGCATGCGCGATCAGCTGCGCCGCCGCCTGGATCTGCTTGCCGTGGGCCTTCGTCACGGGGCGATATCCGGGCAGCTCGATCTTCGGGGGCCACACGAACGGTGCCGAGGCCTGCTGCGCATCCTTCGTGATGTCGACGAGGACGGGTCCGGGCCGGCCCGTCGAGGCGATCTCGAACGCCGCCGCGATCGCGGCGGGAATCTCCTCGGCGGTCTTGACCAGGAACGAGTGCTTCGTGATCGGCATGGTGATGCCGACGATGTCCGCCTCCTGAAAGGCGTCGGTGCCCATGAGGTGGCTGAACACCTGGCCGGTGATGCAGACCAGCGGGACCGAATCCATGTAGGCGTCGGCGATGGCGGTGACGAGGTTGGTCGCGCCCGGACCGGACGTCGCGATCGCCACGCCCGTGCGTCCGGATGCAGCGGCATATCCCTCCGCCGCGTGGCCGGCGCCCTGCTCGTGACGGACGAGGATGTGGCGCACCGCCTCATCGTCCATCAGGGGGTCGTACACGGGCATGATGGCGCCGCCGGGCAGACCGAAGACGTCCGTGACCCCGAGCATGTCCAGGGATCGGACGACGGCCTGGGCGCCGGTCATCACAGGAGCGGCAGCTCCGCGGGCAGGTGGTCGCGGCACGGCCGCGGTGTCGAGAGACATAGTGGTACCTCGGGTGTCAGATGCGTGTGAGGGCGGCTTCCCGCCCTGGTGTCACGGCCTCAGCCGGTCGTCGCGCCCTCCGCTGCGGAGCGCACGAGTTTCGAGTACTTGGCCAGAACGCCACGGGTGTAGCGCGGGGGAAGCGGCTCCCAGCCGTCACGGCGGGAGTTCAGCTCTGCGTCGTCGACGAGTAGGTCGAGAGTGCGAGCCGCGATATCGACCCGTATCAGATCACCATCGCGCACGAAGGCGATAGGACCTGCGTCCACCGCTTCGGGTGCTATGTGGCCGATGCACAGGCCGGTTGTGCCGCCTGAGAATCTGCCGTCCGTCAAGAGTAGTACATCTTTTCCGAGCCCTGCGCCCTTGATCGCCGCCGTGATGGCGAGCATCTCGCGCATGCCGGGGCCGCCCTTCGGGCCCTCGTAGCGGATGACGATGACGCTGCCGGCGGCGATCTCGCCCGCCTCCAGGGCGTCCATCGCGGCGCGCTCCCGCTCGAACACCCGTGCAGGGCCCTCGAACACCGACGCGTCGAAGCCCGCGGTCTTCACGACCGCCCCTTCCGGGGCCAGCGAGCCGTGGAGGATCGTGATGCCGCCCGTGGCATGAATGGGGTCGTCAAAGGTGTGGATGACGGTGCCGTCGATCGGGTCGGGATCGAGCTCGGCGAGGTTCTCCGCGAGGGTCTTGCCGGTGACCGTGAGGGCGTCGCCGTGCAGCAGCCCCTCGTCGAGCATCGCTTTCATGATGACGGGAATGCCGCCGTGGCGGTCGACGTCGTTCATGACGAACTTCCCGAACGGCTTCATGTCCGCCACATGCGGGACCTTGTCGCCGATGCGGTTGAAGTCGTGCAGGCTGAGCTCCACCTCGGCTTCGCGGGCGATGGCGAGCAGGTGCAGCACGACGTTGGTCGAGCCGCCGAGGGCCATGGCCAGTGCGATGGCGTTCTCGAACGCCTCTTTGGTGAGGATGTCGCGCGTCGTGATGCCCTGACGCAGCAGGTTCACGACCGCTTCGCCGGAGCGGTGGGCGTAGTAGTCGCGGCGACGGTCCGCCGACGGCGGTGCGGCGGATCCGGGAAGGCTCAACCCCAGCGCCTCGGCGACGGAGGCCATCGTGTTCGCGGTGTACATGCCGCCGCACGCGCCCTCGCCGGGCGCGATCGCGCACTCGATGCGCTTGAGGTCCGCTTCGCTCATCTTCCCCGCGAGGCACGCGCCCACCGCCTCGAAGGAGTCGATGATCGTGACGTCCTTCTCCGTGCCGTCCGAGAGCTTCACCCAGCCGGGCGCGATGGAACCCGCGTAGAGGAACACACTGGAGAGATCGAGACGCGCCGAGGCCATGAGCATGCCGGGGATCGACTTGTCGCAGCCGGCGAGCAGGACGGTGCCGTCGAGCCGCTCGGCCATGACCACGGTCTCCACGGAGTCGGCGATGACCTCACGGGACACCAGCGAGAAATGCATCCCCTCGTGACCCATGGAGATGCCGTCGGACACGGAGATGGTGCCGAACTGCAGCGGGTACCCGCCGCCGGCGTGGACGCCCTCCTTGGCGCCCTGCGCGAGCCGGTCCAGGCTCAGATTGCACGGCGTGATCTCGTTCCAGCTGGAGGCGATGCCGATCTGGGGCTTGTCCCAGTCCTCATCGCCCATGCCGACGGCACGCAGCATGCCGCGGGAGGTCGTCGCCTCGATGCCGTCCGTGACGACACGACTGCGCGGCTTGATGTCGATGGTGGGATCGCTGTCCGGCATCCTCGAAGTCTATTCCCGCAGGGTGTCTCGATCGTGCGCGAGACGCGTCAACAACGACGCCAGTTCGGGGATGCCGGCCACACGGACACGCGCCGCCGTCTCCCCCGGCCCGACGCGCACGCCGACGTCGCCCGGCTCGAGACTGCGCAGGGCGTCCTCATCGGTGACGTCGTCGCCCGCGAACAGGACCGCGGTCGCTTCCGTCTGCGCCCGCAGGCGCGCCACCGCGCCGTCTTTGCCCTCCGCCCGGAAGGCGTACTCGAGGATGTCGTGCCCGTCGCGACGGCGCCACGTGGGCGCCTCGGCCTCCATGAGGCGAGCGATACCATCGTGCGCCGAGCGTGCGCCCGCAGAATCCGTCGCGAGACGCGTGTGCAGCGCGAACCCGAACTCCTTCGGCTCGATCCAGGCGCCCGGGACGCCGGCCGCGATCGCCTCGGCTCGAGCGCGCAGCCGGTCGCGCAGCGCCAGGAGCGCAACGTCGACCGTCGACGCGTCGTCGGAGCCGGACGGCGGCCATTGCTCCGCGCCGTGCGAACCCGCCAGCAGCAGAGGCGAGTCATCGTCGTGCTCGGCGATGATCCGCAGATCGCGCAGCGTGCGCCCGGACACGAGGGCGACGGTCGTCGCGGGAACGCGAGCGAGCGCGTCGACGGCGGCCCGTGCGGGGGCACTCATGCGTGCCGCCATCGGCTCGTCGATCAACGGCGCCAGGGTGCCATCGAAATCCAGGGCCACCAGAAGACGATCCGTGACCGCCAGGCGTGCCAGAGTGTCGTCGACGCTCACGACGTCGCCCTCACCGCATCGAGATCGCTGAGGAAACGCCGCGACCAGTCGGCGACGTCGTGGTCGCGCACGCGGCGGCGGAGGGCGCGCATGCGGCGCCCCTGTTCGGAGGGTGACATCTCGATCGCCGTCATGATGGCGTCCTTCAGTCCCTCGATGTCGTGCGGATTGACTTTCACCGCCTGCGACATCTCGTCGGCGGCGCCGGTGAACTCGCTGAGTACGAGCACGCCGCGTCCGTCGACGCGGCTGGCGACATACTCCTTCGCCACCAGGTTCATCCCGTCGCGAAGGGCGGTCACGAGCATCACGTCCGCCGCGAGGTACAGCGCGACCATCTCCTCCCGAGGATACGAGTGATGCAGGTAGCGGATGGCCGTGTGCCCGACGGTGTCGTGGTCGCCGTTGATGCGGCCGACCGTGAGCTCGATCTCGTCACGCAGCTGCATGTAGGCCGCGACGCGCTCCCTGCTCGGGCTCGCCACCTGCACGAGCGTGACGTCCTCGACATCGAGGCGGTGGTCCTCGAGAAGCTCTCCATACGCCTTCAGGCGGTGACCGATGCCTTTGGTGTAATCGAGACGGTCGACGCCGAAGAGGATCGTCTTCGGGTTGCCGAGGCTCTCCCGAATCTCGGCGGCCCGGGCCTGCACCTCCGGGCGGCGAGCCAGCTCGTCGTACAGGTCGGCGTCGATCGAGATGGGGTATGCCTTGGCGACGGCGGTGCGAACCGCGCCGTCGGGCTCGGGGACCCGGATCGCACCCGCCTTCGTCTCGAACCCCAGCTGGCGGCGCACGGCCGTGGCGAAGTTGCCGGCATCCTGCACCCGCTGGAACCCGATGACATCGGCCCCCAGAAGTCCCTCCAGCACCTGCTTGCGCCAGGGAAGCTGAGCGTAGATGCCGTATGCCGGGAACGGAATGTGGTGGAAGTAGCCGATCACCAGATCGGGCCGCAGCTCGCGCAGCATCCGCGGCACCAACTGCAGTTGATAGTCCTGCACCCAGACGACCGCGCCGTCCGCGGCAGTCGACGCCACCGCCTCGGCGAAACGGCGGTTGACGCGGACGTAGGCTTCCCACCACTCACGGTGGTAGGCCGGCGGCGAGATCACGTCGTGGTAGAGCGGCCAGATCGTGTCGTTGGAGAACCCCTCGTAATACAGCGCCACGTCCTCGGCGGACAATGCCACGGGCACGAGCGACATCCCCTCCAGCTCGAAGGGATCGATCTCGAGGTCGGCGGTGCCGGGCCAGCCCACCCACGCCCCGCCGGTGCGCTGCAGCACCGGTTCGAGAGCGGCGACCAAGCCGCCCGGCGAACGACGCCACCCACCCTCGACGCTCGGATCATGGTCGACGGGCAGGCGGTTGGACACGACGATCATGTCGGCCTCGGACTTCGGGTCGCTCACGCGGCTCCTCTCGGCAGGCGTTCTTCCAGGCTAACGTGGTCGCATGCGCAAGTACCTGTTCGGGACCGGGATCATCTCCGCCATGACCAGCGGCGTCGCGCTGCTGCGCGGCCTCCGTGGCGACGTGCCGTTCACGTGGCGTCAGGCGCTCGCGTGGCTGAGCTGGGGAATCACTCTGGCCCTGTCGATCGGCACGATCGTGGACACCTATCGCGCCTCCCGCGGACGGATCATCTCCACCGACTCCCCCGTGCGCGGGAGCGAGGAGAAGCTGCTGGCGAAGCGCCTGCAACGGTGAGCATCGAGAGCTGAGACGCGCGTTCAGAGCCCGATCTCGTAATGCACGAAGCCGGTGTCGGTTGCGACCCGGTCGTAGAGAGCGCGCGCTGTCGCATTGTCCTTCTGCGTCAGCCAGTAGACCTTGACCGCGCCGGCGGCGCCGGCCTGCGCGCGCACGTGAGCGATGAGTGCGCCGCCGATACCGCCGCCGCGCGCGTCCGGTGACACGAAGAGATCCTCGAGGTAGCAGTACGGACCGCTCGCCCACGTGGACGGGTGGAACAGCCAGTGGACGATGCCGACCGCGCGGCCCTCGTCATCGCGCGCAATGGCCCCGTGCAGCTCGACCCCGGCGACGAGACGACGGTAGACGTCGTCGGTCACCTCTTCGGCGAGATCGCTTTCGTAGAACGTCAGGTAGCCGGACCACAGGTCAGCCCATTCCTCGCGGTCGGTCGCGCTCAGCGCAGTGATCGTCACCATGCACCGAGGCTACCGCGCACGGCCTCGCCGCCCGACCGGCTGATGCGGTCGCGCGGCGAGGACCTCGCTCAGTGGGCGAGCACGGGCTCGCCCGTGGTGTCGACCGAGGTGGTCGCGACATCCGCGGCCCGACGAACGGACGCTTTGCGCCGGAATCCGAGGGCGGCCACCACCGCGCCGAGTGCGAATGCCCCGGCCCCCCACCAGTACGCCGTCGCGTAGCTGTGCAGAGCGGCATCGGCCAGAACCTGCGGCGTGGCCGGAGCGTGCGCCGCGACGAAGTCGGCGGCCGCCGTCGCTGCGAGGGTGTTCAGCAATGCCGTGCCGATCGAGCCGCCGACCTGCTGCGAGGTGTTGACCATCGCCGACGCGACACCGGCGAATTCGCGATCGACACCGAGCGTCGCGGTCTGGATCGACGGGGGCATGATCGATCCCATGCCGAGCCCGAGCAGCATCAGCGCAGGCAGGAGGTCGACGAGGTACTGGCTGGACGCGTCGAGCCGCGTCAGCAGCACCATGCCGACGGCCGCGAGTGTCATACCGATCGGCACCATGACCTTCGGGCCGAAGCGCGGCAGGAAGATGTTGGTCGACAGCTGCGCGCTGAGCACGAGCATGGCGATCATCGGCAGGAACGACAGACCGGTCTGGATCGGCGAGTACCCCAGCGTGGTCTGCAGGTAGTAGGTGACGAACAGGAAGATCCCGAACATCCCCGCACCGGCGATGAGGATCGAGCTGTACGCCGACGCCCGGTTGCGATCGCGGACGATCCGCAGCGGCAGCAGAGGATGTTCGGCGCGCTGCTGCCACAGCACGAAGGCGATGAGCAGAACGCCCGCGGCAGTGAGCGTCCCCCAGGTGATGGGCGCGCCCCAGCCGTCGGTCTCGGCTCGTGAGAAGCCGAACACGAGAGAGAACAGGGCTGCGGAGACGAGGATCGTGCCCGGCACGTCGAGCTTCGGACGGGGACCGGTGCGGGCGACCGTGTGCACGAAGAAGATCGCCCCGATGACGGCGACGACCGCGATGACGTCGTTGATGTAGAGGTTCCAGCGCCAGCTGAGGTCCTCGGTCAGGATGCCGCCGAGCAGGAGGCCGATGGCGCCGCCGGCGCCCGCGATCGCGCCGAAGACGCCGAAGGCACGACCCCGCTCCTTGGGGGCGGTGAAGGTCGTCGTCAGCACGGCGAGTGCGGTGGGAGCCAGCAGTGCACCGAACGCGCCCTGCAGTGCGCGAGCGACGACGAGCAGCCCGAAGGACCCCGCCATCCCGCCGAGCGCCGATGCGAGCGCGAACCCGACGAGTCCGATGATGAAGGCGCGCTTGCGTCCGATGAGATCCGACAGACGGCCGCCGAGCAGCAGGAGTGAGCCGAAGGCCAACGAGTACGCGGTGATGATCCACTGCCGGTCGCCGACCGAGAACTGCAGATCGGCCTGCGCCGCCGGCAGCGCGATGTTCACGACGGTCGCGTCCAGGACGACCATCAGCTGTGCCAGCGCGACGACACCGAGTGTCAGCCAGCGCCGGCCGGAGGGCGCCGCCGCAGCGGCTTCGGGTGAGGGTGAGGTCATGCGGGAGATTTTATACGACACTCGCGAGTTCCGAAACCAACCAGTTCCTGAACATGCCGGTTCCTGAACTAGACTGTTTCCCATGACGGATACCACCCTCGCCGATGAGGACGTCGATCCCACCCCCAAGCTGGGTCGCAAGCGCGATCACTCCCGCGACCCCGAGATCCTCGCCGCTGCTCTCGACATCCTCGCCGAGAAGGGATACGAGCGCATGACCGTCGATATGGTCGCCGCACGTGCGCGTGCGGGCAAGGCCACGCTCTACCGACGGTGGCCCTCCAAGGCGGAGCTGGTCATCGACGCCGTCGCCTGCATGAAGAGCTCTTCCCACGCCGATCTTCCGGACACGGGATCGCTGCGCGGTGACCTGGTCGCGAACATCAAGGCTCCCGTCATGAAGGACGGGGAGCGGAAACTGCGCATCATGGCGGGAATGGTCTCGCTGATGTCGGAGTCCCCCGAGTTCGCGGATGCCGCGCGCGCCGCCATCGTCGAGCCGAGGGCGGCCGCGCTGCGTGTGCTGATCCAACGCGCCATCGATCGCGGCGAGGTCGCCCGCGACGTCGACCTCGCGCTGCTCTCGCAGGTGATCCCGTCGATGACCGCCTACCGCACTCTCATGCTCGGCAGACCCGTCGACCGCGACTTCGTCATCTCCCTCGTCGACGACGTGCTCCTGCCCGCGCTCGGTCTGCGCGCGGGCTGACCTGCAGCCCGCTACCCGACCGGGGCGGCTCAGCGCGTCAGGATCAGTGCCTCCCCTTGACCGCCGCCGCCACAGAGGCCGACGGCCGCCGTTCCCGAACCGCGGCGTACGAGCTCGTGCACGGCGTGCACGACCAGACGTGCGCCGGACGCTCCGATCGGATGACCCAGGGCGATGCCTCCCCCGTGCACATTCACGACGTCCTCGCCGATTCCCAGCTCGCGCTGCGAGTGGGCGACGACAGCCCCGAACGCTTCGTTGATCTCGACGAGATCGAGATCGGATGCCGCAAGGTGCTGCCGCTGCAGAGCCTGAGCGATCGCTCGCGCCGGCTGCGCGTGCAGGGAGTTGTCCGGACCCGCGACCTGACCCGCGGCTCCGACGACGGCCAGCACCGGCCACCCGTTCTCATCTGCGTGCGCGCGCGTCGTCAGGACGACGGCAGCAGCACCGTCGGAGATCTGCGAGGCGTTGCCGGCGGTGATGGAGCCGTCGGCGGAGAACGCGGGGCGAAGCCCCGCCAGGGTCAGTTCGGTCGTGTCCGCACGGATGCCCTCGTCGCTCGTCACGGTGACCGCCGCTCCGCGGCGCTGCGGGACCTCCACGGGCACGATCTCCGCGTCGAAGACGCCGGCATCCCGTGCCGCTGCCGCGCGCTGGTGCGAGAGGGCAGCGACATGGTCCTGCTGCTCACGCGTCACCTCGTATCGCGGGTTGAGGCGCTCCGTCGATGCGCCCATGCTCTCGCGGTCGTAGGCGTCGGTGAGGCCGTCGTAGGCCATGTGGTCCAGCACCTCCACCGAGCCGTAGCTCCATCCGTCGCGCGAGCCCATGAGCAGGTGCGGGGCGCGCGTCATCGACTCCATACCGCCGGCCACGACCACGGTCGCATCGCCCGACGCGATCATCCGCTTCGCGTCGATGATGGCCGTGAGCCCCGACAGGCACACCTTGTTGACACCGGATGCCGGGACGTCCCATCCGAGCCCGCCGGCCAGCGCGGCCTGGCGCGCGGGGTTCTGTCCCGATCCCGCGGGCAGCACCTGCCCCATGATGACCGCGTCGACGGCATCCGCGGGGATCGCGCCCGCCGCCAGTGCCCCCGCGATCGCGAGGCCACCCAGCTGCGGGGCGGTGAAAGCGGCCAGCTGGCCTTTGAGTCGCCCCTGCGGGGTGCGGGCGGCAGCGACGATGACGATGTCGGCGGTGCTCATGCGATCTCCTTGAGCTTCTCGGCGATGATCAGAGGGGGTTCCGAGGCGGCGAGGACCTCGTCGACGCTGACGCCCGGAGCGGTCTCGACGAGAACGAGTCCTCGGTCGGTGACGTCGATGACGGCCAGGTCGGTGATGATGCGGTCCACCACTCCGCGCCCGGTCAGCGGCAACGTGCACTGATGGACGATCTTGGCCGAGCCGTCACGGGCGACGTGTTCCATCAGCACGATCACACGGGCGGCACCGTGCACCAGGTCCATGGCGCCGCCGGGACCCTTCACCATCTTTCCCGGGATCATCCAGTTCGCAAGGTCGCCCGACGCCGAGACCTGCATCGCTCCGAGGATCGCGGCGTCGATCTTGCCACCGCGGATCATTCCGAAGCTCAGCGCGGAGTCGAAGAACGAGGCGCCCGGAAGCACGGTCACGGTCTCCTTGCCCGCGTTGATCAGGTCGGGATCGACCTGCTCCTCGGTGGGGTACGGGCCGACGCCCAGGATGCCGTTCTCGGACTGCAGCACGACGGTGACGCCGTCGGGCACGAAGTTCGGCACCAGGGTCGGCAGGCCGATACCGAGGTTCACGTACGAGCCGTCCGTGAGTTCGGCGGCCGCGCGGGCGGCCATCTCGTTGCGGGTCAATGCCATGTCAGGCTCCTTCGGGAAATGTCCGTGCGGCCGCGTCCGACACGGTGACGGTGCGCCGTTCGATCCGCTTCTCGATGTCGCTGCCCACCTCGACGATGCGATGCACGTAGATGCCCGGCAGGTGGATGCTGTCCGGGTCGAGGTCGCCCGGCGCGACGAGCTCTTCGACTTGCGCGATGCAGACGCGGCCCGCCATCGCGGCGAGCGGATTGAAGTTGCGTGCCGCGCGGTGGAAGACGAGATTGCCGTGCGTGTCGCCCTGGGCGGCGTGGACGAGCGCGAAGTCGGTCACGATCGCCTCTTCGAGCACGTAGTCGCGCTTCTCACCCGTCACCTCGAAGGCGCGGACGTCTTTCTGCGGCGACGCGACAGCCACACCCCCCGCGCCGTCGTAGGCGCGAGGCAGTCCCCCTTCGGCCACCTGCGTACCGACCCCCGTCTGCGTATAGAACGCCGCGATCCCGGCGCCGCCGGCACGCAGCTTCTCCGCGAGAGTCCCCTGCGGGGTGAGCTCGAGCTCGAGCTCGCCGGAGAGGAACTGGCGCTCGAACTCCTTGTTCTCGCCGACGTACGACGAGGTCATCTTGCGGATGCGCTTGGCATTCAGCAGTACACCGAGCCCCCAGTCGTCGACACCGCAGTTGTTGGACACCACCGACAGTTCGCTCGTGCCCTGAGCGAGCAGTGCCTGGATGAGTGCGATGGGGTTGCCGGACAGGCCGAACCCGCCGACGGCGAGCGACGCGCCGTCCGGGATGTCGGCCACGGCTGCGGCCGCGGACGGATAGGTCTTGTCGATCACGAATCACTCCTTTGTCATCGCGTGTGCCCTCCCATCCTCCGCCCCGTCGGCGCGGTCCGCACCTCGCGGCTTGCCATGTGGATGCCGCGTCGCCTACTGTCCACATCATGGACACCTCGCGACGCACCGTGCCCGGCGCCCAGTCCGTCGCCCGCGCAGCAGCTCTGTTGCGATTGGTGACGTCCGCGGGCGCAGACGGCGTGTCGGTCGCCGAGATCGCGCGCCGGGCGGATCTCACCCGACCCACGGTGCACCGTTTGCTGTCCGCGCTGCGTCACGAAGGTCTCGTCGATCAGGACGAGAAGTCGGGGGCCTGGGTGCCCGGGCCCGAGCTCTATCTCATGGGAACGGTCGCGGCATCCCGGTACGACATCACGGCGATCGCGCGCGACATCGTGCGGTCGCTGGCGGTCCGCACGGAGGAGAGCGCGTTCCTGTCCGTGCGCCGCGGCGACGAGACGGTCTGTCTCATCCGCGAGGACGGCGCCTTCCCCATCCGCTCGTTCGTGCTGTCGGAGGGCGTGCGCTTCCCCCTCGGCGTCGCCTCGGCCGGGCTGGCCATCCTGGCCTTTCTTCCTCCTCACGATGTGGACGCCTACTTCGATCGCCATCCCGACCTCAGCGAGCGCCACGGCGCCCCGCACGCCGAACCACGTCTGCGGGCGCGGCTGCGCGAGACGCAGGCGCGCGGCTACGCCCTCAATCCGGGCCTCATCGTCGAAGGCAGCTTCGGTCTGGGAGCCGCCGTGTTCACGCGCTCCGGCCATCCGCAATGGGCACTGAGCCTGACGGGCGTGGAGTTCCGCTTCACGCCGGAGCGCATCCCGGAGCTCGGCCGGACACTGCTCGCCCACGCACACCAACTGACGACCCGCGTGGCCGCGGGTGCCCGCTGAGCGCAACAGAAGCTAGGCGGCCGGAAGCCGCGGAACGGAAGCCCCGAGCTGCTCCTCCACGAGCGCCGCCAACCTGTCTGCTCCGGCGCGCGAGAGCACCACCGTGTAGTGATTGAACTCGGGCCACGCGACGTGCGCCACCGAAGGGTACGCCCGCAGTTGCGCCGCCAGGTGCGCCGGTGGATAGAGTCCGGGGGTCTCGTCCTGTAGGCCGCGCGGCACCGTCACCAGTGTCGAGGGCGTCGTGAGAGCGCCGAGCGCATCCGCAACCGTCGAGCGCGTGTTCATGTCGACGGTGTCCTCGAGCGTCGTCGCATAGCTCGTCGCCGGTCGATACGAACCGTCCGGCTCGGGCTCGAGATCGTAGGCCAGGTAGTGTTCCAGCTCGCTCGACCAGTCGTCAGCGAATGCGGGGTGTCCTCGCCAGAACGAGAGGTACGCGTCGACGGTGGCGAACCTCTTCGACAGCCGCTCGGCCGTCGGGCCCAGGATGGCAGCGACGAGCTCGTCCGGCGAGAGCCCCTCTGGCGCGGCCAGCGGGAGGCCTCCGTCGACGAGGAGGAGTCGTCGAGCGAGCTCCGGATGCCGATCTGCGAAGACCACCGAGACGAACGCGCCCATCGAGTGCGCGACCACCAGATCGGGCACGACCTCGAGTGCGCGACAGACGAGGGCGAGGTCATCGGCGTGAACAGCCATGCCGGCGGGTCCCGTCAGCCGGTTGCTCCGTCCGCGTCCGCGCAGGTCGGGCGCGACGATCCGCACTCCCGGCAGCGCCGCGGCCAGCAGCTCCCACGCGAGGTGCGACGACGTCACTCCGTGGACGGCGAGGATCGTGGGGGCACCAGACTCGGCATCCCACACCCCCACCCTCAGCCGCCCCCCGGGAACGTCCACGTCGACGGCGCGCGCGGTACGGGTGCTCATCGTGCCGTCCACCCGCCGTCCATCGTGTAGCTGGCGCCCGTGACCATGCCGGCGTCGTCGCCGGCGAGCCACGCGGCCAGTGAGGCGACCTCGTGCGGCTCGATCAGGCGTTTGATCACCGACTCGGTGAGCATGACCTTCTCGACCACCTCGTCCTCGCCGATGCCGTGGACGCGCGCCTGGTCGGCGATCTGCTTCTCGACCAGTGGCGTGCGCACGTAGGCCGGGTTGATGCAGTTGCTGGTCACCCCATGAGCGCCGCCCTCCAGCGCCGTGACCTTCGACAGCCCTTCCAGCGCGTGCTTCGCCGTCACGTACGCCGACTTGTAGGCGCTCGCGCGCAGACCGTGGGCGCTGGAGATGTTGATGATCCGCCCCCAGCCCCGCTCGTACATCCCGGGCAGAACGGCGCGGATGAGGAGGAAGGGCGATTCGACCATGAGTCGCTGCATGAAACGGAACCGCTCCGGCGAGAACGTCTCCAGGGGCGCGACCGTCTGCACGCCCGCGTTGTTGAGGAGGATGTCGGCGTGCAGCGACAGCTCGTCGAGCGCGACCGTGTCGGACAGGTCCACGACCCAGGCCTCTCCCCCCACGCGGTCGGCAGCGCGCTGGGCGGCTTCACCGTTGAAGTCCGCGATCACGACGTGTGCGCCACGGCGCGCGAACTCTTCCGCGCAGGCAAGCCCGATACCACTGGCACCGCCAGTGATCACCGCGCGACGACCCGAGAGTTCCTGTTCACTCATGCCTTGATCCCTTCTCGGTGCGCACCGCGAGCGCGTTGCGGATGAAGCGCATCATGCCGTCGATGATCTCGTCGCCGATCGCGGCCGGCGGACGGCCTTCCTCATCGCGCTCCCACAGCAGGAAGCGCATGCCGATGAGTTCCCCGGCCCCCATGAGGGCCCACGCCGTGACCTCGGGATCCAGGGCGGTGTCGACATCGCCCGACGCCTGGGCGGCGCGCAGACCGGCTTCGTAGCCCTCCACGATGCGGGTGTAGTGCAGACGCAGCATCTCGGGAGAGACGAACTCGGCCTCACGCACCACGCGGTACAGGGCGGGATGGGCCGCCGTGAACCGGAAGAAGCCTTCGAAGCCGGCACGCTCCGCGTCGATGCGGTTGTCGGTGTCGGCCATCGCCTGCGCCATCGCGTGACGCACGCGACGGTTGAGGTCGACGACGAGCTCCTCGAAGATCTGCTGCTTGCTGTCGAAGTAGAGATAGAACGTCCCCAGTCCGACTCCCGCGCGCTCGGTGATCTTCACGATCGACGCCTCGTGATAGCCGAGGTCGGCGAAGACCTCCTCTGCGGCCTCGAGGAGTTTGCGACGTGTGGCTTCGCCGCGCTTGGTCAAGGGTTTGCCGGCTGCGGAGAAAGCCGCTTCGGGCTCGAACTGCTCAACTGTGCTCATGAGCACTTCCTCTCACCAGGTCGGCGGCCCACGCGCGCAATCGCGCACGAGCCAGTTTCTCGATCGTGGACCGTGGCAGGTCATCGACGAAGACGACGCGCACGGGGACCTTGAAACCCGCGAGCTCCGACCGCGCGTGGGCGAGCACCTCGTCGGCACCCAGCGCGGCGCCGTCTTCTCTCACGATGAAAGCGACACCGCGCTCGCCCCACACATCATCGGGAACACCGACCACGGCCGCATCGGCGACGCCGGGATGCAGCAGGAGCGCGCGCTCGACCTCCGCGGGCGCGACGTTCTCGCCGCCGGAGATGAAGATGTCCTTCATCCTGTCGACGATGCGGAAGATGCCTTCGGCGTCGCGGTGCACGATGTCACCGGTGCGCAACCACGCCCCCGATCGGACTCGGGAGGTCGCCTCCTCGTCGTGGAGGTATCCCGCGAACACGCTCGGTCCCCGCACCCACAACTCACCTGTCGCCTCCCCGTCGAGAACGAGCTCGCTCTCGGGATCGACGATCCGTACGTCGACGTGCGGATACGGGCGCCCCACCGCTCCGGGGTTCTCACGCGCTTCGGATGCCGGCAGGCACAGCACGTTCGGCGCCGCCTCGGTCAAGCCGTACCCCTGGCTCAGCGGTACCCCGGCATCCGCCCACCGCTGGGCCAGAGTCGGCGGGATCGTCGCACCGCCCACCAGGGCCTGCCGAACGCTCCCGACACCACGCGCCGTGAAATCGGGATCATCGGCCAGCATCCGGTACTGCGTGGGAACTCCCATCATCGCCGTCACGCCGCGTTCTCGGATCAGCTGCAGCGCCCGTCGAGGCTGGAAGGAACGCTCCAGGACGACGGTGGCGCCGACCCACCAGGCGAGGAGCGGCTGACAGTTCCACGCGGCGACGTGGAACTGCGGCAGCACGGCGAGCACGACGTCATCGGCGGTGAGCTGGGCCACTCCGGCGAGAGCGAGGTTGTTCCAGAAGCAGTTCGCATGCGTGAGCACGACGCCTTTGGGCGCCGCCTCGCTGCCGGAGGTGTAGATGACGAGGAGAGGGTCGTCGTCGCGCACAGCGCGGCCGGCCGTGGCTGGCGCCGATGATCGTCCGGCGCCCGCTCGGGCCGGCACCGCCGATTCGATGCCGGTGGTGCCCAGCAGGGTGATCGGTGGCGATGAGGACAGACGTGCGAAGGCATCGGTGGCGATGGCGAGATACTCGTCCTCGATGGCCACGAGTGCCGGTTCCGCATGGCGCAGCATCTCGGCGAGTTCGCGCGATGACAGGCGCCACGACAGGGGAACCATCGCCACTCCCGCCTTCGCGCATGCGAAGAACACCACGACGTGATCGATCGAGTTGCCGGTGATGGTCGCCAGACGATCTCCGGGTCCGTATCCCGCACGCCGCAGCGACAGCGCGAGCTCGTGTGCGCGGGCCTCCAGGTCGCCGTAGCCGATCCGGACACCGCGGTCGTCGATCGCCGTCCGGCCGGCGGCAGAGACGGCCCGGTCACGCAGCCAGCGACCGATCGTGTGCGCTCCGTCCGACTCGCCCCTCACGCGAGCCCCTCCACCCGTGACCTCATGCCCGCACCTCGGCATCCACGCCCCGCGCGCCGCCCGTGGTCTCGTCCGCATCGTCGATCTGACGCAACTGCGAACGGGTGCGCTCACCACGACGTCGGCGGACCGCGGTGTCGATCGTGCCCGCGATGCCGCCCGGCAGGAACATGACCACCAGGATGAACAGCACCCCGAGCAGGAACAGCGGCTCCGACAGCGGGATGCGCAGCGCGTCGGGGAGATCCTGGATCCACGGCGAGCGTGCGAGAACCGTCAACCGCTGATCGAGGATCGTGTAGAGCACACCACCCACGATGGCACCCCACCGGAACCCGACGCCACCGAGAACCACCATCACGAGCACGGTGATCGTGAGATCGGCGCCGACGGTGCTGGGCTGGGTTCCCGATTGCAGCAGCATGTAGGCGATGCCGGCGAGCGAGGCGCAGAGAGCGGCGAGGACGAAGACGAGAAGCTTCGCGGTGTACGGCCGCAACCCCAGCACCTGGACGCGCAGTTCGTTCTCGCGTGCCGCTTGTGCGAGATGTCCGAGCCGCGAGCGGTCCACCCAGAGCACCACCAGGTACACCACCACCAGCACGACGAGAGTCAGCCAGTACAGATTGCGGGTGTTCGACACACCCACCAGCCACGAGGGCACCTGGTCGACGGGCAGCCGCAGTCCCTCCTCACCACCGGTGATGTCCTGATTGCGACGCACCAGCACCGACCCGGCCTGCGCGAATGCCAGCGTCACCATCGCGAAGGGGATGCCGGAGACGCGCATCGAAATGGCGCCCGTGAATGCGGGGATGACGAGCCCACCGACGAGAGCGATGAGAGCACCGGGCCACAGCGGCACCCCGAAGAACTTCAGCGCGAGCCCGAGTCCGTACGCGCCGACACCGAAGTACAAAGCGTGGCCGAAGGACAGCATCCCGGAGGTGCCCAGCAGCAGGTTGTACGAGAGGGCGAGCGCGGCGAAGACCATGCAGAGCGAAAGCAGAGCGAGCGAGCCCGGTGTGTACGTCGCCCCCGGCAGGATGCCGGGGATCGAGATGTTCAGCAGCGGCAACACGGCCATGACGACGACGAGGACGGCACCGACGACGAAGGGGATGAAGGCCCCGGTGCGGCCCGGCACGAGGGTGGGAACTCCGGTAGTGACGGTCATGCTTTCCTCCCCATGAGCCCGGTGGGTCGCACCAGGAGCACGACGGCCAGCAGCACGACCACGATGAAGTCGCCCGTGCCGCTGAGGTAGACGTTGGCGAACTGCTGCAGCACCGCGACGAGCACCGACGCGATCGCGGCCCCCGTGAGCGAGCCGAGGCCGCCGATGACGGTCACGATGAAGGCGAAGATGAGCAGCGTCGCGCCGAGGTGAGCCGACACGAACGTCGTGTAGTGCATGGCGAGCACCCCGCCGATGCCGGCCGCCGCACCGCCGATCGCGAACACGAGTGTGAAGCTGCGGCGCACGTCGATGCCGAGCGCGGTCACCATGGCGCGGTTCTCGACACCGGCGCGGATGATCATTCCGTACCGCGTCTTCTTCAAGAACAGCACGAGTGCGACGAGCACGAGCGCAGCGGCGATCATCAGCACCCAATAGGTGTTGGGGATGCGCGCTCCGAGGACGTCCGTGGTCTCCTTCAGCCAGGCGGGACCGGCGATGTTGACGGCATCCGTTCCCCAGATGCCCTCGAACAGGGCGACGGCCGCGAAGGAGAGTCCGACGGTCACGAGAACCTGCTCGATGTGGCGTTCGTAGAGCGGTCGGATGAGCACCAGCTCGGTGAGCGTCGCGAACACCGCACCGACGATGGCGCCGACGAGGATCGAGACGAGGAACGATCCCCACGATGCCGTTCCCAGCGCCTGCGCCACCTGCCACCCGATGAATGCACTGAGGGTGAGGAAGGCGCCGTGCGCGAAGTTGAGCACGTGCATGAGCCCGTAGATCAGGCTCAGCCCCGATGCGACGAGGAAGTAAAGTGCTCCGAGGCCGACACCGGTGAGAAGGATGAGGACGATGCTGCTCATGAGTGCACCTCCGCGCTGACGCCCAGCAGTCGCGTGGTCAGCGCGTCATCGTCGAGGATCTGGCGCGCGCTGCCGGTGTGGACCACGCGTCCTCCGGCGATCACGATCGCATCGTCGGCCAGGGTCCGTACGACGTCGAGATTCTGTTCTACGAGCAGGATGGGCACGATCTTGGCAGCCTCCTGCAGGGCTCGCGCGACGTCGTCGACGATCTTCGGAGCGAGTCCCTTGGTGGGCTCGTCGACCAAGAGGATGCGGTTCTCATTGAGCAGCGCTCGCGCAACCGACACCATCTGCTGCTGTCCGCCGGAGAGCGTGCCGGCGAGCTGTGATCGCCGGGCCATGAGGTCGGGAAAGAGCTCGGCGACGAAATCACGGCGCGGCTTTCGGTCGCGCTCCGCGAGGGCCAGATTCTCGGCGACGGTCAGGCCGGCGAACACCTCGCGGTCTTCGGGGACATAGCCGACGCCGCGCTGGACGATGCGATGGGTGGGAAGGGCGTCGATCCGCTCACCCGCGAGCACGACCCGACCCCGACGAGAGATGAGACCGAGGACCCCGCGCATGGTCGAGGTCTTGCCGACCCCGTTACGGCCGAGGACGGCCGTGATGCCCGTTGCCGGCACCTCGAACGAGACGTCTTCGACGACCTGCTGACCCGCGATGGATGCCGACAGGTGCGTCACGGTGAGGATCGGTGCGCTCATGCGGCCGACTCTCCCGCCGGATGCAGACCTCGGCCGAGGTAGGCGCTCTGCACGAGAGGGTTCTCCATGATCTGCGCGGGCGAGTCGAAGGCGATGATCGACCCGGAGTACATGACGGCGACCTTCTGGACGAAGCCCATGAGCACGTCGATGTGGTGTTCGACCATCAACACCGTGCACCCGGTCGCTTCCTGCATCTCGCGGATCGTGTCCACGAGTCCCGCGACGTCGCCGGAGGCGACCCCCGCCATCGGCTCGTCGAGCAGCACGATCTTCGCCTCGGTGGCGAGCAGCACGGCGATCTCCAGCTTGCGCTTGTCGCCGTGGGAGATGTCGCCGGCCGCCGTGTCGAGTTTGTGGGTCAGCCCGACCTTGACGAGCTGATCCAGGGCGAGCTCGGTCGCGGCATCCGTCCTGCGGGGAAAGCGCAGCAGAGAGAAGCTGCCACCGAGACCGACCTGGGCGGCAAGACGCACGTTCTCGAGGACGCTGAGTCGCGGAAAGAGGCTGGAGGTCTGAAAGGTGCGCCCCAGCCCCGTCCGCGCTCGCTGTGCGATCGACGCGCGGGTGATGTCGACACCGTCCATCACGATGCGACCTGCGGTCGGCCGTGCGACGCCGGAGATCACATTGAACAGCGTGGTCTTGCCGGCGCCGTTCGGCCCGATCACGCCGACGATGCTGCCGGGCGCGACATCCAGGTCGACGTCTTTCAGGATGGTCGCTCCGCCGATCTGCAGGCCGAGGCCGTCGATCAGGAGTGCGGACGGGACGGGGGTGCTCATGCGGCTTCGCCTCGCTTTCGGATGCCGTCTCGCCGACTACTTCTTCGCCGGGGCGACCTGGTCTGCCGGCACGGTGTCGACGAGCTCGGGCGTGAAGCTGCCGCCGTTCGCGACGAGCTTGACCTGATACATGTCCTGGATCAGGGCGTGGTCGCCGGCGCGTACGGTGAGCGAGCCCTTCGGGCCCTGGAAAGTGTAGTTCTCGAGGCTCTTGGCCATGGCCTCGACGTCGCCCTTTCCTGCCTTGACGGCCTGCACGACCATCAGCGCCGCGTTGAAGCCGTCGGGAGTGAAGAGGTCGGGCGTTCCACCCGCCTTGGTGACGGCGTCGATCATCTTGGTGTTCACCTCGTTGTCCGGCGCCCCGGGGAAGTAGTAGTTCAGGAACTTGATCTTCTCGGAAGCGGCTCCATACGCCCCGAACGTCGCCGAGTCGCCGAGCCCCGTGACCACCGGCACGGCGTCCAACACGCCCTGCTGGCTCATGGACTGCCACATGGCGCCCGATGTGGCACCTGCCCAGGCGACGAAGACGAGGTCAGGCTTGGCCGCCAGCACCTGCTGGGCGAACGGCGTGAACTCGGTGACGTCCTCGGCGACCAGCACGCTGTTCACCGTGGCTCCCTTCGCCCCGAGGATCGCCGTCACGGCGGCCTCGTTGCCCTTGCCGAAGGCGTTGTTCTGGGCGAACACCGTGACGGTCTTGCCCTGGAGGTCTCCGAGGAAGGTGCCCGCCGTGGCGACGTCCTGCGCGGACTGACGACCGCTGCGGAACGTGTAGGGGTTGACACCGGTGAGTGCATCCGCAGCGGCCGGTCCCGAGATGAAGAGGACCTTGTTCTGCCCCGCCTGCTCGGCGACCGCGGCGGCGACACCCGAAGAGGCGCTGCCGGCCAGGATGTTCACCCCTTGTCCGATGAGCTCCTTCGCCACGCCGACGGCCGTGTCGGGGTCGCCCGCGTCGTCGCGGTAGTCGACGGTGATCTTGGTGCCGTTCACCTCATTGGAGCCGTCAGTGGCGTAGTCGAGACCTGCTTTGAAGCCGTCGAGATACTGCTTGCCGTAGCTGGCGAGCGGGCCCGTCTCGCTCGTCACCACCCCGACAGTGACGTCCGCGGGCCCGCCACCGGCGGTCGCCGCTCCACCGGTCGTCGCGTCCTGCGGCGCGCACGCCGACAGTGCGAGAGCCGTCGTCGCGACGACGGCCACAAAACTCGCGTGGAGCAACTTCTTCGTAACCCGCATGTGCGTACCTTTCACCATTGGAAGGAATACCTGAGAACTGATTCAGGTACTGCAATCATCTTCAGGCGACGGCGCGTTGTCAAACCTCACCCCCGACGGGACGGTCACGATCCCATAACCCCTTTTACATACTGCCGGTATATACTCTTGGTATGCATCATTCCGACGACATTCTGCGACTGCTGCTCGGCGCGCACGCCCTGACACGGGTGGCCGCGCTGGACACCCGCACCGAAGCCCCCTCCGCCCAATGGCGCACGCTCGTGCTCCTGCGCGACCACGGCCCGCTGCGCATCGGCGACCTGGCGACGCTTTCGCGCGTCACGCAGCCCGGTATGACACGGCTGGTCGCACAGATGGCCGACGCCGGGCTCCTCGAGCGAACCGTCGATCCCGACGACTCGCGCGCGACCCTCGTCTCGGCGACGGATGCTGGGATGACGGCCCTCGAGGAGTGGCTGGGCGTTCTGAGCTCCGCGCTCGCGCCGCGCTTCGCCGACCTGGACGAGGATGAGTGGCGCACCATCCGCCGCGCCGCAGACATCGTCAACGCGCGCACTCGCGTCGCGGAGATGGCTCGATGAACAACGCCTCCACGTCCCACAAGGTCAGCATCTGGCGCCAGCCGGCGCAGGTCTGGGCGGTCGCCTTCGCGTGCGTCATCGCCTTCATGGGAATCGGCCTGGTCGATCCGATCCTGCCCGCCATCGCGGAGTCGCTGCAGGCGAGCCCCGTGGAGACCGAGCTGCTCTTCACGAGCTATCTCGTCGTCACCGGACTCGCGATGCTCGTCACGAGCTGGATCTCCTCCCGCATCGGCACGAAGGCGACCCTCCTCATCGGCCTCGGCCTCATCGTCGTGTTCGCACTGCTGTGCGCCGTGTCGGGAAGCGTCGATGCGGTCATCGGCTTCCGCGCCGGGTGGGGCCTCGGCAATGCCCTGTTCATCTCCACCGCACTGGCCACGATCGTGGGTGCAGCATCCGGCGGCAGCGCGGCGGCGATCATCCTCTACGAGGCGGCCCTCGGACTGGGCATCGCGATCGGCCCGCTGCTGGGCGGCATCCTGGGCGAGCTCAGCTGGCGCGGGCCGTTCTTCGGCGTCGTGGCGCTGATGGCGATCGCCTTCGTGGCGGTGCTCGTTCTGCTGCGTGGCGGCGAGGAGAAGCGGACGCCGGTGAAGCTGTCCGCCCCCTTCCAGGCGCTTCGCCAGCCCGCGTTGGCGGTGCTCGCGATCGCGGCCCTCTTCTACAACATCGGCTTCTTCGTCCTGTTGGCCTTCTCGCCGTTTCCGCTCGGCTTCGGTGCGATGGGCATCGGCCTGACCTTCTTCGGCTGGGGCGTGGCCCTCGCGATCACGAGCGTGTGGATCGCCCCGATCCTGCTGCGCCGACTGTCGCGCAGTACGGCGATGCTCATCGTGCTTCCCCTGCTCGCGATCGACCTCTTCGCGGCCGCGGTCGTGGTGGGATCCGCCGCGGGACTGGTGATCTGCATCATCGTCGGCGGTCTGCTGCTGGGGCTCATGAACACGATCCTCACGGAGTCGGTGATGGAGGCGACCGACCTGCCTCGATCGGTGGCATCGTCGGCGTACTCCGCCGTCCGCTTCCTCGGCGGGGCGGCCGCTCCCCCGATCGCCGCCGCTCTGTGGCACGCGTTCAACGCCTCCGTACCGTTCGTGTTCGCCGGTATCTCCGTATTGGTGTCGGCCGCGACGATCCTGATCGGGCGACGGGCGCTCGCGCGCATCGACGCACACGATGCGGATGCCGCGGAGGAGGCCGCCGCGGTACTCGTGGGCGACGCGGCGTAGGCCGTCCTCCGAGCTGCGTGCGGCGAGGCCGGCAGCAACGAAGAAGGCCCGGACCGTGATCACTCACGGTCCGGGCCTTCGCTTGGTGGTGCACCCCCTGGGACTCGAACCCAGAACCCACTGATTAAGAGTCAGTTGCTCTGCCGATTGAGCTAGAGGTGCGTTCCGTTGGCCGCCGAATCTCTCGAGAAGATCACTGGCGAACCGAGGGACAACGTTACCATCCCGAACGTCACACCGCGAATCGAGGCCCCGCGCGACCCCTATCCTTGAGGGTGTGACCTCCCCCGCCCCCGCGTCCGCCTGGAGCGCGCCCTTCGACGGCGACCTGACCGACGATCTCCGGCTCGCGCTGCGCCTCGCCGATGCGGCGGATGCCGTGACGATGGCACGCTTCGATGCCGCCGATCTCGACGTCCAGGTGAAGGCCGATGCCTCCCACGTCACGGAGGCCGATCTCGCCACCGAGCGTGTGCTGCGGGAGCTGTTGTCCGCCGAACGCGCCGGCGACGGCATCCTGGGCGAGGAGTACGGCACGTCGGGTGACGCGGCCCGGCAGTGGATCATCGATCCGATCGACGGCACGGCCAACTACCTCAAGGGCATCCCGATGTGGACGACCCTCATCGCCCTCGCCATCGACGGCGTACCCCGCGTCGGGGTGGCCAGCCAGCCGGCCCTCGGGCGGCGCTGGTGGGCGGCATCCGGTCACGGCGCCTGGACCAACACTCCGGACGGCGGCGCGCGTCGCCTCGGTGTGTCGAACGTCGACGCGATCGCCGAGGCCAGCGTGAGCTTCCAGTCGCTCGCGCAATGGGACGACGTCGGCCGCGCCGACGATCTGCTGCGCCTCAGCCGCGCAGTCTGGCGCGACCGCGGCTACGGCGACACCTGGCCGTACATGCTCCTCGCTGAGGGGCGACTCGAGTTCGTGGCGGAGTTCGGCGTCAAGGAGTACGACATCGCCGCCCTCGTGCCGATCGTCCACGAAGCCGGCGGCAGGTTCACCGACATCGACGGAGCCGACTCGCTGTCGTCGCGCTCGTCGCTCGCGACCAACGGACGTCTTCATCGCGACTTCCTCTCCCTCCTCGGCGCTTCGCCCGCCATCTCCTGACCGATCGGACCCCCGCCGATGACACGTGCACGCTTCGCACCCCTCGCGCTGTCCACCGTCGCCCTCGCAACGGCTCTTCTGCTGAGCGGTTGCACGTCAGCCGCACCCTCGGCCGATCCGACCCCTACCGGCAACGCCGTATCACCCACGCCGACCGAGGCGCTGCCCGGGCCGACGCCGGACGCCTCGCCGACGACGGGCGGCGCCGTGACCTGCGACAGCATGATCGTCTCCGACACCCTCGCCGAGTTCAAGAGCAAGGGATGGACAGCCAAGCAGACGCCCTTCACGTTCGAAACCCAGCCGCCGAGCGAACCGATCGACGGTGGACTGATCTGCACCTGGGCGAACTACTCGGTCGCATCGGGCAACCTCATCGAGTTCGGCTGGGCACCCATCAGCACCGCCGACGCCGAGACGGTGGCCGCACAGCTCGAGAAGGAGGGCTGGCGCCGCGAGCCGGCCGATTCGGGCTTCTACATCACGCAGGACCCGTCGCGCGTGATCACCGTGGATGACAAGGGATACGGCATGACGTACCAGTTCGGCGACGGCTGGGTCGCTGTATCGGACACGAAGCAGAACTTGCTGCTCATGCCGGTCACCGCCGGCTGACGCGCCGACCGCTCCTCGGGAGCACCCCTCTCAGCGCGTCCACAACCGACGCTCACGAGATCCATCAGCCGACGTCAGTCGCGATTCACGCCCCGTTGCCGTGCGCGCCGCGCACGGCCCGCAGTCTGGGTGATCGCCGCCCCTTCCCCGCTACCTGATCGGTGCGGGCGAAGGCGGATGACATCTCCCTCTCGACTGTAAGGAAAATCGTGATCTCGCACCGCACCCGACGCGGATTCATCGACCGACTCGGCGCAACCACCCTCGTCGCCGCCGCCGTCGTCTGCTCCATCGGCTTCGGCGCCACCAGCGCCAGCGCCGCCGACGCCGCCAGCCAGCCCCCGCTGACGGCGAAGGACCACGCCATCACCGACGTCCCCGGCCTCGTCAACGGCCGCGAACTCGGATCGTTCACCGGGCTGGGCGGCCAGGTGGTCAACGCGCCGCGCGTACTGCGCACCGAGTCGCTCGACAAGATCACCAGCGACGGCGCCACGACCCTGGCGACGAAGTACCATGTGAACCTCGTCATCGACCTGCGCACGGCCACGCAGATCGCTGCGAAGCCCGACGTGCCGGTCCCCGGCGCAAAGTCGGTGAACATCTCCATGTTCGGCGCCGACGGCAACTACCCCGACGACACCGTGATGTACCACGACCTGGTCGACAAGGGCTACAACGGCCCGAATGATCGCGGCCCCATGATCACGGCCTACGCGCAGATCCTCCGCCTCATCGCCCAGGACACGACCGGCACCGTCCTCATCCACTGCTCGCACGGCATGGACCGCACCGGGACCGTGATGGACCTCCTGTACAACATCCTCGGCGTGAGCGCGTCCGACATCCTGCACGACTACCTGCTGTCGAACACGCAGCTGGGCGTGACCTGGGCGACCCCCCAACTACTACAGGGGACGTTCGAGGCAGATGTGACCTCGAAGTACGGCGGTGTCGACGCGTACCTGCGCAAGACCATCGGCCTCACCGAGCAGGACGTCGCCGCGCTGCGCACGAACCTGCTCGTCTCGAACGACGCGTCCGCCTCGTCGATCACCGTCGACGGCGTCTCCGTCCCCCTGGATGCCGCGACCAGCACGGCCGGCACGACCATCACCGACCCGCAGACTGCGATCGCTGCCGGGGACGTGACGGTGACCACCACGAACCCGAATGCCGCAGCGGCCGTCAGCGTCTCGGGCCGCACCGTCACGGTCACGGTCACCGCTCAGGACGGCACCACCGTCGAGCGTTACGTCGTGAACGCGGCCCTGCCCGCGGCGGCGAGCGGCACCTCGACGCCCGTCGCGGCCGCGGCGGCCGCGACGACCAGGGCGACACTGCCGGAGACCGGTGGCGACGACACCGCCGCGCTGCTCGTCGGCGGCATCGGCGCGGCACTGGTGCTGGCCGGAGGCATCCTGCTCGCGCGCCGTCGCACGAAGCGCACGGCGGACTGACACCCGCAGACGGCGAAGGCCCCGGCATCCATGATCGGATGCCGGGGCCTTCGCCGGTGACAGTGGCGTCGTGGAGCTGGGGGGAATCGAACCCCCGTCCAACGCTGGGATACTGCGTCTTCTCCGGGCGCAGTCTGTGAAGACGTTCTGCTCGGCTCCGACCTTTGTCACAGACACCTAAGTCGACGAGCCCAGCCTGGGAAGAGTCCCGCGTGACGTCCAGGCGCCGTCACGCAGCAAGACCCCTAGATGACGCCAGGGTCCGTGGCGGGGTCACACACGGTCTGACGGACTATCGGGCTCGCTTAGGCAGCGAGGGCGAAGTCAGTGCGCTTGGATTCGGCACTTATAGGTTCGCAGAGATCGTTAACGAGATAACCCTGCATCCTCGGCCCGCTTCTCGCAGATTCACAGACGCTGTCGAAACCGATCAGCCCCGTGTGCGTCACGGCGACGTGCCGTGCGGCGAATGAGCCACTGTCACGCTGTGGAGTTGTCTCTCGGTTGCCGTCGGCACCCGAGCATTACAGTTTACCCCATGAGCGAGGTCACGATCACCGTCCGCGGCGAGAGCCACACCCGAGTGCTGCCCGAGCGCGCCGTTGCGCACGTGACGGCATCCGCCGACGGACCCGAGCGCGCCGCCGTCGTCTCGCGGGTCGCCGGCCTCTCGGAGCCGGTCCGCAGCCACCTCGCCACGCTCGCAACGGCGGGCACGATCTCGGACTGGTCGAGTCAACGCATGTCGGTGTGGGCCGACCGGCCGTGGAACAACGAGGGCCGCCAGCTGGACCTCGTCCATCACGCGTCGGTGGAGCTGACCGCGACCTTCACCGACACGGTTGCTCTGTCGGACTGGGTCAATGAGATCGCCGGAACCGACGGGCTACAGGTGGGAGCTGTGGAGTGGCAGCTCACGCCCGAGACGCGCGCGCGTGTCGAGCGCGACGTCGCCACGGACGCCGTCGCCGTCGCGGTCGAGCGGGCCTCGGCCTATGCCGCGGCGATCGGACGACGCGAGGTCGTCCCGGTCGAGATCGCCGACCTGGGGCTGCTGGGCGCGGCATCCTCCCCCGGTCCCGCGCCGCGGGTGATGGCGAAGGCCGCCGGCATGGCCGAGTTCGATCGGGCCGCCGCCGTCGAGTTCCGGCCCGACGAGATCGTCGTGTCGGCAGGAGTCGAGGCCCGCTTCATCGCACGCTAGGTCTCGTCAGTTCGCGCCGCCTGCGGCGCACGGCATCCCTTCGAGTCCGCAGAATCACCCCTCCTCCGCATCCCGTCACGCTGTCGGCTGCGGAGTTCGTCACATTCTGCGGAGATCGTGCGTTCTACTCGCCGCGGAGGTTGCGGCTGCGCATCGCCCGCTCGGCCTCGCGCTTGTCTTCGCGCTCGCGGATCGTCTGCCGCTTCTCGTACTCGCGCTTGCCCTTGGCGATCGCGATCTCGACCTTCGCTCGCCCGTCGGAGAAGTAGAGCTTCAACGGAACCAACGTGTACCCGCCGGCGCTGACGGCGTGCGACAGCTTGACGATCTCGTCCTTGTGCAGCAGCAGCTTGCGTGTGCGCTTGGAGGCGTGATTGGTCCAGTGCCCCTGCGAGTACTCCGGGATGTGCACGGCATCGAGGTAGGCCTGGCCCCCGTCGATGTAGGCGTATCCGTCCGACAGGTTGGCCCGGCCCTGACGCAAAGACTTCACCTCGGTACCCGTGAGCACGAGGCCCGCTTCGTACGTCTTCTCGATGGTGTAGTCGTGGTGCGCGCGACGGTTGGTCGCGACGACCTTCTCCCCGCGTTCCCTGGGCATGGTTGATCCTCTGTGGTGGATGGCGTTGTTCCGCCGACGAACGACGGGATGCCGCGGACACGGCAGCCCGTCAGTCTATCTCACGCCCGCAGCCACCGGCGGATCGCGAAGCTCGCCGACAACGCCGCTAGCACCAGGCCGATGACGATGATGACCGGGATGACGATGGCGGCATCACCCATGTCGATCCAATCGGTGATGAAGCTCACGCGGCCCTTCAGGTACTCCCCCACGCCGAAGTGCACACCCACGACGATCGCGGCGCCCGCCATGAGCGATCCGATGAACGCCGCGAAGACGCCTTCGAGCACGAACGGCGTCTGGATGAAGCGGTTCGAGGCGCCGACCAGTCGCATGATGCCCACCTCCCGCCGTCGCGCGTACGCGGACAGCCGGATGGTGGTCGCGATCAAGAGCACGGCCGCGATCAGCATCAGCGCGGCGATTCCGACGGCGATGTAGGTGGCG
The DNA here is from genome assembly GCF_056313825.1 of Microbacterium sp. DMC48. Classification (NCBI taxonomy): domain Bacteria; kingdom Bacillati; phylum Actinomycetota; class Actinomycetes; order Micrococcales; family Microbacteriaceae; genus Microbacterium; species Microbacterium sp. DMC48. Next base: position 117,304 of record NZ_JBQUZN010000004.1, on the reverse strand, counting down.
ATCGTGAGGGCGGAGAACAGCGGCTCGAGATACTGCAGCTGGTTCTTCACCTCCTCCACACCGGCCATCCCGTTGAACGCCTCAGTGATGACGTCGGCCTTCTCGGGATCGATGAGCCCGACGAAGTAGGTGTCACCGAGCTGCGCTGGCGTCACATAGTCCTTGTACTCGTCGCCGTAGAGCTTCAGCAGGTTCTGGTACGCCTCATCGGACGACTCGAACCGCACATCCCGAACGACTCCGCCCAGCGCGGAGCTCGACAGCCGCTGCGAGACCTGATCGATCTGCTCCTGCGTCGCGGCGCCGTCGGCACACGTCGTGGCCGTGGAATCCTCGCGGCACATGATCACCGAGACCTGCGCACGCTCGGACCAGTAGTCGCGCATCTTGCCGATCTGCATCTGCATCAGCATCGCGGCACCGACGAACGTCAGCGAGACGAACGTCACGAGCACGACGGAGATCACCATCGACGCGTTGCGACGCAGCCCGGTGAGCGCCTCGCCGAGAATCAGCTGCATCCTCATGAGGTGGGTCCCACTTCGTCGTTCTCGTCGGCTTCGCGGCCGCGGCGGTCGGCGACCCCGAGTTTGCCGAGGTCGATGTCACCCACGCCCAGCTCGCCGAGGTCGACCTCGGGGGCGGCGATGGTGATCGGACGCGTGAGCGGCACCGGCTCCGTCGTCGCCGGCAGCGGCGCGGGGCGCTGCATGGCCGGTCTCGGCGACGCGTCCGCCGCCCGGTCGGCAGGCGTCGTGGCTGCAGGCGCGGGAGCGGCCGGGCGTGTGAGGGGCGGGGATGCCGCGGCATCCGGCGCCGTCGAAGCGGTCGGCGGGGCGGGGACGGGCTCGACGGGAGCTTCCGCGATCTCGCGCTGCAGTTCGAGCACCGCGGTCAGTGCGGCCGTTGCTGCCGCGCCGCGTTCCATCTGCGGTTGCAGCGAGGGCAGCGATGACGTGTCGCCGTAGCCGCCGTGGCGGTCGTCGCGCACCATCACACCGCCGCGCAGCTCGATGACGCGGCGCTTCATCTGATCGACGAAGCCGGCCTCGTGGGTGGCCATGACCACCGTCGTGCCACCGGCGTTGATGCGGGCGAGCAGCTGCATGATGTCGATGGAGGTCGCCGGGTCGAGGTTTCCGGTGGGCTCGTCGGCGAGCAGGATCTGCGGCCGGTTGACGATCGCCCGCGCGATCGCGACGCGCTGCTGCTCGCCACCCGACAGCTCGTGCGGCAGGCGCTTCTGCTTTCCGTCCAAGCCGACGAGAGCGAGCGCTTCGGGCACGGCCTGCTGGATGAAGGCGCGGGATGCGCCGATGACCTGCAGCGTGAAGGCGACGTTCTGGAACACCGTCTTGTTGGGCAGCAGACGGAAGTCCTGGAAGACCGACCCGATGTGCCGACGGAAGTACGGAACCTTGCGTGTCGAGAGGGTCTTGAGGTCGCGACCGAGCACGACGACGCGCCCCTCGCTGGGACCGTCCTCCCGCAGGATCAGGCGCAGACAGGAGGACTTTCCCGAGCCGGAGGCGCCCACGAGGAAGACGAACTCCCCGCGCTGCACCTCGAAGTCGACGTCGCTCAGCGCCGGCTTGCTGGTCCCTCGGTACTTCTTGGTGACGTGCTCGAACCGGATCATGACTCGATGAGCCTACGTCGCCCCTCTGCGGATGCCGGGTGCGACACTCGCCGCGTGTCGACTGCACTCCCGATAGCGTGGCCGGGTGCGCATGCTCGATCGCCGGCATCGGCGAGAGCGCGACCGCGCGGCGATACCCGGACCGCATCGCGTCCCCGGCGCTGATCACTCCGCCGGCGACCTGGCTGTGCGGATCGCCATCCGACGCCGCGGCCATCGGCGCCGCCCGCACCGAGCCCGACGTGGTTTCCGCAATCGTCGCGCTGGGCGAGGACACCGCGACCACCGACGCCGACGTCGTCGAGCAGTTCCGGCGGCATGCGCGTGGTTCCACGACATTCCGGCCGATGCGGCCGAGCGCATCCGCTCGGCGTCTCTTCCACCCACGACGATCGTCGCCGGCGACGCCGACCTGCTCACCGGCGTTCGACCGGTTGCCGACGACGCCGCAGCACTCGGAGCCGACCTCGTCTGGCTCGCCGCCTGCGGGCACTACCCCTGGGTCGAACAGCCCACCGCGTTCCGCGACGCCATCACGGGATGGCTGGGCCGCGACTGATCAGTCGTCGTCGTCCTTGCGCTTGCGCCACCGGATGCCGGCGGCGATGAGGCCGTCGAGGTCGCCATCGAAGACGACGGCGGGGTTGCCGACCTCGTAGCCGGTGCGGAGATCCTTGACGAGCTGCTGTCCGTAGAGGAAGTAGGAACGCATCTGGTCGCCCCAGCTGGCCGTGATGGTACCGGCGAGCTCCTTCTTCTTCGCGGCCTCCTCTTCGCGCTTGAGCAGCAGCAGACGCGTCTGGAGCACGCGCATGGCCGCAGCGCGGTTCTGGATCTGGCTCTTCTCGTTCTGCATCGAGACGACGAGGCCTGTCGGCAGGTGGGTGATGCGCACCGCGGAGTCGGTCGTGTTGACCGACTGACCGCCCGGGCCCGACGAGCGGAACACGTCGACGCGGATGTCACTTTCGGGAACCTCGACCTCGACGGCCTCTTCGAGCGCGGGGATGACCTCGACCGCGGCGAACGACGTCTGGCGCTTGTCCGCGCCGCCGAACGGGCTGATGCGCGCCAGTCGGTGCGTGCCGGCCTCGACCGACAGGGTGCCGTACGCGTAGGGGGCGTCGACCTCGAACGTGGCGGACTTGATGCCCGCTCCCTCCGCGTAGGAGGTGTCCATGACCTTCACGGAGTACTTGTGACGTTCCGCCCAACGCAGGTACATGCGCAGGAGCATCTCGGCGAAGTCGGTGGCGTCGTCGCCGCCCGCGCCGGAGCGGATCGTGACGACCGCGGGGCGGTCGTCGTACTCGCCGTCCAGCAGCGTCTGCACCTCGAGCTGGCCGATGACGTCCTGCAGGGCGGCGATCTCGCGGCGCGCCTCGGCCGCGGTGTCTTCGTCGTCCATCTCGTGCGCCAGCTCGACGAGCACATCGAGGTCGTCGAGGCGCTGCTCGACGTCGGTGACGCGCTTGAGGTCGGCCTGACGATGGCTGAGTGCGCTCGTGACCTTCTGCGCCTTCTCGACGTCGTCCCAGAGGTCGGGGGCACCGGCTTCGTCGGACAGGCGCGCGATCTCCGCACGCAGCCCCTCGACGTCGACCACCGCCTGGATGTCGGAGAAGGTGGAACGCAGGGCCTGGATGTCGGCGGAAGGATCGAAATCAAGCATGACACTCCAGACTAACGTGGATCGGGTGAGCTCCCGCATGCCAGATCCCGCGTCCGCGCCCGGCATGGGACCGATGCTCTGGCGCCTGGCACCCATGATCTACGGTCCGACCGTGCTCTTCGCTCTCGGCGAGGGGGCCGTCGTTCCGCTCTTCCCGGTGATCGCGGCGCAGCTGGGCGCCGACGTTCCGACCGCAGCACTCGTCGCCTCGGCACTCGTCGTCGGACAGCTCTGCGGCAACATCCCGGCGGGCTGGGCCGTGAGCCGCATCGGCGAGCGGATGACGATGATCGTCGGCGGGGTCCTCGCACTCGGCGGCGTCGCCGGGATGCTGTTCGCACCGAGCCTGCCGGTGCTGGCGGCCGCGGTGTTCCTCATCGGATTCTGCGCGGCCGCGTTCGGTCTGGCACGGCACTCGTTCATGACGACGCGGGTGCCGATCGCTTACCGGGCGCGGGCGCTGTCGCTGCTGGGCGGCACGTTCCGCCTCGGCATGTTCGTCGGGCCCTTCCTCGCCGCCGCCCTCATCGCGATCTTCGGCGATGAGCACTCGACGGTCTGGTTCTTCGGCGCGTGCCTGCTCGCCACGATCGCACTGCTCGTGTTCGGTCCCGACCCGGAGGATGCCGTGCCGGTCCCCCGCGTCACGCGCTCGTCCGGCGACTCGAGGCTCGCCGAAGACACCGGTGAGCCTGTCACCGGGTCGATCCCCGTCCCCGACCGGGTGGGTGTCTTCCGCACGATGTGGCGCTTCCGCGGGGTGCTGTCGCGGTTGGGGCTCGCGGCGGCATCCCTCTCGGCGGTGCGGTCGGCGCGTCAGGTTGTACTTCCGCTGTGGGGCGTGTCGATCGGGCTCGACGCGCAGACGATCGCGCTCGTCGTCGGCATCTCCGGCGCGATCGACTTCGCCCTTTTCTACGCGAGCGGCCAGGTGATGGACCGCTTCGGCCGCCTCTGGGCCGCGCTTCCCGCGATGGTGCTGATGGGGTCGGGTTTCCTCGCGCTCGCGTTCACGCACGACCTCTCGCAGGCGGCGATGTGGTTCGCCCTGTTCGCGGCGGTTCTGGGCGTGGGCAATGGTCTTTCCAGCGGCATCCTGCTCACGCTCGGCGCCGACGTCGCGCCGCAGGACGACCCGGCGGCCTTCCTCGGGTCGTGGCGGACGCTGACGGATGCCGGGGGCGCGATCGCTCCCCTGCTCGTCTCAGCCGTCGCCGCGGTCGTCTCCCTCTCGGTCGCCACCGGCGTCATCGGCGTGATCGGCCTCGCGGGGGCGGCCGGGTTCATCCGCTGGGTGCCGAGGTTCGTGCCGCGCACGCGGTGAGTGCGCGCCGATCACGGCTGCGGCAGGATGACGGGATGAGCCGGTACACCCGCCCGTCGATCGCACCCCAGGTGTTCGTCGATGCCGACGGAGAGGTCATCGATTACGGAAACCGGTGGGAGGGCTCTCCGCCGACCGAGGCGTACTCGGTCACCGTGCATCCGGAACGCTACGCGCCACTGCACACGGTCGCGGCGGCGCTCATCGATCACCTGCGGCTCACGTACGACGTGGAGATCGACGACGGCCCACATGTCGTCGCCGACCTTCTCGCGCCACCGAGCTGGGAGGTGCCGCGGGCCGTCAGGGTGCGCCCGCGCGAGCCGGACTGCGCTGGGCTGACGTTCGTGTTCACGGCTTTCCCGGGTCTGCTCCTGCACGCGGGCCTGCTGCACGACTTCCCCTTCCCGCTGTGCGGGTGCGACGCGTGCGACACCCCGTGGCAGCGCGAGGCCGACGAGCTCGAGGAGCATGTCTTCGCCGTCGTCAGCGGCAACTACAGCGAAAGCGTCGGGCGGCGCGACGCAGAAGCGGCGGCGTGGTATCAGGTGCGATACCCGACCGGCTCGTCGGGAGGCTTCTCGAACGCGGTCCCCGTGCCTGCGGAACGCCGTGCGGCGGCGGAGCCCATTCTGCGGAGTCTGCCGTCCGGGTGGCGGGCATGGCCACGGCGCGCAGGGGCAGAGTAGCTCTCATCGCAACGCGGTACGGCTGGTCGCGGTGGACTCCAGCGGCCAGCCGTCCGGGACGAACAGCGTCAGCACGGGCGGGCGCCAGGTCGTCGCGACCGTGACGCGTGCCGAGACGCCGTCGGGGGTGGATGCCGCGACCAGCTCGGCCGTCTGGGTGGCCGCGAGCAGCTCCTCGGCCTGATCGTAGACACCGGCATCCGTCAACCGTGCGGCCGGGCCCGAAGCGTCGACCGTGAGAGTGAAGCCGTCCGCCCCGGCGAGCGCGGCCGCGTCGGCGGCAGCATCCAGGCGCTTCTGCGTGAGGTAGAGACTCGTCGCGTCGACACAGACGAGTACCAGCACGACCGCGATGACGAAGTAGCCGAGTGCCAGGATCAGCACGCTGCCGTCTTCGTCATCGTGACGTCGCGACGCGAACGCCCTCACAGCTCGACCCAATAACGGGAGACCTTCTGCACCCCGGTCGCGGTGACCGGCACGCGCGCCGCCTGGTCGAGACCGAGCACCGGCGGGACGAGCGGCAACGGCACCTCTGCCGTCACGGTGACCGAGAGCATCGCGCCGGCCGCGGGGCACGGACCGGACGTGTCGCACTGCACGTGAATGTCGAGGGTCGAGCGGTCGATGCCGTATTCGGCGACGATGGCATCGACGACGCGCTGGGTGCGGGCGTCGGCCGTCGCGAGGTCGGACGACGAGGCGATCGTGCGAGCGAGCTGCCGCGCAGCTGTTTCGGCCCCCAGCGCCTGGGATTGGATGCTGCCGAGCGCGACGATGAGGTAGACGAGGGGCACGAGCAGGATGAGCCCGACGGTGATGAACTCCAGGGATGCCGAGCCGCTGTCGTCTCTGAGCGTCACACCCTGAATCGCCCGCGGTGGGTCAGTCGAAACTCTCACGCGGGGCACGGGCGCTCACCTCCATCCCGGAGGGCACTCCGAGCAGTCCCACCAGCGGGAGCGTCGCCACCACGCGGACCTCCACCTCGGGTCCGCGCGCCGTGTCGGTGTCCGACGCGCTCACCCGCGCGCCGATGCCCTCACCCACCGCCGTCGCGATCAGTTGGGCCGTGCGGGCGGCGCCAGCGTCGGCATCCGTGTCGGCGAGCGCGCCGAAGTAGGCGCCCTCCACCGCCGCATCGTGGACGACGTTGCGGATGTACACGGCGAGCGCCAGCTGCAGCACACCGAGGGTCAAGAGAGTCAGAAGCGTTCCGACGAGCACGAACTCAACGGTGCTCGAGCCGCGCTGATCGTGGCGGAGGCTCTCCACGCCGGCTCCCGGGATCAGAGACCGGAGACGCGGCTCAGCGCCTGCTCGAACAGCGCAGCCAACGCGGGGCCGGCGAGAGTCCAGATCGCGACGACGAGTCCGGCGGTCATCAATGTGACGAGCACCCAGCCCGGAACGTCACCCGTTTCGTCGTCGACGAACTCGCGGAGAGCGGATCGCTGTGAACTGTCCATGCGTCGAGTGTGCTCGGATGAGTCCTCTCGCGCGGGAGTTATCCACAGCAGTGGGAACGAGGAATGACCCATCGCTCCTCGCGGCGACGGCCGATACGGCTCAGCAGTACGTCCAGCTCCACCGCGCCGTCAGGGTGGGAACGCCGTTCAGAATGCTGAGCGTGCCGCCCGGAGCTACGGACGTGCACGCGTCGCGGTGCGTGAACGGCACCGTGATCGATGATGATCAGCTGCAGCCGTGCCGTCGTCGATCGGCAGTTCTGCACGGCGTAGTCCTCGCCGCTGACCGCGTATATCCCCTCCGGAATGTTGCACGGGCCGATAGGTGCCGCAGAGGCCGCTCCGGCACCGCCTATGACTTTCGGCGGCGCTGCACGACATCCGTCGGATCTGTGGTCGAGGATGTCCGACGAGTTCCGCCGACATCAACCGACGCCGAGCCGCAGCATGACGATGCCGGGGAAGATCGCGAAGAGAACCGAAAGCGGCAGGATCAAGAACACGAGCGGCAGAAGCATCAAGATCTCCTTGCGCCCCGCCAGTTCCAACAGCCCCCGCTTAGCGTCCTCTCGCGCATCGACGGCCTGCTCTTGCAGAACGTGCGCGAGGGGCGCTCCACGGTCCATCGCCGCCACCAGATGCTCAATTGCTCGCGCGAGTGCCGGAACGTCGAGGCTCTTCGACACCGAGAGCAGCGCATCCGGCAGGCTCGAGCCGGTGCCGCTCGCCAGCACTGCCGCACGGAGTTCACCGGTCAGAACGCCGGAGCCGACCTCGCCCACGCGACGCAGCGCGTCACGCAAACCTTCCCCGGCAGCCAGGCACAGCGAAAGGAACTCCAGCACGGTCGGAAGCTCCTCCTCGACGCGCGCGATCCGCTGGCGCGCCGCTCTCGTCAGGCGGTAGTCGCAGCCGAGAACTCCGGCCGCGGCGAACAGCGGAGGCAGCACGGCGAGCGTCGGCCCGCCACGCCCGAGAAGGGTCAGTGCGACGACGAGAAGTCCACCTGCTCCGAGCCCACCCACAGCCCATCCGAGCTGCCTGGCACGAAAGGCCACGACATCCCGACGCCACCCCGCCTGACGCAGGCGACGCGCGACACTTCCTCCTCCTCCGAGTGCCACCCAGGAGGAGGCCATGCGGTCTCGCAGAAGCCGCCACGACGACGTCACCGCCGCGGGCGGGAGCGGAGTGATGCCGAGCGGATCGGCGATGTCGCGCAGATACGGCGCGACGCGACGCGAGAGCGAGGGCGCCGCCCACCGCGGGAGTCGTCCGACGACCAACAGCAATCCCGTGCCGAGCGCGACACCGAGGACGACGGCGGATGCAGCGAGGCTCAGAACGCTCATGCGAACCACCGCCGCGGTTCCGGCAAGCGGCCGATGCGAATCGTGAGTCGGTACGCGCCGACGGAGACGACCGCGCCGACGAGAATCACCGCGACGCCGGCAGGGCTCGCGTAGGCGCTGGCACCCTCGGGGCGAAGTGCCAGCAGGCCGAGAACGATCCACGGCGCCACGACCCCGACGATCGCCGCTCCGCGCACCCAGGACTGTCTCGCCTCCACCTCGGCGCGAAGGGTGGCGTCGGCACGCACGGATGCCGAGAGCGCGCGGAGCACGGCGGTCAGCTCGGTTCCGCCGACCTGTCGCGCCATCCGGAGAGTCTCGATGATGCGGTCGGCCACCGGATCGGCGAGGGCTGCCTTGAGACGCAGCGCGCTGGAGTCGAAGTGCCCAGACGCCGCCATGTCGAAGCGGAAGCGCTCGAACGCAGCTCGCAGCGGAGGCGGACCACTCGTCGCGAGAGCCGCCACGGCATCCGGAAGCGACACACCCGCACGGGCGGAAGAGATCAAGAGGTCGCACACGTCGGACCACAACGCGCGGCGCGACCTCCGAAGCCGCCGCGCACGCCCGCGGAGCCAGGCGAACGGCGCTGCCGCCCCAGCCAGCGCCGCGACCACCGCCACCGCGCCGAGTCCGGTCACCAGCCAGCTGATGGCGCAGAACAGTGCGCAGAGGACGACGGCGATCAACACCGGACGCATGGTGGAGGCGTGTGCGAAGCCGGCCTCATCGAGCATCCGCGACACACGTCCGTCTCGGCGCGGTGCCTCGTCCCGCTCGCGCACCGGCCACAGCCAGGGTGACAGGACGAGAAGAATGCCGGCCGCAAGCGCCGCACCCCAGACGACCGTCATGAGCGGCCCCGTCGGTAGACCACGCGGGTGTCGATGACGCCCTCATGAGTGCGTCCGGTCGTCTCGATCACTTCCTCGATGAACCGTTCGCCGCTCGGCCCGCGACGGCAGTGCACGACAAGGTGGACGCCGGTCGCAATCGCAGGCTGGACGAAGGCGGCGTCGATGTTCCGTCCGGCCAGCAACGGCAGAGTGGCGAGCCGCGACAGCGCATCGTCGGCGCTGTTGGCATGGATCGTCGCCGCGCCGGGAACGCCGGTGTGCAGGGCGAGGAGGAGATCGAGCGCCTCCGCGTCACGGACCTCCCCGACGATCAGGCGATCGGGCCGCATGCGCAGCGCCTCCTTCACGAGGCGACGCAGACTCACCGCGCCCGTCCCCTCCAGACTCGGCTGGCGCCCCTGCAGAGCGACGACGTCGGGGGCGGTGACGGCGAGTTCGAAGGTCTCCTCGACCGTGATGATCCTCTGCTCTGGTCGGCAGGCGCCGATGAGGGCCGCCAGCATCGTCGTCTTGCCCGCGTGCGTGGCTCCGGACACCACGACGTTTCGCCCCTCCACCATGGCGTCGCGCAGCATGTCGGCGACCTGCGCGGGCAGCGCCCCGGCACCGACGAGGTCGTCCAGCGTCCGCCGCGCAGGCAGGAACTTGCGGATGTTGACGGCGAGGTGTGAGCGCGTGATGTCGGGGATGACGACGTGAAGTCGGCTTCCGTCCGGAAGCGACGCGTCCACGAACGGTTGGCTGAGATCGACTCGCCGCCCGGTGGCGTGCAGCATCTTCTCGACGAGATCGCGTACCGCTTCATCGCTGATGCTCATCAGAACGCGTTCGCTGCGCCCCGCGCGCGCCGCGAAGACCGCGCCAGGACCGTTGATCCAGATCTCCTCGACCTCGGGGTCGTCCAGCAGCGCCTGCAACGGGCCGTAGCCCGTCACCCGGGCGAGCACGTCGCGGACGGCGGCGGCCTCGTCGTCGACGAACTCGAGACCCCGAGCGAGGGCGAAGTCGTTGTGACGGCGCACCTCCGCCACGGCCGCCTGGTGGGCGCGATCGGGGTGGCGGAGCGGATCGGCCTGTTCCTCACGAAGCCGGTCGCGCACACGTTCCGCGATCGCCTGCACAACACTCGCCGAGGCCCCCGCCGACACGAGCGGCGCGTCGGGCGTGTACGTGGAGGGGCTCACCTCGGCATCGTGGCATCGTCGGCGCACCGCCGGTGAGAGATATCCACAGCCCGACGCCTGTCCGGCGACAGCTCTCTGCCGCGGCAGCAACGTCGTTGAGCGGTGCTTCAACGAGCTCAAGCAGTGGCGCGGGATCGCGATGCGCTCAGACAAGACCGCCCGCGACTACCACGCCGGCCTCTGCCTCGCCGCGACACTCCACTGGCTCACCACCGGCGTTCTCTAAGCATCGAAGTCGACTGCTTCACCCTCGCTCATCCGCTTCAATCGCGCCAAGTGGTATCGCCACCCCTCTTCGTGTTCCGCAGGCAACGAGTGCGGAGTTCGAGCACGGCAGAATCCTGACTCGGTGAGGGTGACCGAGGTTGCCTGCCCGTGCGCTACCAGCTCGATCACGACGTCGAGAGGGTGCTCCCAGCCCTGTTCGGTCCAACTGAATCCGAGCACATGCGGCTCGTCACAGCGCGTGACGCTCCCCGTCGCGCATACCTGACGGCCTTCCTCGACCCAGGTCTCGACGAGCGGCGAGCCAACGGCCGCCTCGAAGCGCATCTCAGGCCACCATGCACCTCGTCCAGCCGTCAGGAGTCGCCAGACAACCTCGACGGACGCATCAAGGTCCGCCGCCACCGTCACCGAATCACGAGGCATACAGCCAAGCTATCGATCCAATCGAGGCCTTTAGCAACACGCCCTAGCTCGACCGGGAAGCGCGCATCATCCAGGACCACCACGCCAACGCAGGCATAGCGATGCCGACGGTGACGGCGGGAGCGGCATCCGGAACCGCGATGCTCAGCCCCACGCCCATCACGATCATTCCGAACGTGAGGGCTGTGGCGAAGAGGTGCGGGCCGGGCCGCGCGATGGTGGCGAACCAGCCAGGCCGGCCCTCATGCTTGTCCTGCATCATCATCGATACTCATCTCCCTGGGCTGGCTGGTCGACACACGAGGAAGGTGCACTGCTGTCGGCGCGAGAGGCGCTGCATGCTCCGTTGCGAACCTACCCGTTCACATCTCAGTGCTCGATTTTCCACAGCCCAACCGCCCATTGTGGTCCGACCACTCTTCGTAGACTGCCGTCGTGCTCACGATTCCCGAGACCCTGCAGGTGCAGGCGGATGCCGCGGTCCACAAGGCCGAGGGACTGCGCTCACCCGGCCGCTTCGCCGTGTCCGGCATGCTCGCCGGCGCCTACATCGGCATCGGCGTCGTGCTGATGGTCGCCACCGCCGGACCACTCATCGCCGCGGGCGACGGCCTCGCAAAACTTGTCGCCGGCCTCGTGTTCGGCGTCGCCCTGACCCTCGTCGTCTTCGCCGGCGCCGACCTTCTCACCAGCGCGATGATGATCCTCCCCCAGGGCGCCCTGATGGGCGCAGTCGGGTGGTGGCGCGCGATCGGCACCATGGCGGCCACCTTCGTCGCCAACCTCGTCGGCGCCCTCGTCTTCGCCGCCCTCATCGTCGCGTCCGGTGTCCTGCATTCCAACGCACCCGCCGGCAAGATGATCGCCGACATGCTCGCCGCCAAGGCCGAGGAGGGTCCGCTGCAGCTGTTCGTCCGCGGCATCCTCTGCAACGTGCTCGTGTGCCTCGCGATCTGGATGTGCGCGCGCGTGCGCTCCGACGTCGCCAAGATCCTGCTGATCTTCGCCGCGATCCTCGCCTTCATCAGTTCCGGCTTCGAGCACGTCGTCGCGAACATGACCACCTACGGCATCGGCCTGTTCAGTGGCGACCCCCACTTCACCTGGGCCCTGTTCGCGAACAACATGCTCTGGGTGGGGCTCGGCAACCTCGTCGGCGGCGGCATCGTCGTCGGACTCGGCTACTGGATCGTCGGCGGTCGCCCCCGCGTTGCGGCCCTCACCGACACCCACGCCCCCGAGACGGCCGACGCCGCCGGATAGACTGACTCCTGCGCGGGAGTGGTGAAATCGGCAGACACGCAGGATTTAGGTTCCTGTGCCTTCGGGCGTGTGGGTTCAAGTCCCACCTTCCGCACAGAAGCATGGACGGAGGGGCGCACCGACGCCCGATCAGAGCGCGGTGTAGCCGTAAAGGTCGCTCTGGCGTTCATTGATCCAGATCGGCTCGCCGCCGTCCGGTCGCGGGATCAGAAGCGTCCGCCCATACGACTCGTCCACGACGTGCGCGTCCACTCCCTCCGCGCGCACCCGCGCGGCCAGCTCGTCCACATCACCCTCGTACTCGAACGACACCTGCGCCGCAGGTACATCGCCGTCGTGCACGGCCGCAAGCCCGGCATCCGCCACGAGCTGCACCCACCGGCCGCTGTCGCTGCGCACCTCGGCGCGCAGTCCCAGACGCTCCAGCACGGATGCCGCGGCATCCACATGCGCACTCACCCACAGGCCGAGCGCGCGCAAGCCCTGCGTTCCGTGCCGCTCCCCCGGGGCAAGCTCGAGCACCACGAGCTCGAGCTCGCCGGCGATCGCGACGCCCGATGCGCCGTTGTCCGCGACGAAGCGCCGGGCCGCATCACCGAAGGCGTTGGCCGCGGCATCCAGGTCGTCGGACTCGAAACCCAACGCGGCGAGGCCGTCCAGCGGGTCACCCGGCTCCACGCGGTGCAGCGCGACGCGCCCGTCTCCCGCTGCGTAGACCGACCAGTCCGCCTCCTCCACGAGAGCGACCAGCCCCAGCGCCGCGAACAGGCGCCGGTATCCGGCAACGTCGGACGTGTACTGCACGGGACGAGTGACGATCATGAGAGATCCTCCTTCTGACGGGTCGAGGATGGAGTGTCGAGAGAGGCCTGTAGCACCCGCTCGACGAAGCTGCTGAGGCTCAGCCCTTCATCGATTGCCCGGTGTTTGACCTGCGTGATGAGCGCACGCGGCAGATAGACGTTGAACTGCGCCTTGTCGGCGCGACCGGCTATGGGGTCGAGGGGCATGACAGCATGCTAGCAATCTAGCCGGGACCGCTCAACGACCCGCGCCTGGATTGATCAGCCGATTCACCGCAATCACTCGGGAACCGCCCCGGTAGACTGACCGCGACCGCTCACCTCTCGGAGCGGGCCCCTCCACCGCCGATCTACCGACGGGAAGCCTGTGCACGCTCTCGCCCTCATCCCCTGGCTCGACCCCGCAGCCATCATCCAGAACGCGGGCCCGTGGGCTCTGCTGGTGGTGTGCTTCATCGTCTTCGCCGAGACCGGTCTGCTCATCGGGTTCCTTCTTCCGGGCGACACCCTGCTCGTCATCTCCGGCCTGCTGTCGCACGCCACCGCGACGACGCCGCACGGGATCTTCGGCATCAGCGTCTGGTGGGTGGCGCTGCTGATCGGACTCTCCGCGTTCATCGGCGGCGAGGTCGGGTATTTCATCGGGCACAAGGGCGGACCCGCCGTCTTCGAGCGCAAGGAATCCGGCTTGTTCAGCCGCAAGAACGTCGAGCGCACCAACGCGTTCTTCGAGCGCTACGGCGGCCTCACGGTCATCCTGGCCCGCTTCGTTCCGATCGTGCGCACCTTCGCGCCCGTCGCGGCGGGCGTCGGCCACATGCCGTGGCGCAAATACTCGCTCTACAACCTGATCGGCGCGGTCCTCTGGGGCTTCGGTCTCACGATGTTCGGTTACCTCATCGGGTTCATCCCGCCGGTGGCCACGTTCGTCGAGAACTACATCGACCTCATCCTGCTCGCCGCCGTCGGCGGCACGGCCCTCGTCACGATCTGGCACTACTTCTCCGAGCGCCGCAGCGTGAAGAAGGAGAAGGCGGCCGGGCTCACCCCCGAGACCGTCGAGCCGCTCGAGGACGACGCGCCCGCCGTCTGACTCAGGACGCTTTGGTGGCCTTGCCCTTCTTGGGCGAGGCCACCTTCTCTTTCTCCGCCCGCGCCGCGCGGCTGCGCTCCACGCTGGCCTTGAGAGCCGCCATCAGATCGATGACCTCACCGCCGGCATCCTTCTCGCCCTTCTCACCGAAGGTCTCGGACGTGTCGAGCGCATCGCCCTTCTCCAGCTTGGCGTCGATGAGGGTGCGCAGCTCCTGCTGGTACTCGTCGACGAACTGGTCGGGATCGAAGTCGGCCGAGAAGCTCTCCACGAGGGATGCCGACAGCTCCAGTTCCTTGTCGGAGATCTTCACCGGCTCGTCGAGAGCGGCAAAGGTCGCCTCGCGTACTTCGTCGGCCCACAGCAGCGTCTGGAGGACGAGCACATCGCCGCGCACGCGCAGGGCGGCCAGTCTCGTCTTCTGCCGCAGTGAGAAACGCACGACGGCCGTCCGATCGGTGCGTTCCAGGGTCTTGCGCAGCAGCACATAGGCCTTGGGCGACGACGAGTCGGGCTCGAGATAGTACGGCCGGTCGAGCGTCAGCAGATCGATCTGGTCGCTGGGGACGAACTCGACCACCTCGATCTCGCGGCTGCGCTCTGACGGCAGTGCGGCGAGGTCCTCCGCCGTGAGCACCACGGTGCGCTCGCCGTCGTCGTATGCCTTGTCGATGTCGGCGTAAGGCACGACCTCGCCGTCGAGCTCGCAGATGCGCTGATACCGGATGCGCCCGCCGTCGGCCGCGTGCACCTGGTGCAGCGGCACGTCGTGGTCCTCGATCGCCGAGTACACCTTCACCGGGACGTTGACGAGGCCGAACGTCAACGCGCCCTTCCAGATCGCTCTCATGGGGCCATCCAACCGGCTCGCGGCGGCCGACGCCAGGGGCTGGACGCTAGCCTGGCGCCATGGCACAGTCAGCGCAGGTGGTCGACGTCGGTGGGCGTCGCCTGCGTCTGAGCAACCTCGACAAAGTGCTCTATCCCGACACGGGCACCACGAAGGCCGAGGTGATCGACTACTACTCGCGCATCGCTCCCGTGATGCTGCCGCACCTTGCCGGCAGGCCGGTCACGAGGCTGCGCTGGCCGGAAGGCACCGGCGAGGCGCCCTTCTTCGCGAAAGACCTCGAAGCCGGCGCGCCCGATTGGATGCCGCGACACCCGATCGACCATTCCGGCGGAGCGAAGGACTACCCGCTGGTCGCCGACGTCGCCGGACTCGTCTACCTCGCGCAGGTCGCGAGCCTCGAACTCCACACGCCGCAGTGGCGCTTCGACCACGGCGGGCGCGGATACCCCGACCGCCTCGTGCTCGACCTCGACCCGGGCCCCGGCGTCGGGCTCGCCGAGTGTGCGGAGGTGGCACGACGGGCCCGCGGCATCCTGTCGGACATGGGCATGGAGCCGTTGCCGGTGACGAGCGGATCCAAGGGTATTCACCTGTATGCCTCGCTGGACACGACTCGATCCAGCGACGAGATCTCGGCGTTCGCCCGCGAACTGGCACGCGCGCTGGAAGCGGATGATCCCGATCTCGTCGTGAGCGCGATGAGCAAGGCCGCCCGTCCCGGCAAGGTGTTCGTCGACTGGTCGCAGAACAACGGGGCGAAGACTACCGTCGCCCCGTATTCGCTCCGCGGGCGCGCCCGACCGACCGTCGCGGCTCCGCGCACCTGGGCGGAGCTCGACGACCCCGACCTGCGGCACCTGCTGTTCGACGAGGTGCTCACCCGCGCCGCCGCCGACGGCGACCTGCTCGCCCCCCTCACCCCCGCCGCCCCCGATCCGCTCGCCGCGTACGTGGCCAAGCGCACCCCCTCCGCCACGCCCGAGCCCTTCCCGCCGAGCCGCCATTCTTGCGCCGAGCCGCCACGTTCTGACGCGCCGAATCATGGCGGCTCGGTGCAAACATGGCGGTTCGTGATTCAGGAGCACCACGCGTCGCGGCTGCATTGGGACCTCAGGCTCGAGCGCGACGGGGTGCTCGTGAGCTGGGCGGTGCCTCGCGGCATCCCCGATTCTCCCGACCGCAACCACCTGGCGGTGATGACCGAACCGCACCCGATCGAGTACCTGACGTTCGCCGGCGAGATTCCCGCAGGCGAGTACGGGGCGGGTGCCATGACCGTGTGGGATTCCGGCACCTTCACCGTGGAGAAGTGGCGGGATGACGAGGTCATCGCGACCCTCACCGGCCGTCCCGGCGGACCACTCGGACGCGTGCGCCTCGCCCTGATCCGCACGTCGGGCGCCGGCGAGAAGTCGCAGTGGCTGCTGCACCGCACGAAGCCGGCGGGGAAGGATGCGGCGACGGGCGCCGTGGCCGCTGCCCGCGCCGGTCACCGCATGACGTCTCGCTCGTCTAGCGACAGCGCGGCGCCGATGCTCGCCGTGTCGTCGACACCCGCGCTGGCCACCTCCGCGGCCCGACGCTGGGGCGGCCTCCCGTGGGTCGAGTTCAAGTGGGACGGCATCCGGGCCGTCGCAACATGGGATGGCGAGCGGATGCGGCTGCGTGCACGCAGCGGCGTCGACATCACGGAGCGCTATCCCGAGCTCGCCGCCGCAGACCTCGGGCTCGGCGCGCTGCCCGCCGTGTTCGACGGCGAGATCGTCGCGCTCGATGCCGCCGGGCACCCGAGCTTCACGCGACTGCAGTCGCGGATGCATCTCACCGGCGCCCGCGACATCGCCCGCGAAGCCACCGCCACACCCGTGCACTACTTCGTCTTCGACCTGCTGCGCATCGGCGACGACGACATCGCAGAGCGACCCCTCCGCGAAAGACGAGAACTGCTCGAGTCGGTGACGGCAGACGCCGCATCGCCGCTCGTGGTGCCGCCCGTCACCGATGACATCGCCGACGCGTTGACGGCTGCCGCCGACCTGCGGTTGGAAGGTGTCGTCGTGAAGGATCCGCAGTCGCCATATCGACGCGGCATCCGCTCCGAACAATGGCTCAAGGTCAAGCTGACGGCGACGCAGGAGGTCGTGATCGGCGGCATCCGCCCCGGAAAGGGCGAACGACGCGGCGGCATCGGGTCGCTGCTGCTCGGCATTCCGGATGCCGAGGGCCTGCGATACGTCGGGCGCGTGGGATCGGGGTTCGCCGACCGCGAGCTCGCCCGCCTGGAGAGCCGGCTGCAGCCGCTGCGCACCGACGCCAACCCCTTCGTGGGTGTCCCTGCGGCCGACGCCGCGGACGCCCTCTGGCTACGCCCGGAGCTGGTCGGCGAGGTCGAGTTCGCGGAGTTCACTCCGAACGGCACACTCCGTCACGCCCGGTGGCGAGGGCTCCGCACCGACAAGCAGCCGATGGACGTTCGCCGCGACCAGTAGCGCTCACGCCGGCGCACTGGTCGGCGCAGGCGGGTCCGCGGCGAAGACAGCGACGGCCGAGCCGTCCCACTCAAACTGAAGCACCGTGCCGACGGGGAAGGCTGCCGTCAGTTCTTCCGAGCTGCCGCGGTCGACGTGGATGGACACCGCCGGGTGAAAGGGGCTCGCGCTGCACGCGCTGTTGCCGGTCTGGGAGCCCGCGACGTCCGGCACGTCTTGGAGCACGGTGACGCACTCCCCCTCGAAACCGCTGTTCTCGCCGGAGGACACGACGATGAGCAGACCAGCGAAGCTGTAGGTGGTGCCCCGGTCGCCGTTGCGCGCCCACGGCAGCACCATCGGCACGTCCGCCGTCGGCTGGTCCAGGCTCGCGACCTGACGGGCACCGGTGACCGCCGACACCGGTCGCAGGGACGCCAGTGCGAACACGAGCGCTCCCACGACGATCGCGACGACCACGATCGATGCAGCCCACCCGATGAGCAGCGCACGGCCGATCGGCGGAGGGGTCGGCGACGAGCGATAGTGCTGCCCCGCCCCGTGCGGCTCAGCGACGCCGACAGCGGCCGCGTCCCCGGCGGGCGCAGCCGTCTCCGGCGCGGCGCTCTCCGGTCGCGGCACCGGCGGTCCGAACAGGCGCTCGGCCTCCGCCATCCGTGCCGACTGCTCGGCGGCGAAACCGCGGTCCTGACGCTGCTCGAGTTCGCGAAGCCGCGCGAGCGCCGTCGGGTCGTCGTCGATGTCGGCATCCGGCCCGTACGCGCGTCGGCGCAGCGTCGCGAACTCCTCGCGTGTGGCGGCATCCATGCTCTGCATCGTGACACATCGTCGACGCGATGCGTCGCTGGCAGCCGTTGCGCGTGTCAGACGTGCGCCTCGTGCTCCCGATGACCGGCGGGCTCGAACTGGAAGGTCGAGTGCTCCACGTCGAAGTGTCGGGACAGGCACCCCTGCAGACGGGACAGCAGCGCGCCTGTTCCCGCCGATCCCCCGGCAAGCAGATCGTCGCTGACGACGACGTGCGCGGTGAAGACCGGAGCGCCGCGGGTGAGCTGCCACACGTGCACGTCGTGCACGTCGACGACGCCGTCCTCGCCGAGGATGTGATCGCGGATCTCCGCGACCTCGGTCCCCCGCGGCGCGCGCTCGCCCAGCACCGAGAACACCTCGCGCAGCAGTCCGATCGCGCGTGGCAGGATCATCACCGCAATGAGCAGCGACGCCAGCGCGTCGGCCGGCATCCATCCCGTCGTCCAGATGACGACGGCGGCGACGATCACCAGCGCCGAGCCGATGAGATCTCCGAGCACCTCGATGTACGCGCCGCGCACGTTGATGCTGCGGCGCTGCGCGGCGCTGAGAAGGTACATCGACACGGCGTTGGCGACGAGGCCGACGGCGGCGACGAGCAGCATCAGCGCTCCGGCCACCTCGACCTCCGACGGAGCGAGCAGTCGCTGCACCGCCTCGACGGCGATCCACACCATCAGCGCGATCAGGATCACCGCGTTGACCAGCGCGCCGAACACCTCCGCGCGCTGGTAGCCGTAGGTGTTGCGGTCGTTCGCAGGACGCGCGGCCACGGTCGAGGCGATCAGTGCGACCACGAGTGCGGACGAGTCCGTGAACATGTGCGCCGCGTCGGCCAGCAACGCGAGCGACCCGGTCAGGAGGGCGCCGACGACCTGCACCAGCATGACGGTTGCGGTGAGACAGAGCGAGATCGTGAGCAGGCGGCGATTGCTCGCGCCACGGATGCCGGTCGGTGCGTGATCGTGCATAGGAACGAGGCTAGGCCGCGCTCAGCCTTCACGCGGCAGCTTTCGCCTAGTCGGGAATGAAAGCGGTTATCGCTCCAGCGTGCTCAGCAGCGGAGCCAGCGCGACGAAGGCGCGAGCCCGGTGCGATGCGGCGTTCTTCTCCGCCGGCGACAGATCAGCGGCCGATCGCCCGCCCTGGTCGTCGGGCAGGAAGATCGGGTCGTAGCCGAACCCGCCCGTACCCGACGGCGCGGTCGCGAGTCTTCCCGGCCAGACGCCTTCCACCGTCTCCTCACGGACGACACCGCCTGGCCCCGGAACGACCAGAGCGATGGTCGAGACGAACTGAGCGGTGCGATGCGGGTCGGCGATGTCGGAGAGCTGATCGAGCAACAGCTCCAGGTTGGCCCGCGCGTCCTTGCGGTGCCCGGCCCAGTACGCGGAGAACACACCGGGGGCACCGCCGAGCACGTCCACGCACACGCCGGAGTCGTCCGCGAGCGCCGGCAACCCGGTGTGCGCCGCGGCGGCGCGCGCCTTGATGAGGGCGTTCGCCGCGAAGGTCACGCCGTCCTCGACGGGCTCGGGGCCGTCATAACCGATCACCTCGAGGTCGGGGCGCACGCGCGCGACGATCGCGCCGAACTCCTCCACCTTGTGCGGATTGTGGGTCGCCAGCACGATGCGGCGGACGCCGTCGCCCGCCGCGGAGGAGCTCGCAACACCGGTCACGACGCGAGCACCTCGATCTGCGCGTCGCGCAGGTCGGCGCAACCCGCCACGCCCAGTTCGAGCAGAGCATCGAGTTCGCGCTTGTCGAAGGGCGCACCTTCCGCCGTCCCCTGCACCTCGACGAACAGGCCGCGCCCGGTGACCACGACGTTCATGTCCGTCTCGGCGCGCACGTCTTCGACGTAGGCGAGGTCGAGCATCGGCTCGCCGTCGATGATGCCCACCGACACCGCCGCGACCGAGTCGAGCAGCACCTTGGCGTTCTTGCCGACCAGCCCCTTGGCACGCCCCCACTCGATCGCGTCGGCGAGGGCGACGTAGGCGCCCGTGATGGCGGCGGTGCGGGTGCCGCCATCGGCCTGCAGCACGTCGCAGTCGATGACGATCGTGTTCTCGCCCAGCGCCTTGGTGTCGACGACGGCGCGCAGCGCGCGCCCGATCAAGCGGGAGATCTCGTGGGTGCGTCCGCCGATCTTGCCCTTGACGGCTTCCCGGTCGTTGCGTGAGTTCGTCGCACGCGGCAGCATCGCGTACTCCGCGGTCACCCACCCCTTGCCCTTGCCGGTGAGCCAGCGCGGCACGCCGCCGGTGAAGGATGCCGTGCACAGCACCTTCGTGCCGCCGAAGGAGATCAGCGCCGAGCCTTCAGCG
This sequence comes from Microbacterium sp. DMC48, assembly GCF_056313825.1. Taxonomy (NCBI): domain Bacteria; kingdom Bacillati; phylum Actinomycetota; class Actinomycetes; order Micrococcales; family Microbacteriaceae; genus Microbacterium; species Microbacterium sp. DMC48. The sequence continues at coordinate 96,823 of NZ_JBQUZN010000004.1, read as the reverse complement.
TGCGCGGACCAGCCGCGTTCGATCGTGACGGGGCGCAGCTGGTCGGGAGTGCGGCCGTCGGCCCGGGTGGTGGAAACGGTCATGGGGTCCCCTTCCAGGGGTGCGGGAGGTCGATGGCGCCGGTCTGCACCAGGCGCACGCTGGACACGCCACGGCCCATCAGCCGATCGGCGAGACGGAGGAAGTCGTCGGCGGAGTCGCCGGTCGCTTCGTAGACATGGGTGGCGACGGCATCCGGCCCCGCCAGAAGATCACGTGAGACGAGTTGGCGGTAGACGTCCTTGGCCGTCTCGGAGTCGCTCGAGACGAGCGAGACGTCCGAGCCCATGACATAGCTGATCGCACCCTCCAGGAACGGGTAGTGCGTGCAGCCCAGCACGAGGGTGTCCACACCGGCATGGCGCAGCGGCGCGAGGTACTCCTCGGCGACGGTGAGCACTTCCGCCGACCCGGTCACACCCGCCTCGACGAACTCGACGAACCGCGGGCACGCCTGCGTGAACACCGACAGATCCTCGTTGACGCCGAGCATGTCCTGGTAGACGCCCGAGCCGATCGTGCCGACCGTGCCGATGACGCCCACACGGCGGTTGCGCGTGGTGGAGATCGCTGTGCGAACGGCCGGCCCGATCACTTCGACGACAGGCACGTCGTAGCGCTCCCGCGCGTCGCGCAGCACCGCCGCGGATGCCGTGTTGCAGGCGATCACCAGCATCTTCACGCCCTGATCCACGAGGGTGTCGAGCACCTCGAGGCTGTAGCGGCGGACATCCGCGATCGGCTTGGGGCCGTAGGGCGAATGCGCGGTGTCGCCGATGTACAGCACCGACTCGCGCGGCAGCAACTGCGAGACCGCGCGCGCCACCGTGAGTCCACCCACACCGGAGTCGAAGATCCCGATCGGTGCGTCATTCACGGTTCTCCACCCTACCCGCCGCTGCGCTGACGGCGACGTCACCAGCGCCATCGCTAGAGTGACGGCATGACCCGCGCCGAGGCCCCGTCGTCCGCCCTCCTCACCGATCGCTACGAGCTGACCATGATCGATGCGGCCCTGCGGGACGGGACAGCGGCCCGCCGCTGCGTGTTCGAGCTGTTCGGACGGCGCCTCCCGGGAGCGCGCCGCTTCGGCGTCGTCGCCGGCACCGGACGGCTGTTGCAGGAGCTGCGGGCGTTCCGCTTCGGCGACGACGAGCTGCGCTACCTCCGCGACAACCGCGTCGTCGGAGCCGAGACCCTGCGCTACCTCGAGAACTACCGTTTCACCGGGAGCATCCGCGGCTACCGCGAAGGCGAGCTGTACTTTCCGGGATCGCCGGTACTCACCGTCGAGGGCTCCTTCGCCGAAGCGGTCGTGCTCGAGACGCTGGCCCTCAGCATCCTCAACCACGACTCCGCGGTGGCCAACGCCGCCGCACGTATGAGCATCGCCGCCGGGGACCGTCCCCTCGCCGAGATGGGCTCCCGCCGCGCCGGAGAGCGTTCCGCCGTCGCGGCCGCGCGCGCCGCCTACATCGCCGGGTTCGGTGCGACGAGCAACCTGCAGGCAGGGCGGGAGTGGGGCATCCCGACGATGGGAACCGCCGCCCACGCGTGGACTCTGCTGCACGACAGCGAAGAGGACGCCTTCCGCAGCCAGATCGCGGCACACGGCACCGACACGACGCTGCTCATCGACACCTACGACATCCGCCGCGGCGTCGAGACCGCGATTCGCGTCGCCGGCACCGGCCTCGGCGGGGTGCGCATCGACTCCGGCGACCTGCCCACCGTCGCCGCGGAGGTGCGCGCGCAGCTGGACGAGCTCGGCGCGACCGGAACGCGCATCACCGTGACGAGCGACCTCGACGAGTTCGCCCTCGCAGCGCTCGCGGCATCCCCTGTCGATGCGTACGGCGTCGGGACATCCGTGGTGACCGGTTCCGGCGCGCCGACGGCAGGGATGGTCTACAAACTCGTCGCTCGGCAGGATGCCGCGGGTGGTTGGGTCGCGGTGGCCAAGACCTCCACCGACAAGGGGTCCAAGGGCGGTCGCAAGGCCGCGTTCCGCACCCTCTCCCGGGGCACGGCAACCAGCGAGCTCATCGCCGTCTCCGACGGATTCGACGAGATCCAGACGGCGGCGGACCATCCCGACGCCCGCGCCCTGCAGGTCTCGCTGGTCGAGGCGGGCGAGCCCGACCCCGCCTTCGAGGGGGCGGGCGGTGTTGCGCGCGCGCGGGAGCATCACGGGATCGTTCGCGAGGAACTCCCTGTGACGGGGCTCGCCCTGAGCAGGTCCGACCCGGCGCTGCCCACCGTCTACATCGACGCGTGAGCGGGACCGCTCAGCTCATGAGCGACTCGTAGATCTCCTTGCACGTGGGGCACACCGGGAACTTCTCCGGGTCACGGCCGGGAGTCCACTTCTTGCCGCACAGCGCACGCACCGGTTTGCCCGTGAGGGCGGACTCGAGGATCTTGTCCTTCTTGACGTAGTGCGAGAACCGCTCGTGGTCGCCGGGCTCGATGTTCTCCTCGCGCAGAAGCTCTTCGAGCTCACGATCAAGGGTGGCGACGCCGCCGTCACCGGGTGCATCGGGACTGTCGAGGGGGCTCATGGTGACCGATTCTATCGGCGGCGAGGCACCCGTGGACGGGTTCGTCCCCAGGGTCACGTCGACTCGGCGAACTCCATGAGACGCTCGCCGGTGCGATCGAACACGGCTCCGCCGGCGAAGATCCCGATCAGCAGCACCACCGCGCCCGACCCCGCACCTGCCCACAGCGCGATCCACGCCCAGCTCTCGTCCGCCGTCAACGCAAGCCAGGCGCACCACAGCGTCGGAAGGCTCAGGAGCATCGCCCCGAACATCACCACCGCCTGCGAGAGTCCACCGCCGGTGCGCTGCGGCTGCTGGAACGGGCTGTCGCCGGGTCGGGAGACGGCGTAGGGAGCGATGACAGAGGTGAGGGAGGACAACCCCAGCCCGCCCAGGAACAGGCTGGCGCATACGCCCGCCATCGCCGGGAGCATCGCCCAACGTCCGTGCAGGGAGATCGTCACCGGCACGGCCACCGCCAGCAGGACCGCGCCGACGACCGTGATCGGCACGAGACGTCCGGCCCGATCCGCCGCGCCGCGCACAGCGCCCGCGATGTGCATCCAGAGAGCCGTCGAGTCGTAGGCGAGGTCGTTGTGCGGCAACCAGCCCAAGAAGAGCGCGATCAGTGGGGCCGGAAGCAGCACCGCGAGCTCGATCGGCACGCCGACCAGCACGAGCGGGATGATCGTCAGGGCCGCCGCGATCGGCACGATGATGATGTTGACCAGATAACGCGGATCACGGAACCAATAGACGATGCTGCGTGCCGCAATGCCACCGGCCGCTGTGCCGCCCGTCAGATCGAACCACCCCAGCCCGCGCTTCTGACGCGCGACCCCCGGGCGCTCGGTGGTCGTCATCAACCGGTCGACGAGCCAGAACCACAGTGCCGCGAGCACCGCGACCGACAGCGCCGCGACGACGGCCGGGCCCGCTGCGCCACCGCTGAGTGCGCGTTCGGGCAGCGCCCATGGCGCGCCCAGAGGAGTGAGCGCCAGAAGGTCGACGGCCGCGACCAGAGCGGACGGTACGCCGTCGGTCCACTGCAGGGATGCGAGGAAGACCACGACAGGAACGACGACCACGATCAGGGCGATGAGGAACACCCCCGTCAGCTCTCTGGAGCGATGATCGCGCACCATGCCCGCGAGGGCCAGGCCGATCTTCGCGAGCAGCAGGCACGTGAGCACGCCGAGGACGGCGGAGACGATGCACACCCACGCCGCAGCGCCACGATCAGCCCACAGCGCGCTCAACGCCACCGCGACGACAATCAGGGCGATCGCCGGCACGCTGATCATGCTCGCCAGCAGCGTCGCTCCGGCCGTCGCGCGAGGCGACGCTCCGACGACGGAGAATCGCCGCGGGTCGAGCTGATCGTCCACGCCCCCCACCAGGGCCGTGACGAAGAATCCGAGGGTGAGAGCGGATGCCGCGACCATCGTCACCGCGAATGCCGCGTCCTCCGATGACGAGCGCAGCCGCCATGCGGCGACACACACGGCGCCCACGACGAGCGCGACCACGGCGACACCCACGAGTGTGCGCGCGATCTGGCGTCGGTCCGCGCGCAGGGCGCCGACGAGGAGGTCGAGCCTCAGTCGGAGAACGTGTGCAACCACTCGAGCCCCTCCGCGTCGCTGATGCCGCCGGACAGCTCGATGAAGCGCTGCTCGAGAGTGAGTTCTCCCCTCACCTCGTCGACGGTCCCCTCGGCGAGCACACGACCCCCGACGATCACCGCGAGTCCGGAGCAGACACGCTCGACGAGCTCCATTCCGTGACTGGACAGCACGACCGTGCCGCCGTGCGCGACGTAGGCGGACAGGATGTCGAGGACGACCGCCGACGAGACCGGGTCGACCGACTCGAACGGCTCATCCAGGACGAGCACGCGGGGTGAATGGATCATGGCTCCGGCGAGCATGATCTTCTTCGTCATACCGGCCGAGTAATCCGACACGGGCCGCGACAGGGCGTCGGTGAGATCGAACGCCCGCGCGAGTTCCGCCGTACGACTCTCCACGACGGCCGAGCGCAGTCCGCGCAGTACTCCGTAGTAGTGCAGCAGCTGCCTGCCGGTCAGCCGGTCGAAAGTGCGCAGGCGGTCGGGCAGGATGCCCATCTTCTGTTTCGCCTGACGAGGCGCGGATGCCAGGTCGACACCCGCGATGCGGATCTCACCGCTGTCGGGGCGGAGCAGACCCGCGATCATCGAGAGCGTCGTCGTCTTGCCCGCACCGTTGGGGCCCACGATCCCGTAGAAAGTGCCGGCCGGGATTCGCAGATCGATCGCGTCGACCGCGACGGTCGCGCCGAATGTCTTCGTGACCCCGCTCAGACGCACCGCTTCGATCTGCACGTTCGCGCCGGCGTCGTCGACGGACTCATCGGTATCGGCCGTCGAGGCGGGTCCCGTCGCCGCCAGCATCTCCGCGAGCGCGGATGCCGCCGCGTCCGGGTCGGGAACGTCGTCCGCGACGGATTCGACCTCGAGGGCACCCTTGGGCGCGACCTGGGCGTCGTCCGCAACGGTCTGATCGGGCTCGATCACGGGCTCGGCCTCTGCCTCGGGCTCAACCTCGATCACGACCTCGGGCTCGACCTCGATCACGGCCTCCGGCTCGACCTCGACCTCGACCTCGACCTCGACCTCAGGCTCTCGCTCACCCTCAGCGGTGGCCTCCGGCAGCGCCGGTTCGAGGTCGGGACTCTCCGAGATCTCGGCTCCCGCGTCGATGGACGACGGCGGTGGCGGCGGGGCCGCCTCGAATCGTGCGGCAGCCACCTCCGGCGGCACGTCGGGGGGCGGCGGGAGCGTGGCCTTGGGCTTGCGTGGCCGCGGTACGCGCGGGGCGCCGCGCTGTGCCGCGGGACGACGCGGTCGGGGCACCGCGGGCGCCGCCGCCGGTTCGTCCTCGCGGCGATCGAGCTGAGCTGCCGCCTCGGCAGCGGGCACCGACGGCAGCGGCGGCAGATCGTGCACGCCGTCGTCTTCCGCGGGGGTCGGATGGGGGGCGCTCACCCGTCAAACCTAGCAAGCCGGTCCGACGATCGCCCCGATCGTCCACACCCGCGCGTCAACGCTCAGCCGCTCTCCAGGGGCCGTCCATAGGATCGTGCCGACATGGTCCAGATCCCCCGCATCCATTCGCTCCCCGATGACGCGCCGTGGGCCGGAGGCCTGCCGCCGGAAGGGTCCTCCGAGCACCCTCGGACCATCCGTGCCCTGGACCGGGTTCTTCAGGTGCAGCGCCCCGCCGTCATCGCGCACCTGCGCAGCATCCGCCTGCGCCACCCCGAGGCAGCGACCAGCGACATCGTGCGGATGCTCGAACGCCGCTACCTGGCGGCCGTGACCACCGGCGGCGCGGCCGTGGGAGCCACCGCGGTGGTCCCCGGCATCGGCACCGGCATGACCCTGGCCCTGTCCGGTGTCGAGACGGTGGGCTTCCTCGAAGCGACCGCGCTGTTCGCGCAGTCGTTGGCGGAGCTGCATGGCATCCGTGTCGAGAACCCCGACCGGGCGCGCGCCCTTGTGCTGACGCTCATGCTCGGCAAGGAGGGTGTCGATCTCGTCGCGCAGCTCGGTCGACAGCTCGCCGGGACGGGGACGCCCCGCCCCACGTATTGGGGCGAACTGATCACGAAGTCGCTGCCTCGCGCCGCCGTGGGTCCTCTCGTGGACAGGCTGAAGTCGGCCTTCATCCGCCAGTTCGCCGCCAAGGGCGGCGCATCCGTCATCGGCAAGGCTCTCCCCTTCGGTATCGGTGCCGCCGTGGGCGGCACCGGCAATCACCTGCTCGGGCGACGCGTCGTGGTCGGATCCCGGCGCGCTTTCGGAGGAGCGCCGCTGCAGTACCCCGCCGAGCTCGAGCCACGGCCGGGCGCGACACGTCTCGAGAGCACCGCGTTCGGCTTCGTCCGGCGCACCGGCAGCACCATCGGCGACCGCGGGCGATCGGCCGTGACGGCCGTCGCCGGTCTCGTTCCGCGCCGCGGCGCGCGCAAGTCCGGTCGGCCCCTCACACCGGATGACGGGGACCGCGAACCCGGGTGATCCCGCGCGGCGAGCGCTCGTCGCAGCCGCATCGCGCACAATGGGCGCATGGGTATCTTCCAGAGTCGGCCCGAGGATCCGTCCGAGTGGGGCGGGCTGCCCGCAGACCCGCGGGAACAGCCGCAGCCGGCAGAAGTGCTGCCGCCGCCGATCGACGATCTCGGTGTGTTCGGCGCTGCTGGCGTCGCGATCTCGGTTCCGCTCGAGACCTTTCTCACGACGTCATCGTCCTCGACCGAGGCCGACCGCGACGGCAACGATCAGACCGGCGACCTCGACAGCCCGTGACCCCCTGACTAGCCTCGACGCATGCAGACGACGCTGGGGCACCTGGCTGTGTGGATGCCGCAGCAGCGGTGGTACTCGCCGACCGGACGCTCACCCCGCCTGCGGATTCTCGACGAACGCGAGCTGACGACCGGCGACCCGGATGCGGCCGTTCAGGTCCTGATCGTCGCCGACGGCGACGACGAGGACGCCATCGTCTATCAGGTTCCGCTCGTGACCCGTCCCGCCGATGTCACGGAGCCGTGGACGATCGCGGTCCACGAGGGTCGTGCGTTGATCGACGGACCGCACGATCACGCCTTCGCCTCGGCGTTGCTCGCCGAACTGGGTCGCAGCGATCTGGACGGTCCGTCGCAGGTGCTGGTCGGCGAGCAGTCGAACACCTCGATCATCTACCGTCCACGCGACGCCGCGCCGACGATCTGCAAGGTGTTCCGCCGCCTGCATCCGGGCATCAACCCGGACATCGAACTCCAGTCCGCCCTCGCAGCCGCCGGCAGCCGCCACGTTCCCCCCGTCGTGGGCCACCTCGACGGCCGCTGGTCGATGGCGCCGGGCGGCGGTTCAGAGCGGGGATCGCTGGCATTCGCGCAGGAGTTCCTGCCCGACGTCGATGATGCCTGGCGGGTGGCGCTGGCCGCGGCGGCCGTCAACACCGACTTCACCGCCGAAGCCGCCTCCCTCGGTCAGGTCACCGCCGCGGTCCATCGAGATCTCGCCCGCCTGTTCCCCACCCCGCGCGCCGACGACGTCGCCCGGCGCGCCATCAGCGCGGCGTGGCGGCGACGACGTGCCATCGCGGCGGTGGAAGTGCCTGCGCTCGCCGCCCACGCGGCGGCAATCGACCGGATCTACGCCGCCGCCGAGGCCTCCTCCTGGCCCGCCCTGCAGCGAGTGCATGGCGACTACCACCTCGGCCAGGTTCTGCATTCGCCGACGCGGGGCTGGATGCTGCTCGACTTCGAGGGGGAACCGATGCGACCGATCGCCGAGCGACGCGCACCGGATCTCGCCTTGCGCGACATCGCCGGCATGCTGCGCTCGTTCGACTACGTCGCGGGATCGCTGCGACTGCAGCGCGCGCCCCAGCAGCACGACGCCGCTGTCGACGAGGCCGCCGACGCCTGGGCCCGCTCGGCACGTACCGCCTTTCTCGACGGATACTCCGACACCGGAGGCGCGACCGCCCAGATCCTGCTCAACGCGCTCGAACTCGACAAAGCGGTCTACGAGGCCATCTACGAGGCCAGGCATCGGCCCGCCTGGCTCGCGATCCCGCTCTCGGCGATCGAGCGTCTGCTCGCAGACTGACTCCGCTCCCCTCTCGCGCGACGACGAAGGCCACCGTGAGAGGAACTCGCACGGTGGCCTTCGGTGGCGCCCGGCTGCCGCGGGCGGGGAGCGACCCTACTGCTGGAGCTGGCCGAGCGTGACCTCGGCGGAACTCGTCTTTCCTCCGCGGTCGTAGACGATCGTCGCCTTCGATCCCGCAGCGAGCGCCCGCACCTGTGCCGTCAGGTCGGTGGCATTGGTGATCGGCACTCCGTTGAACGACGTCACGACGTCGCCCTTCTTCAGACCCGCCGCAGCGGCGGCACCGCCCGAAGTCACGTCCGCGATGTAGGCTCCGGCGGTCGTGGCGCCCTCCTGGGTGGCGGCGTCACGGACACCTGCACCCAGCAGACCATGCGTGGCGGTGCCGTTCTTGATCAGATCGTCGGTGATGCGCTTGACGATGTCGGACTCGATCGAGAAGCCCACACCGATCGATCCGGACTGACCGCTGGAGCTCGAGCCGCCAGCAGAGGCGATGGCGACGTTGATGCCGATCAGCTTGCCCTCGCCGTCGACGAGCGCACCACCGGAGTTGCCGGGGTTGATCGCGGCATCCGTCTGGATCACGGCGATGGAGATGGAGCTCTGCGCGGTCGACTGCTGTTGCCCCTGGCCGAAGTCGAACTGGAACGGCGAGCCGTTGCCGTCGCCCTGCTGGGGGGTCTGATCCTGCGAGTCACCCTTCGGCGCGGCCGACGAGGCGATCTGGATCGAGCGGTTGAGAGCGCTGACGATCCCCGTGGTCACCGTGTTCGACAGGCCCAACGGAGCTCCGACGGCGACCGTCGCGTCGCCGACGTTGAGCTTGGACGAGTCGCCGAACTCGATCGGAGTCAGCCCCGATGCATCAGTGAGCTTGATCACCGCGAGGTCGTAGGTCGGATCGGTGCCGACGATGGTCGCCGCGTACACCTTGCCGTCCGATGCGGTGACCGACAGCTTCGCGTCGGCGGTCTGACCGTCGAGCGTCACGACATGTGTGTTCGTCACGACGTAGCCGTCGGAGGTGAGAACCACCCCGGACCCGGTGCCGCCCGACGAGCCCGCGGTCGCCGAGATCGTGACCACGCTCGGGACGACCTTCGCGGCGATCGCCGTCGTCTGATTGACCGAGGCCGTGTTGTTCACCGTCACCGTCGAGGGTGCTCCGCTGACCACGGTCTGCGACTGCGGGAAGAACGACGCCCCCGCCGCGGCTACCCCGATTCCGGCCGCACCGCCGACGAGCGCCGCCGCGACCATGATGCCGACGATCTTGCCCGCACCGAGCTTCGCCGACGGCGCGTGCTCCGTTGCGGTCGTCGCAGCCGGGTAGACGGCCGTGGCCTGAGTGCCGAACGCCGAGGTACCGAAGGCCGGGCTGCCGTACGACGGGGCCGGGTAGGACGCGTGGGGCGCCTGCGGGCTCGGCGTGTGAGCCGTCGGCGGGGTCGGGGCCGTGTACGGCGCCTGCGCGGCGTAGCCGGTGCCCGGCTCCGGCGTACCGGCGGGCGCGGAGGTCGCGGCGCCTGCCGGCGAATTCTGAGCCGCGTGCGTGGCCGACTGCTCGGGCAGCGGCGGACGCTCCGGCGCGGTCTCACGCTGCTGCGCGGCATCGATGCCCTGCGCGGCGCCATCCTGCGGTTCGCTGTTGGTGGGGGTGTTCTCGCTCATGTGTGCTTCCTTCTTCCCAAGACCTGACCAGGATGTCGCGCGATTCTGTGTGTTGCTTATGCCCGCCCCTCGCCCAGCCTATGCATGTAGCCTGAGCGCGATGCGAGAGATTCCGGGCACGTGGCGCCGCACGGCACAGGGCGCGGGACTACTGTCCGCATCGGGAGTCGCCGCCCCGACGATCTTCGCGGAGATGAGTGCGCTGGCCGCACAATCGGGGGCGATCAACCTCGGCCAGGGTTTCCCCGACGAGGACGGCCCCGCCGTGGTTCTGGAGGCGGCCCGCGCGGCCATCGCGAACGGACGCAATCAGTACGCGCCTGGTCGCGGCGTCCCGGCCCTGCTCCAAGCGATCGCCGCGCATCAGGCGCGCTTCTACGGGCTCACCGTTGATCCCGACCGCGAGGTCGTGACGACCGCGGGAGCGACCGAGGCGCTGGCCGCCACATTGCTGGCGCTGATCGATTCCCCTGCGGACGAGGTCGTCGTCTTCGAGCCGTACTACGACGCATACGCGGCCATCGTGGCGCTGACCGGCGCGCGACTGGTCACCGTGCCGCTGCGATGGCCCGACTTCCAGCCCGACCTCGACCTCCTTGCGGCCGCCGTGACCGACCGCACGCGGATCATTCTGGTGAACGATCCACACAATCCGACCGGCGCCGTCTTCTCCGCGGACGTGCGCGCCGAGATCGTCCGGCTGGCAGAGCATCACGACGCTCTCATCGTCACGGACGAGGTCTACGAACACCTCGTCTTCGACGGCGCCCATGTTCCGATCGCGGCAGATCCCGCAGCCGCAGAGCGCACCCTGTCGATCTCCTCAGCGGGCAAGACGTTCTCCACCACGGGATGGAAGATCGGGTGGATCACCGGTCCCGCCGACCTGATCGACGCCGTCCTGGCGGTCAAGCAGTTCCTCACCTACGTCAGGACGACGCCGTTCCAGGACGCCGTCGCCGTCGGTCTCGGACTTCCCGACGCCGTCTTCACCGAGATCGCGGCCACACTGGGGCGGAAACGCGACCGACTCGCCGAGGGACTGCGTGCCGCGGGGTTCACGGTGTCGACGCCGGCCGGCTCCTACTTCACGGTGGCGGATGCCGCGGCACTGATGGAACCCGGAACTGACGCGGCACACTTCTGCCGCGAACTGCCGGCACGCGCCGGTGTCGTGGCAATTCCGCTCACGGCATTCGTCGCTCCCGAACACCGCTCCGACTATGCCACGCTGGTGCGCTTCGCTGCCTGCAAACGGACGGACGTCATCGCCGAGGCAAGCCGCCGACTGGCGCTGATCAGCGCGGCTCGACCCTGAACCGCCGCAACTGCAGCGCCGGGTTGACGCGTCGGACACGGTCGATGGCCCCGGCATACGCAAAACCGACGGCCACGTCGGTCGCGGTTCCCACCCCGGCGATCTCCACGCCCTGAGGATCGACGACGATCGAGGCGCCGACGCCGAGCGGGGGCGGATGATCGGCGCCTGCCACGTAGAGGGTGTTCTCGATGGCACGCGCATGCAGAAGCGTTCGCCAGTGCTGTTCCTTGAGCGGCCCTCTGACCCACTCCGCCGCTACCAGGATCACGTGAGCGCCCGCGTCGGCGAGCACGCGCCCCACCTCCGGAAAGCGAAGGTCGTAGCAGGTCATCAGCGCCATGGTCAGCCCTCCCACCTCGAAGGTTTCCGGAGCGTTGACAGGCGCCGGCTCGACCCAGTCGGACTCTCGCTGCCCGAACGCGTCGTAGAGATGAAGCTTGCGTGACACCGCCTGAAGTCCGGTCGCGTCCACGGCGACAACGGTGTTGCGCACGCGCGGGGTCGCACCGTGTTCGACCATCCCCGCGACAACCACGACACCGCGACGCGAAGCGATCGCCGTCAGTCCCGCGACGAATGCCCCGTCCAGGTGCTCCGCGTTGGCGGCGAGCGTCGCATCGAACGGGTCGACGAAGTAGCTCGAGTATTCGGGGAAGAGCACGACCTCGGCCCCGCGATCCGCGGCCACACCGGCCAGCTCGTCGATGACGCGCAGATTGTCGGCCTTGTCCGCCGTGGGCGCGAACTGTGCGACGGCGATGCCGACGGCATCCGTTCTCATCGGTTGTGTCCTCTCGGGAGTGATCACTGGGGCGCCCCGATATCGATCCCGTCGCGATGGGCGTGTGCGTGACGCGGTCGTCCCATCCTCCCGAACCACCGTGCCCGGAGCAACGACCGCCGGCTCGTCGGGCGGGTGTGCACCGGTGGGCAAAACCCGTGTTAGGCTATTCCTTGTGCCGCGGGGTGGAGCAGCTCGGTAGCTCGCTGGGCTCATAACCCAGAGGTCGCAGGTTCAAATCCTGTCCCCGCAACCAATCGGTCGGATGTGTCATCCGGTCAACGAAGAAGGCGTCCCGATCGGGACGCCTTCTTCGTTTCTACGTCTGCGGCGGAATTCAGTCGACCATCGCCTCGTCCATGTCATCGAGGAAACGGGCGATCGCACGCAGCTCGTCATCGCTGTAGGCATCCATGACATCGCGCATCTTCGCCATGCGCGCGCCGAGATGGCGATAGAACTCGCTCCGGGCGCGGTCGGTGAGCACGACGATGCGGGCGCGCCGATCGGCCGGGTGAGGACGGCGTTCGATGTGTCCCCGCTCGGCGAGGCGATCGAGAAGCTTCGTCGTCGAGGCGGTGGAGATGGCGAGGTGTCGTGCGATCTCGTGCGGAGACACCCACTCACCTCGCTGCTCGCGGACGATCAGCATGCGCAGGGCCGCCAAATCCGAGCCGTTCATATCCATGTCGCTGCGGAGCACGCCGTGCATGCGGTCCATAGAATCGCTGAAGGAGCGCACGGCGACGAGCGCCTCGCGCACGAGCTGGTCGCGCTCCGTCGTTGGGATCCACCGGTCTGTCACGCTGGACACCCCCCTCACTCGAAAGGTAGTATCCCTTAAAATCGCTAGCTAAACTAGCAATAAGGAGAAGATCGTGTCCCCGACAGAATACGTGGTCCTGCTCGATGACGACGGGGACGAGATCGGGACGGCGCCGAAGGCGAGCGTCCACGGCACCGATACCGCCCTTCATCTGGCATTTTCCTGCCACGTGTACAACTCGCGCGGCGAAACCCTCGTCACCCGGCGAGCGCTCGACAAGAAGACCTGGCCGGGAGTGTGGAGCAACTCGTTCTGCGGCCACCCCCGGCCCGCGGAGGCGGTGATCGACGCCGTCCATCGCCGGGCGGAACAAGAACTCGGTCTCACACTGCGCGACGTGCAGCTCGCGCTGCCGCTCTTCCGCTATCGCGCCGTCGACGCGAGCGGCATCGTCGAGCACGAGATCTGCCCGGTCTACACCGCCATCGTCGACGACGAGCCGCGGCTGAATCCCCTCGAGGTCGCCGAGGCCCGCTGGGTCGATCCGGCCGATCTGGCCGTCTCGTTGAGAGCGACCCCCTGGGCCTTCAGCCCATGGCTGGTGCTTCAGGCCGAACAGCTCGGCGTCTTCGAGGAAGCGACCGTTCGGAGAGCCTCGTGATCACGCTGCTCGACGACGACGCGCGGCAAAGGATCGACGCGGCGATCGATGGCGCCCTCGAGCGGCTCGAACGGCGGGCCGCGCCCCTCGGCGATGGCGCCCGTGCGCTTGCAGCCGCGACGACCGCGGCAGCCGCCGACGGGAAACGCCTGAGGCCGGCACTGGTCGTCGCGGCCTATCGCGCATTCGGCGGATCGACCGACGCGCTCCACACGGCGGGTGCGGCCGTCTGGGACGTCGCCGCCGCCCTCGAACTGCTGCACACCGCCTTCGTCGTGCACGACGACCTCATCGATCGCGATCTGGAGCGACGCGGCATTCCCAACGTCGCGGGTCGATTCCGCACGCGCGCCCACTCCTTCGGAGCGTCGGCGGACCAGGCGGCAACGGTCGGCGACGCCGCGGCCGTGCTCGCCGGCGATCTCCTCCTGTTCGAGGCCACGCGGCTGGTCGCCTCCGTCGCCATCGACGCACCGGCACGCGCCGCGCTTCTGCAGATCATGGACGACGCGATCCTCGTCTCGGCATCCGGCGAACTCGCCGATGTCGAGCACGCCGCGCGTGCGGACTATCCCGAGACCGATGCGCTGCTGGGCGCCGCCCACGACAAGACGGCCGCCTATTCCTTCGAAGCGCCGCTGCTGGCCGGAGCGGTCCTGGCCGGGGCATCGGATGCCGCCCGGGCGCAGCTCTCCCTCGCCGCCGCCGACCTCGGGCTCACCTTCCAGCTGGTCGACGACCTCATCGGAACGTTCGGCTCACGTCGTCAAGCCGGCCGCGACCCCGGCGCCGATCTTCGCGAGGCCAAGCGCACTCCCCTGATCGCGCTCGCGCGCGACACCGCCGCCTGGCCGCGGGTGAGCTCGGCCCTCGCCGTCGCGCACACGGGCCCGATCGCCGTGCGCCGCGCGCAGCGGGAACTCGAAGCCAGCGGCGCCCGCGACGACCTGGTCGCTCTCATTCACGATCGCCTCCGCCGCGCACGTTCCCGCGCCGCATCGCCGTCCCTGCCCCCTGCCGTCGTCGCACTGCTGGCCGAGGTCGCGAACACGATCGAGGAGCGCATCCCGTGAGCGGCGGATCGTCGTACGACCGCTGCGCACAAGACGCGGCAGCGACCGTGATCACGGCCTATTCGACGTCCTTCGCCCTGGCGTGCCGCCTTCTCGGTCCGCGCGTGCGCACGCATGTGCGCAGCGTCTACGCGCTCGTCCGAGTGGCGGACGAGGTCGTCGACGGCGCCGCCGAGGCGACGGGTCTGCCCTCATCCACCCAGCGTCTGCTGCTGGACGAGCTGGAGGCCGAGACGCTCGCTGCGGTGGCTCGGGGCTTCAGCACCAACCTCATCGTCCACGCGTTCGCGTTGGCGGCACGCGAGTGCGGGATCGGTCATGATCTCATCCGGCCGTTCTTCGCCTCCATGCGAACCGACCTCACACGCACGCAGCACGACGACGCATCGCACGACGCCTACGTCTACGGGTCGGCGGAGGTCGTCGGTCTGATGTGCCTGCAGATCTTCGTCAACGCCGGTCGCAGCACGCCGCTGATCGCCGATCCGGCTCTCGTCGACGGCGCCCGCCGCCTCGGTGCCGCTTTCCAGGACGTGAACTTCCTCCGCGACCGCGCGGACGACGAGAACCGCCTCGGTCGCGACTACCTCGGCCTCCAGGACGGACACCGAGACCGCATCGCCGTCCTCGACCGCATCGACGCCGACTTGGATGCCGCCGCGCGGGCGATCGCCGACCTGCCCGCCGACTGCCGGCGCGCTGTGACCACCGCACACGGCCTGTTCGCGGAGCTCTCCCGCCGCCTGCGCGATGACGACGAGACCGCGCGGGTCTCCGTGCCCACCCCCGTCAAAGCAACCATCGCGGCCCGTGCCCTCGCCGGCCGCCCCCCGAAACGGAGCACCGCATGAGCCGCACGGCCCTCGTCATCGGCGGAGGCATCTCAGGGCTCGCCACCGCCGCCCTGCTCGCGCGCGACGGCTGGAGAGTCGACCTCCACGAGGCCTCCCCCGAGCTGGGCGGTCGAGCGGGCTCGTGGGAGCGCGACGGCTTCCGCTTCGATACGGGACCGAGCTGGTATCTCATGCCCGAGGTCTTCGATCACTTCTTCCGCCTGTGCGGCACCACAGCGGCCGAGCAGCTCGATCTCGTGCCGTTGACCCCCGCCTATCGCGTCTATCCCGAGCCAAACGGCGCCGCACCCAGCGATCCGATCGACGTGGTGTCCGGTCGCGCGCAGGCGCGGGAGCTCTTCGAGAGCCGCGAGCCGGGCGCCGGAGCACGTCTCGACGAGTACCTCGATTCGGCCCACGATGCGTACGACCTCGCCGTGTCGCGGTTCCTCTACGACACCTACGCCTCCACGAAGGGTCTGCGGGCCCCGGCCGTGGCCGGTCAGCTGCCTCGCCTCGCTCCCCTGCTCACGCGATCGCTCAACGACCACGTCGCGCGGCGCTTCGCCGATCCCGTCCTGCGCCAGATCCTGGGCTACCCCGCGGTCTTCCTCGGATCATCCCCCTACGATGCGCCGAGCCTGTACCACCTCATGAGCCACCTCGACCTGGACGAGGGCGTCCTCTACCCACAGGGCGGCTTCACCGAGGTGATCGCGGCCGTCTCCCGCGTGGCCGAGGCCCAGGGCGCCACCGTGCACACGGCGTCGCCCGTGGCGGAGATCCTCACCCACGATGCGCGCGCGATCGGCATCCGGTTGGCCGACGGCACGGTGCACGAAGCCGACATCGTCGTGTCGTCCGCAGACCTGCACGCGACGGAGACGACGATGCTGCCGGAGTCGCTGCAGACCTACCCGGAACGGTGGTGGCGACGGCGCAACCCCGGACCCGGCGCCCTTCTGCTGCTGCTCGGCGTCGAGGGCGAGCTTCCGCAGCTGGCCCACCACACCCTGCTGTTCGCCCGGGACTGGCAGAAGAACTTCGGCGATGTGTTCGGCCGCGACACGCGGATTCCCGATCCTGCCTCCCTGTACGTGTGCCGCCCCTCGGCGACGGACCCATCGGTCGCCCCGGCGGGCAGCGAGAACCTCTTCGTGCTCGTTCCGATGCCCGCCGATCCGTCACTCGGGCACGGCGGCGTCGACGGGGCAGGCGCGCCGTTGATCGAGGCAGCCGCAGATCGCGTCATCGCGCAGATCGCGGCATGGACCGGCATCCCGGACCTCGCCGCACGCATCCGGGTGCGGCGCACCATCGCACCGGCCGACTTCGAAGCCGATCTGGGAGCGTGGCGGGGCGGCGCCC
Organism: Microbacterium sp. DMC48; assembly: GCF_056313825.1. Lineage (NCBI taxonomy): Bacteria > Bacillati > Actinomycetota > Actinomycetes > Micrococcales > Microbacteriaceae > Microbacterium > Microbacterium sp. DMC48. The sequence continues at coordinate 80,099 of NZ_JBQUZN010000004.1, read as the reverse complement.
TCGGACTCGCGCACACGCTCGGCCAGAGTGCCGTCTTCCGACCTCGGAACGCGTCACGAAAGGTCGACGGGCTCCTCTATGCCGGCACCTCCGTGCTGCCCGGCATCGGCCTTCCGATGTGCCTGATCTCGGCCGAGCTGGTCGTCAAGAGACTTCGTGGAGACGACGGAGCGGCCCGCCTCCCGGAGCCGAGCGGCGTGGGAGCAGGACGGAGCATCCGCCGCGGCGCCGGCGACGACTGACATGCCCGGCGCCTATCTGCTCGTCCTCCTGGTGTCGCTGGGCGGGATCATCGCGCTGGATGCACGCTTTCGCCTCGTCCTGTGGCCGGCATCCCGAACGGCCGAGCGCCGCCGCGGGCGCGCGATCGCCACGGTCCTCGTCGCGACGGCGTTCTTCCTGCTCTGGGATGCCGTCGGCATCGCCACCGGCGTGTTCGTCAAGGGTGAGAGCCCCTATCTCCTGGGGATCGATCTGGCCCCGCACCTTCCGGTCGAAGAGCCCGTCTTCCTCGCCTTCCTGTGCTATCTGGCGCTCGTGGTGCATGCTGCAGCGATCCGCGCGCTGACGGCACGGGCACGGCGAGTGCGGAGGATGCCGTGACGTATCCCCTGATCGTCGCGCCGTTCGCCCTCGTCGGGGCGATCGCCTTCGCCGCGACGGCTCGCCGTCCAGGGCTCGGCATGCGACTGACGGCGAGCGTGATCACCGCTGTGGTTCTGGTCGTGCTCACCGTGATCTTCGACAACGCGATGATCGCCGCCGGCCTGTTCACCTATCCCGACGCGCTCATCAGCGGCATCCGTGTGGGCCTGGCTCCCATCGAGGATCTGTCCTATCCGATCGTGGCCGCCTTCGCCGTCCCCGCGGTCGCCGAGCTCCTCCGCCCGCCTCGACGCGACCCCTCCTCCCCCACCGACACCGAGACGGATTCCGCACGATGACCGCGACCGCCACCGCCCGCCAGCTCCTCCTCTCGTCTCGACCCGTCAGCTGGATCAACACGGCCTACCCCTTCGCGGCGGCCACCGTCCTCACGACCGGAAGGATCGATGCGACCCTCATCGTCGGCACCGTCTTCTTCCTGATCCCCTACAACCTGGCGATGTACGGGATCAACGATGTCTTCGACTACGAGTCCGATCTGCGCAACCCCCGCAAGGGTGGCGCCCACGGCGCCGTGCTCGAGCGTCGCCTGCACGCCATCACGCTCTGGGCGGCCACTCTGTCGTGCCTGCCGTTCGTCGTCTACCTCGTGCTGGTCGGCACACCCATCTCCTGGCTGGTGCTCGCGATCAGCCTCTTCTTCGTCGTCTTCTACTCCGCGCCGCCGCTTCGTCTGAAAGAACGTCCCGTCGCGGACTCGGTGACCAGCAGCATCCACTTCTTCTCCCCCGCCGTGTACGGGTTGGTGCTGGCCGGCGCGACGTGGACGTGGCAGCTGAGCGCCGTGATCGTCGCCTTCGCCCTCTGGGGCATCGCCTCGCACGCTTTCGGGGCCGTGCAGGACGTCGTGGCGGATCGAGAGGCCGACATCTCGTCCATCGCGACGGTCTTCGGTGCCCGCACCACCGTCCGCCTCGCCATCGCCGGGTATGCGACGGCCGGCGTCGCGATGTTCGGCACCGCGTGGCCGGGACCGCTCGCGGCTCTCCTCGCGCTGCCCTACATCGTCACCGTCTGGCCGTACCGCAACGTCGCGGACCAGGATGCCGAGCGTGCCACCCGCGGGTGGGATCGCTTCCTGTGGCTCAACCAGTTCACCGGATTCGCGGTCACGCTGCTTCTCATCTGGTACGCGCTCAGCCGCTGACCCCTCCGCGCGCATCCTCGCGCCCATGCACACGGCCCGGAGGCGTCACCGCCTCCGGGCCGTGGATCATGCGCGTCCGGGTCTCAGCCCTGACCCTCCAGCTGGATGAGCTTCTGCAGCGCCGCCGTCAGCCGCGCGTCGGCTTCGCCGTACTTGGCCCAATCGCCCTGCGTCAGGGCGCTCTGCCGGTCCATCATCGCCTGCTGGGCGTCCTTGAGCGCCGCCTGGAACTCGACGCTCGTCCCGGTGCCGCCGCCGGTCGCACCCGAGCCGGAGCTCGAGCCGTCGGTCGGAGCCGGGCTCGGTGTCGCGGACGGGGTGACGTCGCCGTCGCCGGCACTCGCGCCCGAGTCGCCGCCGAACAGCTTGTCGAGCGCATCCTGAAGCGTGCTCTCGAAGGCCACCTGGTTGCCGAAGGCGACCAGCACCTTCTGCAGGGTCGGGAGCTTCGTCGACCCGGAGGACTGCACGAACACCGGCTGGACGTACAGCAGTCCTCCACCGACCGGCAGCGTGAGGAGGTTGCCGTTGATGACCTCCGACTGCCCCTGTTTCAGGATGTTGATGAACGCCGACACGCTGGGATCGGCATCGAACGTGTTCTGCACCTGTCCGGGTCCGGGGACGGGTGTCTCGGCGTTGATCTCCAGCATGCGCAGCTTGCCGTAGTTCGGGTCCTTGACACCCGCCGTGGCTCCGGCATCCGAGTCCACCGACAGGTATCCCATCAACACGTTGCGCGTGTCGTCACCGCCCGGGATGAACGTCGTGAACATGGAGTAGCTCGCGGCATCCTGCCCCGGCATCTTCATCGTCAGGTAGTACGGCGGCTGGAGCACCGGGTTCTTCTGCGTGGGATCGTTCGGGGTCTTCCAGGCGTTGTCGCGCTGGTAGAACGAGCCCGCGTCGTCGACGTGGTAGGTGCCCAGCATCGCGCGCTGCACCTTGAACAGGTCCGTCGGGTAGCGCACGTGGCTCATGAGGTCGGCGCTCATGTCCGACAGCGGCTTGACCGTCGAGGGGTAGATCTTCTGCCACGCCTTCAGCAGCGGATCGGTGTCGTCCCACGCGTACAGGGTCACCTTGCCGTCATACGCATCGACGGTGGCCTTGACGGAGTTGCGAATGTAGTTGACGTCGTCGAGGGCCACCCGCGGCGTGGTGTTCGTCGTATCGCTGATCGCATCGCGAAGGCTCACGATAGACGAGTACGGGTAGTTGGCACTCAGCGTGTAGCCGTCGACGATCCAGACGATGCGTCCGTCGACGACCGACGGGTACGGGTCGTTGTCGAGCTCCAGGTACGGCGCGACCTTGTTCACGCGGTCGATCGGATCGCGATCGTAGAGGATCTGCGAGTCCGCGTTGATGCCGTCGGAGAGCAGGATGTCGGTCGACTGGAACTTCAACGAGTAGATCAGGCGGTTGAACGGGTTGCCCACGTTCGGCCCGCCGTTGCCCTGGAACGTCGTCTTCGTCTGGGCGGCGTCACCGGTGCCCCGCGGGTAGTCCAGCTCGATGTCGGGTGTCCCCTCCGGGGCACCCACGATCGAGTACGGCGGCGAGTTCTCGCCGAAGTAGATGCGCGGCTCGTACTTCTCGCTCGTGGTGAGCGCGCCCGTGGTCGGGATGCCGCGCTCGATGAAGACGGGGTTGCCGTCGGCCGTGCGCTCGTTGCCCTTGGCCGCGACCATGCCGTAACCGTGGGTGTAGACGAGCGTCGAGTTGTACCAGGAGGCGGCCTGTCCGAGCTGGGCCATGTTCAACTCGCGCACCGAGACGACGGTGTCCTGCGACTTGCCGTCGATCTGATAGCGATCGACGTCGAGCGGGTTGGTGAACTGGTAGTACGCGCGGTACTGCTCGATCTGGCGCACCGTGGGCGAGATGATGGCGGGGTCCATGATGCGGATCGACGCCGTCGTCTGGGCGTCGGAGCGCAGCTGGCCGGGGGCGACGTTCGTGACCGCCTGGAAGTCGCTCTTGGTCAGGCCGTCGATGCCGTACGCCTTCTTCGTGGCGTCGATGTTGCGCTGGTAGTACGGGCTCTCCAGGGTCTCCTGGTTGGGACGCACCTGCAGGTTGGTCACGACCCACGGATACGCGACGCCGACGACCAGCGCCGAAACGACGAGAAGGCCCACACCGATCAGCGGGAACCGCCACCGGCCGATGATCGCCGTCACGAAGAAGAGAACGGCGACGATCGCGGCCGCGATGGCGATGATCGTGAGGCCGGGGATGACCGCGTGGTCGTCGACGTAGCTGGCGCCGGTGATGCGATCGCTCTGCTGCGTCAGCGTCTTGTAGCGGTCGAGCCAGATGCTCACGCCCTGCACGAGCAGGTAGAGGCCGGCGAGGACGGCGAGCTGGATGCGCGCGGCCTTCGAGATGCGCAGCTCGCGCTGCCCGATGCGCACCGACCCGTACAGATACGCCACGAGCGCCGACAGCAGCAGCGAGACGAGCAGCACAGCCGAGGCGAACCCGAGGACCGAACTGAAGAACGGCAGCGAGAACATGTAGAAGCCGGTGTCCATCTGGAACTGCGGGTCCAGGTCGCCGGTATCGACGCGATTGAACCACAGCCAGACCGTCTCCCACTGCGCCGAGGCGGCGAAGCCCGCGAAGAACCCGAAGAACACCGGGATCCCCCACATCGCCAACCGACGAAGCGGCTCCACGACCTCCTGGTAGTGATCGAGCTGAGACGTCAGCCGGGCATAGACCGGACGCAGTCGGTAGGCGAGCTGGATCGCGATGAACACGGGCACGGCCATCGCCAGGAAGCCGACGACGAACATGATCACGCGCGCCGTCCACTGCGTCCACAGCACGCTCGAGAACCCGAGTTGGTCGTACCAAAGCCAGTCGGCGTAGAGGCTCGCGAAGATGAAGAAGCCGACGACGACGACCGCGATGACCGCGAGCGTGATGGCGATCGCGCGACGGACGGGGTTCGGCGTGGCCTGGTTCGGCGCTGAGGTCGTGGTCACACCACCATCCTAGGTGGGGTGATTCTGGAGGGATGCCGAGCAACCTTCCAGGATGCCGTGAGGTCAGCGGCAGGTCGGAAGCGCGTCGAGGTCACCCTTGTCGCGGATCGTCGACAGCACCTGCAACGAGTCCTTCAGGGTCGCGACGGAGAACACCCGGAGACCGGATGGGACGTGTCCGACCACCTCGTCGCAGTTGTCCTTGGGGGCGAGGAAGTAGGTCGCTCCGGCACCCACCGCCCCGTACATCTTCTGGCGGATCCCACCGATGGGCCCGACGGTGCCGGCGGCATCGATCGTGCCGGTTCCGGCGACCTGCTCGCCGCCGTTGAGGTTCCCGTCGCTGAGCGTGTCGATGATGCCCAGGGCGAACATCATGCCGGCGCTGGGCCCGCCGACGTTGTTCAGCTGCAGGGTGACGTCGACCGGGAAGTCGTAGTCGTGCATGGTCGAGATTCCCACGAGCCACGTGCTCTTGCCGTCCACGGTGGCCTGCTTCGGGGTCACCTCGACGTTCTCGCTGGCCCCGGAGCGGTCGATCGTGAGCCGAACGGGAGCGCCCGCGCCGGCGTTGATGATGGTGCGCAGCTGATCGGTCTCGGTGATCGCCTGACCGTTCGCGCTGCGGATGATGTCGCCCTTCTGGAGGATGCCCTGCGCCGCCGAGTCGTCGGTGAGCGCGTAGACCTCGACCATCGGCTTGACGTCGTAGCCGAGCTGCGTGAGAGCGGCAGCCGTCGCCTCCTTCTGCGAGTCGACCATCATCACCGCGCTCTCCTGGTTGCGTTGCTCGGTCGTCTGACCCTGCGGGAACACGTCGTCCAACGGGAGCACCGCCTTCGCCGGGTCGAACCAGGCGAGAGCGAGCTCGAACCACGACGGCGTCCGTTCGCGATTGCCGACGACCTGCACCGTCAGCAGGTCCAGTGCACCGGAGGTCGGGTAGGTCGGGGCGCCCTTCACGGTGATCAGCGGCACGTCGGCGCCCGACGAGTCGGGGGCCGACCCCAGCGTGTTGAAGACCGGCCCCGGACGCTGAATGACGTAGTTGGTGGGCAGCAGCGTGAGGGCGAGCAGCGCCACCAAGGCGACCGCAAGAGCCCACACGCCCACGCGCAGGGGGCGAGACACCGGACGGCGGCGAGCGGGCACGACCGTCGTGCCCTCGTCGAACAGTGCCACAGCAGATCCTCCCGGCCGATCGTTCGCGATCGGCGTACACGGGACATCCTCCGTGGCGGGCCGAGGCGGCCGTGCGGGGAAGTCCAGCCATTAGCGTAGAACGCGACGATATCCGCCTGCTGAAAGGCGCCTGATATGGCTGACGAGACTCCCGACCGCCCCGAGGACGAATTCCAAGAACTGCTGCGGAACCTGCTCGGCGGTGGTGGTGCAGGCCTCGACCCCGAACAGCTCGAGAGCCTCTCCCGCATGGGCGTGGATCCCGCCATGCTGCAGCAGATGATGGCGCAGATGCAGCACGCTTTCGCCACCGGCAGCGACGACGGCATCGACTGGAGCGCCGCGAAGACACAAGCGCTGCACCTGGCGAACAAGGACGGGCTCGGCATCACGTCGGGCGATCGTCAGGACTTCGACCAGGCTTTCAGCCTCGCGACCCTCTGGCTGAGCGAAGCCACGACGATCTCCGACCTCGCGGCCCCGGCGCAGGCCATGACCCGCGGACAGTGGGTCGAGGCGACACTTCCGGTCTGGCAGGAGCTGGCCGAGCCCGTCGCCGATTCGATCGCGGGGGCACTCACCGCCGCGATCGACGAGCAGACCCCGGAAGAGATGCGACAGCTGGTCGCCGGAGCGGGCACGTTCATGCGGCGCGTGGGCGGCTCTCTGTTCGCCGCTCAGCTCGGCGGCGTCATCGGACGTCTGTCGCAGGAGGTGGTTTCCGGCGGTGACGTCGGCATTCCCGTCATGCCCGACGGCATCGCGGCGATCCTGCCGCAGAACTTCGCCGACTTCGCCCGCGATCTCGATGTGACCGATGACCAGCTCGCCCTGTATCTGGGCACCCGCGAACTGGCGCACGCTCGCCTGTTCCGCCACGCCCGGTGGCTGCGGCTGCACGTGATCACCCAGGTGACCGAGTTCGCCCGCGGCATCCACGTCGACACCACGGCCCTCGAAGACCTCGCATCACGCTTCGACCCGTCCTCGCCGGAGGAACTGCGCTCGGCTCTCGAGTCCGGAGCGCTGCTTCCCCAACGCACGCCCGCGCAGGAGGCCGCGCTGGGCCGGCTCGAGAACCTCCTGGCGACCATCGAAGGCTGGGTGGAGGTCGTGACCGCCGATGCGACCTCGCGTCTTCCCGCCTCGGCGAAGATCGCCGAGGCGGTGCGTCGCCGCCGAGCGGTGGGCGGTCCCGCCGAACAGGCGATGGCCTCCCTCGTCGGCTTGGAACTGCGCCCCCGACGACTGCGCGAAGCGGCGGCGATGTGGCGGGCCGTCACGGATGCCGTGGGCATCGAGGCGCGCGATCGCCTCTGGGACTACCCCGACCTCATGCCGGGAGCGAGTGACATCGACGACCCGCAGGCGCTCGTCGCACGTCTGGTCGCCCACGAACGCGGCGAGGACCCCGAACGGGATGCTCTCGACGAGGCGCTGGACGCGCTGCTGGCCGAAGCGGCCGAGGAGGCGGCTGGAGAGGCGGAGCAGGGCGGAGGCGCACCCGAGGCGCGCACCACCGATGACGACGGTCCGGAGGATCCCCGGCCGGTGTGAGCCGGCGCCTCCTCCCCCGCCGGAATCTCTCCGGGGTCCCGTGCCGCGTCTGTGGACAGTCGCGGCAGGCGGGCGCGTCGGGCCTCAGAATCGGGGCATGCTCCGCTTGGCCGCTTCGTCCCCGCCGCTGTGGCGCACGCCTTCCAGCCTCCAACTCGGCACGGATCCGGCGATCCGCGTCGACGGCGTGCTCCCGTGGCAGGAGCGCCTCCTCGATGCCCTCGCCGACGGCGTCGCCGACGCGGGGCTGGTCCCTCTGGCACGCAGCTTCGGCGCCACCGCGGCGGAAGCCGCAGAGTTCGCGGGACGAATCGAGCAAGCGCTCACCCGTGAGTCACCGACGCCGCGCGCGGTCAGGGTGGAGGTGCCCGAATCGCTGACGAGCATCGAGCGTGAAGCGCTGATGGCGGGGTGGGATGCCGCGGGCCTGGCGCGCGTGTCGGTCGACACCTGGGCCGTGGACGCGCCGCAGCAGGGGGTGCCGGTGATCGTCGTCGCCGACCGGCTCATCGAGCCGCGCCGTGCCGCGCGGCTCATGCGTGCCGACGTCACCCATATCCCGATCGAACTCGCCGGCGACCGCGTGCACGTCGGACCCGTCGTCGTCCCCGGCGTGACGGCGTGCACCGCGTGCGAGCACGCGCGTCGCACCGCCGAAGACCCGCAGTGGCCGCTCCTTGCTGCGCAGCTGCTCGGTCGCGATCCGGTACGCACGGATCCCGGCCTGCTGATCGAAGCCGGCATCCTCACCGGCAGGCTTCTGCGCGACGCCCTCGATTCCTCTGGGTCACGCCCCGATGAGCCGCCGTCGAGCCTCTCGGTGGGGCTCAGCGCCGCGCGCGTCCGGCGGACGTGGCATGCGCATCGCCCGCACGCACGGTGCCTGTGCCGATCTCCTGAAGGAAGCGAGAACGCTGACGCGGGCGCGATCCCGACCGTTCCGACCAGCTCATCGAAAGGGTACGCGCAGCCCGCGTGACCCCCACGTAGGCGAGTCTTCGTTCCTCGTCGATCTCGTCGAAGCCCGTGGCGTAAGAGATCGGCAGCAGTCCCTCCGCGAGCCCGAGGAGGTGGACGTGATCCCACTCCAGGCCTTTCGCCGCGTGGAGCGTAGCGAGCGTCACCGTCCGCAGAGTGGGCTCGTGCTGACTGCGCCCACGAAGGATGAGCTCGTCGGTGAACGCCCGCAGGGTGGTGTCTTCCGGTGCCTGCTCGGCCAGACGCAGCACGGCGGCTCGCGCCTCCCACGCGTCGCGAAGTGCCCCACCGGCCGGAGGCGGGTCGTCGGTCAAGCCGACCGACCGCAGCACGTCCCGCACCGCCCGCACCAGACCGTCCGCGGTCGGTGCGACAGAGGCGCCGCGCAGGAGCGAAACCGCCTGGCGGACTTCGGGCAGGTCGAAGAATCGCTTGCCGCCGAGGACGGTCGCAGCGATGCCGCGCGAGGCGAGGGCCGAGAGCACGGGCGCTGATTGCGCGTTGGCTCGATACAGCACGGCGATCTCGTTCGGCTCGATGCCCGACGCGAGCTGGGCCGCCACCGCCGCAGCCACGCCGTCGGCTTCCGCTTGATCGTCGTCGTACGCGGTGACCGACGGGACGGGGCCCGTCGATCGGTCCGAACGCAGGACCAGGGCTCCGGGGCGTCCGCGCATGAGCGCATTCGCGACACCGAGAATCGCCGGGTCGGAGCGGTAGTTGCGTTCCAGCCGCACGACGGTGGCATCCTCGTAGCGGTCGGGGAACTCGAGCAGGTAGCGCGGGTCGGCGCCGGCGAACGAGTAGATGGTCTGGCTCGCGTCGCCGACGACGCAGAGGTCTCGTCGGTCTCCGAGCCAGAGCTCCAGGAGGCGGTGCTGCACAGGCGAGACGTCTTGGAACTCGTCGACCGTCAGGTGGCGGTACTGCTCATGCACGGCCGCCGCGACGCGCGGCTCCGATTCCAGCATCCCGGCGCACGCGAGCAGGACATCCTCGAAGTCCAGCTGACGGCGTTCGTCCTTCAGCTTCTCGTATCGGCGCTGCAGGTCTGTGAGCGCCGGTGCATCCAGGGCGGCACCAAGCCCCTCGGGGTGCGCTGCGGCATCCTGATCGATCGTGCGCATCGCGACCTTGCGCCATTCGATGCGGCTGGCGACGTCGCGCAGGGTGGTGCCGTCCAGGCGGAGGCCCAGGCTGTCGGCGGCCTGCCCGAGCACGCGTACCTTGTTGTCGATGATCGAGGGTGCGGTGTCGCGGGCGAGCTGCGGCCAGAAGAAGTTCAGTTGCGCCAGCGCGGTCGCATGGAACGTGCGTGCGGCGACCCCTTCGACACCGAGCGCGCGGAGCCGCCCGCGCATCTCCCCCGCTGCCTTCGCTGTGAAGGTCACCGCCATGACTCTCGACGGCGAATAAGCCCCCGTGTCGACGCCGTGGGCGATGCGGTGCGTGATCACCCGCGTCTTTCCCGTGCCGGCGCCCGCAAGCACGCACACGGGTCCGCGCAGCGTCGCCGCCGCGACCCGCTGCTCGTCGTCCAGGCCCTCCAGTGCGCGTCCGCTCACGCGGGATCTCCCGCCCAGTCGGCGATCAGCCGGTGCGCGATGGATGTCGTGCCCGGAAGGAGCACGTCGCCCTCGCCGCGCAGCGCTCCACGGATCTCCCCGCGCGAGAACCACCGGACGTCGACGATCTCCTCGCCGTCGGCGCAGGCCGCCGACATGCTGACCGCCGTCGCATGGAATCCGAGCATCAGCGAGCGCGGGTAGGGCCACGACTGCGACCCCCGGTAGTGCAGCGCCTCGACGATCACGCCGGCCTCCTCCTGCACCTCGCGCACGATCGCCGACTCCAGCGACTCCCCCGCCTCGACGAAGCCGGCGAACGTCGAGTAGAGGTTGCGATCCGCCCACAGCGCGTTCTTGCCGAGCAGCAACGACGAGCCGTCCGGAGAGATCACGGCGACGATGACGGCGGGGTCGGTGCGGGGAAAATGCTCGCGCCCGCAGACCGGGCAGTGGCGCGCCCAGCCCGCTGCACGTTCCTCGGTGCGCGCACCGCAGTGGGAGCAGAAGGGCGCTTCCACCAGCCATCGCCCCAGAGCGACCGCCTCGACGAGGAGTCCGGCGTCCGTGGCCGACATCTCTCCGCCGACCGCCCGCAGCGCTGCCCACCCGTCGGCGGGATGCGCGCTCAGGGGAACGTCATGGTCGGCGCCGGATGCCGCGAGCAGCACCGCGGCGCCTGCGCCGTCGCGTCCGAGGAATGCCCACGACACCCCGTCACGAATGCTCTCGACCGGCACGGTGCGCAGCGTCCCGTCGCCGTCGAGCGGGGCGCGATCGCCGTGCACGGCGACCACCCGCGTCGACCTCTCGGCGCGAAGACGCGCAAGCAGGTCCGGTGCGTCGCGCTCCTCGGCGCAGCGGTCGATGCCGCCGCGCGCAAGAGCGGGCGGACGAACGGGAACGGGCGGCTCAGCCGATGGCGACATCCGGGACCTTCCTCGACGGGCGTGGCGCACACGGGGACGGGGCGCGGCACACCTACCCTGGGGGCATGGCACGCTCACCACTCACTCTAGCCGCGTCGGTCACGTCGGCCCTTCCCCGCGTCGCGGTGGTCGGTGTGGCGCCGCTGACCGAGGGCGTCTCCGGCCGCTACGACAGCGCGATCGCCACGCTCGACGACGGCCGACGAGTCGTGGTGCGCGTACCCGTCAACGACCAGGCCGAGCAGGATCTGCGCTCCGAGGCGCGGGCGTTGACGTCGCTGACCGCGGGGGTGCGTGGAGTGCTGCCGTTCGGCGCCCCGGATGTGCTCGGTCAGACGACGGTCGATGGCCGCAGCGCCCTCGTCCAGACCCTGCTGCCCGGCTACCGGGTCGATGCCGCCCACGTGCCCGCGGGCCGGGGGGTCGCCACCGCTCTCGCCGCCGCGATCGCGGCGGTTCACGACCTCCCGGTGACGGTGATCCGCGACGCGGGATTGCCGATGCTGACGTCTGCGCAGGTGCGCGACGAGGCCGAGCGCCTCCTCGATCGGGCGGAGTCGACGGGCCTGCTGCCCTTCGGTCTGCTCCGACGCTGGAGCACCGCCATCGGCTCCGATCCGCTGTGGCGCTTCGAGACGACCGTCGTTCTGGGTGGGGTGGACCCGGCATCCTTCGTCTTCGAAGACGATGCCGACGGCATCCCCGCCGTCACCGGCCTTCTGACCTGGGGTGCGCTCGGCGTCGGGGACCCGGCCATCGATGTGCGCTGGACGGCCTCGGCCCCGGCCGCTCAGGCCGACGTGCTCGACGAGTACGCGCGTCGTTCGCACCGCGCGCCCGATGCCCTTCTCGCCGAGCGGGCTCGGCTGCACGCGGAGCTGGAGTTCGCGATATGGCTGGTGCACGGCCACGAGGCCGGTCAGCAGGACGTCGTCCGCGACGCCGTGGCACTGCTCGAATCGCTCGACGCCAACGTTCGCGACGAGCCCGTGCGAGCACGTGATGATGTCACGCTCGATCAGGCACTCGCAGCGACCCAGCGGGTGCCTGCCGGAGCGGGCGAGGCCGCGGACACCTCGATGCAGACCGACAGCTTCGACCCCGAGACCCTCGCCACCTTCCTCGCCGACGAGAATGCGACCGGCATGGTCGAGACCAGCCGCCTCGACACCGTCGCGATCGAGATGTCCGAGTGGGCGCAGCCGGCACACGCGTCAGCCACGCGCGTTCCGGTGCACACGTCCGACATTCCCGTGCACGACGGCTCCGCGCCCGAGGACGGTCGAGGCGATGCCGTGGCAGACGACACCCCCGGTGAGCCCTCGGCCGACGACATCGACCGCGATACCGCCGCCCGCAACGCGCTGCGGCGGTGGACGGGAACGGCCTGACGCCGGCCGCGCGCGCCACCGCGACCATCAGTCCCGGAGGATGAGCCCCTCGGCGACGTAGAAGAGCACCACGTCGATCTGCTCTCGCGGTATGCCGTGCCGGGCGTGGTACGCCTCGCGGTACAGGCGCAGCTGGATCATCCGCTCTTCCCTCTCGGCGGCGGTGCGCGGCGCACGGCCCGTCTTCCAGTCGACGATCTCGATGCGATCGCCGCGCCGGTAGACGGCGTCGAGCTTGCAGATCACGACGTGCGCCCGGCCGTCGCCGAGAGCGTCGTCGATCGTGACGTCGATCTCCGTCTCGACCTCCAACGGCCGTAACGACGCCCACTCCGACGCCAGAAAGCGCTCCTGCAGCTGCGCGAGGTCGGCGGGTGTCGAGGCGGACGGAACGTCGGCAGCGGGGTTCGCGTCATCGTCGTCCCACAGCGCGTCCTCGAGTGAGACGCCGGCCCCCACGATGCCGGAACGCTGCTCCACCCACGAATGAAACGCGGTGCCCAGGCGCGACTGGCGATACGGACGCTCGGGCAGCGCACGGCGCAGCGCCGGCGCGTCGCCGAGAAAGTCCTTGAAACGGGATGCCGGGATGCGCACGGGCGCCGCCGGTCGCGCCGAGCGCTGCCGCTCCGCCCGCTCGGCGAGCAGGAGGGCGAGTTCGGCGGTGGGCTCGGCGTCCGCCGCCCGCCGCACGCCGTCGGCGGCGGCGGCGACGGTGCCGCGCCGCGCTCCGAGGGGATCGAGCGGCCACGTCAGGAGGCGGCGGCGACCCTCGAAAGGGTTCTCGCCCGGGTCGACGTCCGGGTCGAGCGTCCGGCCCAGGGCCGCGGCCATCTCCTCCAGGAAAGCGCTCGGGCGACGCGGCGACGTGGTGCCCGACCAGTGCGAAGCGCTCAGAAGCAGGTGGTCGCGTGCACGAGTGACGGCGACGTACGCCAGCCGACGCTCCTCATCACGCTGGCGCGCGCGCCCGGCCGCGACGAAGTCGTTCAGGGCGCCGACGAGATCCTGCTGCGTCGGGGACCGGTCGGCATCCCACCGGAAGTCGGGCAGCCAATCCGCGTCGCCGCGGAACTCGTACGGGAGAACGCCGAACCCGAGCCACCCACGCGTGTCCTTCGGCCGCGAGGGCAGCTCGTCCTCGACCAGGCGGACGACCGCCACGGCGTCCCATTCGAGGCCTTTGGACCCGTGGATCGTGAGCAGCTGCACGACATCGTCCTCGGGCGGCTCCGTGCGGGGTGCGAACTCATCGAGGCGCTCGGCGTGGTCGAGCCAGGCGAGAAGGCTCGGCAGCGAACCACGGTCATCCGTCGCCAGAAAGCCGTGCAGTTCATCGACGAAAGCGCGCAGCTGATCGCCGGCGACGCGTGCCGGACCGCGCGCCTCATTCGCGGCGAGCTCGATGTCCAGGCGGAGCTCGAGTTCGATCATGCGCACGAGCTCCGGGATCGGCAGCGTCGCCTGCCGACGCAGGCCGGCGAAGACGGCGGCCGCCTCGCGCAGGCGTTCCCGCGCCGCGGCCGTGAAGTCGGACAGCCAACCGTGGTCGACGCCGTGGCGCAAAAAGAAGTCGAGGGCGTCGATGAGCGAGCCCTGGTCATCCCCCGCCGACGAACGCATCCGCGCCACGACGTCGGGCTCCAAGGGCCGAAGCGCGGCGTCGTGACGGCTGATCCTGCGGGACAGCTCACTCAATGCCCGCAGATCAGCCACGCCGATCCCCCAGCGCGGGCCGGCGAGCAACCTGATCAGCGACGAACCCGCGCGCGGGTCGCTGATCACGCGGAGCGTCGCGACCACGTCGACGACCTCCGGAGTGGACAGCAGCCCGCCGAGGCCGAGGATGCGGTGCGGGATGCCGCGCCGGCCCAGGGCGTCCGCGAAATGCACCATGTGCTTCTTGCTGCGAAAGAGCACGGCTCCTGTCGTCGCGGCGCCCGCTCGGGCGCGCTCGTGCCGTACACGCGCGAACCAGTCCGCCACGGCGTCGGCCTCCGCATCGGTGTCGGTGTCGATGTGGATCTCCACCTCGCCCGAGCCCGCTCCCGGACGAGGTCGCAGGCCTTCGACGACGACCGGGACGCTCTCGGCAAGAGGCGCAAGCACGGCGTCAGCCGCGCGCAACACGTCGACGCTGTTGCGCCAGCTCGTCATCAACGCGAAGGTCTCGGCCCGACCGGTGCTGCTGAATGCCGTCGCGAAGTCGCCGAGGTTGCCGGCGCTCGCCCCCCGCCAGCCGTAGATGGACTGGTGAGGGTCTCCGACGGCCATGACGGCCGCATCGCGAAAGGCGGAGGCGAGCAGCTGGGTCTGCACGACGGAGGTGTCCTGGTACTCGTCCAGCAGCACCACGCGATAGCGATCGCGCAACTCCTCTCCGACGGTCGGATGCGCTTCGACGATCTCGCAGGCGCCCGCGACCTGGTCGGAGAAATCGATCACCCCTCGACGGAGCTTTCGCCGGGCGTACTCCCGTGCAAGATCCGCGAGGACGTCCAGTGCGCCGACGGCCACCTGCGCTTTCGCGATGTCGGCGTACACCGTGACGCGCGCCGACGTCGATGGCCGTTCCAGAACGTCCGAGAAGCGCGCGGGAAAGCGCGCGAGCTGCTCGAGGTCGACGCGGTTGTCAGCAGCGTCACGGGCGATGCGCAGGGCGGCATCGATGATCGAACGCAGCGCCTCTTCGCGTACCTCCAGCCGCGGATCGTCCGACTCGAGCACGACACGTCGCATCAGCAGCCAGGCCGCCGACTCGCTGAGAACGGCGGCTTCGGCGTCGCGGCCGAGTCTGACGGCGTGCTCGCGGACAATGCTGTCGGCGAAGCTGTTGTACGTGGAGACGGTCGGCCGCTCCAGCAGCGCGTCGGCCGACACCTCATCGGGGACCGCGACGGCGCCGGTGGCGACGACGAGTTCATCGAGCACGGCGTACCGCGACGACGACGGTGCACCGCTGCGCTCGAGCTCGCCGAGGATCCCCAGCTGCCCCCGCGCGTGCAGGGCCTCGAGATGGGGAACGAGTCCGCGGCGTTCGAACTCCGCAAGCCGCTGCAGTCGGCGGTGCACGCGCTCGGCGAGTTCGCCGGCGGCCTTGCGGGTGAACGTCAGACCCAGCACCGCGTCACGCGGAACGAGGCCGTTCGCCACGAGCCACACCACGCGTCCCGCCATCGTCTCGGTCTTGCCGCTGCCGGCGCCGGCGACGACGAGCGCGGGCGCGAGGGGCGCCGCGATCACCCGGGCTTGTTCGTCCGTGGGAGGGAACTGGCCGAGGGCGGCCGCGAGCGCGGTCGGAGAGACGGCGCTCATGACGCGCTCACCGCGTTGATCGTGTGGATGCGGCACAGGCCGTAGGAGTGATCATCGCGACAGTGCTCCTCATACGGCGCCGAGAACTCCGCGCCGCTCATGACGGTCGCCGCCTCCCGCACTCGGGCGAGGAAGGCGTCGCGAGCGACGTCGTCCAGCGGCGGCTGGCGGGGTTCCACATAATCCTTCGTGGCCGCGGACGGGCGCAGCACGAGCAGCTTCGCCCCGCCGGGCGTGAGGCCGGCAGCCTCGGGGATGGCGCCCGCATCGAGCGCCAGCTGGTAGGCGGCGAGCTGCGGATTGTCGATGACCTTCGCGTCGGTCTGCGGCTCACGCTTTCCGGTCTTGAGATCGACGATCACCACCTCCCCGGAGGCCGTGCGCTCCACGCGATCGATGTAGCCGCTGACGATGGCACCGTGACCGCCGGCCGGATCGAGGGCGACCGGGACCTCGAAATGCGGTTCCGCGCCGATGACGGTTCCGCCCGCGAGTTCGAACCGCCGCAGATAGAGCGACAGTCGTCGCACGAGTTCGCGCGCCCGCACGCGCTCCGAGCGCTCGCGCCAGGCGGACTCGAACTCCAGTTCACTCCACCGCGCGTCCACGACCGCCCACAGCGCGTCCTCGTCGGAGCCCGTTGCGCGCTCCATCGCCGCGTGCACCAGCGTGCCGAGGCCCGCGACGGCTCCCCCGTCATCCGCCCCCAGGTCGGCGAGCAGCCAGTTGAGCTCGCACTCCTCCACCGTCTGGAGCCGCGACGGCGATACGCGCACGTCCTCGCGCGTGAGATCGCGCAACGGCGCTGTGGAAGTCACGGGGGCGATGCCATACCACTCGTCGGGCGCGGCGCCCGGAACGCCCGCCGCAGCGAGCAGCCGCAGCTGCTCGGCGGCGGCGCGTCGCGTGGAGGGGTCTGCTCGACGCTCCGTGAGCGCACGTCTGTGCTGGGCAACCAGCCCACGCAGGGTCAGCGGATGCGCCGCCGAGCGTGCGGCGGGCTGCGCCTGCGGGAGCATCTCGAAGAGCGGACTCGGCCCCGTGTCGTCGTCGTCGACGGCGGTCACGATGAGGCGTCGGCGGGCGCGGGAGCACGCGCGCGCGAACAGACGCAACTCGTCGTGGAGCACCCCGCGTCGTCGATCCAGCGTGTCGGCGGTTTCGGAACCCCCGAGGGCGAGCGGCGCCAGCCGCCAGGTCTGCAGCAGACTTCCTCGCGCCCGCAGGTTCGGCCAGACGCCTTCCTGGACCCCGGCGACGACGACGGTGTCGTACTCGGCTCCGAGGGCGCCGGCGGGGGTGAGGATGTCGACGGCATCCGCCCGGGAATCGTCGACCAGCCGATCTTCGGCGACGTCCGAATCGAGGATGCCGCGCAGAAACGCCCCGGGTGAGGTGCCGTCCGCTCTCTCGCCGTGACGTTTGGCGGCCTGGAAGAGTGCCACCAGCGCGTCGAGCTCTCTGCCGGCCTGTGCGGCGAGCGGCCCCGACCCCTCGGCTGCGGCGACCCATGACCGCTCGGCACCCAGGCCGTCCCACGCACTCCACAGGATCTCGTGGGCGGTGGGCGCCTGGGCCCCGCCCGCGTGGACGAGATCCCAGTGAGCGCGGACATCCGCCAGGGTCCGCGCGATCCGCTCGGCGCGGCGACCCTCTCGGGTGTCGAGCAGGGCGAACGCGACGGGATGACCGAGCGCGGAGACCAGCAGCTCGGCGCTGGAGACGACCCGCTCGTCGGAGGCAGCCTCCGCCGGCGGCTCCGCAGCGAGCGCCGACAGCCGCAGGGCGGTACGCAGCCGGCGGATCTCGACCGGATCCATCCCGCCGGCGCGAAGGGCATCGACGGCGTCCTCGAGGCTCCAGCCGGCGGGATCGAGCTCCGCCAGCAGTGCGATGCGCAGCAGATCCGCCACCGCGCGGGCCTCAGCCAGCGGTCGCTGCCCGCGGGTGCGCGTGGGCACCTCGCGAGCGGCGAGTTCGGCTTCGAGAGTCGCAACCTGTCGACTGTCGTGCGCGATGACGGCGCACGAGGACCACGGCACCGCGTCGTGGACGTGGCGCTCTCGGAGCAGACGTGCGATCACGTCATGCTCTTCCGACGCGGAACGGGCGGTGACGGCACGGACACTCTCGTCGTCGACCGTCGGCGCGTCGGAGGCGGTGGGAGGGCGCAGGCGGTGCGCGACGAGGCCGGCAGCTCCGATGCGGGCCGTGACGGCGGCGATCAGGCGTCGATGGGCGTCGGTGCCGCGGTGCATCCGCTCCAGCACGTGCACCGGCCCGGCGGCTGCGAGGCGGGAGAAGTTCTCCGGGCTGGCGCCGCGGAAGCTCCCCGAGCCGACATCCGGATCGCCGAACGCCAGCACGGCGACACCCCGAGAGCGGCACGCCTCCAGGAGCTCCACCCCGCCGAGAGTCAGCTCCTGGGCGTCGTCCACCACGATCGCCCGCAGCCGCTCCAGCGCGGCAAGTCCTGGCGCTCCGGCCGGGAGCGTGCGGACCAGGCCCAGTGCCTCGCGCACGAGACCCGCGGCGTCGCGGTGGGCGCCGCGCATGCGGTCGCGCGCATACAGGTACTCCCGGGAAAAGGACGCCGCCGCCGCCCACTCGGCGACGCCGTGCTGCGCCGCGAGGTCCGACAGACCGTCCGGCGAGATCCCGAGCTGGGCGCACTCGGCGAGCAGAGCCCGCAGCTCCGCGCGGAACGCCCGTGTGGAGCGCACCGCGGCCGGCAGCGAGGACGGCCACCGGGTGAAGCCCTCGGCCTCATCCTCGCAATCCCCGGCCAGGAGGTCGGCGATGACCTGATCCTCGTCCGGGCCGGTCAGCAACTGGGGCGCCGGGTCGCCGCGATGGACGGCGTCGGCGCGGATGATCTGATAGGCGAACGCGACGATCGAGCGCGCCAATGCGCCGGGCGTGGCGACGTCCACGGCGAGAGCGAGGCGATCACGCAGCGCGGTCGCGGAGGTCCGAGACGGAGTCAGCACGAGCACCTCGTCCGGCAGCAACGCGCCGCGGGTGTGGCCCGCGGGCGGCCGGACGAGTGCGCCGACCCGCGCGATCGCGGTCGCGGTCTTACCCGATCCCGGGGCGCCCACCACGACGCCGGACGCGTCGGCGGGAAGGTCGATGACGGCACGCTGAGCGGCATCCCACGTCACACGATCCATGCCTCTCACGCTAGCCGGACACACCGACACGAGCGTTCGCGCACAGCGAGCGGCGCACTGCCCTGCGCGCGATCCCGCGCCCGATCCGGTGTCGTAGAGTCGAGGTGCGGCCGGGGTACCGGTCCGCTCCGGCCGCCGACGGCGGCGGGTCATGAACAGAAGTGAGGCAATCACCGTGGAGATCCGCATCGGCATCGCGAACACCGCTCGGGAGCTCAGCTTCGAGTCGGCCCAGTCGGCGGATGCCGTGACAAGCACGATCCAGAAGGCCCTCGAGGCCTCGGAGTCCTTCGTCACCTTCACCGACGTCAAGGGCAACACCTACATCGTTCCCACGGCCGGCATCACCTTCATCGAGGTCGGCACGGAAGAGTCCCGGCGCGTCGGCTTCGTCGCCTGAGCACCGGCATCCCACCGTGGACATCCTGCTCGCGTTCATCTTCGGCGGCGCCTACGGCGGCGTCCTGCACTACCTCATGCCCGGACGCCCCTCGCGTGGCAGCGCCGTCGCCCCCGTGCTCGGTGCCGTCCTGGGCGGAGTGGTCTGGATGGCCCTCACCTGGGCCGGTCTGACGACGCTGGACCCGTGGCTGTGGATCCTTTCGATCGCCGTCCCCGCGGTCGTCGTACCCGCGGTCCTCGCCATCCTCACGCGAGTGCGCGCGAACCACGACGCGCGCGAGCGGTTGCGGCTGAAGATCTCCTGAGCTCGCCGGGCCGACGGCGCGGCCCCTCTGTCAGGCGTCGAGCCCCATCGCAGACATGCGACGCGAGTGCGCACCGAGAAGGTCGGTGAACACCGGCTCGACCTTGCGCTCCTCCGCGGCATCCAAGGTCTGAGGACGAAGCGCGGCGCGGGCGATGAGCAGGGTGTCGCCCACGAGGCGACGTCCCCACAGAGCGAGCAGCGATTTCCACTGCTCATCGGCGGCGATCGCGCCCGCGATGATGTCGACGAGGGCTTGCCGGTCGTCGTCGCCGCGCAGGATCTCCGCGACCCGCCGGCCCGTCACGCCGTAGCTGGAGGACAGCGCCAGATAGAAGTCGTCCAGCATGCCCGCCGTGATGTGCACCGAGAGCATCGTCTCGAGGGAGCGGGCACCGTGCGTCGACCGGCGAAATGCGTCGAGCGGCTCACGGAAGGGAAGCATGAGATCGAGGGGATCGTCGCCGCGTTCACGGATGAGGGCGAGGATCGCGCGGTGCTTGTGCAGGGCCGCTCCGGCAGCCACCGAGATCGATTCCTTCTGCGTCAGCTCGGGGGTCGGTGCGATCAGCTCGCTGAGCGTCTCGAAGTATCCGAGCTGCAGGTACGCGGCCTGACCGAGGAACGTGTCGATGTCGGGTGCGAGCTCTTCGAAGTCGACGCGCCGGACGTCGCCGAAGTCGCCGCGAGAGCGCACGCGCAGCGTCCGTGCGACGGTGCGGTCGCGCTGCCAGGGCCAGGTCACCACGCCCCCAGCCTAGATGCGACCCGCCGCTTCCGAGGTCGTCACGACACCCTCCGGTAGGCTGGTCAGGTCTCGGCGATGGATCGAGACCCCCGCGCCTGCGGATGAGTAGAAGGCGTGGACTTCCTCACCGGCGGCTTCTCACCGCCAGACAGGCACGTATTGTGACGACATTCGCTGAACTCGGAATCGATCCCGACATCGTCGAGGCCCTCGCCTCCAAGGGCATCGTGGACGCCTTCCCCATTCAGGAGCAGACGATTCCGCTGGGGCTGCCGGGCCAGGACATCATCGGCCAGGCCAAGACCGGAACGGGCAAGACCTTCGGCTTCGGCATCCCCGTCGTCCAGCGTCTCGGCCTCGACCCGGCGCCGGGTGTGAAGGCGCTCATCGTCGTTCCGACCCGCGAGCTGGCCGTCCAGGTCTACGAAGACATGGACATGCTCACCCAGAACCGCTCCACGAGCGTGGTCGCCATCTACGGCGGCAAGGCGTACGAAGGCCAGATCGACCAGCTGAAAGCCGGTGCGCAGATCGTCGTCGGCACACCGGGTCGCCTGATCGATCTCAACAACCAGCGCCTGCTCGATCTGAGCGGTGCGATCGAAGTCGTGCTCGACGAGGCCGACAAGATGCTCGACCTGGGCTTCCTCGCCGACATCGAGAAGATCTTCCAGAAGGTCGCGCCGGTGCGCCACACCCAGCTCTTCTCGGCGACGATGCCCGGCCCCATCGTGGCCCTCGCGCGCCGCTTCATGAGCAACCCGATCCACATCAGGGCGACCGACCCCGATGAGGGACTGACGCAGGCCAACATCAAGCACCTCGTCTACCGCGCCCACTCGCTCGACAAGGACGAGGTGATCGCCCGCATCCTGCAGGCGGAGGGCCGGGGTAAGACGGTGGTCTTCACCCGCACCAAGCGCGCCGCTCAGAAGCTGGTGGACGAGCTGAACGACCGAGGGTTCAATGCGGGTGCCGTGCACGGCGACATGAGCCAGGAGGCGCGTGAGCGGTCGATGGCCGCGTTCAAGGCCGGCAAGAAGGACGTGCTGATCGCCACCGACGTCGCCGCCCGCGGTATCGATGTCGACGACGTGACCCACGTCATCAACCACACGATCCCGGACGACGAGAAGACCTACCTGCACCGCGCGGGACGCACCGGCCGCGCCGGCAAGACGGGTATCGCCATCACCTTCGTCGACTGGGACGACCTGCACAAGTGGGCCCTGATCAACCGGGCGCTCGAGTTCGGGCAGCCGGAGCCGGTCGAGACGTACTCGTCGAGCCCGCACCTGTACACCGACCTGGACATCCCGGCGGGGACCAAGGGCCGCATCGCGAAGGCGCCCAAGACGGAGGCGGTGCGCACGCAGCGCCCGGCTCCCGAGCGCGCAGCCGATGCCGCGGCCGAGGGAGCCGCTGAGACCGGCACCCGCCGTCGCCGCCGTCGCCGCTCCGGGTCGTCGACGATCGGCTCGACGTTCGCCGAAGGATCGTCGACGGGCGCGGATGCCGAGACGGCGCACACCGGCGATGCTGCCGCTGCCGCCGAGGGCGCAGGAACCCACGACGGCGCCGGCAAGGAGCACCGCGACGGCAACGCCGCGCCCGCGCGTCGCCGCCGTCGTCGCCGCGGCTCGGGCGGCGGCGCACCCGCCGCTCCCCCTGTCGCGGGAGCCTGACCTTACGCGCTGATCGCATCGCCTCGGGCACCGCGCCGAGGCCGTTCACCGCCCCGCAGGCTCGGTCGCCGGCGCCTGCGGCGGGTAGACCCAGGTCACCATGACGACCGACACGATCATCAGCAGGAACCACGACACCAGTTTCGTGATCGAGACGGGATGCCATCCATCCAGCTGGTCGGGGTACGCCCACGCACCCGCCCACGTGCCGATGTTCTCTGCGAGGTAGATGAACAGCGCCACGCCGGCGTAGGCCGCCAGGAGCGGCAGCCTCAATGTGCGACGCCAGGCGCGCGCGTGCATGACCGTCCGAGCCCAGAGCAGCGCGACAGCGACAAGGAGCACCCAGCGCAGATCCCAGACGAAGTGATGCGCGAAGAAGTTCACGTAGATCGATGCCGCCACGATCGTCGTGATCCACCGCGGCGGGTAGCGGACGAACGCGAGATCGAACAGCCGGTAGACGCGCACCATGTACGAGCCGACGGCGGCGTACATGAATCCGCTGAACAGCGGTACGCCGCCGATTCGCAGCACGCCGTCGGCCGCGTAGGTCCACGATCCGGCATCCGTCTTGAACAGTTCCATCACCGTGCCGGCGACGTGGAAGAGCACGATCACCCACAGTTCACGGCCGGTTTCGAGCCGCCCCGCGAGCATCGCGATCTGGATCAGTACGGCCGCGATCGTCAACGCGTCGTTGCGCGCCAGCGCAGCATCGTCGGGCCACCACAATCGGGCCGCGACGATCACCGCCAGCAACGAGAAGCCGAACACGCAGGCCCACGCCTGCTTGACCACGAAGACGGCCAACTCCACGGCTGTCGCGCGCGCGCCGCGGTCGGGCGCGCCCCGAAGCACGCGGTGAGCGGCCGCATCGATGCGCCGCTCGAGCGGTGTGGGTTGCTGCATCGCGAGATCAGGCGAAAACGGGCGAACTGCCCGTCGCCCTCCCGATGATGCGCTGCACCATCTCGTCGGCGGTCGTGAACTCTCCCGGTTGGTTGGGCTTTCCCAGTCCGTGATAGTCGCTGGATCCGGTGACGATGAGGTCCCGCTCGGCCACGAGCGTCTGCAGCGCCCCCAGTGCCGGCTCCCGGTTCTCCCGATGGCCGAGTTCGAAGCCCGCGAGCCCGGCATCGAGCATGCGCCCCAGGAGACCTTCGGGCAGCAAGCCCCCTCTGCCCGCCGGATGAGCGATGATCGGCACACCTCCGGCATCCACCACCGCCGCCACCGCGGTCACCGGATCGGGCGCGTACAGGTCGACGTAGTAGTCGCTGCCGGGGTGAAGGATGCCGGCGAACGCCTCACCCCGATCGCGGACGTAGCCGCGTGCGATGAGCGCGTCGGCCAGGTGCGGCCGCCCCACGGTCGCCCCGACGGTCGTCTGGGCGAGAATGTCGTCCCAGGTGAGGTCGTAATCCCGGCCGATGCGCTCGGCCATCGTTTGCGCACGAGTCAGACGCGAGTGGCGTATCCGGTCGGTGAGTGCGCGCAGCACCGCATGCTCCGGGTCGAACAGGTAGGCGAGCACATGGACGCTGCGCCACTCGTGACGGGCAGACAGCTCCATCCCCGGAATCAACGTCATCCCGAGCGACGCCGCCGCCTCTGCCGCCTCTGACCAGCCGGATGTGGTGTCGTGGTCGGTCAACGCCGCGGTGTGCAGACCCACGGCGTGAGCGGCGGCCATCACCCGCGCGGGAGGCTCGGTGCCGTCGGAATGGTCGGAGTGCAGGTGCAGGTCGCTGGGCCCGCGGAACCGCGGCATCCACTCCGCAGCCGACGAGACAACCATGCCCCGAGCGTACCGCCGGCGCGCACAGGACCGGCGTCCACCGCTCACGGTCCGGGAACTCCCAGGAGCACTGCCGTAGAGTCCCACACGTGCTGCGCCTGCTCGGAATCCTCGTGACGGTGGCCGCCGCGATCGCCACGGCGGTCGTCACGTGGCCACAGTTCTTCCGCCTCGAGCAGACGTTCCCGTTCGCCCAGATCGTGTCCCTGCGCCCTGTCGTCGTCCTGGTGCTCGGGGCCCTTTTCGTGCTCGGTCTGCTTCTCGCCCTCGCCCGCCCGCTGCGAGCGTTCGCGGGCGCGATCGCGGTCATCGCCCTGCTCGGAGCACTCGCGAACGGCGGCATCCTGCTCGCGCGCGGTGTGGGAACCGGCAGCCTTCCGCCGGCGACGGACTCGAGCATCCGCGTCATGACCTGGAACACCGCCGGTGCGGCCACCGACGCCGATCTCATCGCCCGCACCGCCGTGGCGATGAAAGCCGACGTCGTCGCTCTGCCCGAGACGACGATCGAGACCGGCGAAGCCGTGGCGATCGCCATGCGCGAGATGGGTGCGCCGATGTGGGCCCATCACGAGAACTACGGTGAGCGTCCCGGATACCCGGACTGGGCCGCGAACTCCACGACCCTGCTCATCTCCCCCGCCCTCGGCGACTACGCCGTCGTGGCGTCCACCTCCGACGGAGCGAGCAACACCTCCGCCGTCCCCAGCGTCGTCGCGATGCCCGTGGACGGAAGCGGCCCCACGATCGTCGCCGTCCACGCAGTCGCGCCCCGTCAGGACCGCATGGACGATTGGCGCAGCGATCTGACGTGGATCGCGAATCAGTGCGCGAGCGACGACGTGATCATGGCCGGGGACTTCAACGCCACCGTCGACAACATGGCTCGTCTGGGCGTCGACGGCGGCGACCTGGGCCGATGCACGGATGCCGCGGCCCGCACCGGATCGGGTGCGGTGGGCACGTGGTCCACGTCGCTGCCGCCGCTGATCGGCACCCCGATCGATCACATCATGGCGACGGCGAACTGGACGCCGACGGGATCGGTCGTTCTCGGCTCGCTCGACGGGAGCGGCAGCGACCACCGTCCGCTCGTCGTGCAGTACGAGGCCGCACGGTAAGAGCAACGACTCACGCCCGCCCTCCGTCGCACAGAAGGAGGTGCGAGACTGGTGCCATGAGCACGAGCGAGAGCGACACGATCGCCACGACCGACACCGACGTCACCCCCGTTGAGAACGCGAACCGCAAGCAGCCGTTCCCGCGCGGCTTCCTCGACACCATCTCGGCCGGCTGGGCCGAACGGCCCGAGCTCACCCCCTCGCCACGGCCGCAGGTGCCCTACACGGCGGCGCGCCGCGCTGCCGTGTCCGCCGCCTTCCCCGGGCAGCGTCTCGTGCTGCCGGCGGGAACGTACAAGCAGCGCTCGAACGACACCGACTACCCGTTCCGCGCCCACTCGGCTTTCGCGCACCTCACCGGCTGGGCGAGCGACAGCGTGCCGGATTCGGTCCTCGTGTTCGACCCGCGTGAGGGCGGCGCCGGCCACGACGTGACGCTCTACCTGCGCGAGCGCGCCGACCGGACCACCGCCGAGTTCTACAGCGACGCGACCATCGGGGAGTTCTGGATCGGTCCGCGCCCCGCCCTGGCGGGCGTCGCCGGCGAGCTCGGACTCACCACGGCCCCGATCGAGGACTTCGCGGCGGAAGACGGCGACCTGGTTCTCGATGAGGACCCGGAACTGACGCGTGTCGTCTCCGAGCTGCGCCTCGTCAAGGACGACTACGAGATCGCGCAGCTGCGCCTCGCCGTCGAGGTCACCGCTCGCGGCTTCGACGACATCGTCGCCGATCTGCCGCGGATCATCGAGACGCCCCGCGGAGAACGTGCGGTCGAGGGCATCTTCCACCATCGCGCCCGCATCGAGGGAAACGGCGAGGGGTATGACACGATCGCGGCATCCGGTCCGCACGCCTGCTATCTGCACTGGACCCGCAACGACGGCGCCGTCCTTCCGGGCGACCTCATCCTCATCGACGCCGGTGCGGAAGTCGACAGCCTCTACACCGCGGACATCACCCGCACGATTCCGGTCAGCGGCACCTTCTCGCCCGTCCAGCGCATGATCTACGAGACGGTCCGCGAGGCCGCCGACGCCGCCTTCGCGGCGGCCCGGCCCGGCGTGAAGTTCCGCACGATCCATGAAGCCGCCATGCGCGTCATCGCCGAACGCGTGGCCGAGTGGGGGCTGCTCCCCGTGACCGCCGACGAGGCGCTCGACGCCGACAACGGCGGACAGCATCGCCGCTACATGGTCCACGGGACGAGCCACCACCTGGGGCTCGACGTGCACGACTGCGCCCAGGCACGGCGTGAGATGTACTACGACGGCATCCTGGAGGCGGGAATGGTCTTCACCATCGAGCCCGGGCTCTACTTCCAGATCGACGATCTGACGGTGCCGGAGGAGTTCCGCGGCATCGGCGTGCGCATCGAGGACGACATCCTCATGACCGCCGACGGTCCCGTGAACCTGTCTGCGGGCATCCCCCGCACCGCCGACGAGGTCGAGGCGTGGGTCGCGGGGCACACCGCCACACGCTGACAGCGCTCACAGCCGCCGGCGCAGCCACGGGACGACGTGGTCGCTGAGCTCGCCGCCGATCCGATCGGCGGGCCGGCGGCGCCCCTTGATCTCGAAGGAGTGGGTGGCGCCGTCGATCCAGACCGTGGTGGCGTCTCGGCATCCGCTGAGCGCCTGATCGTACTGCTCACGGGGATGGATGAACGGATCGTTCGTCCCCTCGACGAACAGCTGCGGCACCGCGATCTGCGGAAGGTGCGCGGCACGCAGCTTCTCCGGAGCGCCGGGCGGATGCAGCGGATAGCCGAGGTACACCAGCGCCGCGGGCGTGATCGCCCCCTCCGCGGCCGCCATCGACGCCATGCGTCCCCCGTAGGACTTGCCCGCCGCCACGAACGGCACGCCGGGCGCCGTCTGGCGCGCTACCGCCTCGACGGCAGCCCAGGCGGCGATCGCGTGCGACGCAGGTCCCGGCATCTTGCGTCCCGCCTGCGCGTACGGAAAGGCGAAACGCACCACGCTGACGCCCTGACGCGCGCACCCCTCGCCCAGGCCGAGCAGGAAAGGATGATCCATCCCGGCCCCGGCACCGTGCGCGAGCGCCATCACCGCCCACGGGTCGACCGCCTGATGAAGAGCGGTCGAGACGACGACGGACCCCGTCGGCAGAGCGACCTCCATCACCGCTCCGGCGTTGTCGGTCCCTGTTCTCCGCCGTCGCGGACACCGGCGTCTCCGGCCGGCGGGGCGCTGGGTTGGGTCGGCACTTCCACGGGCGGCGCCAGACGTTCACCGTACTGTGGCGGATCGACGCGCTCTCCGTACTGCGGGGGTGCGCTCGTGTCCGGAGCGGGTGCGGACACCGGCGCCGAGGGCGCGCGATGGGCGGCGGCAGGCGTGACCGTTCTGCCGACGACTTCCCGGGCACGGTGGATGCTGCGCGGGAGAACGGTCACCTCGTACCGGTCGGCCAGCACCTGGGTGATCGACGTGTAGTCGCGGCGGCGGCGGACGATCGAGTACGTGATGATGCTCATGAGCATGCCGAGCGCGATGCCGACCAGCATGACGCCGATGAACAGCTGGATCGCCGCATTCGGCGTGCCGAGCACGAAGATGGCCGAGAAGAGGAGGCCGAGCAGGATGCCGTTCACGGCTCCTGAGCGCGCGGCCGCCGCGTATCCGAGACGCCCGGTGACGGTCTCGACGGAGCGCAGGCCGTGTCCGACGATCGCGATGTCCCGGGCCGGGATGTCCGCCTCCACGAGCTGAGACACCGCCTTCTGCGCCGCCGGATACGTCGCGAAGTCGGCGATCTTCTCGCCGTGTTCCTGGGGTATTCCGCCCAACATGCTCACGCATCCATCTTCGCATGAGCACGCTGTGCATCCGCCGCGGCGCGACGGACGTCTGCCCCGGGCGACAGCAGGCGCGGACTACGCTGGTCGAGTGAGTACGCAGAGGGTTTTCGTGGCACGCCTGGTGGGCTGCACCGTCTTCGACCCCGCGGGCGACCGGCTCGGCAAAGTCCGTGACGTCGTCGTCATCTATCGAAAAGACGACCCGCCGCGTGTGGTGGGCCTCGTCGTCGAGATTCCGGGGCGTCGCCACGTCTTCCTGTCGATCGGGCGCGTCACCTCGATCCAGTCCGGGCAGGTCATCACGACGGGCCTCATCAATGTCCGACGCTTCCAGCAGCGCGGTGGCGAGGTGCGCGTCATGAGCGAGCTGCTCGGTCGTCGGGTGTACTTCACCGACGGATCCGGACACGCGGTGATCGAGGACGCCGCGATCGAGCGCAACCGTCTCGGCGAGTGGGACATCGGCCAGCTCTTCCTCCGCAAGCCCAAGACCAGCGCGTCCCCCTTCGCAAAGGGACCGACCACGTTCGCGAGCTGGGGCGATGTGCGCGAACAGGCCGTACCGGGCGAGGCGCAGTCGGCCGAACAGCTCGTGGCGACCTTTTCCGAGCTCAAGCCCGCCGACCTCGCCAACACCCTGCTAGATCTGCCCGACGAGCGCCTCCTCGAGGTCGCCGAGGAGCTCTCCGACGACCGTCTCGCCGACGCGCTGGAGGAGATGCCCGAAGACGACCAGGTGCACATCCTCGAGGCTCTCGGCGACGAGCGCGCCGCCGACATCCTCGACCAGATGGAGCCGGACGACGCCGCCGACGTGCTGGCGCAGCTGCCGGAGGAGCAGCGAGAGGAGCTCCTCGAGCTCATGGAGCCGGAGGAAGCGGAGGACGTCCGCGCCCTCCTCAAGTACGGCCCCGACACGGCCGGCGGTCTCATGACGAGCGAACCGATCGTCCTGTCGGCCGACGCGACGGTCGCGGAGGCTCTCGCCCTGATCCGCCGCCACGAGCTGCACCCGGCCCTCGCCGCGGCGGTGTTCGTGACCCTTCCGCCGTATGAGACCCCGACAGGGCGACTGCTGGGCACGGTGCACTTCCAGCGGATGCTGCGGTACCCGCCGCACGAGCGGCTCGGCGCGATCATCGACGACACGCTCGATCCGGTGCCCGTCACCGCATCCGCCGCCGAAGTGGCGCGCCTGCTCGCGAGCTACAACCTCGTTTCCCTCCCCGTCGTGGATGCCGCACACCGGCTCGTCGGCGCGGTCAGTGTCGATGACGTGCTGGACTACCTGCTGCCCGAGGACTGGCGTTCGCACGACGGCGACGACGACGCACTGACCGCCCCCGCGACGACCGCGATGCTTCCGAGGAGGCCCTGATGGCGAAGGATCGCCGCACCTTCTCGCTGGATGCGCCGCGCGGCCGCGCGGGCATGCTCAGCCGCAGCCCGCAGCCCTCTCGCGACCGGTTCGGCCGCTTCTCCGAAGCCTTCGCCCGCGCGATGGGGACCTCCGGCTTCCTCATCGGCATGACCGTGTTCGTTGCGGTGTGGCTCTGGTGGAACACCGCAATGCCGCGCGAGATGCAGTTCGACGCGGCGGAGAACAACTTCACGCTGCTGACCCTGATCCTCTCGCTGCAGGCTTCGTACGCCGCGCCGCTGATCCTTCTCGCCCAGAACCGGCAGGACGACCGCGACCGCGTGCAGATCGAGCAGGATCGTCAGCGCGCAGAGCGCAACCTCGCCGACACCGAGTATCTCGCCCGCGAGGTCGTCGCCCTCCGCATGGCGATGACGGACGTCTCCGAGCACGTCGTCACCCGCGACGTGCTGCGCCAGGAGCTGAAGGCTCTGCTCGAGTCGTTGGAGGATTCCCGCGACCTGGATCGCCGCGGCGAGAGGTCCGACCAGCCGTGACGTCTGCTCCCAGCGGTTCTGAGCAGGCCACCGGCGACGACGCGCGAGCGGATGACGTGCGGCGAGCCGTCGGCGCCGTCGTCGATCCCGAGCTTCGCCGTCCCCTCGCCGAACTCGACATGATCCGCGACGTGGCGGTCACCGGCACCCGCGCGCGCGTCGAGATCGCGCTGACGATCGTGGGCTGCCCCGCCGCCGACCGCATCGAGCGGGATGTGCGCGCGGCGGCATCCACCGCCTCCGACATCTCCGATGTCGAGGTCGTCGTCGGAGTGATGTCCTCGGCACAGCGCCAGGCGCTCACCACGCGGCTGCGCGGAGATCGTGCCACGCGGACCATGCCCTTCGGGCCCGACGCCCTCACGCGCGTCATCGCGGTCACGAGCGGCAAGGGTGGCGTCGGCAAGTCCAGCATCACCGCGAACCTCGCCGTCGCCCTGGCGCAGCGCGGGCTCGCGGTCGGGTTGATCGACGCCGACGTGCACGGCTTCTCGATCCCGGGACTGCTCGGCCTCGTGGATGCCGAGGGCCGACCGCCCGCACCGACCCGCATCGACGACCTCATGCTCCCTCCCGTCGCCTTCGGCGTGAAGGCGATCTCGATCGGCATGTTCCTCCCACGCGACCAGCCCGTTTCGGCGGCCGTCGCCTGGCGCGGGCCGATGCTCCACCGCACGGTGCAGCAGTTCTTGACCGATGTGTTCTTCGGCGACCTCGACGTGCTCCTGATCGACATGCCTCCGGGGACGGGCGACGTGGCGATCTCGGTCGGGCAACTGCTGCCGCACGCCGACGTGCTCGTCGTCACGACGCCGCAGACCGCGGCATCCGACGTCGCCGTCCGCAGCGGACTGGTGGCAGCGCAGACCGGCCAGCGGGTGATCGGCGTCGTCGAGAACATGGGGGCGATGACCCTTCCCGACGGCAGCACCCTCGATCTGTTCGGAGCCGGCGGGGGCGAGGCCGTGGCCGCGTCGCTGTCGACGCCAGACCACGTCGTTCCGCTCCTCGCCTCGGTTCCGCTCAGTGTCGATCTGCGGCGCGGCGGCGACGAGGGAGCCCCCGTGGTCGTCTCGCGACCCGATGATGCGGCCGCACGCGCGATCGCCGCGCTGGCGGAGCGGATCGCGACGACGCCCCGCGGGCTGGCCCGCAGGTCGCTGCCGGTCACGCCGCGCTGACGTCGGCCGCTCAGGTCGCTTCGTCGTCGAACGGGACCTCACCGTTCGGATCGAACGTCGACAGCGGCGGCGCGGGCGCGGTGGCCGCGATCGCCGTGCCGACGGCCGCGGCACGGACCGTGGGAACGGGCGCGTCGTCGAGGAGGGCGTCGCGGATGATGCGCCGCGGGTCGTACTGACGCGGGTCGAGACGGCGCCACTCCACGTCGTCGAAGTCGTCGCCGAGTTCCTCCTTCACGCGCGTCTTGGCTCCGCTGAGCCACTCACGCGCGCGCACGGTGAACCTCGCGAGGGTCTCCGCATACTGCGGCAGCCGCTCGGGTCCGACCAGGAGGGCGGCCACGATCAGGAGCAGGACGAGCTTGTCCCAGTCGAGGCCGAAGAACATGCCTCCAGGTTACCCGTGCGCCTGCCGGAAACGACGCCGAGCGCCCCGTACGCTGGGGACTGGAGGAACCACATGGCCGATCAGGACGCGATCCGCAGGTACGTCGACGACGTCACCGTCGAACCCGAAGCGATCGAGCGCGCCCGTGCGCACGCGCTCGAGCTGGGTGCGGATCCGATCAGCCCGGCGGTGGGCGCCCAGATCGCCGTGATCGCCGCAGCGACCGCGGCGCTGAACGTCGTCGAGATCGGCACGGGTGCGGGGGTGTCGGGCCTGTGGCTGCTGCACGGTGCGCCCCGCGCGACACTCACGACCATCGACAAGGAGCCCGAGCATCTGGCGGCGGCACGAACGGCATTCGCCGACGCGAAGGTACCGCCGGCTCGCGCCCGCTTCATCACCGGCCGCGCCAGCGACGTGCTGCCCCGGATGAACGAGGCGTCCTACGACATCGTGCTCGTGGATGCCGATCCCGAGAGCGTCATCGACCACGTCGAGCACGGCCTGCGGCTGGTCCGCGCGGGCGGCACCGTCCTCATTCCGCGGGTGCTGTCCGGGGGCGCGATCGCAGACCCGGTGCGCCGCGATCCCGTGACGACCGCGTTTCGCACGCTGATCCAGGAGACACAGGCCTCGCCCGCGGTTCTCGGTGCGCTCTCCATCGTGGGCGAAGGGCTTCTGCAGCTGACCACCGTCGCCCCGGATCTGCGCTGAACGCTGGCTGAGGGCTGTCGGCGGCGCACCGCAGGGTACGGAAAAGGGCCGGTCCGAGGACCGACCCTTTCACGTGCGAGATCGTCAGGCTGCGCCGACCACGTCGCCGAGCACGCCGTGAAGTTCCTTGGCCTCTTCGTCATTGACAGAGACGACGAGTCGTCCGCCGCCCTCGAGGGGAACACGCACGATGATGAGGCGCCCCTCCTTCACGGCCTCCATCGGTCCGTCACCGGTTCGCGGCTTCATGGCTGCCATCGCGGGCTCCTTTTCGTCGTCGGACTACCTGTCAAGTTTATCGGTATGCCGAGACACCGGCCGCACGCGGCGTGCCGGAGGGTCGTCTTCAGGGAATCTGGGTGTACGAGTTGCCCAACGCCAGCATCTGGTAGATCCACCACCACTGGCCGATGAGCCCGACGACGAGCATCCCCCACCGCCAGAGAGCGTGCCGCGGGGCGGCGATGGCCCCGTAGAGCGGCGCGAGAGGCAGAAGGAGGCGGAAGATGCTCGACTGCGGAAAGAACACGACCAGCAGATACAGCACGTAACTCGCGGACCAGAGTCGCATTTCGGGGCCGAGTCGCCGCACGTGCGGCTCGAACGCGATCACGGCCACGACGGCCAGCACGGCCACCGCGAGGGCGACGTATGCCGCGATCTCGGGGAGGCCCCACAGGCGGAACCACAGCGCCGCCCCCTGCACGAACCCGTCGAACGGCACGAAGCCGCCCTCGCCGATCCACCCGCGCCGCCACGACAGCTCGGTCTCCATGTAGGCGGCGGGATCCCCCGTGACGATGCCCGCGATCACCTGCCATGAGAAGCCGACCGCCACGGCGAGAACGCCGAGCGCCACGATGTGCATCACCTGCGCCGGCGGCAGCGGGTCGTCGCGCCGGCGCACCCATCGCATGACGCCGTAGGCACCGAGCAGGAGCCCGAACGCCAGCACGCCGGGTCTCGTGTATCCCATGACGACGATCAACGGGTACAGCCACACGAACCGGCGCCGCAGCAGAAGCCGCAGGGCGAGGAACAGCCAGAGCAGGAACAGCGACTCGGCGTAGCCCATCTGGAACAGCGCCGCGAGGGGCGATGCCGCCAGCAGCGCGACCGCCCACAGCGCCGCATCCGCCTCGAGCTTCTCTCGGAGGAGATGGAAGAACGCGAGGCACGCTCCGTATCCGGCGACGATGGCGAGGACCACAGCGGCGAGAGGGTAGTTGCCCGCGAACACCACCGACAAGACCCGCGTCAACGCCGGATAGACGGGCATGAACGCCCACGCGTTCTGCGTCACCGCGCCGGTCGCGTCGACGGGAAGGTGCGTGGGGTAGCCGGCGCTGCCGACGACCCAGTACCACTGGGCATCCCATCCCATCGACAGGGTTCCGATCGTCGCATCCGCGCCGAAGCGCGAGGTCGGGCCGGACAGCTCGGCCGCGACGAGCAGGAAGCCGGTGGTGACCACGCGGGCCGCGAGGTAGACGACGGCGACCGCGACGGCGGGGCGCAGGACGAGCAGCCGCCCGAGCGGACCTGTCCCTCGCAGCGGCGCGGCGGCGGTCAGCGCCCGTTCAGCCATGCCCTCAGGCTCCGCTCGACGTCCTCGATCTGGACGAGCGGCACCCGCTCTTCGTCATGGTGGGCCAGGAGCGGGTCGCCGGGTCCGTAGTTGACAGCGGGCACGCCCAGCGCCGAGAAACGCGCAACGTCCGTCCAGCCATATTTCGGGCGGGCCTCGGCACCCACCGCGGCGAGGAACTCCTGTGCGAGCGGTGCGTCCAGTCCCGGCCGGGCGCCGGCTGCGGCATCCACCACCTCGACATCGAATCCGTCCAGCACACGGCGCACGTGGGCTTCGGCGTCGGCAACGCTGCGGCTGGGAGCGAAACGGAAGTTGACCTCCACCTCGCAGAGGTCGGGGATGACGTTGCCCGCGACGCCGCCCGAGATGCGCACCGCGTTCAGCCCTTCGCGATACACGAGGCCGTCGACGTCGATCTCGCGGGGTCGATACTCGGCCAGGCGCGCAAGGATCGGCGCCGCTGCGTGGATGGCGTTCTCCCCCATCCACGAGCGGGCGCTGTGGGCACGGACCCCTCGCGTGCGGGCGACGGCGCGCAGGGTGCCGTTGCACCCGCCCTCCACCTGACCGTTGGACGGCTCTCCGAGAATCGCGAAGTCGGCGGCGAACAGATCGGGGCGCGACCGCGCGAGACGCGTGAGGCCGTTCAGATCCGACGCGACCTCCTCGTTGTCGTACCAGAGCCATGTAATGTCGACTCGAGGTTCGACCAGCTCGGCGGCCAGCTTCAGCTGCACCGCCGTGCCCCCTTTCATGTCCACGGTCCCCCGACCCCAGAGGAAGGCTTCGCCGTCGATCTCGATGTCGCGGGTCGGCAGGTTGGCGTTGATCGGCACCGTGTCGATGTGACCCGCGATCGCCACGCGCTGCGCGCGCCCGAGGTGGGTGCGCGCGACGATCGTGTCGCCGTCGCGGTAGACGTCGAGGTGCTCCAACGGCGAGATCGCCGCGAAGATCGCGTCGGCGAGTGTCGTCTCGTCGCCCGACACGCTCGGGACGTCACAGAGTGCTCGGGTCAGGTCGACGGAGGATGCGGTGAGGTCGAGCACGGGCATGGGGCGAGTCTATCGAGGGGTCCGCCTTCGATAGCCTGGAGGGCATGAGCGAACAGCGGACGGTATGGGGCATCGGCCTCGCGACGACGAGCGAGAACGGCACGATCCTGGACAGCTGGTTTCCGGTGGTGCACACCGGCGCCCCCGACGACGCCGACACGGCCGCCACGCCGGCTTGGGCCGAGTATGCGGGCCACGACGCACGTCGCGCGGTGAACGTCGACATCGTCACGGTCACGATCGACCTCGACGCCGCCCCGGAGTCCACCCCCGACGCCTACCTCCGCCTGCACGCACTGTCGCACCGCATCGTCCGCCCCAACGAGCTCAACCTCGACGGCATCTTCGCCCACCTTCCCATCGTCGCGTGGACGACGGCGGGCGCCATGCACCCCGACGACGCGGAACGCCTGCGCCCGGCCCTGCAGCGCGCCGGCATCCAGGTGCACAGCCTCGACAAGTTCCCGCGCCTGCTCGACTTCGTCACCCCTCCGGGAGTGCGCATCGCCGACGCCTCGCGCGTGCGCTTGGGCGCCTACCTCTCCCCCGGCACGACGGTCATGCACGAGGGCTTCGTGAACTTCAACGCCGGCACGCTGGGCTCCTCGATGGTGGAAGGTCGTGTGTCTCAGGGCGTCGTCGTCGGCGACGGCTCCGACATCGGCGGCGGCGCGTCGATCATGGGCACGCTGTCCGGCGGCGGCACGCATCGCGTGTCAATCGGAGCCCGCACGCTCCTCGGCGCGAACGCCGGCATCGGCATCTCCCTCGGCGACGACTGCATCGTCGAGGCCGGCCTCTACGTCACCGCCGGATCCAAGATCGTGCTTCCGAACGAGCCCCCTCTGCACGATGGATCGCGCCCGGTTGTCAAGGGCGCTCAGCTTTCGGGTCAGAACAGTCTGCTCTTCCGTCGGAACTCGCTCACGGGAGCCGTCGAAGCGGTCCGTCGCGAAGGTGTCGGGGTGACGCTGAACGAGGCGCTGCACGCCTGAACGACCCGGGAGGCGAGGACGGATAGCATCTGGTCATGAGCGACCGGATGCCGAAGAAGACGTACGAACGCGAGTTGAAGCGGCTGCAGGCGCAGTTGGTCGACATGCAGGCGTGGGTGCAGAGCACCGGATCACGCATCGTGGTCATCTTCGAAGGGCGAGACGCAGCCGGAAAGGGCTCGACGATCAGTCGCGTCTCGCAGTACCTGAATCCTCGCGTCACACGCGTCGTCGCCCTTCCCACTCCGACCGAGCGCGAGAAGAGCGAGTGGTACTTCCAGCGCTACATCGCCCACCTTCCCGCGGCGGGCGAGATCGTGCTGATGGACCGGTCCTGGTACAACCGCGCCGGTGTCGAGCATGTGATGGGTTACTGCACGAACGCCGAATACCACCGGTTTCTGCATCAGGTGCCCATCTTCGAACGCATGCTGGTGGAAGACGGCATCCTGCTGAAGAAGTACTGGTTCAGTGTGTCGGACGTCGAACAGGAGAAGCGGTTCCGCTCTCGCAACGACGACCCGATGCGACGCTGGAAGCTCTCCCCCAACGACGTCCTCTCGATCACCAAGTGGGAGGACTACTCACGCGCGAAGGACACCATGTTCGTGCACACCGATATTCCGGAATCGCCCTGGTTCGAGGTCGACAACGAGGACAAGCGCCGCGGACGCATCAACATGATCCACCATCTGCTCTCGCAGATTCCCTATGAAGAGGTCGAGCGCGCGCCGATCGCGATCCCAGCCCGCCCGGCATCCGGTGGTTACGAACGCCCGC
Source organism: Microbacterium sp. DMC48 (assembly GCF_056313825.1). Taxonomy (NCBI): domain Bacteria; kingdom Bacillati; phylum Actinomycetota; class Actinomycetes; order Micrococcales; family Microbacteriaceae; genus Microbacterium; species Microbacterium sp. DMC48. Next base: position 43,691 of record NZ_JBQUZN010000004.1, on the reverse strand, counting down.
CGCGGGAGCTGCAGAACTACGTCCCCGACTACGCGGCGACGCTCGCGGACTGATCACGGCCGCAGAAGCGGAGATCAGCAACAGAATCGGATGCCGCGCCCCCCGCGATCCGCATCCGTTGCGTTGGTCCGCGTCCGCTGCGGCACGAGCCGGACGCCGGTCGGAGAACTCAGTCGCGGATGCGCACCGACAGACAGGTGACGCAGCCCTCGAGCTTCTCGAACTCGGTGATCGGGGTCGCGACGACGCGGAGCCCACGCGCCTCGTAGCGGGCGGCGGTCTCGGGGGCGTCGGAGGACATCAGCACCTCGTCGGGGCCAAGGACGACGACCGCCGTACCGTGCTCCTCGGGCACGCTCTCGAACGTCGGGAACGCGGCCGGGTCGTCGACCAGGGGCTCGAAACCGACGACGGTCCCGTCGGGCAACGCCGTCACACCGCTCTTCAGGTGTAGGACGCGTTCGACGGGGACCGCGACGACCTGCCATCCGCGCGGAGCAAGCAGTGCGGTCAGTTGAGCGATACCGTCGGCGTTCGTGCGCGATGAGGCACCGACATACACGGTCGAGCCGATCTTCAGAACGTCGCCCCCGTCGAGGGTGCCGGGGGCGACGATCTCGGCCACCTCGAGGCCGGTGGCGGCCACGGCCTCCCGCACCGTCGGAGCCTCCCCCCGACGTGACTCGGCTCCCGCGCGGCAGAGGACCGCAAGATCTCCGAACACGACGACGGCGTCCTCGACGAACACGCCGTCGGGTTGTTCATCGGCCGCATCGATCTGAATGATCTCCCACCCGCGGGTGCGGAAGACGTCGACGTAGGCCTCCCACTGACGTTGGGCGAGATCGGGATCGACCGAGGTCCTCCCGATGTGGGTCACCTCGCCGTCGGCGAGGCGCGGAGACGGACGACGAACGAGCAGACGCGACATGGCTCGACCCTAGCGGATCGGCCCGCCACGCCTCGCACGGGATGCCGGGTGCTGCGCCGGTCAGACGGACCCGGGGTAGGTGCGCTCGCCGGCGCCTACGTACAGCTGCTGAGGACGTCCGATCTTCGTCTGCGGGTCGTACTGCATCTCGCGCCAGTGCGCCAGCCAGCCGGGCAGGCGACCGATCGCGAACAGTGGCGTGAACATCCGCGTGGGAAAGCCCATGGCCTTGTAGATCACGCCGGTGTAGAAGTCGACGTTGGGGTAGAGGCGACGCTCCTTGAAGTAGTCGTCCTCGAGGGCGACCTGCTCCAGTTCCTGCGCGAGATCCAGCAGCGGATCGTGGACGCCCAGCTCGGCGAGAATCTCGTCCGCCGACTCCTTGACGAGCTTCGCGCGCGGATCGTAGTTCTTATAGACGCGGTGGCCGAAGCCCATGAGCTTGACCCCGTCCTCCTTGTTCTTCACCCGCTCGACGAAGCGCTGCACACTCTCCCCGGAGTCCTGGATGCGCGCGAGCATGTCGAGCACGGCTTCGTTCGCCCCGCCGTGCAACGGCCCGTAGAGGGCGTTGATGCCGGCGGAGATCGAGGAGAACTGGTTCGCGCCGGTCGATCCGACCAAGCGCACCGTCGAGGTCGACGCGTTCTGCTCATGGTCCTCATGCAGGATCAGCAGACGCTCGAGTGCGCGCGACGTCACCGGGTTCACCTGGTACGTCTCGGCGAGGTTGCCGAAGTTCAGCCGTAGGAAGTTGTCGACGAAGCTCAGCGAGTTGTCCGGGTAGAGGAACGCCTGCCCGATGCTCTTCTTGTGGGCATACGCCGCGATGACCGGGAGCTTCGCCAGCAGTCGAATGGTGTTGAGCTCGACGTGCTCCGGATTGTTGGGGTCGGACTGACCCTCGTAGTACGTGGACAGCGCCGCCGTCGCGGCCGAGAGTACCGACATCGGGTGAGCAGTGTGCGGAAGCGACGAGAAGAAGCGTTTGAGGTCCTCGTGCAGCAGCGTGTGGTGCCGGATCTTGTCGTCCCACTCCCCCAGTTCATCGGCTGTGGGAAGCTCGCCGTACAGCAGCAGCCACGCCACCTCGAGGTAGGTGCTGTTCTTCGCGAGCTGCTCGATCGGGTAACCGCGATAGCGCAGGATGCCCTGATCGCCGTCGATGAAAGTGATCGCCGACTTGGTCGCCGCGGTGTTCACGAAGCCGTAGTCCAGGCTCGTGTAACCCGTCTGTTTCGTGAAGGTCGAGAAGTCGACACTGGGTGCGCCGGCGGTGCCGGAGAGAATCGGCAGTTCGGCGGTGCGGTCACCGACGGTGACGGTGGCCTTCTGGGGGTGTCCCGCGTCGCTCACGAAGCCTCCTTGCGGTGGGTGGGGTCTTTTACAGCCTACTGGGCGCGCGGTCCAACGCAGATCGCGCGCAAAGGAACGGGCAATTCGTAGGAGGAAACCTACGAGACGGTCACCAGGCGCTCCGCTGCTGCAGCGATCCGCTCATCGGTCGCCGTCAAGGAGAAGCGGACGTGCTCGGGGAAGTGCTGCCCATAGAAGTGTCCCGGCCCGGCCAGGATGCCGAGATCGGCCAGGCGGTCCATGGTCTTCCAGGCATCGACGCCTTCGGTGGCCCAGAGGTAGAGGCCGCCCTCGGAGTTGTCGATGCGAAATCCCGCTTCCACGAGTGCCGGCCGGAGAACCTCACGCCGGGCGCGATAGCGCTCGCGCTGCGCAGCCACGTGTGCATCGTCTGCCAGCGCCGCCGTCATGGCACTCTGCACAGGACCGGGAAGCATGAGACCGAGGTGCTTGCGCGTCGTCAGCAGGCGCGACACCAGATCGCCGTCACCGGCGAGGAACGCGGCACGGTACCCCGCGAGGTTCGACTGCTTGCTGAGCGAGTACACCGAAAGCACGTCGCGCCGGTCGTCTCCGACGACGCGCGGATCGAGGATGCTGGGGATCGGCGCGTGGGCCCAGGGCCCCTCCCAGCCGAGTTCCGCGTAGCACTCATCGCTGACGATCACGGCGCCGAGCTCCCGTGCACGCGCGACGGCGGCACGGAGTTCGTGGACGTCGAGCACCCGCCCGTCGGGGTTTCCCGGAGTGTTCAGCCAGACCAGGCGCGTGCCCACCGGCCACTGCGCGGGATCGTCGGCGGCGAACGGGGTCGCACCCACCAGCTTGGCCCCCACCTCGTAGGTGGGATAGGCGGCCCGCGGGTGCACGACGATGTCTCCGGCGGACAGGTCGAGCAGCAACGGGAGGAGGGCGACGAGTTCCTTCGAACCGACCGTCGGCAGGACCTCGTCGACGCTCAGACCGGGAACCCCGCGGCGGCGGTCGTACCACGCGGTGATGGCGCCGCGCAGCGCCGCGGTGCCGACCGTCTGCGGATAGGCGTGAGCATCCGTCGCGGCACGCAGCGCCTCGGCGACGACATCCGGCGTCGGATCGACGGGAGACCCGATGGACAGATCCACGATGCCCCCCGGGTGCGACCGCGCTCGCGCAGCGAAGGGAGCGACGGCATCCCAGGGATAGTCGTCGAGATCGCGGACGGCCATCAGTGCGACTGCGGAGGAAGCGCGGAAATCACGGGGTGATCCTTGGCGATCACACCGACCTTGGCGGCACCGCCGGGCGAGCCGATGTCCTCGAAGAACTCGACGTTGGCGGTGTAGTAGTCCTGCCATTCGGCCGGCAGGTCGTCCTCGTAGTAGATCGCCTCCACGGGGCAGACCGGCTCACACGCGCCGCAGTCCACGCACTCGTCAGGGTGGATGTAGAGCGAGCGCTCGCCCTCGTAGATGCAGTCGACGGGGCATTCATCGATGCAAGCACGGTCCTTCACATCCACGCAGGGCAACGCGATCACATATGTCACGTGTCGAGTCTAGTTCGTGCTCGCCGGGTCATCGTCGAGCGACGACGCTCCGGAGGCCGACGCCCGAGGCGCCAGGCGCGGCCAGGCCACGACGATGGCCACCATCACCGGAACGGCCAGCGTCCAGATCACTCCCGTGGAGATCTCACCATCGGCGGGAGCGGGCACGACGACCGACCCGCCCGGGCCCCGCCCCGAGAGCACCAACGTCGTCAGCATGACACCGAGACCGGTCGCCAACCCCGCCCAGCGGTCGCCGGTCAGCAGTCGTACCGCGAGCAGCAGGGCACCGGTGCCGGCGACGGCCACGATCAGCCCCAGTGGGATAACCCCCCACTGTGCGGACTGACCGATGGTCCCGGCAGCTCCATAGAGGAGGCCGATCACCGCGGCGACGGCCCAGCTCCCGATCCGTGCGATTCTCACGCCGTGATTCTACGTCGCCCATCCCAGCGCCCGGAGCGCGGCCGCAACGACCGCTGCCGCCACCACGACGACGAGGAAGGGGGCGCGGAGCGTCAGCAGCCCCGCGGCGACGAAGATCGCCGGCACGCGCGCGTCGGCGACGATCTGCGGGCCGGCGCCCAGCGTCTGCACGGCGACCAGTGCGGCCAGCAGCGCGACCGTCAGCAGGTCGATCGAGCGTTCCGCGCGAGCCGAGCCGAACCATCGCGCGGGAATCGCGTACCCGAGGGCTTTCAGCGCCAGGCACGCGAGCGACGCCGCCAGCACGGCCGTCCACATCGTCATGATGCGCGGCCCGCGAACACGTTGGTCCACCCGACGGCGAGGGCGACCACGGCGGCGACCAGCACGGGTACGCCGGGCATGAGGACGGGCGTGAGAACCGTGGCGACGACCGCGGCGGCGACGCCGACGGCAATCGCCTGACGGCGACGCAGACGCGGCCACAGCAGCGCAAGGAAGGCCGCAGCCGCGGCCGCGTCCAGCCCGTAGACACGAGGATCGCCGAGGACGTCGCCGAGCAGCGCACCACCCAGCGTCGAGAGGTTCCATCCGACGTAGATGCCGACGCCCGTGATCCAGAAGCCCGCACGCCGCGCCGCAGGATCGCTGTGGGCCAGCGCCACCGCCGTCGACTCGTCGATCGTGACGTGGGGCGCCACGAGACGGCGCCAGCCGCGCCCGACCACCGGAGCCATGCGCAGCCCGTAGGCGACGTTGCGGACGCCGAGCAACGCGGCGGAGGCGATCGCCGCGGGCGCGGCGGCGATGCCTCCCGCGCCGATGACACCGACGAACGCGAACTGCGATCCCCCCGTGAACATGAGCAGGCTCAGCACGCACGTCTGCCAGACGTCGAGGCCGGACGCCACAGCCAGAGCGCCGAACGAGACACCGTATGCGCTCGTCGCGACGGCGACGCCGACGGCCTCGCGCCGCGCGCGACGCACGGCCTCTCGGGCCTCAGCTGCGGCATCCATGCCCACCATCCTGACAGTTCGTCTGCCCGCGAACGCCTCCGGGCGAGTAGGGTGCCCGTCATGGAGCGGATCTTCGACATGCCCGTCGCCCGCGTCTACCCGCTCTACGTCCAGAAGGTGCAGCGTAAGGGCCGCTCAGCGGACCACGTCGAGGCCGTCACACGATGGCTGACGGGATACAGCGCCCAGGAACTCGCGGATCACCTCGCCGCGCAGACGAACTTCCGTGACTTCTTCGCGGGTGCGCGTCTGCATCCCGGCGCCGCGCAGATCACGGGTGTGATCTGCGGTGTGCGAGTGGAGCAGATCGCAGATCCGTTGATGCAGAAGATCCGCTACCTGGACAAACTCGTCGACGAGGTCGCGCGAGGTCGCCCGCTCGAGAAGATTCTGCGGGCATGAGACTTCCCGCGGCGCTCAGCCGTCCTGACGCTTCGCGCGCGAGGCGGCGCGGCCGCGCTCGGTCGCGTCGAGCACGACCTTGCGGATGCGCACCTTCTCGGGGGTCACCTCGACGCATTCGTCGTCGCGCGCGAACTCGAGCGACTCCTCCAGCGTGAGCACGCGCGGCGGCGTCATCGACTCGAAGGAGTCGGACGTCGACGAGCGCATGTTCGTCAGCTTCTTCTCCTTCGTGATGTTGACGTCCATGTCGTCGGCGCGCGAGTTCTCGCCGATGACCATGCCCTCGTAGACCTCTTCGGTCGGCTGTACGAAGAAGCTCATGCGCTCCTGCAGCGCGATCATGGCGAACGGTGTCACGACACCCTGACGGTCGGCGACGATCGACCCGTTCTGGCGGGTGGTGATCTGCCCCGCCCAGTCGTCGTAGCCGTGCGAGATCGCGTTCGCGATGCCGGTGCCGCGGGTGATGGTCAGGAACTCGCTGCGGAAGCCGATCAGACCGCGCGAGGGGACGACGAACTCCATGCGCACCCAGCCGGTGCCGTGGTTGGTCATGGTGTCCATGCGGCCCTTGCGAGCGGCCATCAGCTGCGTGATGGCACCGAGGTGCTCTTCGGGGGCGTCGATCGTGAGGTGCTCGAACGGCTCCTTGACCTTGCCGTCCTCGCCGCGCTTGGTGACGACCTGCGGCTTGCCGACGGTCAGCTCGAAGCCTTCACGGCGCATGTTCTCGACGAGGATCGCCAGGGCGAGCTCACCGCGACCCTGCACCTCCCAGGCGTCGGGGCGTCCGATGTCGACGACCTTCAGCGAGACGTTGCCGATCAGCTCCCGATCGAGACGGTCCTTGACCATGCGCGCCGTGAGCTTGTGACCCTTCACCTTGCCCATGAGGGGCGAGGTGTTGGTGCCGATCGTCATCGAGATGGCCGGGTCATCGACCGTGATCGCGGGCAGCGGCCGCACGTCTTCGGGGTCGGCGATCGTCTCGCCGATCGTGATGTCCTCGATGCCGGCGATGGCGACGATGTCACCGGGGCCGGCAGATTCGGCCGGGTAGCGCTCGAGAGCACGGGTCTTGAGCAGCTCGGTGATGCGCGCGTTGGTGTGCGAGCCGTCGTGACGCACCCAGGCGACGGTCTGCCCCTTCTTCAGCGTGCCGTTGAAGACACGGAGCAGGGCCAGACGGCCGAGGAACGGCGAGGAATCGAGGTTGGTGACCCAGGCCTGCAGCGGCGCCTCGTCGTCGTAGGCGGGAGCGGGGACGTGCTCGAGGATGGCCTCGAACAGGGGCTCGAGGTCCTCGTTGTCGGGCAGCTCGCCGTTGGCGGGCCGGTTGCGAGACGCGGCGCCGGCGCGACCGGACGCGTAGACGACCGGCACGTCCAGGAGAGCATCGACGTCGAGGTCGGGCACGTCGTCGACGAGGTCGCCGGCCAGACCCAGCAGCAGGTCGTGGGCCTCCTCCTCGACCTCCGCGATCCGGGCGTCGGGACGGTCGGTCTTGTTGACCAGCAGGATCACGGGCAGCTTCGCCTCCAGCGCCTTGCGCAACACGAAGCGGGTCTGCGGCAACGGACCCTCCGACGCGTCGACCAGCAGCACGACACCGTCGACCATCGAGAGGCCGCGCTCGACCTCGCCGCCGAAGTCGGCGTGCCCGGGGGTGTCGATGACGTTGATCGTCACCGGAACCTCGGTGTGGATGCCGTTGTAGGTGATCGCCGTGTTCTTGGCGAGGATCGTGATGCCCTTCTCACGCTCCAGGTCGTTCGAGTCCATGGCGCGCTCTTCGACGTGCGCATGCTCACCGAAGGAACCGGTCTGACGGAGCATCGCGTCCACGAGCGTGGTCTTGCCGTGGTCGACGTGCGCGACGATCGCGACGTTACGGAGATCCGGACGGAGGGCGTGCGCCATGAAATGACCTAACGAGAAAGGGAGACGCTCCGAGCAGAGCGCCTCCCATTCTACAAGCCGGATGCCGCGGCGTCCTCCGCCGCGCCCCGCGCCGCTCGATCAGGCGTGCGCGGCGGCATCCCCCGGTGTCTCATCGGCGTCCACACCGGCAGCGAGATCGGCCAGACGCTTGTCACGGCGCTCACGCTGGATGTCGGGGTCGGGCACCGGCACGGCTGCCAGAAGACGCTTGGTGTAGGCCTGCTGCGGGCGACGCATGATCTGGTCGCGGGTGCCGACCTCGACGAGAGCGCCGTGGCGCATGACCGCGATCCGGTCGGCCAGCTCATCGATGACGGCGAGGTCGTGGCTGATGAACAGGCAGGCGAACCCGCGCTCGCGCTGCAGATCCTTCAACAGCTCCAGAACCGTGGCCTGCACGGAGACGTCGAGTGCGCTCGTGGGCTCATCGGCAACCAGGACCTTCGGGTTGAGAGCGAGGGCGCGGGCGATGCCCACGCGCTGCTTCTGCCCACCGGAGAGCTCGTGCGGGTAACGAGATGCATAATCGCGCGGCAGTCGCACGGAGTCCAACAGCGCTCGCACGCGCTTGTCGAGGGGCGCGCCCTTGATCTTCTCGGACAGCTTGATCGGCTCGGCGATCGAGTCGCCGATGGTCATCCGAGGGTTCAGCGAGCTCGACGGATCCTGGAAGACGATGCCCACCTCGTGGTGGAGGGCGTGCAGCTGCTCGCGGTTCGCTTTCGAGATATCCATTCCGGCCACGGTCAGGCGTCCGGAGTGGATGGGCAGCAGACCGATCGTGGCGCGACCGATCGTCGTCTTGCCCGAGCCGGACTCGCCGACCAGGCCCAGCACCTCGCCCTGGTAGATCTTCAGGTCGATGTGGTCGGCCGCACGGAAAGCCGGCACCCGACCGCGCTTCGGATACTCGATCGCGACGTCGTCGAACGACACCACCACGGGAGTGGACGGGGTGGCAGCATCGGGAGCCTGCAGATCCTCGGTGGTGATGCGCGGCACCGCCGACAGCAGCGCCTTCGTATACGGATGCTGCGGGTCGGCGAAGACGCTCGCGACCGTGCCGGTCTCGACGATGTCGCCCTGACGCATCACGACGATGCGGTCGGCCATGTCGGCGACGACGCCCATGTCGTGCGTAATCAGCAGGATGGCCGAGCCGAGACGGTCCTGGAGCTTTCGCATGAGCTCGAGGATCTCCGCCTGAACGGTCACATCCAGCGCGGTCGTCGGCTCGTCCGCGACCAGCAGCAGCGGGTCGCACGACAGCGACTGCGCGATCATCGCGCGCTGACGCTGGCCGCCGGACAGCTGGTGCGGGTACGAGTCGAAGGCTTTCTGCGGGTCGGGAAGCTCGACCAGCGTCAGAAGCTCGACGGCCCGCGCCTTGGCCTCCGCCGGAGACACGCCGAAGTGCTGGCGCAACGTCTCCACGATCTGGAACCCGACCGTCAGGACCGGGTTCAGCGCCGTCATGGGCTCCTGGAAGATCATCGAGATCTGGTTGCCGCGGATCTCCTGCATCTCCCGAGGCTTCATGCCGATGAGCTCGCGGCCAGCCAGCTTCGCACTGCCGCTCACGCGGGAGTTCTTCGGCAGCAGGCCCAGAAGCGACATCGACGAGACGCTCTTTCCCGACCCGGACTCACCCACGATGGCGAGCACTTCGCCGGCGGCGATCGAGTAGGAGACGTGACGTGCGGCGGGCACCCAGTACCCGTCGACGCCGAAGTCGACGTTGAGGTCGGTGACCTCGAGCACCGGACCGCTGTCCGGCTGGTGCGCCTCGGTCGTGGGCAGCATGCCGCGGGAGGTTCTCATCGGCGGTTTCCTTCTGTTGTGCGTGCGAACGGACTCGTGGTCCGGAATGCGACGATGGGGTAATGACAGATGACGAGCGCCTGTACCGATCGACCACGAACACCGTGATCGCGATCGGCGCATGGGTGGCTGTGACCGCCGGTGCGGCGCTGGTGGTTCTGCTCGGCGCGACCCGGTCGACGCAGCAGCTGTGGGCTCTGGTGCCGCTGGCGCTGATCGCGCTGCTGGTGGGCGAGCTGTTCTGGCGTCCGCGCATCGTCTGGGACGAGCAGTCCATCACGCTCGTGAACCCCTACGCGACCACGACCGTCCCGTGGACGATGGTCGTCGACATCGACACCCGCTTCGCGCTGACCGTGGTGACGCCCTCGCGTCGATATCGATCGTCCGCGGCGCCCGCGGCCGGCGCACTCACCATGCCGCGCGGAGGCCGTGACAGCCTCGGACCCGACCAGAGGGGCGGCGTCCTGCGCAAGTCCGACGCCCTCGGAACCGATTCCGGTGACGCCGCGTATATCATCCGGGGAGCATGGCATCGGCTCGTGGAGAGCGAGGCCATCCCTCTGGGCCGCGCGGGAAGCGACCGCGCCCGCGTGCACGTGCACGTCACCGCCCTCGCGCTGAGCCTGCTGCTGGCCGCGGCGACCGTTCCGGCGCTGCTGAACCTCTGACGGCATCCGGTCTTACTCCGGATCCTGCAGGGTAGGCGTGCCGGTGCGCGGGTTCTGCGCCGCGGCATCCATCAGGCTCGTCGGAGCGGCGACATCGGGCTCGACACCGCCGGCGCGCTCCTTCGTGCGACGACGGGAGAACCGACGGCTGCGCGGGTCGAAGGCCTCGCGGAGGGCATCGCCGAAGATGTTCGCCGACAGTGCCAGCGTGACGATGAACAGCGCCGGCCACCAGAACAGCCACGGCCGCACGGTGAAGGCCGACTGGTTGACACCGATGAGCAGACCCAGCGAGACGTCAGGAGAGCGGATGCCGTAGCCGAGAAGCGAGATCGCCGCCTCGAGCAGGATGGCACCGGCTGCCAGGAGCGATCCCGACACGATGATCACACCGGTCGCGTTCGGAAGGATGTGCCGGAAGATGATGCGGGCATCGGAGGCGCCGGCCACGCGGGCAGCCTCGACGAACTCCCGTTCGCGCAGCGAGAGGAACTCACCGCGGACGAGACGCGCGATCACCATCCAGCTGAAGAACCCGAGCATGGAGCCCAAGACCCATACGCCGACCGCGCCGGCCCAGTTACCGACGACGGCGGCGATCACGATGGCGGGGATCACGATGAAGACGTCGGTCAGGCGCATGAGCACCGCGTCGACCCAGCCGCGGAAGTAGCCCGCGATCGCGCCCACCGTGACACCCACGATCAGCGCGATGCCCGTGATCAGCACCATGGCCACGAACGAGTTCTGGATGCCGCGCATGGTCATCGCGAAATAGTCGCGCCCGATGCGGTCCTGACCGAAGGGGTGGTCGCCGAGCGAGAACGGGAACAGGCTCAGAGTCGGCTCTCCGCCGTTGACGCTGTTCGACAGGTCGTACCAGTTGTACTTCCACCAGCCGGGAATCGGGCCGAGCCCGACGGCGCTCGTGGCGAAGGCCACGACTGCCAGGAGGACGATGGCGGCGATGAGGCCGACCTTCTGGGAGAGGAAACGGCGCCAGATGATCCGGCTCTGACTGATCGAGCGCTCTTCGACGTCGCCGGGGGTTTCTGAGATGGTGCTGGACATCAGCGCACCCTCACTCTCGGGTCGAGTGCCGCGTACGCGAGATCGGCAAGGAAGTTGAACAGAATGGCCATGAAGGCGATGACGATGAAGTAGCCCATCACCGGGTACAGGTCACCGGGACCCAGCGAGCGCTGGAAGAGCGCACCCATACCGGGGATCGCGAAGATGAACTCCGTGATGATGGCTCCACCGAGCAGCCCGCCGAGGTCGGTCGCCACGAGCGTCGTGATCGGGATCAGCACGTTGCGGAATGCGTGGCGGACGACGACCACCCGCTCGGGCATGCCCTTGGCGCGAGCGGTGCGCACGTAGTCCTGGCTGAGCACCTCGATCATGCCGGCGCGGGCATAACGCGTGTACCCCGCGAACGAGATCGTCAGCAGCGAGATCGTCGGAAGCAGCAGGTGGAAGAAGACGTCCAGACCGACGCGCCACATGTTGTCGGGAGCGTATCCCGGCGTCGAGGAGCCGACGGTGGCGATCGGGCGTCCGTTCATGTCCTCCATGTAGCCGGGGAAGGACTGCATGAAGCGGTCGATGAGGATGATGACGCTGATGATCACGGCGACCAGAACACCGATGCGCATGTTCTGGGCGCGGTCATCTCCGCCGACGAAGAAGCCGGCCGCGAAGCCGACCGCCAGCGCCACGACGAAGAGGATGCCGATGGTGGCGAACGTGGACACGTCGAACAGACCCTGCAACGCGAAGTAGCTGATGATTCCGGCGACGGCGACGATGCCGGCCGTCAGCAACGCGCGGCGCTGGTGGATGCCGGCGATCAGCACGGTCACACCGAGGGCGGCACCTGCGCTCAGCACGATGACGCCGACCGGGCCGAACCCGGGCGTGAGGAACCAGCCGGTGACGCTCATGTAGATGAGCAGGCCCGTGGTGAGCACGAAGCTCGTGCCCCCGGACGTGAGGCGACGGCGGGTGTCACCGCCGACGACCGCCTGCACGATCAAGGCCACCACGATCCCGACGATCACCGCGACGACGATGGGGATGACGGGGTCTTGCAGGAAGTCGTTGAAGCCGATGGCGACGAAGTTCTTGAGAAGCGCGGCGGCCAGGAAGGACGGCAGGGAGTAGAGGAACAGGCTGAGGACGGTGAACGACACGTCGAAGCCGCTGTTCTCACGCAGCGCAGAGAGGATTCCGGTCGAGATGCCGAAGAGGATGGCCAGCAGCAGGGCCGCCGTGACCATCTGGATGGTGGACACCATCGCGATCGGCAGGACGTCGGTGACGGGGGCGCCCTGGAAGGTGGTGCCCAGGTCGCAGGCGTTCGCGAAGGGGATGAGGCACTTGGCCGCGCCGCCGACCCACATCGCCCAGCGAAGCGGAGGCGCGACGTCCAGGTTGGCGAGCTGAATTCGCGCTTCGATCAGCTGCTGCTTGTTCGGGTTGTTGGAAGAACGGAGGTCCTCGAGCGGATCCGTCGACAGAGCGACCAGATTGAACATCACGAAGGATGCCGCGAGGAGGATGAGGATCGACACACCGACCCTACGGAGAATGAAACCGACCAAAGGTCACTCACTTCGACGTGCGACGGGCGGGCGGCATCGGGTTGCGATCGCCTTGCCCATCGGTTGACAGACAGGGGCCAGGGTGGCGCCTTCGGGATCTACCGTAGACGCCACCCTGGCGTGGGTACTACTTGGTGTTGGTGCTCTGCTTGACGGACCACTCCCAGTTGTTCCAGATCGGACCGGTCTGGTTGCCCATGTACTTGACGCCGTCCAGCTTGCTGGAGACGCCGTAGATGCCGGGCGCCTGGAAGAGGGGCAGGCCGTAGCCCTCGGTGAACGCCGTCTTGTCGATGTTCAGGAGGAGCTGCGTCAGCTTGTCCTTGTCAACCGTGGTCTGCGACGCGATCGCGTCGTCGTTGGCAGCGGTGAACTTGTTGTAGTTTCCACCACCGTCGGTCGAGAACAGCTGCGGGATCTGCGCCGTGCCGATACCCGGGGAGATCCAGCCGAACAGCGACGCGTCGTAGTTGCCCGCCGACAGCAGGGTCGACCACTTGGGGTCGCCACCGTCGACGACCTGGAAGCCGGCCTTGGCCGCGGAGGACTGGATCGCCTGGAACTCGTCCACGCGGTTCGGGTTCTTCGTGTTGTAGAGGATCTTCACGGTCGGCGTCTTGCCGGCGAGGAGCTCCTTGGCCTTCGCGATGTTGTCGTCGAGCTTGGACGGGTCGTACTTGTCCGAGCCGTTCTGAGCGACCGTGGTCGCGTACTCCGACTGGCTGGGCAGCCAGATCTGCGAGTCGAGGACCTTGGCGTCGGGGTTGACCGGCGTCACGATCGCGTCGAGGATCTGCTGACGCGGAACCGTCAGGAGGAAGGCCTCGCGGACGGTCGGGTCCTTGAACACCTCGGAGCCGAAGTTCAGGTCGAGGTGGTCGTAGGAGACCTGGTCACCGGTCATGACCTGAGCACCCGAGACGGCCTCGAGCGACTTCTTGGTGTCGGCGGATGCCTGCGGGTAGACGAGGTCGACCTCGCCGTTCTGCAGAGCCGTGACCTGCGCGGCGGCGTCGCCGATGACACGCATGACGAGCTTGTCGATCTTCGGCGCGAGGTTGCCCTTGTAGTTGGGGTTGTGCTCGAACGTGAGCGACTGACCCGGCGTCCAGGCCGAGAGCACCCACGGGCCCGAGGTGACCAGGAGGTCCTTGTCGGTCGGGAACGACGTGATGTCGTAGCCCGTGTTGACGAAGTCCGCAGCCTTCTTCAGGGTGTCGTTCGCGGCGACGGGAGCCTTCGGGTCGCCCTTGGGCAGACCCTGGAGGAGCTTCGTCAGGTCAGCGGCCGAGGAGAGGCCGGCCTTCTTGGCCACGACGTGCGCGGGCTGCGCGATGGGGTTGAAGATCTCCCAGTCCACGTAGGGCTCGGAGTACTTCAGCGTGATCGACGTGTTGTCGTCGCCCACCTCGGGGAAGTCGGTCGAGTTGATGCCCGCCGTCGAACCCGCGATCTGGAAGTACTGCGTGCCACCCGTGACGTTGCCGTCCGCGTCGGTGGTCGCGTCATCGTAGTGGCCCGAGGCGATCGCCCACGCGAGCACCATGTCGTCGGCCGTGATCGGCTCGCCGTCGGACCACTTCAGGTCCTTCTTGAGCGTGTACTTCACGGTCAGCGGGTCGTCCGAGGTCTTCTCGTACGTGCCGAACGACTCGTCCTTGACGAGGTTGAAGCTGTTGTCCGGGTAGAAGAACCCGCCCGTGGTCAGGTAGACGTACTGACCGTTGGTGTCCAGGTTGCCCTGCGGCGTGTTGCTGTTCAGCGACGTCAGGTCGTTCACGATGGCCATCGTGACGGTGCCACCGGTCGGCGCAGCGTTGGTGGCGTTGCCGCCGCCGCTGGCCGTGCAGCCCGTCAGGGCGAGGGCGCCGGCCGCGGTGACCGCGGCAAGTGCTCCCCAGCGTGACTTCTTCAATTTTCCTCCTGGGTAAGGGATGGATGCGCAGGCGGGTGAAACACCCACGGCGCGGATACCGAAACCATAAGTTCTGATCAGCGTTGATCAAAACCGTTAGGGAAAACGTTACAGACCCTTAACTCAGTTCAGGGCCGATATGGCAATCTGACAAGGTGATCGATTCCGAGGCCGCCGAACTGCCAAGACTGAGGGGCACGCGCGCCCGGTTGTGGTGGGAGATCAGCATTGTGCTCGCTCTGTCGGTCGGGCGCTCGGCGCTGTCCTCGGTGCTCGCGCTCGTGCAGGCGCTGACGCGCGACCAGGCCTTGGGAGACCAGTCGACCTCGCTGAACCCGGGCGCGAACGCCGCCCAGTTCTGGGATGTCCTCAACCAGTTCCTGGCCCAGTTCTTCGCGTTCGCCCCCATCGCACTGGCGATCTACCTGCTGTGGGAGCCCGGGATCTCGGCGTTCCGTCGCATCGGCTTGGATTTCCGGGTTCTCGGGCGGGATCTGGGTGCGGGCGTGCTGCTCGTCGCCGTCATCGGCATCCCGGGTCTCGGCCTCTACGTCGCCGGTCGCGCGCTGGGGATCACCGTGCAGGTCGACGCCGCACCACTCGACTCGTCATGGTGGACGATTCCGTTGCTCCTGCTGGCAGCCGTGCGGGCCGGCCTCACCGAAGAGGTCATCTTCATCGGCTACCTGTTCGATCGTCTGCGGCGGCTCGGATGGGGAACGTGGACGATCATCCTGTCCACAGCGGCGCTGCGCGGCGCGTACCACGCCTACCAAGGGTGGGGACCGATCGCCGGCAACATCGCGATGGGAATCGTGTTCGGGTGGGTCTATCAGCGCTGGGGCCGCGTGATGCCCCTGGTGATCGCGCACACCCTCATCGACGTCATCGCCTTCGTCGGCTATCCACTCGCCGCCGCCTGGTGGCCCGGCGTCTTCGCCTGACCCCCCCTACGCTCCCGCGCCGGCCACCGCCCGGCCCGCACCGACCACCGCCCGGTCCGCGAGACACGCGTGGCGCACCGAGACACGCGCCGCACACCGGTGTTTCGGTGCACGGACCGTGTCTCGCGGAGCGAGCGGGGGTTCCTCCCCACATCGAGAGACGGTGGCGGCTCCCACGGAAAGCGGTGAGCAGCGGAGGCGGCGACTCATCGCCGGGTGCAATGGCGACATGCCAACCGCGATCGCTACGCCAGATGTCCGAGAGTGCCCGGCGCCGTTGATCACGCGAGGCGGCGAGCCGCACGTCGATCGCGCGGTGCGGCGCGGGGAGCTCGTTCGCGTGATGCGCGGGGTCTACGCGCCAGCGCGGCTGTGGTGGGACCTGCCGCCATGGGACCGCTACCTCGTTCGCGTCCATGCGGCTGCCCGCTGCTACCCCGACGTCGTCTTCGTACGAGAGTCCGCGGCCGCGCTCCGCGGGCTCCCCGTCTTCGGCGAACCGCCGCACGTCCATGCCGTCGCCCTCGGCTCGCGAGCGACGCATGCCGTCGGGGAGATCCGGCTGCATGCCGCCGAACGCCCGCCGCAGTTCGACGAGGTGAGCGGTGTGCTCGTCGCGACAGGTGCCGAAGTCGCGGTGGATGCCGCACGACTACGGCATCCCGCTGTCGGCCGCGCGACGGCCGATGCCGCACTCCGGGCCGATCCGCACCTCACCACCGGCCGCATGCGGGCGATGAGCGAGACCCACCCGTCCTCGCGAGGCCGCCGTCGCGCACGCGACGTGTTCGACCGCGCGTCGGCGGTTGCCGAGTCACCGCTGGAGTCCGTGAGCGCGACGGTTATCGAGGCGCTCGGTTTTCCTGTTCCGGAGATGCAGCGATGGGTGCGAGGTCCGGAGCCGGGAGAGGACGACCGCGTCGACTTCGCATGGCTGCGCAACGGCCATCTCGTGGCGGGAGAGGCCGACGGAGACCTCAAGTACAGCGGCGCCTTGGGCGACGCTCGTGTCGCACTCCGCGAACGGCGTGCTCGGGACGCGCGGCTGATGCGACGCGGAGTCCACACGGTCCATCACTGGACGTGGGCCGACGTGATTGCCCCGAGCCAACTCCGCGCGATCCTGTTGTCGGCGGGGCTGCCTCTCGTTCGACAGCCCGATCTCGGGCTGCTGGGTTCGCTCGACCGCGCCCTCCGCGGCCTGCCGTGACCGCACCCGCTCCGGCCGCTCCGGCCGCTCCGGCCGCTCCGTCCGCTCCGTCCGCTGCGTCCGCGAGACACCGCCCGCGCACCGAGACACCGGGTGTGCATCGGTGTCTCGGTGCGGAACGCGTGTCTCGCGGACCACACGGACCGCGAGACCGCGCGGGCCGCTCGGGGCTAGGCGAAGGCCTCCACGGGCGGGCAGGCGCAGACGAGGTTGCGGTCGCCGTAGGCGTTGTCGATCCGACGGACCGGGGGCCAGTACTTCGTGCGCACCAGGCTGTGCACGGGGTAGACGGCGAGTTCGCGCGGATACGGATGCGTCCACTCCCCCGCGATCACCGCCTCGGCGGTGTGCGGCGCGTTCACCAGTGGATTGTCATCGGCGGGCCAGGCACCCGACGCCACGGCATCCGCCTCGGCCCGGATCGCGATCATGGCCTCGATGAATCGCTCGATCTCGCCGAGGTCCTCCGACTCGGTCGGCTCAACCATCAGCGTCCCCGCCACCGGGAACGACATCGTCGGCGCATGGAAGCCGTAGTCGATCAGGCGCTTCGCGACGTCGTCCACACTCACGCCGGTCGCTTCTTTCAGGGGTCGCAGGTCGAGGATGCACTCGTGCGCGACGAGACCGTCCTCCCCCGCGTACAGCACCGGGTAGTGCTCTCGAAGGCGCACGGCGATGTAGTTCGCCGCGAGCACGGCCGCCCCGGTCGCCTCCCGCAGCCCCTCCGCACCCATCATGCGGATGTACGCCCACGAGATCGGCAGAATGGATGCCGAGCCGTAGGGCGCGGCCGAGATCGGTCCGCCGTCGAAGACGAACCCGCCCGCGTGCTCGGCGCGCTGGGCCAGCGGGTGCGAGGGAAGGAACGGCGCGAGGTGCGCCTTCGCGGCGACGGGGCCGACGCCCGGTCCGCCGCCGCCGTGCGGGATGGCGAAGGTCTTGTGCAGGTTCAGGTGCGAGACGTCGCCGCCGAGGTCGCCGAACCGGGCGAATCCGACGAGCGCATTCATGTTGGCGCCGTCCACGTAGACCTGCCCGCCGGCATCGTGCACCGCGGCGGTGATGTCCACGACGTCCTGTTCGTAGACGCCGTGCGTCGAGGGGTACGTGATCATCAGAGCGGCCAGCGCCTCTGCGTGTGAGGCGATCTTGGCGCGCAGGTCGCCGAGGTCGACGTTGCCGGCTTCGTCGCACGCGACGACGACGACCCGCATGCCGGCGAGGACGGCGGATGTCGCGTTGGTGCCGTGGGCAGAGGAGGGGATGAGGCAGACGTCACGCTGCTCATCGCCGCGGGAGTGGTGGTAGCCGCGGATCGCGAGCAGCCCCGCCAGCTCGCCCTGTGAGCCGGCGTTGGGCTGCAAGGAGACGGCGTCGTACCCGGTGATCTCCGCCAGCCACGACTCGAGCTGCTCGATGAGCACCAGGTAGCCCGCGACATCCTCGATCGGTGCGAACGGGTGAACGCGGGAGAACTCGGGCCACGACACCGCCGCCATCTCGGTCGCCGCGTTCAGCTTCATCGTGCAGGATCCGAGCGGGATCATGCCGCGATCGAGAGCGTAGTCCCGGTCGGCCAACTGCTTGAGATAGCGCATCATCGCCGTCTCCGAGTGGTGAGCGTGGAAGACGGGGTGCGTCAGGAACTCGTCCGCGCGCCGCAGCGACTCCGGCAGCGATGGGGCGCCGCCTCCCCCGGTCCACCCGAAGGCCCGCTGCGCGCGGCCACCGAAGACCTGGGCGAGCACATGCAGTTCGCTGACCGTCGTCGCCTCGTCGACGGAGATGCCGACGCTGTCACTGTCGCGGAACCACAGCTGGAACCCGCGCTCCCGCGCCGCGTCCACGATCTCACCGGCGCGGCCGGGCACCGACACGACGATGGTGTCGAAGAAGTCGTCGTGAAGCATCTCGTTGCCGGCTTCGACCAGCCAGTCACGCAGCAGGTGCGCCTTACCCGCGACCTCATCGGCGATGCGACGCAGACCGTGCGGACCGTGATAGACGGCGTACATCGACGCCATGACGGCGAGGAGCACCTGCGCGGTGCAGATGTTCGAGGTCGCCTTCTCGCGACGGATGTGCTGCTCTCTGGTCTGCAGCGACAGGCGGTACGCCGGGCGCCCCTCGGCATCCACCGAAACGCCGACCAGCCGTCCCGGCAGCTGGCGCTCGAGACCGGACCTGACGGCCATGTATCCGGCGTGCGGACCGCCGAAGCCCATCGGCACGCCGAAACGTTGCGTGGTGCCCACGGCGATGTCGGCGCCGAGAGAGCCCGGCGAGCGCAGCAGCGTCAGCGCCAACAGGTCGGCCGCGGCCACGACGAGGCCGCCCTGCTCCTGCACGGCGCCGATGACGGCGGACGGATCCCACACGCGACCGGATGCTCCGGGATACTGAACAAGGGCTCCGAACGCACCCGTCGCGCCGGCGGGCACCCCCTCGGCGGCGAGATCGGCTTCGATGATCTCGATACCGAGCGCCGCCGCACGGTGGGCAAGCAGCGCTTTGGTCTGCGGCAGGGCATCGGCGTCCACGAGGAACACGTTGCTGGTCGCCTTCGAGGCGCGGCGCGCCACGAGCATCCCCTCGACGACAGCGGTCGCCTCGTCGAGCATCGAGGCGTTCGCGGTCGCGAGGCCGGTGAGATCGGTGACCATCGTCTGGAAGTTGATGAGGGCCTCGAGCCGTCCTTGAGAGATCTCCGGCTGGTACGGGGTGTAGGCCGTGTACCAGGAGGGGTTCTCGAAGACGTTCCGCGCGATCACCGACGGCGTCAGCGTGTCGTAGTATCCCAGGCCGATCATGGCGCGCGCGGGCCGGTTCTGCGAGGCGAGCTCGCGCAGTTCTGCGAGCGCCTCGGCCTCGGTGGCAGCGAAAGGGATCGCGCTGTCGGCGACGGGTGCGGCATGGATGGATGCCGGGACCGCCCGCTCGACGAGGGCGTTCACACTCTCGTAGCCGAGCACGTGCAGCATCTCCGCCTGGGCGGCGGCGTCCGTGCCGATGTGCCGATCGCGGAAGGGCGCCGCGTTCACTCCTCGCCGCCCGTGAGTGCGACGTAGGCAGCTCGATCGAGCAGGGCGTCGACATCGGCGGGATCGACCTGGATCTTCACGAGCCATCCGCCCTCGAATGACCCGCTGTTGACGAGGGACGGGTCGTCCACGACGGCGTCGTTGACGGCGACGATCTCGCCGGACAGCGGCGCGTAGAGCTCACCGACGGACTTCGTGGACTCGATTTCGCCGCACACCGTGTTCGCGGTGACGGTGGAGCCCACCGCGGGCAGGTCGACGTAGACGACGTCGCCGAGCTTGTCCGCGGCGTAGTCGGTGATGCCGACCGTCGCGACATCGCCCTCGAGGGCGACCCACTCGTGTTCTTCGGTGTACTTGAGGGTGGTCAGGTCGGTCATGCGGTCCTCCGGTAGAAAGGCAGAGCGGTCACGGTCGCGGGGATCAGAGTGCCCCGCACGTCGATGAAGAGCGAGGTGCCCGGGTCGGCGAAACTCGGGGGCACGAAGGCCATCGCGATGGGGTGTCCGAGCGTCGGGCTCAGCGCCCCGCTCGTGATCTCACCCACCACGTTGCCGTCGGCATCCACCACGGCGTAGCCGGCGCGGCCGGCGCGACGGCCCTCGGCGACGAGACCGACCAGCACGGGCCGGTCGGTCGCGTCCACCGCGACGGCGGCCTTGCCGACGAACTCGTCCTTGTCAGCGGCGACGACGCGCCCGAGCCCCGCCTGGGCGGGCAGGATCGTGGTCGACAGCTCATGGCCGTGCAGCGGCATGCCCGCTTCGAGACGGAGAGTGTCGCGCGCGGCGAGCCCCGCGGGGACGAGTCCGAACGGCCCCCCCGCCTCGACCAGCGAGTCCCAGAGCGCGGGGGCGAGCGCGTTCGACAGCATCAGCTCGAAGCCGTCCTCACCGGTGTATCCGGTGCGGGAGATGAACAGCGGCTGGTCCTGGAAGCGCGCCTGCGACCAGGCGTAGTAGCCGAGGTCGGCGAGCGCGGGCTCCACGTCGGCGATGCCGGCGGTCGCTTCCACGATCTCGCGAGCACGTGGACCCTGCACCGCGATCAGCGCGGTCTGATCGGAGATGTCCTCGACGACAGCGGGCTCGGTGCCGACGACGAACCCGAACACGCCGTCCGCCGGCACCTCCCGGCCGGATCGCACGATCTGCGCCGCCCGATCGACCCGCGCCGCGAACGCCTCCGCGACGAGCGCGCGGTTGCCGGCGTTCGAGATGACGAGGAACCGGTCGTCGCCCGTGCGGTAGACGATGACGTCCTCGATCACGCCGCCGTTCTCGTCGAGCAGAAGCGAGTACTTCGCTTTGCCGACCTTCATGGTCGAGATCCGCCCGGCGAGCGCGTAGTCGAGGAAGGCCGCGGCCCCCGAACCCGTCACGAGGAACTCCGCCATGTGCGAGATGTCGAACAGTCCGGCAGCCGTTCGCACCGCGTGGTGCTCGGCGAGATCGGACGTGTAGCGCACGGGCATGTTCCAGCCACCGAAGTCGGTGAAGGCGGCGCCGAGCGCAGCATGGCGATCGGCGAGTGCGGTGGTGCGGAGGTCTGACATGAGTTCTCCCCGGGACATCGGGCGGGCGGATGCCGGGACCGGCAGCCGGGAACTCCCCCTCTGTCATCGGCCTGAGAGTTTCGCCGGGCCCGCTTGCGCGGAACCGGCTTTCACCGTCGGCGGATCCCCCACTGCGGGATCGCTTTCCAGAGCGGCCGGACGCGAGCGGTACGCGGACCTGAGAGATTGGCGGGGAGGCTTGCTCCTTCGGTGCCCGGATCCTCGAGAAACGCTGGATGCCGGGGCTCTCCCGCACACGTCATGCGGCCTGTCTTCAGTTGCCCTGTCAGCATAGCGCCTGGCTCGACGCACATCAGCGGCTAGCGCGTGCAGCGTCCCGATGCGACGGTCGGCGAGTCGGCCGTGACCCGATCCAGCTCCGGGCGCAGCACGGTGGTCGTGGTCGCGTAGCCACGCCCTTCGCCGTCCGCGCCGCGGGCGAAGACCACGCCGACGACGTCGCCGGCAGCATCCAGCAGCGGGCCGCCGGAGTTTCCCGGCTGGACGTCGGCCTGCAAGGCGTAGATCTCCCGCGGATTCACCGACGAGTCGTAGATGTCGGGCACGGGCACCGACGACACGGACAGAATCCCCGCCGACACGTTGGTGAACGGGCCGCCGTGCGGGTATCCCTGCACGGCGGCCTGCGTTCCGGCGGCAGCGGGGTCGGCGATGGTGAGCGGGGTCGCCGGCAGGCCGCCGATCGAGAGCACGGCGAGGTCGTTCACCGGATCGAAGAGGACGATGCGCCCCTCTCCCGCACGACCACCGGGCAGTTCCACGACGGGCGTGTCCACTCCCGCAACGACGTGGGCATTCGTCACGACCAGTCCCGGCGCGGCCACGAAGCCCGATCCCGTCATCGAGACCCCGCACGCGTAGGCGGTGCCGCTCACCCGGGCCACGGATGCCGCAGCGTTCTGCAGCGCGGGGTCGTCGAGGCTGATCGGCGGATCGGTGGGGGTGACGATCGCGCCGATCGCCGCCTCCAGCCGCGGCAGGCCGTCCGAGAGCAGCGCACCACGCGCCTGGGCCAGCGCGTCCTGGACCGGCGGGGGTGTGATCGCCTGCAGCGCACCGACGACGCGCGAGGAGGCGACCGCCGACGACACGTAAGGGATGCCCGCGGTCGCGAGCCCCGAGGAGACGAGCACGAGAGCCAACGCGGCGGCCACGGTGGTGAGCACGCCACCGAGGAAACGCTCGAGTCCGCGCAGTCGCGCGCGGTCGACGCCGCGACGAATGGCCATTCCGATGGCGGCGCCGGCCGCGGTTCCGACGACGACGAGCCCGATCGCGGCGGCGGCGAGCGCAGCGGTGCGCCAACCTCCGGAGGGGACGACGGTGGACAGCCACGGGGTCACCAGAGGCAGCAGCCAGAGAGCGGCGGCCGCGCCGCCGATCATCCCGATGACGCTGCCGAGGCTGGCGAAGAAGCCGCGCGCCAGACCCGACGCGAGGGCGAGAAGCAGCGCCACGACGGCGATGATGTCGACGATCAGCACGGGGACCTCCGCGCTCACCGTAGCCGCTGCGGCTCCGCGATTCCTGCACGAATGCTGCCGGTCGAGCGTCGACGGGATTTTCGGCGGCGCTGCCGGTTTGCCCTTCGAGTCCGGATGACTCTAAGATCGACGACGAGGTTATGGTCATCATGACAAGAACAAGTTCCCCGACCGATACGATTCGCGTCGCCGTCTCGACGGTCATCTTCAGCCTGCGCCGCGACGAGTCGGGACGGCTCGCCGTCGTCCTGCCGCTGGTGCGTCGCACGCGCGACCCGCACGACGGTCTCTGGGCGCTTCCGGGTGGCTGGCTCGATGCCGCGGAAAACCTGGAGGCAGCCGCGTCGCGGACCCTCGCCGAGACGACCGGACTGGCTCCGAGCTACCTCGAACAGCTCTACGCGTTCGGCGACGTCGGCCGCGCGCCCGGGCGCGTCGTGTCCATCGTCTACTGGGCACTGCTGCGCGAAGGCGCACAGCTGCCCGAGGACGCCCACAACGTGAGGTGGTTCGACGCGGCGCACCTGCCGGCCCTCGCGTTCGACCACAACCACATCGTCGACTACGCGCTGTGGCGGCTGCGCAACAAGGTCGGCTACAGCCGGATCGCGCACGGGCTGCTGCCGGAGCTGTTCACCTTGTCGGATCTGCGCGAGGTGTACGAGGCGATCCTCGAACGCGATCTGGACCCCGCCAACTTCCGCCGTCAGGTGGAGAACTCGGCGACGCTGATCCCCACCGACGCGTTTCGCACCGGCAGCCACCGACCCGCACGTCTGTATCGCTACAACCACGATGTGGAGCTCGCCGACCGCGGGCCCCTGCCACCCGACCCGGACCGCGACGGCGGCGCCGCGTCCGCACCATCCGCCCTTCCCGAAGAGGTCACGATATGAGCGCCACCTTCCTCACCCTCCAGCCCCGTCCCGGCGACGAGATCGACCCCAGCGTCGACCACGGCATCCAGGCCATCGTCTCGGGTGCCTCGACGGCCGAGACCTGCAACACCGATCTCGCGGCAGGACCGTGGGACTTCGATGCGCGGCCTGGATACGGCCCCGGCTCGTCGATGGGCGACGTCATCCCCACCGGCGCGCCGCGTCAGGGCGAACTTCCCGCGGAGTACCGCGCGGCATCCGAGGACGAGCTGCACGCACGCATCCGCGCGGCCAAGGCTGCCCTCGGCGAGCGCGTCGTCGTGCTCGGCCACTTCTATCAGCGCGAGGAGGTGGTCACGCACGCCGACTACGTCGGAGACTCGTTCCAGCTCGCGAACGCGGCGCTGGAGCACCCCGATGCCGAGGCCATCGTGTTCTGCGGCGTGCACTTCATGGCCGAGACCGCCGATCTCCTCTCCCGCCCGGAGCAGGCCGTGATCCTTCCCAACCTCGCCGCCGGCTGTTCGATGGCCGATATGGCCTCCATCGACGACGTGGAGGAGTGCTGGGAGCAGCTCGAAGACATCTACGGCGATCTGACGGCCCCCGACGCCGACGGCCTCGTCCCGGTGATCCCGGTCACGTACATGAACTCCTCGGCGGCGATCAAGGGGTTCGTGGGCCGACACGGCGGCATCGTCTGCACGTCCTCGAACGCGCGCACCGTGCTCGAATGGGCGTTCGCACGGGGGCGTCGCGTCCTGTTCTTCCCCGATCAGCACCTCGGACGCAACACCGCGAAGGCGATGGGGGTGCCTCTGACGCAGATGCCGATGTGGAATCCCCGCAAGCCGCTCGGCGGATCCAGCGAGAGCGCGCTCGCCGACGCGCGCGTCATCCTCTGGCACGGGTTCTGCTCGGTGCACCGCCGTTTCACCGTCGACCAGATCGAGAAGGCCCGCGCCGATCACCCGGGCGTGCGCGTCATCGTGCACCCCGAGTGCCCGATGGCCGTCGTCGACGCCGCCGACGAGGCCGGCTCCACCGACTACATCCGTAAGGCCATCGCCGCCGCCACCGAGCCGACGACCTTCGCGATCGGCACCGAGATCAACCTCGTGCAGCGACTCGCGGCGCAGTTCCCCCAGCACGAGATCTTCTGCCTCGACCCCGTGGTGTGCCCGTGCTCCACGATGTACCGCATCCACCCCGGCTACCTGGCCTGGGTGCTCGAGCGCCTCGTCGCCGGCGAGGTCGTCAACCGCATCACGGTCGCCGCCGACGTCGCGGACCCGGCGCGCGTCGCCCTCGAGCGGATGCTGGCGGCGAAGCCGTGAGCGCGGACGCACCTGACGTCGTCGTGGTCGGCTCGGGGATCGCGGGCCTCACTGCGGCGCTGCACGCCGCCGCCTCCGGATGCCGCGTGACGCTCGTCACGAAAGACGTGCTCGAACACGCCAACACGCGGTACGCCCAAGGCGGTATCGCCGGCGTCATGTTCGACGACGACAGCGTCGCCGCACACGAACACGACACGCTCGTCGCGGGCGCGGGGCTCAGCGACCCCGCCGCCGTCCGCGTCCTGGTGGCCGAGGGGCCCGAGCGCATCCGCGAGCTCATCGCGCTCGGCGTCGCCTTCGACCGCGGCAGTGACGGCGCTCTCGTCAAGGGGCTCGAGGCGGCACACTCCTACCCGCGGGTGCTGCACGCCGGGGGTGACGCGACCGGGAGTGTGATCGAGAAGGCGCTCGTCGCGCGCGTGCGCACGAGCGGGGCCCGTGTCATCGAGCACGCGTTCCTCGTCGATCTCATCCTCGACGGCGACGGGCGCGCGGCCGGCGTCGATCTCCTCATCGGCGATGCGCGGCGCGAACAGATTCCGGCGGATGCCGTCGTGCTGGCGACCGGCGGAATCGGTCAGCTCTACGCGCACACCACCAACCCCGCCGTCGCCACCGGCGACGGCATCGCCGCGGCCGTACGCGCCGGCGCGAATGTGTGCGACCTGGAGTTCGTGCAGTTTCACCCCACCGTCCTGTCGGTCGACGGCGCCGAGCCCTTCCTCGTCTCGGAGGCCGTCCGCGGCGAAGGTGCGGTCTTGCGCGACCAGGAGGGGCGGCGCTTCATGCTCGACATCCACCCCGACGCCGAGCTCGCGCCCCGCGATGTGGTCGCCCGCGCGATCGCCGCGGTGATGGACGAGCAGGGCGGCGAGCCGGTGCTTCTCGACGCGACCGGCCTGGGCCTCGCAGCCGCCGGTACGGGCTCGGCGCGCAAGAAGGCGGCTGCCTTCCTGCGACGCCGCTTCCCGACGATCGACGCCGCCGTGCGCGAACGCGGGCTGGACTGGTCGCAGGAGGCGATTCCGGTGACGCCGGCCGCTCACTACCTCATGGGCGGCGTGGCCACCGACCTGTACGGACGCACGAGCGTCCCGCGACTGTATGCGGTGGGCGAAGTCGCCCGCACCGGCGTGCACGGCGCGAACCGACTCGCCTCCAACTCGCTGCTGGAGGGCGCCGTGTTCGGCGCCCGTGCCGGTGACGCGATCGTGGGCGACACCGACTCCGCAACCTGGCCGGTCGTCGGCGGTTCCCGTGCGACGACGGCCGTCGTCGGCGATCCGAACGCGGCCGATGCGACGCCGTGGCACCGAACGGCGCTGCAGATGCTGATGTGGGAGCACGCCGGACTCGTGCGCGATGCGGCGGGGCTCCGCCACGCCGCATCCGTGATCGACGACTGGCGGGCCGCGCAGCACCCGCCGCACCGGGAGGCCGATTTCGAGGACGCCAACCTGCTGCTCGTCGCGGCCTGCCTGGTGGATGCCGCGCTCGCGCGGACAGCGTCGGTGGGAGCGCACGCGCGCCGCGACGACATGCACACGGGCTCACCGTCCGTCCCGGCTCTCCCCGAGCTCCAGGCGTCGGCATGCTGACTCCACGCCAGATCGAGCGCGTGGTCATCGCCGCCCTCGAGGAGGACGCGCCGTGGGGCGACGTCACCAGCGAGTATCTGATCCCGGCGGATGCCGCCGCCACGGCCGACCTGGTCGCGCGCGAGCCCGGTGTCTTCAGCGGCGGCGACGTGTTCGCGGCAGCGTTCACCCTCACCGACGCGGACATCACCGTCGATCTGGCCGTTTCCGATGGCGCCGCTTTCGGAGCGGGTGATGTGCTCGCGACCGTCAGCGGGCCGGCACGAGGCGTGCTGACGGCTGAACGGGTGGGCCTCAACCTCGTGCAGCGCATGAGCGGCATCGCCACGCTCACCGCCCGCTACGTCGACGCGGTCGCAGGCAGCGGCGCGCGCATCGCGGACACGCGCAAGACCACTCCGGGATTGCGGGCACTGGAACGTCACGCCGTCCGCAGCGGCGGCGGCCACAACCACCGCTATTCGCTGTCGGACGCGGTGATGGCCAAGGACAACCATCTCGCGGTGCTGACCGCCGACGGCGGTGATCTGACGGGCGCGCTGCGCCGTGCGCTGGCGGCGCTCCCCCACACGACGCATGTCGAGGTGGAGGTCGATCGACTGGAGCAGATCGAACCCGTCCTCGCCGCCGGCGACGGCACCGCGCGTGTCGGCACGATCATGCTCGACAACTTCACCCTCGACGACCTCCGCGCGGGCGTCGCGCTCGTCGCCGGACGCGCCACCGTCGAGGCGTCGGGCGGAGTGAGTCTGCGCACCGTGGCCGACATCGCCGCCACCGGTGTCGATGTGATCTCGGTGGGCGCCCTGACGCACTCCGCACGCGCGCTCGACCTCGGCCTGGACGCGCGCGTGTCGGGCGCCGACGTCGGAGCCTGACCGGAGGAGCCGTGTTCTATCTCGATCACGCTGCCACCACGCCGGTGCGTCCGGAAGTGCGGGAGGCGATGCTGCCCTTCCTCGGCGATCGTTTCGGCAACCCGTCCAGCCACCACACGGTCGGCGAAGCCGCGGCATCCGTGCTCTCCGATGCGCGGCGGCGCGTCGCCGCCGTCTTCGGCATGCGCCCCGCCGACATCGTCTTCACCTCGGGCGGCACCGAGGCCGACAACCTGGCGGTGAAGGGGATCACGATCGGCACGGCGTTGCATCGCGGCACAGGACGAGACGCGCCCGTGCACGTGATCACGACACCTATCGAGCATGAGGCGGTCCTCGCCTCCTGCGAATACCTCGAGCGTGTGCACGGCGCACGCATCACCCACCTGCCGGTCGATGCGACGGGTCTCGTCGCGGCCGCCGACGTCGCCGCGGCGCTTCGGCCCGAGACCGCGCTCGTGTCGATCGGCTATGCGAACAACGAGATCGGCACGGTCCAGGATCTCGACGCGATCGCGACGGTGACGCGCGCAGCCGGTGTGGCGCTGCACGTCGATGCGGTACAGGCTGCGGGCTGGCTGCCGCTCGCCGGCACGGGCGCCGATGCGATCTCGGTCGCCGGACACAAGATCGGTGCTCCCCCGGGCATCGGTGTGCTTGCGCTCCGAGGCCGCGTGCCTCTGGAGCCGCTGCTGCACGGCGGCGGCCAGGAGCGGGAGCGACGCAGCGGCACCGAGAACGTCGCCGGCGCCGTCGCGATCGCGACAGCACTGGAGATCGCGGAGCGCGAGCGCGTGGCCGCAGCGGCTCGCGTCGGCGCGTTGCGCGATCGGTTCATCGCCCGCGTGCTCGGCCTCGTTGCGTCGTCCCGGCTCACGGGCCACGCCACGCGGCGACTGCCCTCCGTGGCCAGTTTCACCTTCGCGGGAACCAGCGGCGAGTCGGTACTGCTGGAGCTCGAGCGCCGAGGGGTGATCTCCTCCAGCGGCTCCGCGTGCGCCGCCGGCAGCGATGAGCCCTCTCATGTGCTGCTCGCGCTGGGCGTCTGTCCCGAACTCGCCCAGACCGCGGTGCGCTTCAGTCTGAGCCATGACTTCGGTGTCGGCGACGAAGAGCGGGCCACAGCGATACTCGATGTGGCCGCGGACGCGGTCGCCGCATCGGTGGCGGCGGTACGATCGGGGCCGTGAGCACACCCGTCGTGACCGTCATCGTCCCCGGACGCGATGTCGCCGCTTACGCGCACGAGGCCGTCGACTCCCTCCGCGCCCAGACGCTCACGAGATGGCGCGCCATCTTGGTCGACGACGGTTCCCTCGACGCGACCGCAGAGGTCTTCGCGGAGGCAGCGGCATCCGACGATCGCTTCCACGTGGTCACCCATCCCGTCGCGCGTGGACTGTCAGCCGCCCGCAACACCGGACTGGATCTCGTCGAGACACCGTTCGTCGGATTCCTGGATGCCGACGATGTGCTCACCCCGCGCGCACTGGAGCGCTTCGTCGACACGCTGACACGATCGGGCAGCGATGTCGTCGTGGGCGCGTATGTCCGGCTGCGCGCCGACGAGGCGGGCGTCTACCGTCCCGGTCCCGTGCAGCCGTGGGTTCGCGCGGCCACCGATCCGCCACGTCTCGCGACAACGCTGGCGGCGCATCCCCAGGTTTCCGGCAACATCGTGGCGTGGTCGAAGCTCAGCCGGGTGGAGCTGTGGCGGCGGACAGGCCTGCGCTTTCCCGAGGGCAAGCTCTACGAAGATCAGCTGGTCGCGCAACGCCTCTACACGGCCGCGCGCGCCATCGACGTCATCCCCGACGTCGTCGTCCACTGGCGCGAGCGTGCCGATGGCTCATCGATCACGCAGAACAAGAATCTGCTCCCCGTGCTCGTGGACTATCTCGACGCCCTCAGCGGAGGCATCGCCGTGCTCGACGGCGCCGGCCAGCGCGCCGCCGTCCGTGCCCGCATCCGTCTCATTCTGGAGATGGATGTCCCTCCGCTCGTCCGCATCGCGCAGGACAGTCCCGACGACGCGTACCGCCGCACGCTCGGCGCGTTCATCCGCGTGCTCCATGATCGCGCGGATGCCGAGTCCATCGAACTCGACCACGCCGCGGCACGGTTGCGCAGCGCGGCAGAACTGTGGTGAGACGGGCCGGAGATATCCTGAGCGGATGACCGCTTCCGACGCCGCTCACCTCCCCGATCGCCCCACGGGTCCCGATCTCGCCGAGATCCGTGCCGAGATCGACGAGCTCGCCGCCCTCTCCACGGAGGATCTCGTCAACCCGAAGCCGAAGGTGATCGCCGAGAACGAGCCGATCCCGTACCCCACGGACGCGATCGGGTCCGAAGACGGGAACAAACCGGCCTGAGCTGTTTCAGGCCTGTTCCCGCGCCTGCGCCTCCAGGCCCTCGATCGTCGCAGCCGCCATCTGCTCGAGGGCCAGCTCCGCATAGAGCCCGCCCTGGGCGAGGAGTTCGGCATGGGTTCCCGACTCCACGATGCGCCCCGCTTCGACGACATGGATGACATCGGCACCGACGACGGTGGACAGCCGGTGTGCGATGGAGATGGTCGTGCGC
This sequence comes from Microbacterium sp. DMC48, assembly GCF_056313825.1. Lineage (NCBI taxonomy): Bacteria > Bacillati > Actinomycetota > Actinomycetes > Micrococcales > Microbacteriaceae > Microbacterium > Microbacterium sp. DMC48. The sequence goes on along the minus strand of NZ_JBQUZN010000004.1, from coordinate 13,534 downwards.
CCCCGCGCCACATTGTCCAGCGCTTCCTGCACGACCCGTTCCGACACGGTGTCCAGAGCCGACGTGGCCTCGTCCAGCAGCAGCACCGGCGGGTCCTTCAGCAGAACGCGGGCGATCGCGATGCGCTGCTTCTCGCCGCCCGAGAGCCGATAGCCGCGTTCGCCGACGACCGTGTCATAGCCGTGCTCGAAGTTCGCGATCGCGTGGTGGATGTTCGCCGCCGTGCACGCCGCCACGAGCTCCTCGTCGCTGGCATCCGGCTTCGCATAGCGGAGGTTGTCGGCGATGGTGGCGTGGAACAAGTACGTCTCCTGGGAAACGATCCCGACGTTCTCCACGATCGATTCCTGAGTGAGCCCGCGCACGTCCCGGCCGGCGAAGACGACCGCACCCTCGGACGCCTCGTAGAGGCGGGGAGCCAGGTAGACGATGGTGGTCTTGCCCGCGCCGGACGGCCCCACGAAGGCGATGTGCTGGCCGGGCTCGGCGACGAACGAGACCCCGTCGAGCGTCGGGCGGGCGTCACCCGCGGCATCCGGGTAGCGGAATACGACATCGCGGAACTCGACCCGTCCGATCGGCCCGGGAGCGCGCCCCACCTCGATCGCGCCGGGAGCGTCGACGATCGCCGGCGTCAAGTCCAGGTACTCGAAGATGCGCGCGAACAGGGCCCGCGAGGTCTGCAGATCCAGCGCGACGCGCATCAGCCCCATCAGCGGCTGGAGCAGGCGCGCCTGCACCGTGGTGAACGCCACGACCGTACCGGCTGTGATCGCGCCGGTTCCGCCCGCGATGAGATAGCCCGACACCAGATAGATGACCGCCGGCACCGACGCCATGATGACCTGCACGACAGCGAAGAAGCCCTGGCCGCTCATGGCTCGTCGCACCTGGAGACGCACCTGGTTGAGGTTCTCGGCGCGGTAGCGCTCCGACTCCGCTCGCTGGCGGTTGAAAGCCTTGGACAGGAGGATGCCGCTCACCGACAGCGTCTCCTGGGTGATGCTGGTCAACTCGCTGAGCGACTCCTGCGTCTGACCCGCGATGCGCGCCCGCACCTGGCCCACGCGCCTCTGCACCAGCACGAGCGCGGGCATCATGATGACGGCGATGACGGTCAGCCGCCAGTCGATGAGGATCATGGCGACGAGCGCCGAGATCACCGTGACCGTGTTTCCGAGGATGCTGGTGACCGTATTGGTCAGGACGTCCGAGACGCCGCCGACGTCGTTCTGCAGTCGCGACTGGATGACCCCGGTCTTCGTGCGGGTGAAAAAGCCCAGCTCCATCGCCTGCAGGTGATCGAACAGGCGAACCCGCAGGTCTCCCGTGACACGATTCCCGACCGTCGAGGTGAGCCAGGTCTGCGTGACGCCGAGCACGGCGGAGAACAGGAACAGTCCGATCATCGTGAGCACCAAGCGCAGCAGAAGCGCGAGATCCGGCGGCGCGCCGTCGGTGGGAAAGAGCGCGTCGTCGAAGATCCGCTGCACGATGAGGGGCGGCACGACGCCGATCGCCGCGCCGACGACGACCATCACCGCCGTCACCAGGATGCGCACGCGGTAGGGGCGGAACAGGGCGACGACCCGAGCGCCGAGGTTCGGGATGACCGGGGCCTCGGCATTCCGTCGTCGTTGGGCCCCCTCGTCGACACCGCGAAAGGCCGCCGGACGCCCGCCCGGGCCCATACCGCCCATCCCCATGCTCACCGGGTCACTCTAACCCCGCGTCGGACGGGGGCGGCTCAGCCGAGACCAGCGACGAGATTGATCACCGACGCCAGAATGACCGCGCCGAACAGATAGGCCAGCAGCGTCTGCGCGACGATGATCCGCCGGATCTCGTTCGCGGACACGTCCGTGTCGGACACCTGGTAGGTCATCCCCAAACCGACGGAGAAGTAGCCGAAGTCGGAGTACATCGGCGCATCGTCCTGATTGAAGTCGATCCCTCCCGCCTTCCCTGCGGCCACGCGCGCGTAGTAGACGCGGGCGTAACGCAGCATGTAGTCCACCTGGATGAGCGCCCATGAGCTGACCACCGCCGCGATCGCGACCCCTGCGACGAGGAAGGCGCGGGCGTGCCCGCCGCCGCCGCCCCCGACCAGCACCGCCACCACCCCGCCCAGGCTCGCGACGCTGCCGGCGAGTGCGATCAACCGTGCGACGGGGCGCCCCGGGTCGACGCTCGTCGTGTGCGAGCGCGTCTGATCGGCATTCATCGGCCACACCACGCTCAGCAGCCACACCACATTGATCGCTGCCACGACGGCCCAGCCGGCGAGAAGACCGACCGAGATCCCGGCGGCGATCGAGACGACGACCGCGACCACGACTCCGACGGCGAGGGAGAGGGGGCCGCGGACGGCCACCCGCGACGGATGACGGCGAGAACTCATGCCTCGATGCTCCCACCGCGACCGGGAATGCCGTGTCCGACCCTCCCGTTACAGTGAAGAGTTGCCCCGCCCGCCGGGAAAGCGTCCCGACGACACCCAGGAGCCCGATGACTTCTCCCGACACGACCACCGCGCCGGCCGCACCCGCTCAGGTCGGAGCCAAGGAGAATCGCGTCATCTGGCTGCTGCTGGCCGCCGCGTTCGTGGCGATCCTTAACGAGACGACGATGGGCGTCGCGATCCCGCACCTGATCGTCGACCTCGGCATCACCGCGGTGGCTGCGCAGTGGCTCACGACGGCGTTCATGCTGACGATGGCGGTCGTCATCCCCATCACCGGCTTCCTGCTGCGCCGCTTCACCACGCGAGCGATGTTCGCGACGGCGATGAGTCTGTTCTCGGCGGGTACCCTCATCGCGCTGGTCGCTCCGGGTTTCGAGGTGCTCGTCATCGCTCGTGTCGTCCAGGCGTCGGGGACGGCCATCATGATGCCGCTGCTCATGACGACACTCATGACCGTCGTTCCTGCGCACCTGCGGGGACGGATGATGGGCCGTGTCAGCGTCGTGATCTCACTCGCTCCCGCCATCGGACCCACCATGGCGGGTATCGTCCTCGACAATCTCACCTGGCGGTGGATCTTCGCGATCGTCCTTCCCATCGCACTGGTGGCCCTGGTCGTGGGCGTGCGCTGGATCCACAACCTGGGTGAGAGCACCCACACGCCGATCGACATCCTTTCCGTGGCGCTGTCCGCCGTCGGGTTCGGCGGTGTCGTCTTCGGGCTCAGCCAGATCGGCGGGCATGGCTCGGATCTCGCCGCCGCCGAGACGGCGACGACGACTCTCGTCATCGCGCTGGGCGTCGGCCTCGTCGCCCTCGGCCTGTTCGCCTGGCGTCAGCTGATCCTCCAGAAGCGCGATGAGGCGCTCCTGGATCTGCGGATCTTCCGCTCGGGCAACTTCTCCCTTTCGGTCGCGCATTTCGCGGTGATGTCGCTGGCATTCTTCGGGACGCTGACCGCTCTCCCGCTGTACCTGCAGAACACACTGGGGCTGTCGGCGAGTGCGTCCGGTCTCGTCGTCCTGCCGGGCGCACTGGCGATGGGTCTTCTCGGACCCGTCATCGGGCGCATCTACGATCGCTGGGGCACCCGCGTGCTTCTGCTTCCGGGCACCATCGTCGTGCTGACGATCCTGTGGAGCTTCACGCTCCTCACCGAATCGACCCCCGTGTGGATCCTCGTCGTCACGCAGACGCTGTTGTCGATCGGACTGGCGATGTCGTTCACGCCCTTGTTCACGGCATCCTTGGGCTCGCTGGAGCCGCGGTTCTACTCCTACGGCAGCGCGATGGTCTCGACCATCCAGCAGGTCGCCGGTGCGGCCGGGATCGCCCTGCTGATCTCTGTGATGTCGTCTGTGGCTGCGGCGGCGGCGCAGAGCGGAGCGGCCGACGCGCCGGCCGGGGCAGCGGGTGCCCGAGCGGCCTTCCTGCTCGCGGCGATCATCGGGACGCCCCTGCTGATCAGCGCCGTCCTCATCCGCAAGCCGGATGATGCACCGGAGGGTGTCTCCGCGCACTGAGGAAACTCACGCCGACCGGCGCAGGCGCCGAGGGCGGAGGCCCGTCCGTCAGCCGATGCTGCAGGCCCCGCCACCGCAGCACGACGCGGAGGCGTCGACGCTCGCGTCCACGAGCGGCAGAAGCGTCGTGACGCCCTTCGCGCTCGAAGCGTCAGCGTCGACGGAGACCTCAGGCTGATTCGAAGTGGTCATGCGTCGATCTTACGTCGGTGTCAACCCCCGGGCGCGGCCGAGGTGGCATCCGTAGCGTCGATGACATGAGCACTCCCACGCAGACAGACGAACTCGCCGGCAAGACGGTGGCATTCATCGCGACGAACGGCTTCGAGGACAGCGAACTGACCGCCCCCTGGCAGGCGGTGACGGATGCCGGAGCCACGGCCGTCATGATCTCGCCCGCCCCTGGAGACATCGAGGGCAAGAATGGTCACCGCCAGCCTGTCGACAGGACGACGGCGCAGGCCGACGCCGCCGACTTCGACGCCCTGGTCCTGCCCGGGGGCGTCGTCAATGCCGACAACCTCCGCCTCGACGAGGCCGCGGTGCGGCTGGCTCGCGACTTCTTCGCGCAGGGCAAGCCCGTCGGCGCGATCTGCCACGCAGGCTGGCTGCTGGTCGAAGCCGGGGTGGTCGAGGGTCGTACGATGACGAGTTTCCCGAGCCTTCGCACTGACCTGACCAACGCGGGCGCGTCGTGGGTCGACGAGGACGTCGTCGTCGATGAGGGGTTCGTCTCCAGCCGCACGCCCGACGATCTGCCCGCCTTCACCGCGAAGCTCGTCGAGGAGATCGGCGAAGGCACGCACGACGGCCAGACGGCCTGAAAGGGACGCTTTTCAGTCCCAGTCGAGGTAGTCCTCGATGAACCACGACGTCTCGCCTGGGTGGGTCAGTGGGAAGAAGTGGCCGGCGCCATCGACCGCCTTCACGCTGACCAGCCCCGGCGCGGTCTCACGTAGTGCCTCTCCGGCTTCGACCGGCGTGACGCGATCCGCGGTCCCCTGGACGATGAGGACGGGAGTGGCGTCCGCGACGGGCTGCCACGCCTCGGCAGCCGTCGCCGCGAGCGCGTCCGCCTGCACCCGGCGCACATCGGCCTGCGGCGAGAACGAGTCACCGAAGACGGCACGCACCTCCGCGTCGAAATCCTCACCGTACGGAGCGTCACGCGTGACACCCAGCAGCAGCACGCCGCTCACTCGTTCGTGATGGTCGATCGCGACGGTCCGCGCGACAGCGCCGCCGAATCCGTGCCCGCCGATCCATGCCTCCGAGATGCCCAGGTGCTCCAGGACGTCGACCACGTCCTGGGCGAGCTCGTGCAGCGTCTGCGCGTCGGAGCGTCGCGCGGCGATGCGCACCACCCGGAAGTCCTCTTCGACGAGGATGCTCGCCAGAGCGCCGAAGTAGGCGAAGTCCAGTCCGGCTTCGGGCAGCAGAACGATGGCGGGCCCGGTGCCTTCGTCGAGGTAGCTGATGTCGCGGACGTCGGCATCCAAGATCTGTCGCTGGTTCTCACTCACGATCCCCCATCCTAGGCGGCGAGTTTGCACGCACCCCGCGGACATGAGCATAGTTAGGTAAGCCATACCTCATCCGCACCCACCCTGAAGGTGCGGTCCGACGAAAGCGAAGCCCCATGCGCTCCCCCGCTCGACGATCCCTGCCCGCCCTCGCCGTCATGGTGACCGCCATCATCGCCTTCGGCGGATGTTCGTCGGCAGCGGATGCTGCACCGGCGGCGACGACGGGCGGCACCCATGCCGTCGCGCACGCCCGCGGAATCACCGAGGTACCCGACGACCCGCAGCGCGTCGTGGTGCTGGAACCCGTCGAATTGGACACCGCGGTAGCGCTCGGCGTGACGCCCGTCGGCGCCGCCGTCGCGAGCAACGTGGCCGGCGTCCCCGCCTACCTCGGCGTCGATGGCGTCGCTCCGGTGGGGACGGTACCCGAGCCCGACCTCGAGGCGATCGCGGCACTACGACCCGACCTGATCCTCGGAACAGAGTCGCGCCACTCGAAGCTGTACGACCAGTTGAGTTCCATTGCGCCGACGGTGTTCATGACCACCCAGTCCGACCCCTGGCAGCAGAACGCGATGCTCGTGGGCGAGGCGCTCGGAAAGACGGCCCAGACCACCGTGCTGTTGGCCGAATTCACCCAGCGATGCTCTTCCATCAAGGACGAGTTCGCCCTGGACGGCAAGACCGCGAACATGATCCGACCGCGCGACGAGACGACCCTGAGTCTGTACGGCCCGACATCCTTCGCCGGCAGCGCCCTCGAGTGCGTGGGGTTCACGATTCCCGCCCAGAACTGGAAGGACGGCCTGCAGGCGGACATCTCTCCGGAGAACATCCGCAACGCCGCCGCCGACTACCTCTTCGTCACCGCCGCCGATGTCGACGACCGGAGCCTGATCCCGGCGGCCATCACTCAGAACGCCGACGCGTTCGGTTCCGTCACCCTCGTCGACACGAGCTATTGGGTGTCGGGCGTCGGCCCCAAGGGCGGTATGCGCGTGCTCGACGATGTCGAGCGTTTCCTGTCGACACGGTGACCGTCGTCGTGCCACGGGGGCCTCGCACACCGGCGATCCCCCCTGCCTCGCCCCGCCTGCCACGCGCGACGGTTCACGCGTTCGCGCTGGTCGCGCTCCCCATCCTGCTGGCCGTGTCGGTGGCACTGTCGTTGATGATCGGCTCCCGTCCGCTGAACGCGGGCACGGTGCTCGATGTCCTCGCCGGCGGCGGCTCGCCGGATGTCCGGTACATCGTCGCAGAGTTGCGGGTGCCACGCACGGCCGCAGGGCTGATCGTCGGCGCCGCCCTCGGCACGGCAGGAGCTCTGATTCAGGGCTTCACACGCAATCCCCTCGCCGACCCCGGCATCCTCGGCGTCAACGCCGGCGCCGCGTTCGCGATCGCGATCGGCATCGCCGTCTTCGGGCTGCGAGACATCACCTCGCTGATCTGGTTGTCGTTCGCCGGCGCTCTGGTGGTGACCATCGGCGTCACCATCATCGGATCATCCGGTCGGGGCCCCGCGGATCCCCTGCGTCTCACGCTCGCCGGTGTCGCGCTGGGAGCGGTCTTCGCGGGCGCGACGACGGGGATGACGCTGAGCGATCCCGACGCGTTCGATCGCATGAGAGCGTGGCACGCCGGCTCGCTGCTGGGTCGCGGCTTCGACGTGCTGCTCCCCCTCCTCCCCTTCGTCGCTGTCACCGTGGTCGGCGCGCTCTTTCTTGCTCGGGGGCTGAATGCCCTCGCTCTCGGCGATGACGTCGCGCGTGCGCAAGGCGCCTCGCTCGTCGGCATCCGTTTCGGTGTCGTCGCCGCGGTCACCATCCTGGCGGGAACGGCGACCGCCATCGCCGGACCGGTCTCGTTCGTCGGGCTCATGGTTCCGCACGTGGCGCGGTGGATGTTCGGCATCGATCAGAGACGTATCCTGCTCGCCTCGATGATCCTCGCCCCCATCCTCGTCCTGCTGTCGGATGTGCTCGGACGTGTGCTCATCGCCCCCGCCGAGATCCCCGTCGGAGTGGTGACGGCGTTCGTCGGTGCACCCGTGCTGATCGCTCTCGCCCGTCGTCGCAGGGCGACCGCAGCATGAGCGTGCCGGCGACACGAACACGTCCGGCGACGACGTCCGACCGGGGATATCGCCGCATCTCGATCGGGCGGCACCCGCACATGGTGCACGTCCGTCTTCGAAGCGCCCTGACGGGCGCGGCACTGGCAGCGGCGACCCTGACAGCGGCTGTCATCGCACTCGGGCTCGGCTCGTACCCGCTGTCTCCGACAGCGGTCGTCGAGGTCATCGCGGGCGGCGGCCTTCCCCTGGATCGCACCGTCGTCTTCGAGTGGCGGCTGCCCCGCACGCTGGCCGCGATCGTTCTCGGGGCGTACCTCGCGATCGCGGGAGCGCTGTTCCAGACCGTCACCCGCAACCCCCTCGCCAGCCCCGACATCCTGGGGCTCTCGAACGGGGCGTTCACGGGGATGCTGGGGGCGATGCTGTTCATCTCCACGTCATGGACCGTCCTGGCGGCGGGAGCCGTCGTCGGCGGCCTGCTGACGGCGGCCATCATCGTGCTGCTGGCGGGTCGCGTTCGCAGCGACGGCTTTCGCATCATCGTGATCGGCATCGGCGTCGCCGCCATGCTCGCGTCAGCGAACACCTGGATGCTGCTGCAGATCGAGCTCGAGACCGCCATGTTCGCCTCCGCATGGGGAACGGGCTCGCTCAACGGCGTGACAGGGGCGGCGGTGGCCGGTGCAGCACTCTGCGGCATCCCTCTGCTGATCGTGCTCGCCCCCCTCGCTCCGGGCCTGCGCCAGCTGGACCTCGGCGACGATCTGGCGATCGCGACCGGCACGCGCCCGTCGATGATCCGCAGCGGCGCGCTGTTCATCGGGGTGCTGCTGGTCTCGATCGCCACAGCGGTGGTCGGTCCGATCGCCTTCATCGCCCTCGCGGCGCCCCAGATCGCGCGTCGGCTGGGTCGGACGCCCTACCTCTCCCTGCCGCTGTCCGCGCTCGTGGGCGCGGCGCTGCTGCTCGCCGCCGACATCATCGCCCAACACCTTCTGCCGGTGGCGCTGCCGGCCGGGGTCGTGACCGTGTCCGTCGGCGGTCTCTATCTCGTCCTCACCCTCATCCAGGAGATCCGCCGCCGTGTCTGAGCCCGTCCCCGACCTCGCCCCCCATGATCGACCTCGCGGCCATGCCCGCCTCGCGGCTGACGCGGTGTCGCTCGGCTACGACGAGGGGTCGATCATCACCCAGTTGACGACGCACATCCCCGATGGATCGTTCACGGTCATCATCGGACCCAATGCCTGCGGCAAGTCGACGCTTCTTCGAGGGCTGGCTCGACTGCTGCGCCCTTCGGCCGGGACCATCGTGCTCGACGGTGCCGACATCTCACGCCGCTCACCGAAAGAGGTCGCTCGACGCCTCGGTCTGCTGCCCCAAAGCGCGTCGGCCCCCGAGGGAATCACCGTCGCCGACCTCGTGGCGCGCGGTCGCTATCCCCATCTCGGACTTTGGCGTCAGTGGACGGATGCCGACGAAGCGGCGGTGCGTGAGGCGATGGCCGAAACCGGGATCAGCGCACTGTCGGGCCGTCGTGTCGACGAGCTCTCGGGCGGCCAACGCCAGCGCGTGTGGGTCGCGATGGTCCTCGCGCAGCAGACCGAGCTCTTGCTGCTCGATGAACCCACCACGTTCCTGGACGTCGCGCACCAGGTCGAGCTGATGGAGCTGTTCGCAGCGCTCAACCGTCGCGGTCGCACGATCGTCGCGGTACTGCACGACCTGAACCACGCGGCGCGCTACGCGGACTACATCATTGCGATGAGAGACGGACGGATCGCCGCGGAAGGCCCCCCGGCCGAGGTCATCACGGCCGAACGGGTGGAGGAGGTCTTCGACCTGCCCAACGTGGTGATCGCCGATCCCGTCACGCGCGGACCGCTCGTCGTGCCACTCGGCGCTCGACACGCCGCGGCGGGAGGACGGTGACCAGCGTGCCCGCTCTGGCATCGGGCGACGTGCGGCCGTGGGAGTACAGTGCGTTTCCGGTGACCGTCGCCGCCGTGCGACGCGTGACCCCGAACTTCCAGCGCGTCACTCTGGCCGGTCCGATGCTCCGCCACTTCGCGCCGTGGGGACTCGATCAGCGCATCAAGCTCGTCCTCCCCCTGCCGGAAGTCGGCATCGTTGACGTCGGGTTGCGGAAGGTCCCGACGCCGCACCCGCGCGAGTGGTACACGCGTTGGAAGTCGCTTCCCGCCTCCCAGCGCAATCCGCTGCGGACCTACACACCAGCCGCCATCCGTCCCGATGAGGCCGAGATCGATGTCGATGTGTTCCTGCACGAACCTGCGGGACCGGCCTCCCACTGGGCGATGACCTGCGCGCCCGGCGACGAGTTGATGGTGACGGGGCCCGATGCGCGCGCCGGATACACGGGCTACGGCATCCACTTCACTCCGCCCACACCGCCGACGCGGCTTCTGCTCGTCGGCGATGCGTCCGCGATCCCGGCGATGAGGAACATCGTCCAGACGCACCGCAACGCGACGCGCATCGAGGTCCTCGCCGAACTCGCCGACGCGGACGACCTCGGCGAGGGGGGTCTCGCAACGCTCACCACCGCGGTCGCGCCCGACGTCTCGCCCGGCTCTGCGCTTGAACGGCTCGTACGGGGCTGGGCGGATGCCGCGTCCGCACCGCTTCGCGACGACGCCACATCGTATGTGTGGATCGCCGGCGAGACCGGTGCCGTGGCCCGGATCCGTCGCCATCTCACCTCGGTCGGCGTTATCACGCCGAAGAGGGTCTCGTTCCTCGGCTACTGGAAGCACGGCGGCCCACTCGTGGACTGACCGGAGGCGACCACGAGTCGGGCCAGGATACCTAAGCTGAAGCAGTGACCTATCCGACCGCACGGTGGTGCCGCAGTCGACGCGGGAGCGCCCTGTGTACGCGACCGTCCGGACATGCGGGGCTGCACAACCGCGTCGGCACGTCGCAGATGTGCCGATAACGAGGCCGACGCCCCACGGTGCCCGGGGTCAGGCGTTCAGGCTGTCAGCGCGCCTCGCCTCTCAGACACTTCCTCCGCTGCCGGATTTCCCGACGGGCGGGCGCGATGCCTCGAGTGCGATGCTTTCGTGCCTCTCGTCGATGGCCGCATCGCTGTCCACGACCGATTCCGCGGCGCCGACGACGTCACCGAGTCCGCAGCGCGCGCAGAGTGGTTCAACACCTTCGGGTGGCAGTGACCGCCGAACGCGCCTCAGACGCCCAGCTTCTTCGCTGCTCGCTTGGCCGCCTTGTCCACGAGCTTCCGGGAACGCGCGCGGGCCTTCTTCAACGACGGGTCATCCCACAAGTGCTTCGCCGCTGCACTGATCTCGCGGTACCGTGCACGACCCGCGCGGGCGCCCAGCACATAGCCGACGCCACCGGCGATCGCCGCGGTGAGCCAGAACTTCACTCCGGACATGCATCCTCCTCGAACGAAACGTACGATGAGGCTACGTTGCAGACCCTCGTGGTGCGGAGGGGTTGACAACCTCAGGACGGTCAGTGCCGATGCGACCTCACGGGCGGTGGAAGGGATCGGCGTAGAGACGCTCGGGCACGCGGAAACCGTAGATGGCGCGTCCGGTGGACCAGATTGCTGCGGCGCCGGCACGAACGAGATCGATCGGGCGCGATCCCTCCGACACGATGTGGATGTCGGCATTGTCGACGCGCACGGCCGCATCTCGCACCGAGGTGACATCTCCCCGCACGACGGTCTCGGGATACTCCTCGTGCAGCTCACGCAGGTCTCCGAGGATGAACGTGGGCCGCGACGTCGGCGGAGCGGCGAGCACGTGTTTCGGCCGGTCGATCCCGGTCAGTACCAGCACCGAGGCGAGACCGGCTGCCTGAGCGCCGGCGATGTCGGTGTCGAGCCGGTCGCCGATGAAGAGCGCCTTGTGCGCACCGAAGCGGTCGACCGCCTCATCGAAGATCGGACGCTCGGGCTTGCCGGCGACGACGGCAAGCCGACCGACGGCCGTGTGCACGGCGGAAACGAGCGTGCCGTTGCCCGGCGCGATCCCGCGTGCCTGGGGGATCGTCCAATCCGTGTTCGTCGCGATCCATGGGATGCCACCGGAATCCTCCGGTGTGGCCAGGGCGTATGCAGCCTCGGCGAGCTGCTCCCACCCCACCTGGGGTGCGAACCCCTGGACGACGGCAGCGGGCGCGTCGTCGGCGCTGCGGGTCACGACATAGCCCGCCTTCTCGATCTCGAACACGAGTCCGTCTCCCCCGACGACGAGGATCGTCGAACCCGGAGCTACCCGCCCACGTAGCAACCGCATCGCCGCCTGCGGACTGGTCACCACGTCTTCGGCACGTGTCGATGTCAGTCCGAGATCGCGGAGGTGCTCCGCCACGACGGCATCGCGGCGCGACGCGTTGTTGGTGATGTACCCCAGACGTCGCGAGGCGGCGGCGGCATTCAGACTGTCGACGGCATACGGGAGAGCGCCCGGACCGGCGTAGACGACCCCGTCGAGGTCTGCGAGCACCACATCGACACCGTCGAGCGGAGTCGGCGCCGTGCGCTTCGAGAACAGCGCCATCAGTCGGTCGCCTCCTCCACCGGAGAGGCGGCTTCCTCGATCTCGTCGATCTCGTCGACCTCGATCACCTCGAGATCAGCGTCGACAGCACCGAGGGCTTCAGCAGCAACCTCGGCGCGTCGCTGCCACTGCTGGGCCTCGTCGAGGCGCCCGAGCTCTTCGAGCACCGCGGCGCGGGCGGCGAACAGACCCGGACTCCACGAGAAGGCCCGATCGGGATCCAGCTCCGGAATGTCCAATTCGCTGAGTGCGCGTTCGGTCTCGCCGAGATCGAGCCGGGCGCCGGACATGGCGATCGCCAGCTCGACCCGGACGTCCGTCGTCAACGTGGAGCGATCCACCGCGCGCCCCACCTCGAGGGCGCGATCGGGCCGGCCGACCCCGCGCTCACTGTCGACGAGAAGAGCGATCTGGTCGTCACGGCCGGAGATGCGGCGATATGTGCGCAGTTCGCGCACGGCGAGAGCGAAGTCGCCCAGCGCGTACGCGGTGATCGCCACAGTCTCCCGCACGATGGCGATACGGCCGGCGCTACGGGATGCGGCGAGGGCGTGCACGTGTGCGCGCTCGGGGTCATCGTCGATGAGGCGCGCCGCCATGGCCAGATGACGGGCGACCTGTTCGGCGTTCTCCTTCGACAGCGTCTTGAGCTCATTACGCGCGGACGCCGGCAGGTCCTGGGGTGTGACATCATCGGGCAGCTGCGGTGCCGCGGGGCCGCTGCGACGGTCCGAACCCTGCGGCGGACGCGAGGTGCGAGCCGGAACACGCGACGTCCGGTCGCCATCACGCTTCACGTACGGCTTACGCTCACCATCGCGCGCCGCGTACGGCTTACGCTCACCATCACGCGCCGCGTACGGCTTACGCTCACCATCACGCTTCACGTACGGCTTACGCTCACCATCACGCTTCACGTACGGCTTACGCTCACCATCACGCGCCGCGTACGGCTTACGCTCACCATCACGCGCCGCGTACGGCTTACGCTCACCATCACGCGCCGCGTACGGCTTACGCTCAC
>NZ_JBQUZN010000004.1:0-267 GCF_056313825.1 Microbacterium sp. DMC48 | reverse complement strand
CACCACCGCGCTGGCGTTGGTTGTCGGAGCGGGCCGCGCCCCGTGACGACGCGGCACGGTCGGTAAACCTCCGGCGGCGCTCGGGCGTCGCATCCGGGTTCTCGGGATCGCGATCCTGTGCCATCGAAGGAGTTCCTTTCAGTCGTGTTAACGGGAAATGGCCACCCAGCGTTGGGTGGCCATTTCCTGAAAAGAAGTCCGGCGGTGTCCTACTCTCCCACAGGGTCCCCCCTGCAGTACCATCGGCGCTGTGAGGCTTAGCTTCCG
>NZ_JBQUZN010000003.1:1053564-1131204 GCF_056313825.1 Microbacterium sp. DMC48 | reverse complement strand
GCCGCTGCGGAGGGGCCCGTCGATCGCACTCACCGCCGACGTCGCGGGGGAGGGCTCGGAAGTCGCAGCGGGCTCGGCCGCCGCACCCGCCGCGACGGGCACGGCGGAGATCGGGGCGACAGGGGCCGCCGCGGGCGCAGCCGCCGGGACGGGCTCGGCCACCACCTCCGTCGCGGACGCGGTGGCCTCGGTGAAGCTGCCGTCCGGGCTGACCACGAGCGCCCACCGCGTCGCGCCATCGACGACGGTCGCCGTGACGGGCTCCCCCGCCGACGCGGCCATCAGCCGGATCGACTCGACGATGCGACTGCGCAGCCCCTCCTGCGTCGAGGCGAAGACCTCGTCGACCTCACCGGCGAGGTGGATCTCGGCGGCGGTCTGCGAAGTCACGAGCACGGTGGGTTCGAAAGTCACGCCTCCGAGTATCCCATCCGGTGCTGCTCGCCGCCGGGGGCGGGGCCTCACCCGGCGGCGAGCAGGTCATCCACGGTGCGGCGCACCTCGGCATCCGTCCCGGCATCCGTCCCGGCATCCGCGCCGGTCGCCGTGAGCGTGAAAGCACGCGCCGCGACGTCGAAGACGAGCTCCACCCGATGCTCCGCATGCACCCAGCGCAGCACCCCGGTGGCGTCTTCCAGCTCGGCGGTGAAGTCGCCGTCGAAGGCCGGATGCGCGGCCCGCAGCCGCAGCAGCTCGCCCAGAGCGCGCACGACCGGGCGGTCGAGCTCGGCGGCGATCTCCTCGGGCGTGTAGTGATGGCGGTTGACGTCGCGACCGACCCCCGTGGCCCGCAGGAGGTCGACGTCGTTGCGACCGGCGAACAGGCCGACGTAGTACACCTGCGGGATGCCGGGCACCATCAGCTGGATCAGCCGCGCCAGCAGGTAGGCGCGATCGTCGGCGCCGACCGCGTCGTAGTAGGTGCAGTTGACCTGGTAGAGGTCGAGGTTCGACGCCGCGGCGCCCGTGGCGAGCCGGCTCGTTCCACCGCTCGCGGCATGGATCGCCTCCACGAGCGCGTCGATCTGCGCGGGCGCGAGCAGCCCCGGAACCCCGGGCTTGAGGTCGCTCTCGCCCACGTCGACGATGCCGATGCCGTCGTGGGTGTCGAGCACCGTGATGGTGTTCGCCGGGCGCACGGCGAGCCACTGCGCGAGCGGGCGGAGGTCGTGCGCGTGCAGCGCGTGCAGCACGAGCGGGGGCAGCGCGAAGTCGTAGACGTAGTCGACGCTGCGGGCGATGTCGATCTGCTGGGTGAAGTGGCCGTGCACCTCCAGCAGCACCTGCATGCCGCGCTCGTGCGCGAGCGCGAGGATGCGCTGCGTGTACCGATCGGTGGATGCCGTCATGAAGCAGTCGGTGCCGGCTTCCTTGCCCGTGTAGCCGACGGCATCCAGGCGCAGCATGGTCACGCCGGCGCCGGCGAGGGCGTCGATGACCGAGACGAGATAGTCCCATGCCACCTCCGTGCGCAGGTCGATGTCGACCTGGTCGGCGGTGAAGGTGGTCCAGACGAGGCGCTTGCGCCCGCCCAGCTCCATCACCGTGAAGGGCAGGCCGGGCCGCGGGCGGTAGATCCGGGCGAGGTCGTCTTCCCGGGCGCCGTCGGGGAACACCGCGTCGAGGGTGAGGAACATCGCCGCGAAGGGCGAGGCGTCGCCGCGGCGGCGGACGTCCTGGAAGGCGTCCGATTCGGCCGAGACGTGGTTGACGATGACGTCGCTCATGACCACGGCCTCGCCGCTCAGGGCGCGGACGTCGTCCCAGGTGCCCAGTCGCGGATCGATGCGGGTGTGATCGCTGGGATCGAAGCCGGCGTCGGCTCCGTCGAACGGGGTGAAGTACGGCAGCAGGTGGATGCCGCCGAACATCCCGGCCAGGCGCGTCTCGAGCAGGTCGCGCACACCGGTGACGGTGCCGGCGAGGCGGTCGACGTAGGTGATCAGCTGCGGGGGCGTGCTGTTCATGAGAGGTCCTTCCAGAGATCAGGATGCCGCGCAGATCACGCTCGGCGGAGGATGCGGCGCAGCCACGCCCGGCGGGCGCGGCGGGCGTCGCGGGAGATCGGCAGCCACGGGGCCATGAGGTCGAAGGCATGCGTTCCCCCGGGCCACACGTGCAGCTCCGCGTCTCCGCCCGCGCGCCAGATGGCGTCGGCGAAGGCGACGCACTCGTCGCGGAAGGTCTCCGCCGAACCGACGTCGATGAACATGGGCGGCAGATCGCTCAGATCGGCCGCGAGAGCGGCGGACGCGTACGGCGACACCGGAGCATCGCGGTCGTCGTCGCCGAGGTAGGCCGCCCAGGCCACCTCGTTGGCGGCGCGGTCCCAGGATCCATGACCGGCCATCTGCTTCGCCGAGGGAGAGCTGGAGCGATGGTCGAGCATCGGCGCCTGCAGGAGCAGGCCCAGGGGCCGCGGCCCGCTGTGGTCGCGGGAGTAGAGCGCGAGCGCGGCGGCCAGGCCGGCGCCGGCGCTGACGCCGGTCACCACGATGCGCTCGCGATCGAGCGCGGCCGGGGCCTGCGGTCCGCTCACCCAGCGCAGCGCCGCCATCGCGTCCTCGAGCGCCGCGGGGTACGGATGCTCGGGGGCGAGGCGGTACTCGACCGACACGACAGCGCAGCCCACACGATCGGCCAGCGCGATGAGGGCGGGCATCTCGGAGTCGGCGTCGCCGGAGACGAGCCCGCCGCCGTGCAGGTGCAGCAGCACCGGCACGGGCCGGCACGCCTCGACCGGCACGCTGACGACGACCGGCACGGCCGAGGAGCCGACGCCCACCGTGTGCAGCGTGCGGACGAAGGCGCCGTGGGCGGTCAGCTCGGCCTCGGTCGCCGGCGCGGCGTTGCGTCGCAGACGGGGGACGTCGTCGGCGGTGATGGACACGACGATGTCGTCGAGTTCGTCGAACGCGCGCGCGACCCCCGGGTCGAGTGGCGGCCGGGCGGTGGAGCTCATCCCTTCACCGCGCCCTGGAGCAGCGCCGCGACGAACTGCCGCTGGAACACCAGGAACACGATCAGCGTGGGCAGCAGGATGAGGATCGAGCCCGCACACAGCAGCGGGATGTCGGTTCCCCACTGCCCCTGGAACGCGCCGAGAGCACCGGCCATCGTGCGCTTCGTGGGGTCGTCGACGAGAACGATCGCGAGCAGGAACTGGTTCCAGGTCCACAGGAACAGCAGGATCGCGAGCGACGAGATCGCCGGGCCCGACAGGGGCACGTGGATGCGCCAGAACAGCTGCCAGGTGGTGGCGCCGTCGGTCCGCGCGGCCTCGGTGAGCTCGTGCGGCATGTTGACGAAGTGCGCGCGCATCCACATGACGGCGAACGGCATGAACAGACCGATCAGCGGGAGGACGATGGCCCACTGGGTGTTGAGCAGGCCGTAGCTGCGGATCTGGTAGTAGATCGGCACGATGATGCCCTCGATGGGCAGCGTCAGACCGAGGACGAAGACGACGAAGAGGGTGCGCGAGAAGGGCACCTTCAAGTGACCGAGGGCGAAGCCCGCGAGGGTCGCCACCAGAAGGCTCACGGGAACGACGCCGAGCTCGATGAGCATGCTCGAGCCGAGCATCTTGAGCATGTCGGCGGACTGGAACGCGAGTGCGAAGTTGTCCCAGTGCGGCTCGTCGGGCCACGACAGACCGGCGGGATAGGTGCCCGGGGCGTGCAGCGCGGTGACGAACAGCGAGATGAACGGGATGATCGTCAGCGCCATGACGACGATGAGCAGGAGGCGGCCGGACCACACCTCGACGGCGGAGGTCTTCATCAGCTCTCGTCCTTTCCGCGGGTGAGCTTGTTCAGCGGCAGCACGACGGCGAGCACGAGCACGGTCAGCACGACCGCGAGTGCGGAGGCCTGTCCGACCTGGCGCTCGAAGAAGGCGAGGTAGTAGATCTCGAGCCCGGGCACCATGGTGCTGCGGCCGGGCCCGCCCTGCGTCGAGATGTAGATGATGTCGAAGCTGCGCAGGGCCCCGATCACGGTGATCAGTACCGCGACGCCGAGTTCCTGACGGATGGCGGGCAGCGTGACCGTGAAGAACTCACGGATGGGCCCCGCACCGTCGATACGAGCGGCCTCGTACAGGGCGGGATCGATCTTGGTCATGCCGGCGAGCAGCAGCAGCATGCAGAGGCCCAGCGACACCCACGCACCGATGACGCCGACGGCCGGCAGCGCCGTGTCGAAGTCGCCGAGCCACGCGCGGGTGATGCCGCCGAGGCCGATCGCCGTGAGGAACTGGTTGATCGCGCCGTCGGCGGCCAGCAGCCAGGTCCACATGATGCCCGCCGCGACCAGCGGGATGACCTGCGGGAGGAACAGGACGGTGCGCGACACCGATGCGAGGCGGCTGCCTCCGAGCTTGCGGATGAGGGCCGCGGCGATGAGGCCGACCGTCACCGGGATGATCGAGAAGTAGAGGATGAGGGTCAGCGCGTTGACGATGGGACCGAGCAGTTGCGCGTCGGTGAAGATACGCACGTAGTTGTCGATGCCGGCCCAGGTCGCGGTGGTGACGCCGTTCCAGTTGTAGAAGGAGTACTGCACGGTCGAGCCGAGCGGCACGAGGACGAACAGCGCGTAGAAGGCCAGCGCGGGGGCGACGAGCGCGAGACCGACGACAGCCTCCCGCGACCATCGCGCGCGGCGCGGGCGATGGTCGCGGGTCGCCGTCGCACGGTCCCGCGCGGCCCGGGTCTCCCCGGGCCGCGTGGACGTGCTCATGGATCAGCCCTTCTTGCTGCTCAGGTAGTCGGTCTGCACCTGGGTGAGCAGGCCGGCGGGGGTCTGCTTGCCGGCGAACAGCTCCTGCAGGTTGGGCGTGAGGCTCTTCGCGTAGATCGAGCCGGTGGCGTTGGCGATGAAGTCCATCGACCCGTTGTTCTGCGACAGCTGCGCGCCGGCGGCGAGCGTCTCCGCCGTCACCGTGCCGTCCTTGACGGCGGGCATGAAGGCGTCGGCCGGTCCCATGGGGTGCGAGCCGCCCTTCTCGACGGCGATCGTGCGGGCCGTCTCGTTGGTGGCGACCCAGTTGAAGAAGAACGCCGCGCAGTCGGGGTGAGCGGCCTTCGCCGACACACCGTACGTCAGCGGAGCCGACATGGCACCGTTCTGACCGCCGGCCTCCAGCGGCGGAGCGAGGAAGAAGCCCACGTCGCCCGGCATCTGGGTGTCGAAGTTGCCCGATTCCCAGTCGCCGTCGAAGATGAACAGGCTCTGTCCGCTGGTGAACCGGCTGATCATCTGCGAGTAGTCCATCGAGTTCGCGTCGTCGGCGAAGTATCCCGCCTTGATCCAGGAGTCGAGGTGCTCGGCGGCCTTGACGTTCTCCGGGGTGTCGATCGTGGCGCCGTCCTTGAGGAAGATCCAGTCGTTGATCGTGCTCGGCTTGCCGTAGCTGGCCATCAGCGCCTGCAGCGGGAAGGCGAGGCCACCGGTCGCGCCGCCGTTGAACTGCGCGATCGGGGTGATGCCGGCATCCTTCGCCTTCTGCAGGTCGGCGTCGAGCTCGGCCAGCGTCGTGGGCGCGGAGGTCATGCCGATCTGTGCGGCGAGCTTCTTGTTGTAGAAGACACCGGTGACGGAGTAGTTGACCCCCATCGCGTACAGCGAACCGTCGCCGCGCTGACCCTGGTCGTTGACCCGCAGCTGCTCCAGCTGCGACGACGGCCACTTGTCCCAGCCGTAGCCGGTCGCGTAGGCGTCGAGGTTGTACAGCAGCTTGTCGTTCACCAGGTCGACGATGGTGGGCAGGCGCATGATGTCCGGCGGAGAGTCGACGAGCACGCGGGGCGCGTTCTGCGTGATGACCGCGAACTGGTCTTCGCGGGTGTTGAAGGTCACGTTCGGGAACTGCTTCGTGAACTCCGCGGTGAGGTCGTTGAACAGCGGGAAGCCGGTTTCGACGTAGGCGCTGAGGGTGACCGGGTCGGTACCGCAGCTGAGGGTCACGGCACCGGTCGGCGCCTGGGTGCCGGAGGTGTCGGCTCCGGGAGGGGCACAGGCGGTGAGGGCAAGGCCCGCGGTCACGGTCGTGGCGAGAACCGCCCAGCCGCGCATGCGCTTCGTGTTCGACATCGTTGTCTGCCTTTCCATGCAGTTTTCTCGGTGCGAGGAGGATACTTGCTGCTATACCGATTCAGCTCGCGTGCTAAAACGTACTAGCAGATATCGGTCGGCGCAACCCCTCATCGCGGAGGAACGTCCGACCGGAAGGGGGATCCGATGCCGCGCACGCGCGTGACTCTGTCGCAGGTGGCCAAGGAGGCCGGAGTGGCGGCATCCACGGCATCGCTCGTGCTCGCGGGGCGAGCCGACGAGCTGCGGATCTCGGCGACGGCGCAGGAACGCGTGCGCGACGCGGCACGCCGTCTCGGCTACCGCCCCAACGCACTGTCGACGGGGCTGCGCACCGGGACGACGCGCACGCTGGGGTTCGTCTCCGACTCGGTGGCCTCGTCGCAACTGGCCGGAGAGATGATCCGCGGCGCGATCGAGGCGGCACGTGCCCGCGGCTATATGGTCTTCGTCGGCGAGACGGCCGGTGACGCGCATCTGGAGCGCGACCTGCTCGACGCGATGTTCGACCGGCAGGTCGACGGGGTGGTGCTGGCCACGATGATGACCCACGCGCGCGCTATCCCGGTGGAGGCGACCCGCATGCCGACCGTGCTGCTGAACATCGAGCCGACCGACGACGCCGACTACGTGCGCGTGCTGCCGGACGAGGTCGCGGCCGGTGCCGACGCCGCGCGCCTGCTCGTGGACAGCGGGCACCGGCGCATCCATCTGATCGGCGTCGGTGACGACCCGGCCACCGCGCACCCCTTCGGCCTCGCCGCCGCCCAACGCCTGCGCGGCGCCCTCGCCGTGTTCGCCGAGACGGGGCAGCAGATCGTGTCGGCTCGTCCGACGGTGCAGTGGCTGCCGCCGGAGGGCTTCCGTCTCGTGTCGGAGGTGCTCGACAGTGGCGCCGAGGTCGATGCGCTCCTGTGCTTCAACGACCGCCTGGCGATGGGCGCCTATCAGGCGCTCCAGGAGCGCGGGGTGCGTGTGCCCGACGACGTCTCGGTGCTCTCGTTCGACGACACGTCGTTCGCCCGCTGGCTGCGCCCGGGCCTGACGACCTTCGCCTTCCCGCAGCGCGCGCTCGGCCGCGCCGCGGCGGAAGAACTCATCGACCTGATCGAGCGCGGTGCCACGACGGACGGATCATCCGCTCCCCCGGCGCACCTGGTTCCGCTGCCGTTGCGGATGCGCGCCTCGGTCGCCGACCGAGCCTAGAGTGTGAGGCTCCTCGATAGGACCACGGAGGCTGGCAACGTCCCGCATCACGTTCGCCCGCCGCCGGCAGGGAAGGGGGTGAGAGCGGGGGTGGGACCGTCACGGCGAAAGAGCGGGGCGGGCAGAAATCCAGCGGCACACCGATAGCGCGCGCAGAGGGTTCTAGCTTCGGTCGCGCTGGGCGTCCCGCCAGCGGCGGGGGCCTGCACCGTCGTTTCCGAGCACGTCGTCTGGATTTCTTAGGACGCAGGTTTTGAGGCTGAGGCAGCCGCAGCCCATGCAACCGGTGAGGTCGTCGCGCAGGTGTTGCAACGAGCGGATGCGGGCATCGAGCTCCTCGCGCCACAGCTGGGACAGGCGCGCCCAGTCCTTCTTGGTCGGGGCGCGACCTTCCGGTAGGGACTCAAGCGCGGTGCGGATGTCTGCGAGGGGTACTCCGACGCGCTGGGATACCCGGATGAAGGCGATGCGGCGAAGAACGTCCCGGCGATATCGACGCTGGTTGCCAGCGCTGCGCTCACTCGAGAGCAGGCCTTGACGTTCGTAGAAGTGTAGGGCTGAGACCGCCACGCCGCTTCGTTTGGCAACGTCACCGACACTCAGGAGCGGGGCGGGCGGGGCGGTCATTTGACCTCAACTATAGTCGAGGTTTTACGGTGACGATGTGACCTCCCCCCACCGCGAAAACGCCCTGCCCGACGCCGTCCCGACAGCCGCGAGCGAGCGGCTACCTGGGGGATCAGTGCGGGAAGCGGGGGTGCTCAGCTCGCGGTATCGATGGGTGAGCGTCGGCCTGTTCCTCTTGGTGATGCTCGACGCATTCGTGGCCCTTGGGGTGACCACGATCATGCCAACGGTCAGTCGAGAACTGGACGGCGCCGGGCTATACGCCTTCGCGTTCGCCGGCCCCGTGGCGGTGAGTGTGGTGGGGATGGTGGCGGCAGGCATCTGGTGCGACCGGTGGAACCCACGGAGCGCTCTGGTCATCTCGGTGGCCATCTTCACGGCAGGGCTCACCGTAATAGCACTGGCTCCGAACATGGTGGCTTTTGTCGGCGGTCGGTTAGTCCACGGGCTCGCTGGCGGAGCGGTGACGGTCGCTCTGTACGTTGTCGTCGCCCGGATCTACCCGCAAACGCTACACGCGAAGGTTTTCGCCGCTTTCGCTACCGCCTGGGTCATCCCCTCCCTGATCGGTCCGGTTGCGGCTGGTGTGCTTGCCGAGACGATCGGGTGGCGCTGGATTTTCCTTGGAGTGGTGACGCTTGTGATTCTCGCGATGCTGATCGTCGTCCCGGCAATGCGCGCCGTTCGCGGAACCGCGAATCATTCCCCGATCGGACGCGCAGAAGTCGTGCGCATCGGTCTGGCCGTGGTCGTTGCGGCGGCCGCTCTCGTCATTGCCGTTGCGGCTGAGATGCGCGGGCCCATCCAATCGATCGGGCCGATCGTCGCAGCAGCCATCGTGCTTATCGCGCTTCGCCCGCTCATGCCCGCCGGAACATTACGCGCCCGCCGCGGTCTCCCCAGCGTCGTCCTTCTCCGCGCCCTCTTGACTGCCACCTTCTTGGCAGCGGAGGTCTATGTGCCGCTGCTCCTCATCGCTCATTACGGCGCATCTGCCGCTCTTGCAGGCCTCGCCCTCACGGCTGGGGGACTCAGCTGGTCAGCAGCCTCGTGGATGCAGGGCCGATTCCCACAGATCGGTCATGTCCTGGCGGCGCGAATCGGAGCAACAGGGCTCACCGTTGGCGTTGGGTCCCTAGTGATTGCATCGCTCATGAGCGCGACGCCGGTCGTCGTCGTCATCGGATGGACTTTCGCCGGTGCTGGAATCGGACTCATCTATCCGCGGCTAGGCGCGCTCGCGCTCGGGTACTCGACCGCCGACAACCAAGGCTTCAACAGCTCCGCACTCACGATCGGCGAAGCGACCGCGTCTGCACTCGCGCTCGCCTCGATGGCAGTCGTGTTCTCTGCGTTCGGTGGCACAGATACCTCAACCTCATTCGCGGCTGTCTTCGCCCTCGCGGGGGCGCTCTGCGCGCTTGGGTGGCTCTGCAGCCCTCGCATCGCCGCACGTCCAGAACTAACGCCCCCCCTCTAGCCCCCCAACAGTGCATCCAAAACCGATCGTCCTCGGCCCTCTCCGTTCCACGCCTGCCTGGTTGGCCTTCTGCCAGCGCCCTGGCTAGGGGCTGCTGTCAGCTCGTCACCGTCAGCTCCCCGCCTGCGGGCGCGACAGATAGGGCTGTACCCGCTTCACCTGTCACCACACCGGCTTCAGCGGTGTCGGCGGCTTCGGCATGTCCAAGCTCCTCGCCGGCGTCCGCAAGATGCTCACCGATGCCGCGGCCTAGACCCGAAAGACGGAATGGACCGGGCCGCACACCGCGCGCCCCTGAAGCTCGACGAGCTCCATCAGCACCGCCGTCCCCGCCAGCTGCAGCCCGAGCTCGTCGAGCAGGTGCTGGCCCGCGCGCAGGGTGCCGCCCGTGGCGAGGATGTCGTCGACCAGCAGCACGCGCGTTCCAGCTGCGAGGTCGTCGCTCATCTCGATCTCGGCCGTGCCGTACTCGAGGGCATACGACACGGATGCCGCGGGCCGCGGCAGCTTGCCCGCCTTGCGGATCGGGGCCATGCCCACACCCGCCGCGATCGCGACGGCGCCGGCCAGCATGAACCCGCGGGCCTCGACACCTGCGACGACGTCGAACTGCCCGACGAAGGGTTCGATCACGGCATCCACGACGGTGCGCAGGGCCCGCGCGTCGGCGAGCAGCGGGGAGATGTCGCGGAACAGCACGCCCGGTTGCGGGAAGTCGGGGATGCCGGCGATGAGCGATTCGGCGTGGGCGAGGGCCTCGGAAGTCACCGGTCAAGGCTAGTCGCCGCCGGACGCGACCCGATCCGGATGCTCGCCCGCCATGTGCGCAAGCGCTTGCGCTACGCTGATGCCATGACGTCGCAGTTGACCTTCTCCCTCCCCGACATCGGCGAGAGCCGCCCCGGCGCCGAATGGTGGCGCACCGCGGTGATCTACCAGATCTACCCGCGCTCCTTCGCCGACGCCTCCGGCGATGGCATCGGTGACCTCCCCGGCGTGACGGCGCATCTCGACGACCTGCGCGCCCTGGGCGTTGACGCCGTGTGGCTGAGCCCCTTCTACCGCTCTCCGCAGAAGGATGCCGGATATGACGTCGCCGACTACTGCGACGTCGACCCCCTGTTCGGCACGCTCGCCGACTTCGACGAGATGCTCGCCGGCGCGCACGATCGCGGCATCCGCGTGATCGTCGACCTCGTGCCCAATCACAGTTCCGACCGGCATGTCTGGTTCCAGGAGGCGCTGGCCGCAGCCCCCGGCAGTGCCGCGCGCGCCCGCTACCTCTTCCGCGACGGCAAGGGTGAGAACGGCGAGCTGCCGCCGAACAACTGGGAGTCGGTCTTCGGCGGCCCGGCCTGGACCCGTGTGACCGAGGCCGACGGCACGCCGGGGCAGTGGTACCTGCACCTGTTCGACACGAGCCAGCCCGACTTCGATTGGTCGAACCCCGAGGTGCAGGAGGAGTTCCGCGGCATCCTGCGGTTCTGGCTCGACCGCGGCGTCGACGGCTTCCGCGTCGATGTCGCGCACGGCCTCGTCAAGACCGACGGTCTGCCCGACCACCTGCCCGCGGTGGATGCTGACAGCATGGGCGGCTCCGACGACGACGTGCCGTACTGGGGTCAGGAGGGCGTGCACGAGATCTACCGCGACTGGCACCGCGTGCTCGCCGCATACGACGGCGACCGTGCGCTCTGCGCCGAAGCGTGGCTTCCCACCGTCGACCGCACCGCCGAGTGGGTGCGCTCCGACGAGATGCACCAGGCGTTCAACTTCCCGTACCTCATGACGGAGTGGGATGCCGCGGCCATCCGCGAGGTCATCTCCGAGTCGCTGCGGGCGTTTCCCGCCGTCGGCGCCCCGGCCACCTGGGTGCTGTCGAACCACGACGTCGTGCGCCACGCATCGCGGCTCGCGCTGACCGCCGAGAACCCGCAGGGCCACGGCATCGGTCCCGACTCCCCCGGCCAGCCGATTCCCGAGGTGGGGCTGCGTCGCGCCCGCGCCGCGACGACCGTGATGCTCGCCCTGCCCGGCTCCGCATACCTCTACCAGGGCGAGGAGCTCGGCCTTCCCGAGGTCATCGCGCTGCCGCCCGCGTCTCGGCAGGATCCGACCTGGTTCCGTACCGACGGCGAGCGCTACGGCCGCGACGGGTGCCGGGTGCCGATCCCGTGGACCGCGGATGCCGCCGCCTACGGCTTCAGCCCGACGGGCCAGTCGTGGCTGCCGCAGCCGGCCGAATGGGCCACGCTCGCCCGCGACGCGCAGGAGTCCGACCCCGACTCCACGCTGTGGCTGTACCGCACGCTGCTGGCGACCCGCCGCGCCGAGGGCCTCGGAGCGGCGACGCTGGAGTGGCTCGACGGCTACGGCGACGACGTGATCGCGTTCCGTTCCGGTCGCGTCACCGTGCTCGCCAACGCGGGCTCGACGCCGATGACGCTGCCCTCGGGCACCGTGCTGGTGGCGAGCGCACCGTTCGACGACACGGAGCTGCCCGTCGACGTCGCGGTATGGATGGTCGCGGACTGACGTGACCGGCATCGAGGAGGTCGCGCGCGCCGCCGGCGTCTCGACGGCGACGGTGTCGCGCGCCCTCAGCGGACGGGGGCGCCTGTCGGAGGCGACGCGCGAGCGGGTGCGCGCGTCGGCCGCCGAGCTCGGCTACGTCGTCTCGGCCGCGGCATCCACCCTCGCCTCCGGGCGCGCCGAGAACATCGGGGTGATCGTTCCGCTTCTGGATCGGTGGTTCTTCGCGACGGTGCTCGACGGCATCGCCGCGCAGCTCGCGCCGCGCGGCTACGACATGACGCTGTACAACCTGACCGACGACCCGGAGCAGCGCCGGAACCTGTTCGAGACCTCGCTGCGCCGACGGCGCGTCGACGGCCTCATCGTGCTGTCGGTCGAGCTCAGCGTCGACGAGCGACGTCAGCTCGGGGCGCTGCCCGTTCCCGTCGTCGGGCTCGGCGTCCCCCACGCCGACGTCGCCGGGCTGCGCGTCGACGACACGGCCGTGGGGCGCCTCGCGACCGCGCACCTGCTCGGACTCGGCCACCGCGACATCGTGCACCTCGGGTGGAGCCTCGCCGACGACGCGGGCGAGACCCTCGACATCCCCACCCGGCGGCGCCGCGGATTCGCCCAGGCGATGCGGGATGCCGGTGTCGCCGAGCCCCGTTTCGTCGCGGCCGACTTCACCGTCGAGGGCGCGCGCCGCGT
This sequence comes from Microbacterium sp. DMC48, assembly GCF_056313825.1. NCBI lineage: Bacteria > Bacillati > Actinomycetota > Actinomycetes > Micrococcales > Microbacteriaceae > Microbacterium > Microbacterium sp. DMC48. Next base: position 1,118,571 of record NZ_JBQUZN010000003.1, on the reverse strand, counting down.
GTCCCGCGAGCTGCTGTCCGGCCCCGACGCGCCCACCGCGATCTTCGCCGCGTCGGACGAGATGGCGTTCGGCGTGCTCGCGGCCGCGCGGGAACTCGGTGTCGAGGTGCCCGGCAGGCTGTCGGTCATCGGGGTCGACGGGCACGAGCTGGCGGGACTGTTCGCGCTGACGACGATCGAGCAGTTCCCGCACGCGCAGGGCGAGCGCGCCGGACAGGCGGTGCTCGCGGCCTTGGGCGTCGAGGATGCGCCAGCCGGCCCGGCATCCCTGCCCTTCGAGCTCGTGGTCCGCGGCTCGACGGCGCCGCCGCGCTGACCTCTCGGTTCACGCCGCCGGCGGGCTCGGGGAGGACGGCCAGGCGACCGCCGCGTACTCTCGATGGCATGAGCATCGATCTCGAAGCCCTCTACATCGACCTGCACCGCCACCCGGAACTGTCGTTCCAGGAGACCCGCACGGCGGGCGTGATCACCCGTGAGCTCGCCGCTCTCGGACTCGACTACGTCGAAGGCCTCGGCACGACCGGCGTCGCCACGAGCATCACCGGCACCGCCGCCGGCGACGGCCCGGTGGTGTGGCTGCGGGCCGACATGGACGGCCTTCCGGTGGCCGAGCAGACCGGTCTCGCCTACGCCAGCACCGCCCGCGGCATCGACCCGGCCGGCACCGACGTGCCCGTGATGCACGCGTGCGGCCACGACATGCACGTGACGGCCCTGCTCGGCGCGCTCGAGCGGCTCGCAGCGACCCGCGACGAGTGGTCGGGAACCGTCGTCGCCGTCTTCCAGCCCGCGGAGGAGTACGGCGCCGGCGCACAGGCGATGATCGCCGACGGCGTGCTCGACCGGTTTCCGAAGCCCGACATCGTGCTCGGCCAGCACCTGACGCCGCTTCCCGCCGGCACGATCGGCGTGCGCCCCGGAACGCAGATGGCGGCCTCGGACGGGCTCACCGTGCGCCTGCTCGGCCGCGGCGGCCACGGCTCGCGTCCGCACGCCACGATCGACCCGGTCGTGATGGCTGCGGCCACGGTCATGCGCCTGCAGACCATCGTGTCGCGCGAGATCGACCCGCGGGAGATGGCCGTCGTCACCGTCGGCTCGATCCACGCGGGACTGAAGAACAACATCATCCCCGCCGAGGCGAAGCTCGAGTTGAGCCTGCGCTACCCCGACGACGAAGCGCGCGCCGATGTGCTGGCGCGCGTGGAGCGCATCGTGCGGGCGGAGGCCGCGGCATCCGGAGCGGAGCAGGAGCCGGTCATCACGACCGACCACTCCCTGCCGCCGACGATCAACGACCACGACGCTACTGCGCGCCTCAGCGCCGCGTGGGACCGCGCCTTCGGCGAGGGGACGGTCGTCGACCCCGGCATGTTCACCGGCAGCGAGGACGTCTCGTGGTTCGCGCGCGAAGCCGGCGTGCCGCTCGTCTACTGGTTCTGGGGTGGCCTCGACCCGCAGCAGTTCGCGGATGCCGTCGCGCGCGGCACCGTCAACGAGGACATCCCCACCAACCACTCCCCGTTCTTCGCTCCGATCCTGCACCCCACGATCGAGCGGGGCGTGGACGCGCTCGTCGTCGCGGCGCGGGAGTTCCTGGGATGAGCCTCGAGGATCTGTTCGGTCCGCAGCCCGACGAGCCGGAACGCGCGGCGGGGCGCGAGGGGCGCGAGCAGCGCGCGCCGCGCGAGCCCCGGCCCGCCCGCGAGCCGAAGCCACCGCGCGAACCCCGCCAGCCGAAGCCACCGCGCGAGCCCCGCACCCCGGGAGGCGGAGGCGGCTCGCGCATGACGCTGATCCTCGGAATCGTCGCCGCCGTGCTGGCGGTGGCGGTCGTCGCCGTGGTCGGCTTCGCGCTGACCCGCCCGTCCGATTCGGCGCAACCGGCGCCCTCGGCACCGTCGGTGTCGACGGATGACGCGTCGGTGCCGGCATCCACCCCCTCTTCGACGCCGAGCCCCACGACGACCGCCGCCGCCACGGGGGTGGCGTTCTCGGCCACCGGCTTCACACTCACGAACGCCTCCGGCCAGCCCTTCACCTACCGGTGGGCCGACGAGCCGACCGCCGCCGTCGCGGCCCTCACCGCGGCCTTCGGGGCGCCGCCGACGCAGCGCACGCAGGCCGGCAACGGCTCGACGCTGCCGGATTACACCGTGTACGCGTGGAACGGATTCTCGTTGTTCGAGATGGTCCCGACCGCGACGCTGACCCGGGCCGACTTCTCGCAGCCCGCGTACGCGCTGTTCACCGCGAACGAGGTGGGCGGAGTTCCGGTCACGGCGGAGTTCGGCCTGAAGATCGGGATGAGCGCGGCCGAGGTGCGGGCCCTCACACCCGCTCCCGCGAGCGAGACGCCGCGCCCCTCGGGCAGCATCCGCTTCGCCTTCGACCCGCAGCGTTCGTCGTTCAAGAACGGCACGCCCTCCTACAGCGTGTTCGCCGACACCGACGGGGCCGACGGGCCGGTCGGGACGATCCTGTACTTCTACGCTCCGCAGTAAGTCGCAGCCGCGGATCGGACGGGCGCCCTTCCGCTCTGTTCACAACTCCGGAGATTCGACGCCGCCCGCAGCCGACGCCAGGCCGTTCACCCGTTTCGGGACGACTTCTCCGGAGTTGTGAACGCCGTCCCGCCGTCCCCCACCGCCTCGACCGGCTCTCGGGCGTCGACGAGCCGCTGACCGCTCACCAGGCCGGGCAGTCCGCGGCCGCCGCGCGTGATGAACACGAGCACGACGGATGCCGCGGCGAAGAGGAACTGCACGAACGTCCACGGCTCCGGCACGAGATCCAGCAGCAGATAGCCCCCGATGCCGGCGAGGAATCGCAGCGGCCGCGCCACGGGAGCCGGCAACCGGCCGCCGCGGTAGCGCAGTTCGACGGCCAGGTCTCCCGGCGTGCGGCCGGTGGCGAGGACGACGACGGCCCAGATCGCGATCGGCGTCACCGTGAGCGCGAAGCGACCCGCGGCACCGTCGAGGACGGCGGCATGGTCGCGAACGACGTACTCGAGGAACACCTGCACGGCGACGGCCGAACCGTACCCGACGAGCACGACGCCGAGCAGATCGCAGAACATGGCGAGCAGCCGGCGTCCGCGCGTGACCGGGTGCGGGCGGGCCCCGGCATCCGTCGATCGGCGTACCCACCAACGTCGGGGGACGATCAGCGCGACGAGCGAGCCGAGCACCGCCCCGACCGTGTTCGTGAGCATGTCGTCGACGTCGAAGACGCGGTACGCGCAGGGGTAGAGTCCCCACACCCCGGTGAGCTGGGTGGTCTCGATCGTCAGCGACACCAGCAGACCGGTCGCGAACGCGACGACGATGCCGCGACCTCCGAGCACCCGCAGGAAGAACCCGAGCGGCATGAACAGCAGCACGTTCAGCGCCAGTTGCAGGACGGCGAAGTCGGTGAGGCTGCGGGCGCCGCGAAGGTCGTCGATGAAGGCCCAGATGTTCAGGTTCACGCCCGCGCAGGCGTAATTCTCGGCGTCGGGCAGGGGAAGCAGCGTGTACGTCCAGATGGCCCAGAAGTAGACCAGCGCGGCGGCCCACAGCAGAAATCGCCCGACGGTGAGCCGGCCGCGGCGCCGATAGCTGATCGCCACGAACGGCACGAACAGCACGATTCCCACGACGAATCCGATGCCCAGCGCGACGACCCCCGAGTAGAGCTCATTCCCCATGCGTCGATCCTTGCAGCCTCGCGGCGTCATTCTCACGCTCGCCGGGATTGCGCGGCGACACGCGACCGCGTAATGTCGCCCGCCGTGACAGACGACAGTCGCGGCCCCGGCGAAGAGACGCCGATCGCCAAGCGCATCCTCATCGGCGAGCCCCTCACGAGCGAGGAGCTCGAAGGACAGCTGCTGCCCAAGAAGATGGCGCTGCCGATCTTCGCCTCCGACGCCCTCTCCTCGGTGGCCTATGCCCCGCAGGAGCTGCTGATGATCCTCCTGATCGGCGGCACGGCCTTTCTGGCGCTCAGCCCCTGGGTCGCGGCGGCGGTCGTCGCCCTGCTCATCGTGGTGGTGCTCAGCTACCGCCAGCTGATCAAGGCCTACCCCTCGGGCGGCGGCGACTATGAGGTCGCCCGCACGAACCTGGGCGAGAAAGCCGGCGTCGTGGTCGCGGCGGCCCTGCTGGTGGACTACATCCTGACGGTGGCCGTGTCGGTCGCCTCGGGCGTGGACAACATCATCTCGGCCCTGCCGAACCTCGACCCCTGGCGCGTCGAGCTCGCGGTCGGCTTCGTCGTGCTCATCATCCTGGTCAACCTCCGCGGCGTCCGCGAAGCCTCGACGGCCTTCGCGATTCCGACCTACCTGTTCATCGGTTCGGTCATGCTCATGATCGGTACGGGCCTCGTCCGCTGGATGCTGGGCGATGCGCCGATCGCCGAGAGCGCCCAGTTCGCCGTGCAGGCAGAAGACCTCAGCCAGGCCGCTCTCATCCTGCTGATCCTGCGCGCGTTCTCCAGCGGCTGTTCCGCCCTGACCGGCGTGGAGGCCGTCTCCAACGGTGTTCCGGCGTTCCGCCAGCCGAAGATCCGAAACGCCCAGACGACGCTCGTTCTGATGGGTTCGATCGCCATCACGATGTTCGCGGGCCTCACGGTGCTCGCTCTCGTGGCCGGTGTGCACTACTCGGAGGATCCGTGCCGGCTGATCGGCTTCAACTGCGAGGCGCTCGTGCAGCCGAGCCTCATGGCGCAGGTGGCCGCGGCGACGTTCGGCAACGGCAGCATCCTCTTCTTCGTGGTGCAGGCCGCAACCGCCGCCGTCCTGCTGCTGGCCGCCAACACGGCTTTCAACGGCTTCCCGCTGCTGGGCTCGGTGCTCGCACGCGACGGCTATGCGCCGAAGGCCCTGAACACGCGCGGCGACCGTCTCGTCTACTCGAACGGCATGATCATCCTGGGCCTGGCCGCGGTGCTGGTGCTCGTGATCTTCCAGGCGAAGCTGACCACGCTGATCCAGCTGTACATCATCGGCGTCTTCGTCTCGTTCTCACTCGGCCAGCTCGGCATGGTCAAGCACTGGCGGCGCGAGCTGCGGCTACTCTCCCCGAAGGCGGCGAAGGCACGGCGAGAGGCGATCTCGGGCCTGTTCATCAATGCGCTCGGGGCGACGTTCACGATCGTCGTCCTCGTGATCGTGACGATCACGAAGTTCACCCACGGCGCCTACCTCGTCTTCATCGCGATCCCGCTGCTGTCGTTCCTCATGATCGGGGTGCACCGCTACTACCGCGACGTCTCGCACGAGATCGCCATGGACGACGACGTGCACTACGGCTCGACCGGCGATGTCGCGCTCGTGCTGGTGGGCACGCTGCAGAAGCCGACGGCGAAGGCGATCGACTACGCCCTGTCGGGCAGGCACGACAAGACGTTGGCAGTACACGTCGCGGTCACGGCGGAAGAAGCCCGCGACGTGCAGGAGGACTGGAAGTTCCACAACATGCCGGTCCCCCTCGTGGTGATCGAATCGCCCTACCGGCACTACGCGGCTCCGATCGCCCAGTTCATCACGAAGTACCGCGAGAAGCACGGCAGCGCCGTCGTCACGGTTTACATGCCGCAGTACATCGTCGGTCACTGGTGGGAGACGTTCCTGCACAACCGACGGGCGCGCCGCATCGCACAGCAGCTCATGCTCGTGCACGGTGTGCAGATCACGCTGGTGCCGTGGCTGCTCGACTCGTCGGAGCTGATCTACGGCCGCCGCTCCCGCCCGCTCCTCGGCGATGACCGTCGTGACGGCCGGCTGCCGAGCTACGGACTGGTCGCGCACACCGAAGACGAGAGTTGACGGCATCCGAGGCGGCTCCGTCGCGCCGGAGCCGGGTGGGATGCCGGGGCGTAGCCTAGAGGGGTGACTTCCGCGACCGCGTCCCCCGCTTCCGCCGCGCCTGCGGCGACCCTCGACGCCTCCGCGATCAAGGCGGACTTCCCGATCCTGGCCGAGCAGGTCAACGGACACCCCCTCGCCTATCTCGACTCCGCGGCCACCAGTCAGAAGCCGCTCGCGGTGCTCGACGCCGAGCGCGACTTCCTCACGCACGCGAACGCCGCGGTGCACCGTGGGGCGCACACGCTGGCCGCCGAGGCGACCGAGCTGTTCGAGGACGCCCGAGCCACCGTGGCGGGATTCGTCGGCGCACGGCCTGAGCAGCTCGTCTGGACCAGCGGCGCCACGATGGGCCTGAACCTCGTCGCATACTCGATCGGGAATGCGGGGCTGGTGCGCCCGGGCGACGAGATCGTCACGACGGCGATCGAGCATCATGCCAACCTCATCCCCTGGCAGGAGCTGGCCGCTCGCACGGGCGCCGTGCTGCGACACATCCCCGCCCACGACGACGGCACGCTCGATATGGATGCCGCCGCGTCCCTCATCACGGCGCGCACCCGCGTCGTCGCCTTCACGCACGTCTCGAACGTCCTCGGCATCGTGAACCCCGTCGCCCAGCTCATCGCGCTCGCTCAGGGTGTGGGCGCGATCACGGTGATGGATGCCTGCCAGTCAGCGCCGCACCTGCCGCTCGATCTGCCCGCTCTCGGCGTCGACCTTGCGGTCTTCAGCGGACACAAGATGCTCGGCCCGTACGGTGTCGGCGGACTGTACGGACGCACACCGGTGCTCGAGGCGCTGCCGCCGTTCCTCACGGGCGGCTCGATGATCACGACCGTGACGCTCGATCGCGCCGAGTACCTGCCTCCGCCGCAGCGCTTCGAGGCCGGAACGCAGCCCGTGGGACCGGCGATCGGGCTGGCCGCCGCCGTGCGCTACCTCGACGACATCGGCCTCGATCGCATCCATGCCCACGAGGGCATGCTCGCTCAGCGCATGCGCGCGGGGCTCGCGGAGATCCCTGGCATCCGCCTGCTCGGCGACGCCGCCGGGGTCGAGCGCGTCGGGTTGTGGGCCTTCGACGTCGACGGCGTGCACGCGCATGATGCCGGCCAGTACCTCGACGCGCTGGGCATCGCGGTGCGCGTCGGCCATCACTGCGCGGCGCCCCTGCACTCGCGCTACGGCGTCACGGCCAGCGTTCGCGCGAGCACCGCCCTCTACAACACGACCGACGACGTCGACCGTCTCATCGAGGCCGTCGCCGGCATCCGCCCTTACTTCGGAGTCTGACATGAGCGATCTCGACGCCCTCTACCGTGAGCTGATCCTCGATCACTCCAAGCACCCGCAGCACTTCGGCCTCACCGACGAGGGCGACGCCCCCGCCACGGTCGGCACGATCGGCACCTCGCACCAGAAGAACCCCGTCTGCGGCGACGAGATCACGCTGCGCGCCCGCGTCGACGGCGAGACCATCGCCGACGTGCAGTGGGAGGGTCGGGGCTGCTCGATCTCGCAGGCCTCGGCATCCATGCTCGCCGACCTCGTCGCCGAGGAAGGGCTCAGCCGGGCCGAGGCCCTGCAGCTGATCGAGGGGTTCCGTGAGGCGCTGCGCTCGCGCGGAACGCTCGAGCTCGACGAGGAGGTCTACGGCGACGCCGCGGCCCTGTCGGGGGTGTCGAAGTTCTCGGCACGCGTGAAGTGCGCGATGCTCGCCTGGGTCGCCCTGGAAGACGCCATCGCCAAAGCCTGACGCCCGCCCCCACCCCTTGCCTGGGGCGGCTGCCGAACCGCCACGATCTACGCGAGCCGCCAGGATCTGGCGTAGCGGCTCGCGAGAAACGCAGCGGCTCGGCGAGAAGGAGAGCGAGAGGGAGGGGTCAGGAGCCGAGGAACTCGAGCGCGGCGCCGCGGAAGACGCGGGAGCCGGGCGCGTTGAAATGGTGCCGGTCGGGGATCTCGACGAAGCGTCCCTGCGGGCACGCGGCCGCGAGCGTCTTCGAGCCTTCGATGATGCCGTCCAGCGATCCCGTCGCGAACATCACCGGCTGCTGCGGTGCATGGGCGGGGTCGGGGTCGACGGTCTTCGATGACCGCATGCCCTCGGCGATCGCGAGGAGCGCGCGGAGGTCGTTGCCGGGCACGCGCTCGGTGAGGGCGATGTAGTTCTGCGTCACGCGATCGGTGACCGGCGTGCCGTCAGCAACGAGCGCGCGCACCTGGTCGAGGTCGAGCCGCGCCAGCGGGATGCCGTCGGGAACCCCGCCGAGCACGGCCCGCGGGATGCGCGGGGCGATGTCCTGCACGACCTCCCATCCCACGCGGGCGCCGAGCGAGTAGCCGACGTAGAACGCCTCGTCGACGAGGTAGGTGTCGAGCATCGTCTCGACGTCGCCTGCGAGCTGGCGGATGTCGTACGCGCGGGGCTCGTGCGGCTTGTCGCTGGCGCCATGGCCGCGCTGGTCGAGCGCGAGCACCCGATAGCCGGCGGCGGTGAGGTCGCGCACCCAGCCCGTCGCGACCCAGTTGTCCTTCGTGCTCGAGGCGAACCCGTGCACGACGACGACGGTGGGTGCGTCCTCGTCACCCCACGAGTACGTCGCGATGCGGTAGCCGTCGCCGACCATCAGGTACTGCGGGTCGGGCATCTGCGTGAGGTTCTGAAGCGGCGCGGTCACGGTGTCTATCCTGCCGTCGATTCGGCGGCCCCGGTCGCCGCGGCCGGTCACTCCTCGACGCGGACTTCTTTCCAGAACGCGACATAGCCCGAGAAGTCCTTGCCGACGCGGGCGATGCCGCTCTCGTAGGGCGTCGGGTACGACCAGGCGCGATCGGCCAGCAGCTCGTCGCCGGAACGCACGGAGTAGTACTGGCACTCGCCCTTCCACGGGCAGGTGTAGGGCGTGGGGCTCTCCTGCAGCAGGTCCCAGTTCACGCTCGACGGCGGGAAGTACCAGTTTCCTTCGATGGAGATCAGGTCATCGCGGTCGGCTTCGGCCACCGTGACATCACCCAGAACAGCTTTCATCGCGTCCTCCGCTTCGCTCGCCTCCCACCCTTCCACCGACGCACGCGGCCCGCAACGAGGTCGGCGGCCGGCTGCTGCGGAAGCGGGATGGGCTGCGTGACCACGGCATCCACGACCATCGACCCGTCGGTGGGGCCGATGACGGCGATCGGGGTGGTGAGGGTCGGTTCGGCGGGGTCGACCGGCATACGCTCCAGTGCGCGGTGGGCGCGCAGGTACGCGGGGATGAGGATGACGCTGGCGCCGACCCAGGCCAGCGGGTTGCTCCACACGACGCCGACGAACCCGAAGATGTGGCCGAGCACGACCGCCGCGCCCACGCGCATCGCCAGCTCGACGAGCCCGGTCACCGTCGGGATGACGGTGCTGCCGAGCCCCTGCAGCGTGCCGCGCAGGATGAACAGCACGCCCAGCGCCGTGTAGCTCGCGCCGTTGATGAGCAGCATGAGCGCGGCCAACCGCACGACGGTGTCGCTGCCGTCGCCGACGAACAGGCGCACGAGCGGCGCGCCGAACGTGATGAGCAGTGCGCCGAGCACGACAGCGGCGATCAGCGCCATCCAGATCGCCTGCCCGACGCCGCGACGGATGCGATCCGGGCGGCGCGCTCCCAGGTTCTGGGCGGCGTACATGGATGCCGCGAGCCCGAGAGACTGCAGGAGCGCCACGGCCAGGCCGTCCACGCGGGAAGCCGTCGTGTAGGCGGCGACCGCATCGGCGCCCAGGGTGTTCAGCGCGACCTGCACCGTCAGGGTGCCGATCGCGATGATCGACGCCTGGAACCCCATGGGCAGGCCGAGTCGCAGGTGCTCGACGAGATCGGCTCGCGTGATGCGCCAGTCGGCGCGCTGCACGTGGAGGACGGGCAGCCGACGGCGGACGTAGACGAGGCAGAGGATCACCGACAGCGCCTGCGAGACGACGGTCGCCAGTGCCGCTCCGGCCACGCCCAGTCCGAACGGCCCGACCATGAGGATGACGAGCACCACGTTGAGTCCGCAGGCGATCGTGAGGAACACCAGCGGCGTGCGCGAGTCGCCGATCGCCCGGATGATCGCGGAGAGGTAGTTGAAGCCCATGATGGCACCGGCACCGAGGAAGCTGACCTGGGCGAACACCGTCGCCTCGTCCATCAGCTCCGGAGGCGTCTGCAGCAGGTGCAGGGCGGGTCCGGCCAGCAGCGGCGCGCCCACGGTGAGCACGATCGTCGTGATCGCGGTGAGAATCGTGCCCGCCGCCACCGAGCGGCGCACCGCTGTGACGTCGCGGGCGCCGAAGGCCTGCGCCGTGGGGATCGCGAATCCGCTCGTCAGGCCCCAGGCGAACCCGAGCAGCAGGAACAGCAGACTGCCGGTCGCGCCGACCGCGGCGAGCGCATCGACGCCGAGATGGCGCCCGACGACGATCGCGTCGGCGAACTGATACAGCTGCTGCACGACGTTGCCGATGAGCAGGGGCACCGCGAAGGCGAGGATGACGCGCCAGGGGCTACCGGTGGTGAGAGAACGTGACATACGGCCGGTTTCGAGACGGGGGCGGAAACGGCGAAAGGCGCTCCTCAGGAGAGCGCCGGATTCCAGGCTATCGAATCGATTCGAGAAGCGCAAGGCCCGGCATCTGTCGGTCGCATTCGGCGAGGCCGGTACTGTTGCAGGCATGTCCGTAGGTCTGCTCGCCGTCGTCGATGACATCCTCAGCGCGGCGCTGAAGGCGTCGGCCAAGTCCGCCGGAGTGGTGATCGACGACGCGGCCGTCACCCCGCAGTACGTGCAGGGGCTCTCTCCCGCGCGGGAGCTTCCGGTCGTGGGTCGCATCGCCCTCGGGTCGCTCGCGAACAAGTTCCTCATCATCATCCCCATCGCGATGCTGCTGACCGCGTTCGCACCGTGGGTGCTGCCGTGGCTGCTCATCGTCGGCGGCGGATACCTCTGCTTCGAGGGCGCCGAGAAGGTGCTGGAGTGGTTCGGCTTCCACCACGGCGGTCACGACGACGAGGGAGGGCGTGACGAGAAGCGCCTCGTGATGGGCGCGATCCGCACCGACCTGATCCTGTCGACCGAGATCATGCTGATCGGCCTGTCGAACGTCGATCCCGATCTCGACTTCTGGCTGCGGCTCGCCGTGCTCGCGGTCATCGCACTCGCCATGACGGCGCTGGTCTACGGCGCCGTCGCCCTGCTCGTGAAGATCGATGACATCGGCCTGAAGATGGCCAAGAGCTCCTCGGCGCGCGTGCGCCACACCGGCACCCGCATCGTGCGGTCGATGCCCGCGGTCTTCCGCGTCATCTCGATCGTCGGCACCGTCGCGATGCTGTGGGTGGGCGGCCATCTCGTGCTCGCCAACCTTGGCGAGGTCGGCTGGCATGCCCCGGTCGAACTCCTGCACGCCGTCGAGCACGCGCTCGAACCGCTCGGCCCGGTCGTCGTGTGGATCGGCGACACGGCCGTGTCCGCCGTCGCAGGACTGTGCGTCGGGCTCGTGATCGTCGGCATCGCGCTCGTGATCGGCAAGGCGTTCGGTCGCAACCTGAGCTTCAGCGAGGGGCACCGCGCGCCCCACGGCGAGACCGACTGACGGCGACGACCCCGCGGCCGAGCGGGCGCGGCCCCGCGGCCGAGCGGGCGCGGCCGAGCGGCGACGTCCTCGCAGTCGAGAAACCACATCCACTCCGAGAAACCGTCGGCGCCGTGGTTTCTCGGAGTGGATGTGGTTTCTCGCGTGTGGGCGCGGCGGGCGCGGCGTCAGTCGAGCGTGATGACCGGGTCCACGCCGTCCGGGCGGGTGACGTGGATGCCGCGAGCGTCCGCGACCGTCCACGTCGGCGCCGCCGCGGCGGCGTGCGGGCCGACCCCGATCACGCGCATGCCCGCGGCGAGCCCGGCGGCGATGCCGTTGTCGGAGTCCTCGACCACGATGCATCGCGCGGCATCCACTCCGAGCGCCGCGGCCCCCGCGAGAAACCCCTCGGGATCGGGCTTGCTGCGCGAGACATCACCCGCGGCGATGACGACCGGCGGCATCGGCAGCCCGGCGGCACGCATGCGCGCCGCCGCGAGCTCGGCCGTCGCCGACGTGACGAGGGCGTACGGCACGCCCTCGCGGTCGAGGGCGGCGAGCAGGTCGGCGGCACCGGGGATCGCGACGACGCCGTCGGTCTGCGCTGTCTCGGCGGCGAGCAGCTCGGCGTTCTCGGCGAGGTTGATCTCGTGCGGACGATCGGGAAGCAGCAGCGCCATCGAGTCCTGCCCCTGGCGGCCGTGGATCACCGCGAGCGTCCGTGCCGGATCGACGCCGTGATCGAGCGACCACTGCGTCCACAGGCGCTCGACGACGGCGTGCGAATCGACGAGCGTGCCGTCCATGTCCAGCAGCAGCGCGGCGGCCCGCGTCTCGATGCGAACGACGGATGCCGGCACGCGCAGCACCTCCCACCCGCCGCCGAGCGGTGGCACGTGCCACCCGGCGTGGACGGTGCCATCACCGTCGCGCGACACGATCACCCGGTGCGGCGAGGTCGTGTCGACGAGGTGCACGAGCGCGGCGCCGTCGTCGCGGCGTTCCCCGCGCGTCGCGAGGCGCAGATGAGTGGCGGCGGGGGCATCCTCGAGGGCGGGTCCCGTCACGGACACCTCCTGCCAGAACGTGTCCACCGGCACCGAGCCGACGCCCGGCAACACCAGCGTCCAGCCGTCGCCATCGGCGCGGTCGTGCAGTGCGGCACCGTCGAACGGGTCGGCGGCGAGCAGGCGGTCGCGCTCGGCCCAGGTGTCGCGCTCGACGCGGCGCGCCGACACGGCGGCATCTGCCACACCGGCATCCGCCCGGCCGGCGGCATCAGCCCCGCCTGCGACATCCGCCCCACCGGCCGCGTCCGCGACCTCGACGGCCGCGACGAAGGCCCAGAACGCGCGCAGCGTCGCCTGGGTGTCGAGCGTGGCGCCCTGGTAGGCGATGACGAGATCATGCTCGGGGAGGACGAGACCGAACTGCCCCGCGGCGCCGTCGAGCCGGAACCCGTGGCGGCCACGCCAGACCTGGTAGCCGTAGCCGAGGGCCCAGTCGTTGACCTCGCCGGTGGCCGCAACCGGGCCGTCGAAGGCGGCGGTCTCGGACCAGGGGCGCGACATCTCCTCGACGTACCACGCGGGCGCGACCTGCACGCCGTCGAACGCCCCGCCGGCGCTCAGCATGATGGCCGTGCGCGCGAGGTCATCGACCGTCAGGTGGAAGCCGGACGCACCGTGCTCGATGCCGCCGTAGGGCTGCATCCACCGCTCGCCGATGCCGAGCGGATCGAGCAGTCGCGGGCGCAGGTACGCGGTGAGGGGCTGGCCGGTGACGCCGGTGACGATCGCTGACAGCAGGTGCGTGGCCGGAGAGCTGTACGCGAAGTGCGTGCCCGGGGCGAAGGCGGGCGCCTCGCGCAGCAGCACGAGCGGATCGGCGCCGATGCGCTCGATCTGCGCGGCCGAGTGGCCGGTGTTCATCGTGAGCAGATGACGCACGGTGATGCCGTGCGGGTTCGCCCGACCCACGTGCAGACCCGCAGAATCGTCGAGGCCCAGCCGCCCCTCGTCGGCGAGGAAGCCGATCGCCAGTGCCGTGTAGGTCTTGGATGCCGAGTACACGAGCGCCGGCCGCTCCAGGTGGTACGGCGCCCACGCGGTCTCGAACGCCACCTCGCCGTGACGGGCGACGAGCAGCGCGTGCGGGTCGAGGCCCTCCGCGGCGACGCGCTCGGCCAGCGCGAGGACAGCGGCTTCGGGGATGCCGAGCCCCTCCGGGGCCCGACGGACCAGGGGGCGGGACGACAGGGGACGACGGGACTGCGGCGAGGAAGTCATCTCCTCCACTCTACGAGCGGAGCCCTGGTCGGGGCCGCCCGCCCCGGCATACCGCGGTCGCGCTCAGTCGCGGAGAGCGCCCAGCACGGCGTCGAGGGCGGCGACAAAACGGCGCGCGTCGGCCTCGGTCAGCACGAGCGGCGGCTTGACCTTCAACACGTTCTGCCGTTCCGAGGCGGCCTGCACGATGAACCCGTGCCCGAGCAGCAGATCGCACACGCGCGCCGCCTCCTCCCGCGCGGGCTCGAGCGTCTCGCGGTGGCGCACCAGCTCGATACCGAGATACAGGCCCGTTCCGTGGACGGCGCCGATGAGCGGATGCCGCGACATCAGCGCCCGCACGCCGTCGGCGATGATGCCGCCGACCCGCGCTGCATTCTGCTGCAGCCCTTCCGCGTCGATGATGTCGAGGATCGCCGATCCGGCGACGGCGCTCGCGGGGGCGCCGCCCGCCGACGAGAAGAACGTGCCCTCGCGGGCGAGCGCGTCGACGATCTCCCGCCGCGTGATGACGGCACCGAGCGGATAGGCGTTGCCGGCGGCCTTCGCCACCGACACGATGTCGGGCACGAGCCCCTGCATCGTGCTCCCCCAGAACGACGATCCCAGGCGCCCGTATCCGACCTGCACCTCGTCGGCGATGACCAGTCCGCCGTGCGCGCGCACGGCGTCGGCCACCGCCGTGAGGTAGCCGGCCGGAGGGATGACGCCACCGGCGTTGCCCAGCACCGGCTCGCAGATGAAGGCGCCGGCCGGGCGGCCCTCGTCGGCCAGGGAGCGCGCGAGGTCGGCGACCTCGCGCGCGTAGGCGGCCCCGGCATCCGGTCCGCGGTGACGGCCGCGGTAGGCGTTCGGGGCGTCGACGAGGTGCACCCAGTCGGGGCGCGAGTCGGCGGCGTGCGGGTTGTCGAACGCCGAGGTGCTCACGGCGTCGGCCGCGCTCGTCCAGCCGTGGTAGCTCTCGCGCACCGCGATGACGTCGCGCCGGCCGGTCGCGACCCGGGCGAGCGTGAGGGCGAGGTCCACGGCCTCCGACCCGCTGTTGACGGGGATGACGGTGTCGAGCGACGGGTCGGGGCTGTGCGCGACGAGCCGCGCGGTGAACTCGGCGAAGGCGTCGTAGAGGAAGCGCGAGTTCGTGTTCAGCAGGTGCAGTTGACGCGAGATGCGGTCGGCGAACTCGGGATGGGCGTGCCCGATCGCGGTCACGTTGTTGACGAGGTCGACGTAGGCGCGGCCCTGCGTGTCGATGAGCAGCGCTCCCCACCCGCGCTCGATCTGCGGCGGCTCGGCGTAGAAGCGCTCGGCGGCGGCGCCCACGGCCTGCTCGCGCGCCCGCCGAGCACGGCGCGTCGCCCGCACCGGATCGGGTACGCGGTCGGTGCCCACGATCACCGAGGGATCGGCCGCCCCGGGAGTCTCGGCTTCGCCCTCGGCATCTGCGAACACGTCGCCGGGCGCGGCGTCGCGCACCCTCCGCGTGACGCGCAGCCGACCGAGACCCGGTTCGAGCTCGGCGATGCGTCCGAGGCGGGCGCCGGCATCCACCCCGCTATCCGCGACCGCCGGGTCGAGAACGATCCCCTCGATCCGCAGCACGACACCGGCATCGCGCACCTCGACCGCGCCGGCGCCGCCGTCGGGATCGGTGTCGACCGTCAGAATGCCGCCGAACGGCGCGGTGACCTCGACACCCGGGCGGGTCCACAGCTCGACGCACCGCGCCCGGGTGGCAGCGGGTCGGGTGGTGTCGGTCGACACGCGGCTCAGGCGGCTCTCGCCGTAGCGCAGCACCGCGACCGGGGCGGAAGCGAGGGTCTCGCGGACGAGCGCCTGCTCGGTGCCGGGAACCGTCCAGCGACCGCGATCGAGGTGCGCGCTGCGGATGCCGAGATCCACGGTGGCCGCGGCATCCAGCTGCGACAGGACGGGACGGTAGACGAGGCCCGCGCGGTGCGGCCGGCCCGCGGCCAGGCGCAGCTGCGCCGTCACCTCGGCGGACGGCACCCGCGCCGTGCGCGCGAAGACCTGCCATTCGTGCTCGACCCGCTCGCGCGCGTAGTCGTTGCCCGGGTCGATGCGCAGCTGGCTCCACCCGCTGACGGCGAGCACCGCTCCGCGCAGCACGACGAGGGGCCACAGCGCCTCGATCTCCGCGTCGGTGAGGCGCGCGCGCCGATCGAAACCCGCGACCGCGCGGGCGACGATTGCGAGGTCGTCGGTGCGACCCATGAGGTCGGCGAGGAGCATCGCCAGCTCGGCGGGGCGCCACGACGTGGCGACATCGCCCAGGTCGATCACCCAGTGCCGCCCGCGCCGATCGCGCATGACGTTGTCGGCGGTGAGGTCGCCGTGGATCACCTGCCGCGGAAGGTCGGCCGCGACGGCGTCGAGCTCGGCGGCGGCGCGGCGGGCCGCCGCCAGGCACTGCTCGCGACGGTCCTCGGGAAGGTCGTCGATGAGCTGCTCGACGACGGCGAGGGCGTTGCCGAGCTCCCACTGCAGGTTGCGGTCGGTGTCCTCGGCATCCATTCCGGCCAGAACGTCGGCGACCTCGGCGACGAGCTCACCCAGTTCTTCGGCCTGGGCGCCGTCGGCGTCGGTGATGTCCGACAGCGGTTGCCCGTCGACGATCTGGAACCCCGCGACGCGAGCGACCTGCCCGTCGGCGCAGACGATCTGCGTCGTGCGAGCGCCGCCGGCGGTCGTCAGCACTTCCGGTGTCAGCAGTCCTTCTGAGCGCAGGCGATCGGAGGCCGCGATGTGCAGGTCGACGGCGAACGCGTCGACCGTCGGGTGGAAGATCTTGACGAGCATGCCCGCCCCGTCCACGCCGCGCACGAGGAAGTTGCGGTCCTGCTGACTGCCCAGCTCGGTGAGCTCGCCGTCCACGCCGTACTCGCGCCGCGCGAGCGCGCGAACCTCGTCGAGGTCCACCTCGGGTCGGGCGAGCAGCCAGTTGTCGGTCATCGGGTCACGTCCTTCGGGAGAGGGCGGTAGAGCGGAGATGCCGCCGGTGCGCGCCGCACGGGCACCACGATTCTGGCGGATGCCGCGGCATCCGTGTGTCCGGATCGGTTCGGCCATCCGGTCATCCCGTCCGCCCGTCGATCCTGGGCCCCTCACCGCTCCCGCAGGGCCGTCGCCGCGCCTACTGCACCGTCCACCAGGCGATGTCGACGAGACAGAGCTCGCCGCCGGCCTCCCGGTAGAAGACGTCGCCTGGATACTGCGCACCCGCGACGACGCCCGACGCAGGGAGCGAGAGGTTGATGCTCCACGTCGGATCATGATGGGCCATCTCGGGCCAGTGGGCGGCGACGAACCGCTCGGGCTCTTGAGCGGTCAGCCCCTCCCAGTCCGCCGGATCGCGCACGTCGGGTTGCGATCCCGGGCAGACGAGTGCCGCAGCCTCGCCCGCCGCGGCGGCCGCGATCAGTTTCTGGGTCGTGTCGATGACGTGTGCACCGTCGGCGCCCCAGATGAGTTCGTTCATCGTGCAGCCGCTGAGGCCGACCGCGAGGGCTGCGCTCAAGCCGACGACGACGATCTTCCGCACCGGCGTCATGCGGCGACTCTATCCGCCACAGACGGGCACCGCCACGCCCAGCCGCAGGACCGCCTCACCGCTCCCGCAGCGCGGTGACCAGCTCCTTCGCGTAGCGAGCGCCCTGCGCGGTGGTGCTCCAGGCGATGCCGATCGCGCGCACGCGCTGGGGCTCCAGCGGCAGGTAGACGACGCCCGGGTCGTCGCGGCCCGGAGTCCGCGGAAGGATCGAGACGCCGAGGCCACCCGCGACCAGGCTGCGCATCGTGTCGATCTCACTGCTCTCGAAGGTCACGTTCACGGCGACGTCGGCCTCATCCAGGATGCCGGTGACCGCCGTCCGCAGCTCCGCGATGCGCGAGAAGCCGATGAAGTCGCGCCCTGCCAACGCACGCACATCGACCGGACCGGATGCCGCCGCGAGCGGATGGCCCGCGGGGACGGCGATGCACAGCGGCTCTTCGGCGAGCGGCTGCCATCCGATGTCGTCGGAGGTCGCGGAGGTTGCGAGCGGTGCCGTGCTCAAGGCGACGTCGATCGTGTCGAGGGCGAGCCAGCCGTAGAGGTCGCGGGCGAAGCCCTGACGCAGCGAGACCCGCACGTCGGGTCGCAGTGCGCGGAAGCGCTGGATGACGTCGGGGACCATCCACCGCGCCACCGAGTGCAGGAACCCGACGCGCAGCAGGCGCCCCTCGTCGGCGATCAGTTCCGCGTGACGGCGGGCCGACTCGACCGCGTCGAGGATGCCTGCCGCGTCGGCGCGGAAGGCGAGGCCATTGGCGTTCAGCTCGAGCCGTTTGCCGTGTCGGGCGAACAGCGCCATCCCGACCTCGTCTTCGAGTCGCGCGAGCGCGCGTGACACGTTCGACTGGTTGACGCGCAGTTCCGCGGCGGTGTCGCGCGTGTTCTGCGTCTCGGCCAACGACAGGAAGATGCGGAGGGTCTGCTCGTCCATGACACCGATTATGCGCCGAACGCATCAAAAGTGGCTTTCGTTTCATTTCCGGCCCGTCTGTGCGCGGGACGACGATGGTCCGCATGGCCGTCACCCTGCTCGATCGCACCCCCACCGGGTCGATCGCGCGCATCGCCGCAGGCACCCCCTCCTACCGACGCGTCGTGGGGCTGCTCGCCGCAGGCGGACTCGCGAACTTCGCGATCATCTACTTCCCGCAACCGTTGCTGCCGGCGATCGCGGCGTCGTTCGGAGTGGATGCCGGGGTCAGCGGACTCGCGATCTCGGCGACGACCGCGGCCATGCTGCTCGGGCTGCTGCTGTCGGCACCGCTGTCCGACCGCATCGGGCGGGTGTCCGCGATGAGCGGGTCGCTGGTGGCAGCCGGCGTCCTGTCGGTCGCGTGCGCGTTCGCGCCCACGTGGGAGGCCTTCCTCGCGTTGCGTGCCGGCGGGGGTCTCGCGCTGGCGGTGCTGCCGGCCGTCGCGCTCGCCTACCTGCGCGACGCCGTCCGCGACGACGCGCACGGGCGCGCCAACGCGCTGTACATCTCGGGCACGGCCCTCGGCGGCGCCGTGGGCCGGCTCGCGCCGCTGCCCCTCGCGACCCTCGGCGGCTGGCAGCTCGTGAGCATCGCGCTCGGTGCGCTCAGCGTCGTCGTCGGCGTGCTGGTCTGGTTCGCGCTCCCCCGCGACGGCGCCGCCCCGCTGCCGCTGCGGATCGGCGACCTGCTCGGCGGCACGGTCGCGTCGCTTCGCGACCCCGTCATCCTCGCCGTGTGCGTCGCGGGCGCGCTCGCGATGGCGACCTTCGTCGGGTTGTACAACGCGGTGCCGTTCCGGCTGGACGGGCCCCCGTTCTCACTCGGCGCGGCGGAGGTGTTCGTCTACTTCGCCTACCCCCTCGGCATCCTCGCGCCGGGCCTGTTCCACCGGATCTCGAGGCGCCTCAGCCGCGCGATGACGTCGCTGGTCGGCGCGATCGCGATGCTCGCCGCGATCGGTCTGGTGTTCTGGCCCAACGTCATCGCGGTGTTCGCCGGTCTCGGTCTGCTCACGGCGGCCTTCCTCGGGACGCACTCGATCCTCAGCGGCTGGGTCGTCGCGCGCGCTCACGCGGTGGGGCGCAGCACCTCGCGGGCCTCCAGCGCCTACCTGCTCACCTACTACCTCGGCAGCACGGTGTCGGGAGCGGCATCCACGCATCTGTTCGCCAGCGCGGGCTGGACGGCCGTCGTCCTTCTCGCGGCGGGGCTGACGACTCTGTGCGCTGCGCTCTTCCTCGGGCTGCGCCTGCGCCGCGCCGGCTGAGCAGGGCGCCGACGGGAGCTCCGCGGCACCCCGCCCTATGAGAGCACGACGAGGCGCTGGGTCGCACGCGTCATCGCGACGTAGCGGTCGACGGCGCCCGAGACGCCATCGCCGAACCGGTCGGGGTCGACGAGCACGACCAGGTCGAACTCGAGCCCCTTCACCCGCTGCGCGTCGAGCGCGGCCACGCGCGGGCGCGGCACGAAGGCGGGCGCGCCGATCACCACCGCTGTGCCGTCGGCGCTCTCGCGTTCCCAGGTGTCGACGATCGCGTCGAGGTCGCGGCGCGAGCCGTAGCTCACCGGAACTCCCGTGCTGCGGATCGACGCGGGGACGTTGGCGTCGGGCAGCGCGGCGCGGATCACCGGACCCGCGACATCCATCACCTCGCTCGGCGTGCGGTAGTTGACGGTGAGCGTCGTCACGTGCGACCGGTCGATCCCGACGCGCGTGAGTCGATCTTCCCAGCTCTCGGCGAAACCGCGTCTCGCCTGCGCGCGATCCCCGACGATCGTCAGGCTGCGCGAGGGGCACCGCTGCAGCAGCATCCGCCATTGCGCGTCGGTGAGCTCCTGCGCCTCATCGATCACGAGATGCGCGAACGGCCCGGCGAACGGCTCACGATCGGATGCCGTGGGCTGCGCGAGTGTGCGGCGCAGGTCCTGACCGCGCAGCATCGACATGAGGCGCAGGTCGCCATCGTCGGCAGCGATGAGGTCGCTGACGACATCCGACATCACCCGATGCTCCTCGGAGGCCGCGCGTCGGTCTCGGCGCGCACGCACCTCGCTGCGCGGGTCGCCCACGCTGCGGCGCGCAGCGTCCAGCAGGGGCAGATCGACGTCAGTCCATCGTGTCGGAGCACCGCGTGTGATCAGCACGTCGACCTCGACAGCGCTCAGCCACGGCGCGCAGCGCCGCAGCATCTCTCCCGTCGTGAGCAGACCGCGCAGCAGCGCATCGGGATCCAGCAGCGGCCAGGCCCGGTCGAAGAGCGCCTGCAGCTCCTCGTCGTTCTCGAGCGTCTCGCGCGTCGACTCGTCCGCGTCCCAGCCCGCCCCGTAGGCGTCGAAGTCGTCACCGGAGCGGGGCGAGGAACGGGACGCCTCTCCCCAACCCTCGCCCCACCCGTCGCCGCCTCCTCCGCCGTCGCGCAGCTCGTCGTCGACACGGTCTTCCAGAACGTCGAGCAGTCGCTCCCACGCACGCACACGAAGCGCGTTGTGCGGCATCGCCTCCGCGTCGGCGAAGACCTCTGACCACTCGGCCGGGCTCACCACGACCGTCCCCCACGCCGTCTCGATCGGCGTGCGTCGCCGCGGCGGGCGCTGCCAGAGACGCACGGCGACTCCGACGGCGTCCACGACACGGCCGTCGCCGAGCAGACGGCGAACCTCCGGATCGTCCTCCTCCCACACATCGCCGCCGTCGACGAGGTCGTTCACCGCGCAGACGAGCGCACCGTCCTCGCCGAGTCCGGGGAGCACGTCGTCGACGTAGTCGACGTACGGGCGATGCGGCCCGACGAACAGCAGCCCGCCGTGCCCCGCCTGAACGCGCGGATCGGCGTAGAGCAGATACGCCGATCGGTGCAGCGCCACGACGGTCTTGCCGGTTCCGGGGCCGCCGTCGACGACGAGCGCGCCCCGGGAATCGGCGCGGATGATGGCGTCCTGATCGGACTGGATCGTCGCCAGCACGTCGCGCATCTTCGGCGACCGGCTCTCGCCGAGACTGGCGATGAAGGCGGACTGGTCGTCGAGGGCCGCGCGGTGATCGATGCCGTCGTCGGCGAACACCTCGTCCCAGTAGTCCACGACGCGACCCTCGCGCCACCGATACCGGCGTCGACTGGTGAGCCCGAGCGGATGCGCCGCCGTCGCGGCGAAGAACGGCGCGGATGCCGGGGCCCGCCAGTCCATCAGCAGCCGCTCCTCCGCGGCATCCGCGAGGCCGAAGCGTCCGATGTAGGTGACGATGCCCTCCTCGTCGACCATGCGACCGATGCACGCGTCGAGGCCGAACCGGCGAAGGATGCGCAACCGCGCCGACAGGCTCTGCACCTCCAGATCGCGTTCGAGTGCGCGCTGGCCTCCGCTAACGGCTTCGTGCTGGAGCGCGGCCAGCCGCGTCTGGGTGCGCTCGACCTCGGCGGCCAGCACCCTCGCGATCGCCGCGAACTGTCGTTCGTCGCGGTCGATGAGCGCGGAGTCGGCCTTCCGCCGAAGCCGCGATGGAAGATCGAACACGCTTTCCTGAGACTTTTCGCTCGGCATCCCACTCCCCCTCTGGCGCCGAAAAGCCGACGCGACCTGCGATTCTGCCTCACGCAGGGGGCCTTGCGGCAAGCCCCCCTGCGCGCGGGATAATAGAAAGGGCACCCCGGATGGCGTGAAATGTACTCATGCGAGCAACCGTCATGTTCGGCGCGGGGGACGTCCGCGTCGAGAACGTCCCCGATCCCGTCATCCAGCAGCCGACCGATGCGGTGGTGCGCATCGTCCGCGCGTGCGTCTGCGGCTCGGACCTGCACCCGTATCACTCGATGACCGAGAGTTCGACGGGCCGGCGGATGGGGCACGAGCTCATCGCCGTCGTCGAGGAGACCGGCGCGGACGTCACCACGGTGCGCCCCGGTGACTTCGTCGTCGTGCCCTTCGTCTACTCCGACAACACGTGCGTCTTCTGCCGCGAAGGGTTCCAGACCTCCTGCCAGCACGGCGGCTTCTACGGCAACGGGCGGGTCGGCGGGCTGCAGGCCGAGCGGGCCCTCATCCCGCAGGCCGATGGCACGCTCGTGGTCGTGCCGGGTGTCGACCCCGACGCGGCATCCGACTCCCTGCTGGCGTCGCTGCTGACACTGTCGGACGTGTATCTGACGGGCTATCACGCCGCGCATCTCGCCCGCGTGCGCCCCGGCCAGACCGTCACGGTCGTCGGCGACGGTGCCGTGGGGCTGTCGGCGGTGCTCGCCGCCCGCACCCTCGGCGCGGAGCGGATCATCCTCATGGGCCGCCACACCGACCGCACCGATCTGGGCGTCGAGTTCGGCGCGACCGACGTCGTCGCCGAGCGCGGCGCAGAGGGCATCGCCCGCGTGATGGACCTCACGAACGGCGAGGGCAGCCACGTGGTGATCGAGGCGGTCGGCCACATGCCCGCGTACGAGCAGTCCTACGGCGTCGTGCGTCCGGGCGGAGTCATCTCGCGCGTCGGCGTGCCGCAGTACGAGAGCGCACCGGTGGGCTTCGCCTCGCTGTTCGGCAAGAACATCACTCTGACGGGCGGCGTCGCCCCGGTGCGCGCCTACCTCGACGACGCGATTCCGCTCGTGCTCGACGGCACGATCGAGCCCGGCCGGGTCTTCGATCGCATCATGCCGCTCGACGAGGCGCCCGCTGCCTACGCCGCGATGGACTCCCGAGAGGCGCTGAAGGTGATGCTGACGGTCTGAGCCGTCGAAGCGCCCGGCAGCAGGCTCACGCGTTGAGCAGCTCCCAGTGGCCCTCGGAGATCACGTCGACCTCGCCGTCGACGACACGGATCGCCGTCTGGTCGTCGATCGCGTAGGCGCGACCGCCGATGCCCTCTGCCCACCGGTGGGCCGCCGCGGTCGTGTTTCCGGTCCAGCCCGGATAGTCCAGATGCGGGAAGATCGAGAAGTCGACCAGTCCCAGCGTCTCGTCGGTGCCGCCCGGATGCCGGTCGACGAACTCCGGTCCGATACGCGGCGTGAGGGCCATGCTGCCCGCGCTGATGCCGACCCAGACAGTCTCATGCAGCTCCGGCAGGAGGTCGGCCAGTCCCGACCGACGGATCCATTCGGCCAGATACACCGCTTCGCCGCCGTCGACGAGAAGCGCATCGGCTTCCTGCACCCACGGCATCCATCGCTCGGGCGCGATCGTCGGCAGGGCGGTGAGCTCGAGGACGCCGACCGCACGCCACCCGAGCTCGACGGGGCTGTGGATGCCGCCGGGCCACCGCCCCGCCGTCGACCGCCACACCGTCTCCGGCGAGCACATCGGCTGACCCCACTGCGCCGTCGGGACGAACAGCGCGGAGCTGTCGGCGATGGGCTTGCCGAGCAGGTCTTCGAGAGTGGTGCGGATGCTGTCGTTCGTGACGCCGCCCGAGGTCAGCAGGAGCTTCATGCGGACAGTCAATCGCGTACGGCGGCGCGCGGCCAGGGGGTGAGCCTCCGCCTGCCGGCGGTGCAGTGTTAGCGTGCGAGGGTGACCTCGACGCCGCCCCCCGATTCCGCGACCGCCCGCTCCATCCGTGTTTCCGCGGCCGTCATCACCGACGTCGACGGACGGCTGCTGCTCGTGCGCAAGGCGGGGACGACCGCGTTCATGCAGCCGGGCGGCAAGCCGGAGGCGGGCGAGGACGCGGCGCAGACCCTCATCCGCGAGCTCGCCGAGGAGATCGGGCTGCGCCTGCAGCCGAGCGACCTCACGCCGCTCGGCGAGTTCACCGCCCCGGCCGCGAACGAGCCGGGCTTCGCCGTCGTCGCCGACGTCTTCCGCGTCGACATCGGCGATCAGCAGCCCGTGACGGATGCCGAGATCGAGGAGCTGCGCTGGGTCGACCGGGGCGCGGCATCCGCTCTGGAGGTCGCCCCTCTCGCCGCGGCCTACTTCCTGCCCGAGGCTTGAGCGCCGGCGGCGGCCGACCGGCTCACCACGAGCTCTTGCGGTAGTCCTTGAGGAAGATACCGAAGAGGTCTTCGCCCGCCTCGCCGCGCACGATCGGGTCGTACACGCGGGCGGCGCCGTCGACCAGGTCGAGCGGGGCGTGGAAGCCCTCCTCCGCGAGGCGCACCTTCGTGTAGTGCGGGCGCTCGTCGGTGATCCAGCCGGTGTCGACGGCCGTCATGAGGATGTTGTCGGTTTCGAACATCTCGCGAGCGCTGGTGCGCGTGAGCATGTTGAGCGCCGCCTTCGCCATGTTGGTGTGGGGGTGTCCGGGACCCTTGTATCCACGACCGAACACGCCCTCCATCGCCGAGACGTTCACGACGTACTTCCGTCGCGCCGGCGAGGCCGCCATCGCGGGCCGCAGACGCGAGACGAGCAGGAACGGCGCGGTCATGTTCGCGAGCTGCACCTCGAGCATCTCGAGGGGCTCGACCTGGTCGACCGACTGCGTCCAGCTGTTGATGTGGTTCTCGTCGGGCACGAGCCCGCCCGCGTCGATCGCCGTGCCGGCGGCGAGACGCTCGAGCGACGACGACCCGGCGGCCATCGCCTCGGCGGTGAGCTCCTCGGCCGTGCGTGCGGCGGCCGCGAGGATGGGATGGCTCGAGACCGACTGGGCCAGTGCGAGCGGGTGGGCGTCGTTGGTGTGGCCGAAGGTCAGCAGTTCGGGCAGCGGGCCCTGCGGCAGCGGCGCGAGCTCGGCGTCCACGAGCGGCTTGTACGCCCCGGCGGAGCGACGCACGGTCTGCGCCGCGTTGTTGATGAGGATGTCGAGCGGTCCGTCGGCGGCGACGGCATCCGCGAGGCCGATGACCTGGGCGGGGTCGCGCAGGTCAATGCCGACGATCTTGAGCCGGTGGATCCAGTCGCCGCTGTCGGGCAGCGCCGAGAAGCGGCGAACGGCGTCGCGCGGGAAGCGGGTCGTGATGGTCGTGTGGGCGCCGTCGCGCAGCAGGCGCAGCGCGATGTACATGCCGATCTTCGCGCGGCCTCCCGTGAGCAGGGCGCGCCGGCCGGTGAGGTCGGTGCGGGCGTCGCGCTTGGCGTGGCTCATCGCCGCGCAGTCGGGGCAGAGCTGGTGGTAGAACGCGTCGACGATCGTGTACTGCTCTTTGCAGATATAGCAGGCGCGGGGCTTGATGAGCTCGCCCGCGGTCGGGGCCGCGGAGCGGGACGCGAGCGGGACGCCGCGGGTCTCGTCGTCGATGCGGTCGGGCGCTCCCGTGGCGGTCGCAGCGACGACGGCACGGTCGGCGTCGGCGATGCGCTGGCGCTTCTCCTTGCGCGACATGCGCTTGACGTCTTTGTACATCTTGCCGGTCTGGCGACGCAGGGCGATGTAAGCGGGGTCGTCGCGATCGAGCAGGGATGCCGCGTCGATGACGCGCAGCGCGATCTCCAACTCGTGGGGGTCGATCGAGATGGGGGCCGGGGTCGCCGCGTCGTCCGGGTCGGGCGTGATCTCGGTGTCTGCAGGCGTTTCGGGCACGAGGGATTTTATCGGACGCGGCTGAGCGCGAGCCCGACGGGACGAGAGGTGCGGGGCGTCCGGCGCGTCCCGGGGCCTCAGCCCGCGATGCCGAGCAGCTGCTTCGCCGCGGCGACGGCCGGTGCGCCGAAGAGACGCGGGTCTTCGTTGAGCGCACCCGAGCTGATCGAGACGCCCACTCCGGGCATGTCGACGAGCGTGCCGTAGATGCGCAGATCCCCGGTGGACTTCGTGCCGTAGGCGATGCCACCGCGAGCCTCGACGGCCCCATCGGCGAGGTACTCCGACCCGATGGCGGCGATGTCGTCCTTCTTGGGCACGTCGACCGCGCCGTTGTTGGTCGTCACCGTGACAAGAACGGTGTTGACGTAGTCGCCGGTCGTCGACATCCAGTTGCACTGCACGGTGCCGTCTTCGTTGCTCTGGTCGCTCAGTTCGAGCCCGTCGATCGCCGAGCCGAGCACAGAGCCCATGGCGGCGCAGTCGGGGTAGCGGGCGAGCACATCGGCGAGCGCCATGCTGGGTGCGGCCGGCGCAGCGCCACCGCCGGCATCTCCGCCCCCATCCCCGTCCCCATCGCCGGGGTCGCTCGCGCCGTCCGACGGCGTACCCGCGCCGCCGACCGCTCCGGACGCCGAGACCGAGGGCGACGCAGCCGTTCCGCTTCCGGCGGCGCATCCCGCGAAGGCGAGAGCTCCGGCGGCGACGAGGAGGGCGAAGGCGGCACGGGGAACGAGGCGGGGGGCTGTCACCCCGGCATCCTAGCCATCCGCGTGAGCCGGCCTCGGAAGTTCTCCACAGCCCCTCTGCCCCGCTAGCCTGGCGCCATGTCCGCAGAGCAGATCGACGATGGCGCCCACGGGGCCGCTCAAGGCGAGAAGGCCCTCGACCGGCTCGTCGCGTTCAGCGACGCGGTCGTCGCGATCGCGATCACTCTCGTCGTGCTGCCCCTGGTGGATAAGGCGATGGATGCCGAGTCGGCGTCGGCCTTCTTCGCCGACAACGTGACCGGGATGATCTCCGCGGCGCTGAGCTTCGTGGTGATCGCGGCCTTCTGGCGTGCCAACCACGTGATGTTCGTGCACGCCCGTGGCTACACCCGCCTGGTCGGCCGCCTGCAGACCCTCTGGCTCGCGACGATCGTCTTCCTGCCGGTCGCGACGGCGCTCGACCTCGCCGGGCCGGGCACAGACAGGGTCGGACTGGGGGCCTACGTCGGAACGATGCTGGTGGGCGGAGTGATCCTGCGCGTGCAGGCGGTCGCGCTGCAGCGGGCGGGACTGAGCGACCGCGCACCCGCACCGCCGCTGAGGCACTGGATCGGCGCGATCCTGATGGCGGTCGCGCTCGTGCTCGTGCTGCTGTTTCCTCAGTACGGCGCTCTCTGGCTGCTCGTCCTGCTGCTGGAGATCCCCCTCGGCCCCCTGCTGAATCGCGGGTCGCGCTGACGCTTAGGATCCCATCGCCGTCTGGAAGAGTCTGAGCGCTATCAACAGCCCCGCCACGGTGCCCGCGCTGGCGGCGAGCGGAACCCAGGTGAGATCCCTCTCCGTCCGCCGCGCGAAGAGAGCCGTGGCGGCGGTGCAGAGGAACATGAGAGCCGCGATGCCGTAGTAGATCATGCCGGCGCCCTGAGCGCCGACCCAATCGCAGTGATCTGCACACGCTCCTCCGGCGAAGATCGTGCTCCCCACCCAGATCGCCGTCGTGATCGCGAAGACGGCGACCTGGATGACCGCGACGGCAAGCACCGATGCCGCCGCACTCCTGCCTGACCTTGTGCTCATCGGCTCAGTCTGTCGTTATCGGTCGACGCCACGCTCCCGTTGAACACATCGTTCCCGTACCGCGCGTTGCCCGGCCACGCGACCCGCAGCCCGCGCCGCCGGATCAGCCCCCCGTGATCCAGACGGTCGTCTCGCCCGGCACGGTGTCGCCGTCGACCGGCGCGCTCGACAGCACGACGCGCTGTCCCGGACGCAGAGACAGAGCGAACGGCTGCGCACCGAACACGGTCACGACCTCCCACCCGTTCGGGCGGCGGAAGCGCAGCACGTCGTCGCGGCCGGTCTCGACCCATTCGAGGCTCTCCGGGGCGAGCAGTTCGTGCCGCAGCGCCAGCGCACGACGGTAGAGCGCGAGGGTGGATGCCGGGTCGCCCTCCTCCGCCTCCACCGACGCGTCCGCGAACCACGACGGCTGCGGCAGGTGCGCGCCCCCCGAACCGAAACCGAACGAGGAGCCCTCGCGGGTCCACGGCAGCGGCACGCGGCATCCGTCACGTCCGTACTGCTCTTGCTGGGTGCGGAAGAAGGTCGGGTCCTGCCGCTGGTCGGCGGGAATCTCCGCCACCTCGTGCAGGCCGAGCTCCTCGCCCTGGTAGAGGTACGCCGACCCCGGCAGCCCGAGCAGGAACAGCGACGCCGCACGCGCGCGGCGAAGGCCACCGGCGCGATCGATGACGGCCTCGTCGGCGCCAGCCTCGAGCCAGCCGCCGCCGTGCCGATTGGGCACCGCGCCCTCGACCTCCTCCACCCGCGGCAGCGCGTAGCGGGTCGCATGCCGGAACACGTCGTGGTTCGACAGCACCCAGGTGCTCGATGAGCCCGAGCGGGCCGCGAGGGCGATGTTGTCGGACACGATCTGGCGGAACTCGCCGGCGTCGAACGACGCGCGCAGCAGGTCGAAGTTGAACGACTGGCCCAGACTCTCCGGGCTCGCGTACTTCGGCACGCGGTCGGACGCGACCCAGGCCTCGGCCACCGCCGTGCGCGGCGGGTCGTACGAGTCGAACACGCGGCGCCACTCGGCGTAGATCTCGTGCACGTCATCGCGGTCGAGTAGCGGATGCGAGCCGTCGACGGGCAGCGCGGCAAGCTCCGCCGCAGACGGCAGGGGCTCGCTCAGGTCTTTCGTGAGCATGTGGGCGACGTCGATGCGGAACCCGTCGACGCCACGGTCCGACCAGAACCGCAGCGTCGTGAGGAAGTCCTCACGTACCTCGGGATTGTTCCAGTCGAGGTCGGGCTGCTCGATCGCGAAGCTGTGCAGGTACCACTGCCCGTCGGCGACCCGCTCCCACGTCGATCCGCCGAACGCGGCGGTCCAGTCCGTGGGCGGTTCGGATCCGTCGGGTCCGGCGCCCTCGCGGAAGATGTAGCGCCCCCGCGCGGCCGATCCGCGACCGGCGGCGAGCGCCTCCTGGAACCATGCGTGCCGGTCGGAGGTGTGATTGGGCACGATGTCGACGACGATGCGGATGCCGCGCTCGTGCAACGCCGCGACGAGCTCGTCGAAATCGGCGAGCGTCCCCAGCCGCGGGTCCACGTCGCGGTAGTCGGCCACGTCGTACCCGCCGTCGGCGAGCTCGGACGGGTAGAAGGGGCTCAGCCACACGGCATCCACCCCGAGTTCGGCGAGGTAGTCGACCCGCGACAGGATGCCGCGGAGGTCGCCGATGCCGTCGCCGTCGGCGTCGGCGAAACTGCGGGGATAGACCTGGTAGACGACGGCTTGACGCCACCAGTCGCGATCCTCCGGGCGGGAGAGCTCGAGGCGGTCGGAGGCGGAGAGCACGGCGGACATGCGGGACCTTTCGGAGTCGGGGTCAGGTTCGGGGGTGAGGCCGGGCTGCGGCGCGGGCGTCAGCCCTTGACGGCGCCTTGCGTGACGCCCTCCATCACCCAGCGCTGGGTGAACAGGTAGGCGAGGATCGCGGGCGCCATCGCCATGAGGTACGAGGCGAACGACACGTTGTAGTTGTTGCTGAACTGCGTCTGGAAGAGGTTCTGGCGCACGGGCAGCGTCTGCAGGGCGGGGTCGGAGATGATCAGCGACGGCATCATGAAGTCGTTCCAGGCGTAGAGGAAGGCGAAGATGCCGACGGTCGCGCTCATGGGCGCGAGCAGCGGGAAGATGAGCTTCCAGAACGTCTGCCACGTCGTCGCCCCGTCGATGCGCGCGCTCTCTTCCAGCTCGAGCGGAATCGATCGCAGGAACGCGGTGAACAGCAGCACGCTGAAGCTCAGCTGGAACATCGTGGCGAGGATGATGACCCCGAACGGGTTGTCCAGGCCGACGCGGCCGGTCAGCTGGATCTGCGGCAGCGCGACGACCGGGAACGGGATGAACATCGCCGCCAGCAGATAGAAGAAGGAGTAGCGGAACAGCCGGCGGTCCCAGTTGCGCACGATCGCGTAGGACGCGAACGCGGCCAGCAGGATCGTGGCGATGACGGTGCCTGCGGTCACGAACAGGGAGATGCCCGCCCCGACCGGGAACTTCGTGAGGTTCCACGCCTCGACGAAGCCGTCGAAGCTGAACGGCGCCGGCAACGAGAACGCGTTGCCGTCGACGGCTTGAGCGGTGGTCTTCAGCGACATCGAGATGGTGACGTACAGCGGCAGCAGCACGGTGACGGCGCAGAGGATCAGGATGATCGTCGTCGACCAGCTGACGCGTTCGCCGCGGGTGGTGGGACTCTTGCGACGGCGGTCGTCCGCGGGCGCGAAGGCCGCGGCATCCTCGACGACGAGGGCGGGTTGCGTGGACATCAGAAGGCGTTCCTTCCGCGAGTCAGGGAGAGCTGGAGCAGGGAGATGAGGATGGCGACGACGAAGAAGATGGTCGCGTTGGCCATCTGGTAGGCGTAGTCGCCGCCGTTGAAGCCCGCGATGATCGTCATCGCGACGCTGCGGGTGGCCGTTCCGGGGCCGCCGTTGGTGAGGCCGACGATGATGTCGTAGGCGTTCAGGAAGCCCTTGAAGCCGAGGATGATGTTGATCACGACGTATCCCGCGACCAGGGGCAGGGTGATGCGCACGAGCTGCTGACCCTTGGAGGCGCCGTCGAGCGCCGCGGCCTCGTACACGTCACCCGGCACGGCGAGCAGCCCCGCGATGTAGATGAGAAGCGTGCCGGGAATGGCCTGCCAGGCCGTGACGAGCACGATCGCCACCCACGCGAGGTCGGGGTTGGCGAGCAGGCTCGTCGACAGCGCCGGGATGCCGAGCGACTCCCCCAGCGCCGGAAGCGAGTTCGAGAACAGGAAGTTGAAGACGTAGGCGATGATGATGCCCGAGATGACCATCGGGATCACGAAGACGGTCCGAAGGGCGGTCTTCATCCGGATGCGGGCGGTGAGGCCGACCGCGAGCAGGAACGCCACCACATTGACGACGAGCACGGTCGCGATGGAGAACCCGATGGTGAAGAGGTAGCTCTGCAGAATCGCCGGGTCGCTGAACATCGCGATGTAGTTGGTCAGTCCTGTGAAGTGCCACTCGCCGATGCCGATCGAATCGGTGAAGCTGAAGAAGATCCCCACGACGCCCGGCACCGTGATCGCCAGCGTGAACAGCACGAGACTCGGCAGCAGGAACAGGTAGTAGATCGGCTCGACACGGCGGTGGCTGCGGCGCGCCGTGCGGTCACCGGCGGTGACGATCGTGGACGTGGTCATTGCCCGGACTCCTCTGTCTCGGTCGTGGGGGCGGGGGCGCGGAAGGCGAGGCGCGCCCAGTCGGCATCCATCGTGCGGAGGGTGCCCTGGGGGCTCGCGCCGAGCACGACGGCCTGCACGTAGTTGAAGACGGGGATCGTCTTGGGCACCAACACCGACGGCCCCTGATAGACCTTGCCCGCCGTGTAGAAGGGGATCATGCCCGCGATGCGCGGGTCGTCGGGTGCCGGCGCATCCTTCGTGGGAGTGAAGCCGAGCTGCGACGTGTTGTAGGCCTCGATGGTCTGGGGACGGTAGAGGTACTCGAGGAAGTCGCGCGCGGCATCCTTGTGCCGTGAGCCTTCGGGGATCATCGCGGCGAGGTCCATGTTGACGCGTACGCGGCGATCGGACGGGTCGTCGGTCATCGGCAGCGGGAACGTGCCGAGGTGCATGTCGGGCGAGGTCTTCGCGATCTCGCTGAACGCCCACGGACCCTGCAGGTACATCGCCGCCTCGCCCTTCGCGAAGGCGAGGTTGCCGTCGCCGTAGCCGCGGCTGGGCGCGTCGGTGTTGACGAACTGCGACGTGAGCTGGGTCATCTTCTCCACGGGCGAGGAGAAGTCCTTCTCGAACGAGGTCGCCGAGTCGGGCCCTACGTCGGCGCCTTCTGCCGCAAGCCGGTTGAAGAAGTCGACGACGTCGACGGCGCCGCCCACCGCGTAGTCGTACCAGCCCTGGCCGACCGTCCAGTCGTCTTTGAAGGTCGCGTAGAACGGGGTGATGCCGGCCGCCTTCAGCTTCGCGCAGGCGGCGAGCAGCTCGTCCCACGTCGTGGGGACGTCGACCCCGGCCTTCGCGAACAGGTCTTTGTTGTAGATGACGGATGCCGCCATCACCGAGTACGGCAGCGCACTGATGCGACCGGGGCACGAGCCGTACTGATCCATCAGGCCGCGGAGGTCATCGCGGGTCGTGGAAGCGGCCGTGGTGCCGGTGAGGTCGCTGAGTGCACAGCGCTGGACGAAGCGCGCGGTCTCGTAGTTGTAGTTGGCGAGCATGATGTCGGGCGGGTTGCCGCGGACGAAACTCGCCGAGACGACGTCGACGCCGGAGGTGTCCATCTCGACGCGCACGCGGTCCTGCGACGCGTTGTACGCGTCGACCACGCCGTTCATGAAGTCGAGGGCCTCGCGCTTGCTGAAGGTGAAGCGGATCGTCTCGCGGCCGTCGCTGCTGCAGCCGGAGAGCAGGCTCCCCGCCAGCACGAGAGCGAATCCGGCGGCCACCGCCCGGAGCGCTCGTGAGGTTCTCACAGACACCTTCGTCCTTCCGTCCGACGGCATCGTGGCCGCCTTTCCAGATTCGACTTTGATTAGATTTAGTGGTCGAATCAACTGTTCGGCAATACTCTGACAGAACACCTGCGGAAAGGTCAAGAGTGAGTCAGACGGTCCTCGACACGGGCACCGGTCGCGCCAGCGTCGACGGAGTGCTCGACTTCGCGTGGGATGCCGGCACCTTCACCGCCACCGAGGCGATGCGCGCAGCATCGCTCACTCGTTCCACCGCGATCGAGGCCATCGACACGCTCATCGCTGCCGGGGTGCTGCAGGAGCTTGCCAACGCGCGAGATGCCGGCGAATACCGCGCAGGCCGGCCCGCGCGGCGCTTCCGCTTGCGCGACGACGCCGGCGTCCTCGCGGCGCTCGACGCCGGCGACACGCACTTGACCGCGGCCGTGTCCGACCTTTCCGGCGAGGTGCTGCTGCGGCGCCAGATCGCGCTCTCGCCCGCCCAGAGCGTCGACGAGCGTCGCGACACGATCGTCGCGCACCTGCGTGCGACGCTCGCCGAGGCCGGCGTGGCCCGCGACGACGTGCTCTCCCTGTGTGTGGGAGTGGCCGCCCCCGTCACGCTGCAGGGGCAGTCACCGCCGCACCCGGAGGGATTCTGGGAGCGCACGAACCCGGGTCTGATCGATGCGCTGGGCGACGAAGCCGACGTCGTCGAAGTGAAGAACGACGCGCAGCTGGCGGCGGCAGCCGAAGGCACCGCGGGCGAGGCCGTGGGATGCCGCGACTACGTCGCGCTGCTGGCCGGCGAGCGCCTCGGGGCCGGCGTCGTGGTCGACGGTCACCTGCTGCACGGCGCTCACGGCGGTGTCGGCGAGATGTTCGCCTTCGACTTCATCCGCGATGTGGATTCCGCGTTCGGTCTCGGACCGACTCTCGAACGCCTCGCGCGCGAAGCCATCGCCAAGGCGGAGACCGAAACGACCGAGCGCCGCGGACTCGCTGCCATGGACCCCGCGCAGGTGCGCGGCCGCGACGTGCTGGAGCTCGCCGCCGGCGGCGATCCTCTGGCGATCGAGATCACCGATGCGATCGGCCGCGTGCTCGCGCGCATCGTGGGCGTGCTCGGCAACATGTTCGACCCCGAGCGTGTCATCGTCTGCGGAGCCATCGCCGACGGCATCCAGCCGGTGCTCGACGCCGCCCAGCGCACGCTCGCCGCCCAGATCCACCTGCCCGCGCCGACGCTGCTGCGCTCGCACCTGGGCGGCGACGTGGTGATCCGGGGAGCGCTCGCCCGAGCCCGCGACAGCGCACGCTCGACCGCCCTGCCCCGCCGCGTCGCCCGCGCCACTCGCGCCGACTGACCACCGCCACGCCGGGACGTCTCATACCCGGCAGGCGCATAATGTCGGGCGTGCACCTGAGTATCCCGAGCCCCGACCTCAGCTGGTCCAGCTTTCACATCGGCCCGCTGACGATCCACGTCTACGCGCTGTGCATCATCGCGGGAATCATCGCCGCCGTCATCATCGCCGAACGACGGCTGCGGGCGCGCGGAGTGCCGGCGGGAACCGTGATCGATGTCGCGCTGTGGACGGTGCCGCTGGGCATCGTCGCGGCGCGGATCTACCACGTGCTCACGCACATGGGCGACTACTTCGCGCCCGGCGACAACCCGTGGACGGTCGTCGCCATCTGGGACGGCGGCAACGCGATCTACGGCTCGATGATCGGCGGCGCGATCGGCATCTACATCGCCACGCGGCGCGCCGGCATCCGCTTCTTCGCCTTCGCCGACGCGCTCGCGCCGGCCCTGCTGGTCGCGCAGGCCATCGGACGACTCGGCAACTACTTCAATCAGGAACTGTTCGGGCTGCCGACGACCCTCCCGTGGGGCCTGGAGATCTCCCCCGACGCGCCGATGTTCCCCGCCGGCGTCGCGCCGGGCACGCTGTTCCATCCGCTGTTCCTCTACGAGATGATCTGGAACCTCGTCGGTGCCGCGCTGATCATCGTCCTCGAGCGCAGAGTGCGTCTCGGCTGGGGCCGCAGCATCGCGTCGTACTTCATCTGGTACGGGCTGGGCCGCAGCTGGCTGGAGGCGATCCGCATCGATCCCACGAGCGATGCGCCCCTCGGCATCCCGGCGAACATCTGGGCCTCGTTCGCCGTCGTGCTGCTGGGCGTCGCGATCTTCGTCGTGCAGACGGTGCGCCATCGTGGCGAGCCCGACACGTCGCCGTTCACCGCCGCGGAGCAGCAACGACAGGATGCCGAGAAGCTCGCCGTGACCCGCGAGGACGCACCGCAGCCGTCGTGACGAGCGCCGCCCCGCAGCGGGGGTGACGTGGACGCATCCCGCGGGAGCTCAGCTCGGTGCGTCCGGGCCGAACGCTGCTGCGCCCGGACCGTGGAGGTGCCCCGTCGCGGGATCGACCCAGTTGCCGGAGCCTGTCATGCGGTGCCAACGCTTGTGGAACGCGAGGTCGGTGTCAAGAGACCCGTCAATCTATCCGTGTACAACTCCGGAGTTTTGGCGACGGCGAGCCCCGAAGGGGCGCTGAACCGGCAGACAGCCCGAGATTTCCGGAGTTATGAACGCACGGCCGGAGTAACTCCACCCGAGAGGGCCGGCGCCAGCACCGATGCCGCCGTCGTCACGCCCGCGGGGTCTTGATCATCGCCCCCGCGACGAGGAACACGATGGCAGCAGCGGGCTGCACCAGCGACCAGACCAGGCCGTCGAACCCGAAGGGGAACACCGGGTTCCAGATCACCGCGATCACGGCGAACACGACCGCCCACACCCACTGACGCGCCTGCGCGGCGAACCAGCCCACGATCAGCGCCAGGATCGCGACGACGTAGAGCACGACGATCCCCCACCCGGCCGTCAGCAGCACGGGCGCGAGGAAGAGCACGGCGGCCGCCAGCAGGGCCGGGGCGAGGGCGTTGCGCTGGAAGGTCGGCTCGCTCCGCTTCGTTCCGCTCATGCCGGCACTCCCGTCGTCGCGGGCAGGGCCGGATCGATCATGGTCATACCGGCGAGTGTGGCGCGGTCGAACGTGGGCAGAAGTGCGGCCGCGTCGGCGAGCGAGATCGTACGCTCGATGAGCTCCTGCGGGCGCAGACGTCCCTCCGCGATGAGCGCGAGCATGGCGGGATAGTCGACCGCGGCCATGCCGTGGCTGCCGAGCACATCGAGTTCCCACGCGATGACGCGTGCCATCGGCATCCCCGACAAACCGCTCGCAGACGGCAGCAGCCCCACTTGCACATGGCGTCCGCGGCGACGCAGGCTCAGCACCGCATCCGCCGAGGTCTGCTCGGCGCCCACCGCGTCGATCGACACGTGTGCGCCTCCCCCGGTGATCCGGCGCACGGCGTCGGGCACCTCCGCCCCGTCGGCGACGACGACGGCATCGGCGCCGAGCGCGGATGCCGCGTCCAGCGCGGCCCGGTTGCGATCGACGGCCACCACGTGCGCACCGAGCGCGCGGGCGATCATGACGACGCTGAGTCCCACACCGCCGGCGCCGACGACCACGACCCACTCGCCCGGCTGCACGCGCGCACGTCCGGTGAGTGCGCGGAAAGCGGTGGCGAAGCGACACCCGAGGGAGGCGGCGGCGGCGAAGGAGACGTCGTCGGGAATGCGCACGAGGTTGGTGTCGGCGGCGTGCAGCGCGACGCGCTCGGCGAACGAGCCCCAGTGCGTGAAACCGGGCTGCTGCTGGTCGGGGCACACCTGCGCGTCGCCCGCGCGGCACCACTCGCAGGTGCCGCACCCGCAGACGAACGGCACGGTCACCCGGTCGCCGACGGCGAACCGCTCGACGCCCGCACCGGTCTCGACGATCACACCGGCCAGCTCATGGCCCGGAACGTGCGGCACCGCGATGTCGTCGTGGCCCACCCACGCGTGCCAATCGCTGCGGCACAGGCCGGTCGCCCGCACCTCCACGACCACGCCGCCGACAGGCGCGACCGGGTCGTCGACCTCGCGCACCTCCACCGGTTCGCCCACGGCATCCATCACCACTGCACGCATCCGCACCCTTTCGTCCTCTTCACGCTAGCCGGTGACGCGGCCCGTCCATTCCTGACCGTTTGGCACCAATCGTCCCCGTTTCCCCAGATCCGCGCGGGGAAGGAGCATACTTCAGAGACTGGAGATCATTCTCACGTCGTCGACGGCTACCCTGTCCTCCCCCATTCAGACAGGTGCCGCCATGGCCACGTCCCGCTCGTTCCCTCCATTTCTCACGGCCCTCACCGGCCTCGCTCTCGCCGCCTCGCTGGCGATGGTCGCCAGTTCGTCCGCGTCGGCGGCGACGGTGATCGACGGCCCGGTGGACCTCGGCACCGCCGCGACCTACGGTGTCCTCGGCGCCAGCGCCGTCACGAACACCGGACCCACCGTCGTGAACGGAGATCTCGGAATCTCCCCGGGCACCTCGATCACGGGCTTCGGAGCCGCGCCGGACGGCGTCGTCAACGGCACGGTCCATCAGACCGACGCTGCGGCCGATCAGGCACAGAGCGACGCCACGACCGCCTACGACGTCGCCGCCTCACTGAGCCCCACCCAGACGGGCATGACGGAGCTCAACGGACTGTCGCTCACGCCGGGTGTCTACTCCGGCGGCACCCTCGGCCTGGCCGATACGGGTGAGTTGACTCTCGCCGGCGGCGCGAACTCCGTGTGGGTCTTTCAGGCCGCCTCGACGTTGACGATCGGCTCGGACACGCGCATCACCATCACCGGTGGCGCCAGCTCGTGCAACGTGTTCTGGCAGGTCGGCAGTTCGGCGACGATCGGTACCGGTGCGCAGTTCCAGGGCACCGTGCTCGCTGCCCAATCGGTCACCGCCACCCGGGGCGCGGTCGTCGTCGGACGACTCCTCGCACGTAACGGCGCCGTGACGCTCGACACGAACACGATCACCGCGCCGAGCGGCTGCGCGACTCCCGGAACGCCGTCGGAGACCACCGCTCCGGTGATCACCTCGGCCGGGCCGACCGGCGCAACCGTCGGGACGCCCTACTCCTACACCGTCACCGCCACCGGCAACCCGGCCCCCACGTTCACGGCATCCGGCCTGCCTGCCGGGCTGAGCCTGGACGGCGCGACGGGCGTCATCTCGGGCACCCCCACGACACCGGGCACATCGACGGTGACGATCACGGCATCCAACGGCACCTCGCCGGACGACACGACCGTCGTTCAGGTCACCGTCGCCCCGTCGGTGACCGCGCCTTCGGCGAGCCCCCTCTCCCCTCCGGCGGGTGGTGACGTCGGCGGCGACCAGCCTTCCGCGGAGCTGGCGGCGACGGGCGGCGACTCCACCGTGCCGCTCGCTGCGGCAGGCCTCCTTCTCGTGGGCGGCGTCGCCCTGACCACGATCGCTCATCGGCGTCGGTCACGACGTGCCTGAGTTTCCCCCAGCCCGCTGAACATCGAAGGAACCCCATGAAGACCGTCATCGTCCTCCTCACCATCTGGCTCATCCTCAGCATCGTCGGCTTCGCCATCGAGGGGCTGTTCTGGCTCGGGATCATCGGCATCGTGCTCTTCCTCGCCACCGCGGCCTTCGGCGCTGTCCGCCGCTCCGCCGGCAAGGCCAAACGACGCGCCTGATCCACCGGCGGCATCCGCCCGCCCACCGGGTGTCGCCGGCACGCCCCGCGGGCCGCCCCGTCAGACCGTCGCGGCGGTCCCGTCCGGCTACGTAACCGGAGCGGCCGCGAGAGGCGCGGCCGGCGCGGCGGCGTCCGCATACGCACGCGACTGCCGCACGAACAGCATGAGCCACGCGAACAGCAGGCCGGCGATGATGAACTCCGACCCGGTGAGGTTGTAGTAGTCGACCGGCACCCACAGAGCGACCGCGACCACGATGCCCGCCACGACGAGCACCGAGAAGACCGCGATGTCGCGGCCGATTCCGGGGACGAGCGTCAGCAGGCATCCGACGAGCACGCCGAAGACGACGACCATTCCGGATGCCGCGCCCACGTGCACCGGAAAGGCGACGGCGTCCGGCACGAAGCCGGCGACCATCAAGCACAGACCGATCACGGCCAGCAGCCAGGCGAACAGGCGGGCACGGCGCTGTGCGGTGTCGACGTGCGCACGCAAACCTACCTCGAGGTCGTGGGCGACGAAGTTGGCGAGCGCGGTGATGACGGCGCCGGTCGTGATGAGGGAGAGGTTGAACTGGTAGCCGGCGTACCCCGACTCGTTGCCCAGTTCGGAGAAGTGGAACCGCCACCAATCGCCCTGCGACGCGCTCACCATACTCGCGAGCGTGCCGATGAACAGCACGAGGGTGGCGAGCGAGGCCACGCCCGTGGAGGTGACCCGTGCCCCCGAGACCGATGCGACGTAGGTCATCGTGCCGACGGCGGCGGCGACCAGCGCCGCGGCACCGAACGGGTCGATCGTGAGGCCGCGGAAGCCCAGCTGGAAGAGTTCGGCGACGGCGACGACGACGAGGGCCGCCAGCATCATCATCGCCGCCGACAGGGCGATCAGATCGGTCACACGTTTGGCGCGCGGCAGGCTGTTGCGCCAGGCGAGATATCCGCGGCGCCGTTCGAGCGCGAACGAGACGGCGAAGGCCGGACCGGCCGCGATCGCCGCGAGCAGTGCCGCAAGGCTGCCGACGGACTCTCCGCCGCCGAGCGGCATCCGCGCCCCGCCCATGACGAGCACGGTGGTGGCGGCGGCGACGAGCGCGGATCCCAGCGCCCACCTCGTCGCCCGGGCCTCGACCGTCGGTGAGAAGCGCGGCGTCTCGGATGCCGCGTGATGCGTCCAGCGCGCGGGGGACGGCCGCCATCTACTCACAGATCGAGCTTACTTTCGGCCGCCTCCTGACCGATCGACGTCGGTCAGGAGCAGCGGGCCCGCTACCGCCGCCGCAACGACGCCGCCTCGCCGCCACCCTTCACTGGTTGGGCTCGCGTGTGATCATGTCTCATGCCGTCTTTCCCGGAGAGGAGCCTTCCCGCCGCGCCAGAGCGTGAACCGGATATCGATGACGACTTCAGCGCCGGGCTGAGCCCAGAACGATGGGTGGCGAGCTACCTACCGCAGTGGACGACCCCAGAGCGGGCGCGCGCGCATTACGGAATCGTCGCTGCCGGGATCGAGCTGCGGATCGACTCTGATCAGCTGGACTGGCGCCTTGAAGATGCACCTCTTCGCGTCTCCAATCTGCAGACGGGTGTGTATTCCGGGCCGGTCGGCTCACGGCTCGGAACACATCGTCACCGCGTCGATCTCGACGTCCGCACCGAGACACCGCAATGCCTCCTGTTTGCGCCGTCACGCGGGCGGGTGGACATCACCGTCTCCGCGAGCCGCGCCACCAACTGCATGCTCGCGGCATGGCTGGTGGGAACCGAGCACCGATCTCCGACAGAGTCCGGGGAGATCTGCATCTTCGAGATCGACGCCGACGGCATCGGCGAGGTCACCGTGGCCCGCACCGGCATCAAAGCGCACCACGACCCGGAGCTGACCACCGACATGGGCGAAGTCGTCATCCCCTTGGACGCATCCTCTCCCCACACCTGGACGGTGATCTGGGGTCAGGGCGAGACGGTCATCGGATGCGAAGGTCGCTCACTCCGTCGGATCACGCAGGCTCCCGACTATCCGATGTTCCTCATGATCGACCTCTTCGAGATCGGACCTCGCGGCGGCAGCTACCCCAAGTCCGCCACTATCCACCATGTCCGCGCCTGGCAATGACAAGTGACACGACGCGGCTCTGCAACACGCCGTCGTCGTCTTACTCGGTGTTGGCGGCCTCTCTCTGGGCGACGAGGTGGGCGCGGAGGCTCGCTCGCGCGCGGTGGTAGCGACTGCGGGTAGTGCCTTCTTTCAAACCCATGATTCGACTGGCGTCAGCGAGGGTGAAGCCTTCCCAGTGCACGAGCCCGATGATGTCGCGGTCGATCTGGTCCAGGCCTAGCAGCGCCTGACGGAGGTCGAGGTGGTCATCCGTGGTAAAGCCGGGGTGGTCGGTGACGGTGAGCATGCTGCGGAGCCGATCGGCGAGGGCGTGCTTCCTGCCGAGGGTGCGGTAGTGGTGGTGGAGCATCTTGCGGGCGATGCCGAACATCCAGGGCCGGACGTCTTCGTCGCGGGCGGGTAGCGCTCCGGCTTTTCTCCAGAGCACGGTGAGCACCTCGGAGAGTAGGTCAGCGGCGTCTTCGACGGGATCGACTCGTCGGGTGAGGTAGGCGAGGATGTCGGCGGCGTTGTCGTTGACCGCGGCGATGACGCGGTCCCGGTCGCGAGTCATGATGCCGGCGCGCAGGTCATGCCCCACGCGTCCACTGCTCGAGCGCCGGAAGGAGCGTTCTCACCCAGCCAGCCGATGCCGGGGAAGGTCTGTTCCGCGAACGCCTGAACGACCGGAGCAAGAGCGCCAGAGACCCGTTCTTCCCCGTCCGGGTCGTCGGTGCCGGTACCGAGCGGGGCTGCGTTGTAGAGGTCCTGTCCGAGGCCACCCCAGTCGTGGGCGGTGATCGCAGCGTCGAGTGTTGCGGCGTCGCCGGTGGTGGGGTGACGTAGTTCGATCCAGACCCGGCATTGCTCCGTGTGTCCGGTGGGGGTGGTCCAGGTGACAGGGATGGGTTGGGTGTTGCGAATGTTCTGGGCCGGCATGCTCACTCCGGCCCAGTGCGACATCGCGACTACCGCAGTGCTGGCCCCGGCGGTCAACGCGAGCCCTCCCGCCACGACAGCGGGCAGCACCCAGGGTGCGCGCGGCGCCCGGCCTCTCCGCAACCGGGGTGGCATGGTGTCCCGGGCGACGTGTCCAGCCTCGGCTTCGACCGCCGACGGCAGGCGGTCAGCCATCCGGTTCAGTCGGATGTCCAGTTCGTCGTCGGTCATCAGTGCCTCCAGCCTCTCACCAGAGACATGCCCGGAACGGGCCCAAACGTTGCAGACCCGTTCCGGAATCTTTCCGCGGAACGTGAAGGTCTCCTCGATCACTCATACCAAGCTCCTTCGCGCGGCAGTCATCCGTCTTCAGCAAACGTGGGGCCTGGCCGCAGACGGAATCGTCTCGAAGTACCGAGACGTCCGAGCGTGGATCAGCTGGCCGGAGCAATGCGGCCGTCAGTCGCGGACAACGCGGTAGCGCAGCGCCTGAATCCCGCGCGCCCAGCGGTGCGTCGACACCAGCTCAAGCGCCGTGGGGCCTACTCCGGGCGGGTAGAACGGGGTGCCACCGCCGAGCAGGATCGGATACACGACGCTGCGGTACTCGTCGACGAGCCCCGCCGCGGCGAGGGTCGCCGCCAGGGTCGCACCGCCGACGGCGATGTCGCCCGCCGCGTCGTCGTCGCGCATTCGCGCGACCTCGTCGATCACGCTTCCGCGCAGCAACCTGGTGTTCTGCCCGGGCGCGGCATCCAGCGTCGACGAGACGACGATCTTCGGCAGCGCTTTCCATACCTCGGCGAACTCGCGCTCAAGCGGCTCGAAGGTGGGCTCGACGTCGGGATCCTCCCAGTACCGCATCGTCTCGTAGAGGCGCCGGCCCAGGAAGTGGGCGCTGAGACCACGCACCTCCTCGAGGGCGGCACGGAAGATGTGCTCGTCGGGCGCACCCCAGTCGAAGCGCCCCTCGGCATCCGTGATGTAGCCATCCAGGGAATGCGACATCGAGAGGATGATCCGACCCACGTTCCGCTCCTTCTCGTCGGTGCTGTGCGCTCGACGCTACCCCCGCGGGCAGCGGGGCGACAGCGGGTCGCTCGGCGTCAGCGGGATGCCGAGGTCAGCACGCCCCCGTTCGATGCCCGCGGCACGAGGCGCTCCAGCTGGGTCACGTGGCGCGGCTCGAGCTCGGCGAGGGTCGAGACGCCCAGGAGCTTCATCGTGCGCTCGATCTCGGTGCGGAGGATCTCGATCGTGCGGTCGACGCCCTGGCGTCCGCCGGCCATCAGGCCGTACAGGTAGGCGCGGCCGATCAGCGTGAACTTCGCCCCCATCGCCACGGCCGCGACGACGTCGGCGCCGTTCATGATGCCGGTGTCGATCATGACCGTGGCGTCCTTGCCGACCTCGCGCACGACCTCGGGCAGCAGGTGGAACGGGATGGGAGCGCGGTCGAGCTGCCGACCGCCGTGGTTGGAGAGGATGATGCCGTCGACGCCGCGATCGATCAATCGCTTGGAGTCCTCGACGTTCTGCACGCCCTTGACGACGATCTTGCCGGGCCAGAGGCTGCGGATGACGTCGAGGTCGTCGTAGCTGATGGTCGGATCCATCGCCGCGTTCAGCAGTTCGCCGACCGTGCCGCCCGTGGTCGACAGCGACGCGAACTCGAGCTTGGGTGTCGTCAGGAAGTCGATCCACCACCAGGGCCGCGGGATGGCGTTGATGATGGTGCCGACGGTCAGCTGCGGAGGGATCGAGAAGCCGTTGCGCTTATCGCGCAGGCGCGCGCCGGCGACCGGGGTGTCGACGGTGAACTGCAGGGTGTCGAAGCCCGCCGCCGCCGCGCGCTTCACGAGTCCGTACGAGATCTCGCGCTCACGCATGACGTACAGCTGGAACCAGTTGCGCCCGTGCGGGTTCGCCGCCTTCACGTCTTCGATCGAGGTCGTACCGAGCGTCGAGAGGGTGAACGGGATGCCGGCGGCACCGGCCGCTCCGGCGCCGGCCGTCTCTCCCTCGGTCTGCATGAGCCGCGTGAAACCGGTCGGCGCGATGCCGAAGGGCAGCGCCGAGGGGCCGCCGAGGATCTCGGTCGACATGTCGACCTCTGCGGCCGGACGCAGGATGTCGGGATGGAACTCGATGTCCTGGAAGGCCTGGCGGGCGCGGGCGAGCGAAAGCTCCCCCTCCGCCGCACCATCGGTGTAGTCGAACGCCGCCTTCGGCGTGCGCCGCTTGGCGATGACGCGGAGGTCGGCGATCGTGAGCGCGGCATCCAATCGCCTCTTGCGGGCATCGAGTTCGGGCTTCTTGAACTGCATGAGCTCCAGGAGCTCGCCGGGCTTGGGCAGCTGACGCTTCACGGGTGACATGGCGGGCCTTTCGAGAGGGGTGGGAGGAGGTTGTGGGAGTCGCCGGCCGGTTACGGCAGCATCCACGAGAGGACGGAGGACTGCAACCCGACGAGCAGGCACATGGCGGCGAGCATGCCGAGGCTCCACCAGATGACGCGCCGGAGGATCGTCGACTCCTGACCGACCAGGCCCACGGCGGTCGCAGCGATCGCGAGGTTCTGCGGGCTGATCATCTTGCCGATGACCCCGCCGGAGGTGTTGGCAGCGACCAGCAGCGCCGGATCGAGGCCGGCTTTGAGCGCCGCGCTCTGCTGCAGCGTGGCGAACAGGGCGTTGGCGCTGGTGTCGGAGCCGGTGACCGCGGTGCCGAACCAGCCGAGGATCGGTGAGAGGAAGGCGAAGAGGGCCCCGGTGCCGGCGATGAAGGCGCCGATCGTCAGCGTCTGCCCCGACATGTTCATCAGGTAGGCGAGGGCGAGCACCGCGCCGACGGTCAGGAGCGAGAAGCGGAGCTTGACAAGCGTCTGCCACCACGTGCGGGCGGCGTCCTGCAGCGGGAGGCGGTAGACAAGAGCCACGATCACCCCGCAGATCACGAGCAGGCTGCCGGCCGACGACAGCCACGGCAGCGTGTACACCGTCGCCCCGGACGCGGCGCCGGACGAGGTGAGGATGTGGCCGTTGAGACCGGGCCACGGGATCTTCACGTCGGTCGCTCCGAGGGCGGCCTTCAGGTCGGGCACGAGCTTCGCGAGGGAGAACACCACGATGACGAGCAGGTACGGGAACGTGGCGAGCAGCACCGTCGCAGCGCTGAGCGGCGCGTCGGAGACGGGGACGGGGCCGGTCGCGGTGCGGGTCGCGGCGGATGCCGAGGCAGACGCCGCTGATGAGCCGCCGACACCGGCGCGCGCTGCCCCGCGGCGGGTGCGGATGCTGCCGGTGGCCGCCTTCTCGCTGGCCAGGAGGTCCACCGCGGCGTTGGTCAGCAGTCGTTCGCGAGCGGCGGCGGTGCCGCGGGGCTTCCAGAAGCGCAGGAGGATG
This sequence comes from Microbacterium sp. DMC48, assembly GCF_056313825.1. Classification (NCBI taxonomy): domain Bacteria; kingdom Bacillati; phylum Actinomycetota; class Actinomycetes; order Micrococcales; family Microbacteriaceae; genus Microbacterium; species Microbacterium sp. DMC48. The sequence goes on along the minus strand of NZ_JBQUZN010000003.1, from coordinate 1,074,004 downwards.
ACGGCGGCGAGGATGCCGGCGAGCGAGGCAACGATGTCGGTGAGCTCGACCGAGATCCAGGTGGCGCTGACCCACTGTGCGATCGCGAACACGACGCCGAAGACGACCGTCGCCGGCCAGGTCTCACGGATGCCCCGCCAGCCGTCGGCCAGCAGCACGATGATCAGAGGGACGAACATCGCGATGAGCGGCGTCTGGTGGCCGACGATCGCGCCGATGTGACGGTAGTCGATGCCGGTCAAGGCTCCGGCAGTGACGATCGGCGTCCCCACGGCGCCGAAGGCGACCGGCGCGGTGTTGGCGAGCAGCACGATCACGGCGGCGCGCATCGGCGAGAATCCAGCGGCCATCAGCATCACGCCCGTGATCGCGACCGGTGCGCCGAAGCCGGCGAGCGCCTCGAGCAGCCCTCCGAACCCGAAGGCGATGATGACGGCCTGGATGCGCGGGTCGTCCGAGAGCGCGTTGATCACGCGGCGAAGGTCTTCGAAACGTCCGCTGCGCACGGTCAGCTCGTAGAGCCAGATCGCGTTCAAGACGATCCACATGATCGGGAAGAGCCCGAAGACGAAGCCCTGTGTGGACGCGAGCAGGGCGAGGTCGACCGGCATCCGGAACCCGAGCACCGCGACGAGGAGGGCGACGGCGAGCCCGGTCAGTCCGGCCCAGTGCGCCTTCCACCGCAGCACGCCGAGTGCGATGAAGACCGTGAGGAACGGGAGGCTGGCCACCAGTGCCGATAGCGCGAGGCTGCCACCCACCGGAGCGAGTTCGGGTGTATACATCTCAGTCTCATTTCGTACGTCGTTGTGCGAGAGTGCGAGGTTCGAGTGCCGACCATTTAGAGGTCTGACCGCTAGCGCAATGTATTCGACTGACCGCTAGGCTGTCAACACATCTGAGAAAGGTGGCGCGGATCCGATGGAGGAGCACGCACACGACACCCTCTGGCAACCGGTCAAGAAGGCACGCGCCCACGAGCTCGTCATCGAGGCCATCGAAGACCGGATTCTCTCTGGAGCCCTTCAGGTCGGCGACGCGTTGCCGCCGGAGCGGGAGCTCGCCACCAGCCTGGAAGTCAGCCGGGCCGGCGTACGAGAAGCCGTTCGCGTGCTCGAGGCCCAGGGCGTGCTGCGTTCACAGCCCGGGGCGGGCGCCGCGGCGGGGACATTCGTGGCGGCGCTGCCCCGCGATGCACTCACCCGCTTCCTGCGTCTGCATGTCGCACTGTCGAACTTCACGATTCAGGACGTGACCGACGCGCGTGTGGTGCTCGAGCGCGCCAGCGCGGCATCCGCTGCGCGCCACCTCGACGACACAGCGCGATCGCAGTTGGTCGACGCGCTCGACCGCATGGATCAGCCGCATTCCTCGCGCGACTCGTTCAATGAGGCCGACACGCAGTTTCACCTCGCGATCGCCGAAGCCTCGGGCAGCGCGTTGTCCGCGGCGCTGACCGCCGCGATCCGCAGTGCGATGAAGGTGCCGATCCTGCGCGCCGCCGAACGCACCGAGGAGTGGCCCGAAGAATCGGATCGCCTCCGGCGGGAACACCGCGCGATCTTCGCGGCCATCGACGGCGGAGATCCCGATCGCGCGGCCGACCTCGCCGAAGCGCACATCCGGCGCGCGGCATCCGTGCTGTTCGGGCTGCCCGGCGCTGCGCCCCGCTGACCCACGCCGCATCGGCGCTGCCCACGCGTCTCGGCCCGGTCCTCGCTAGCGTGTGGGGAGGTCGGGCGATCGAGACGCCGACACGAGCAGTCGCGGACGTCGACCGAAGCCGGTGACGAACCCCGCCGGTAACGTGGAGGGAATGCCGCACCCTCCCCTCGTCACACTGCGCGCTCGCACCGCCGCCGATGTCGACGCCCTGTACCGCGTCGCCGCCGACCTGGATACGTGGGAGGAGCGCACGCCGTCGCGCCCGTCGCCGCTGACGAGGTCGGCTTTCGAGAAGCGGCTCACCGATGCCACGAACGGCTCGAGTACGCGCAGCATCGAGTTTGTGATCGACGTCGACGGCGCCGCAGTCGGCAGCGTGAGCCTGTTCGGCTTCGACGACCTCGCCCACCACGCCGAGATCGGCATCGCCGTGCTCGCCGAACATCGCGGGCGCGGCATCGGGTCCGCGGCCCTCGCCCAGATGGTGGAGTTCGCGTTCGTGCGCTGCAACCTGCGCCGGGTGCACCTGCAGGCGATCAGCTCGAACACGGGCGCGATCCGCGTCTACGAGAAGGCGGGTTTCGTCAGGGAAGGCCGCTTGCGCGAGCATGCGTGGGTGCGCGGCGCCTACGAGGACATGGTGGTTCTCGGGCTGTTGCGCGCGGAGTGGGAGCGCAAGGACGGCTGACGTCGCGCCCCGCTACTGAGCGGATGCCGGCGGCACGACCGTGCCCTGATGGAAGCGCAGGCGCGGTGCGGTGCCGCCGACGTCCCACAGTGATGAGTGCCGACTGATCCGCGAGGGCGTCGTGAGCCGATAGGTGACCAGCACCAGCTCGGGCGAGAGCTGACGGAACTGCCACTCATCGGTCTGCGGCGTGACGCGCGAGTCCGCGCTCTCCTCGGCAAGCGCACCGACGATCTGTTCCCGCGTCCAGAGGGTGCCGGAGCGGCCGATCTCGACGAAAGCGGGATGCAGCAGCTCGTCGACCTGCGCGGTGTCGCGGCGCACGTCGGCGGTGAGCAGGGCCGTTTCGGCATCCTTCACCGCCGCCCATTGCGGCACTGCGGCGTGACGCACCAGCCGGACGATGTGGATGGGATGGCCTGCCAAGAGCTGGTCGCGCTCGATCGCGTCGCGGACGAAGCCGTTGCGCAGATAGAACGCTTCGGCGCGGGGGTTGTCGTCCATCATCCAGAGGTAGGCGTCGCCGGCACCGATCGCCGCGTCCAGTAGCAGCTGCCCCGCACCGGTACCGTGGTGCGCCGCCAGGACGTAGATGCCCTCCAGCTCCCGCGACGTCGGCCGATCGTCGTCGCGCCCGTCACCGGCCGTCGCCCAGCCGACGATCCGCCCGTCGACCTCGGCGACGAAGACGTCGGTGACGTCGTCTTCGATGATCGACGCCCACCGCTCGATGCGCGGCTCGACCCGCAACCCGGCGAGGACCGTGGCCGGAAGCTGGCGGACATACGCCTCGCGCCACGCCTGGACATGAACCTCGGCGACGCCCCGGGCGTCGTCGACGGATGCCGGGCGAACGCGCACGGTGGGCGGGGCAACGGGTGCGCTCATCTCCTCATGTTCGCAGGCCGCATCGAAAGAGATTCGCACGAATCGCGTAACGAAAGCCGCGTCGGGTCATCTCATCAGTGCGGCGGTGATGGTATCCCGCCGTGTTCGGGCCTCGATGAGCTGGGGGGCTCGTCACCCGCAGACGCCGCCTTCCCCAGAGGCCCGTGCTGCGGGGCGGGGCGGCGCACAGCGTCGCCCCGCGGCCCGAACTCACCCGGCGGTGCCGGCGCCCTCGCTCTGCGCCGCCCGCGCGACCACGCGCACGCCCGCCACGCGGCGGCGGTCCATCGCGACCACGTGGATCGCAGCATCGGGCAGCTCGACGGTGTCGCCGACAACGGCAAGACGCCCGAGCTGTTCGATGACGAACCCGGCGATGGTGTCCGACGAGCCGGGCGGCAGCTGTACGCCGGTCGCCTCCTCGAAATCCGCGCGGTTGAGGCGCCCGTCGAAGACACCCGCGTGCGCGTCGGCGACGGTGTCGTACTCGTCGAAGATCTCGCCGACGACCTCTTCGACGAGGTCCTCGAGAGTGACGATGCCGTCCGTCCCGCCGTACTCGTCGATGACGACGGCGATGTGATCGCCGTCGGCGCGCATGCGCGTGAGGGTGGCCAGCACCCCGGCCGTCGCGGGGAGGTACGGGATCGGACGCATGACCCGACTGACAGGGGCCTCGGCATCCCGCGACGCGATGTCGAAGAGGTCGCGCACGTGGACGAAGCCCGAGATGTCGTCGATGGACTGATCGACGACCGGATAGCGCGAGTGCGGCAGCTCGCGCACCTGGGCGACCGCCGCGGCGACGGTCGCGGTGGCGTCGAGGACGACGACGTCGGGACGCGGGCGCATCACCTCGCTGATCTGCCGCCCGCGCAGCGAGAGCACATCGTCGAGCATGCGCCGCTGATCGTCGGGCAGACCCTGGTGGGTCGCGACGATGTCGCGGATCTCGTCCTCGCTGAGCTCGTCGGCCGTCTTGTGCGGGTCACCGCCGAGCAGGCGCACCAGCGCGTTGGTCGACACCGACAGCAGCCAGATCACCGGTCGCATGACGACCGCGAACCCGTCGAGCACCGGGGCGACGGCGTAGGCGAACTGCGCGTTGCGCTGAATGGCGAGGCGTTTGGGCACGAGCTCGCCCAGCACGAGCGACAGGTACGCGATCACCAGCGTCAACGCGACGGTCGCCAGCGTCATCGCCAGCTGTGGTGCGGCGCCCACCCGCTCGAGCAGGGGCGCCACGGCCGGGGCGATCGAGGTCGCGCCGTAGGCCGCCGAGGCGAAGCCGGCGACGGTCACCCCGATCTGCACGGCCGACAGGAACGTGTTGGGGTTGCGGGCAAGGCCGGCCACCTTCTGCCCTCGCGCGCCGCGGGCGGCGATGGCGTCGATCTGGCTCTCGCGCAGGGTCACGAGGGCCATCTCGGTGGCGGCGAAGACACCCCCGACGAGCACGAAGACGAAGACGAGAGCGATGTTCCAGGCGAGATCGCCCATCAGCGGGCATCCTCACGCGCGGCGGGCAGGGCGTCGCCCCGGGCATCCTTCCGCGTCTTCAGCAGGCTCGCGATCGTGGCGACGGCGACGGTGGCAGCGATGAACAGCAGCGACAGCCAGATCGGGATCTCCGGGATGAACGTCACGTGCTCGCCGCCGTTGATGAACGGGAGCTCGTTCTTGTGGAGCGCGTGGATGAGCAGCTTCACGCCGATGAACGCGAGGATCACCGCGAGACCCTGGGCGAGGTACACCAGGCGCTCCAGCAGACCGCCGATGAGGAAGTAGAGCTGGCGAAGGCCCATGAGCGCGAAGGCGTTCGCGGTGAAGACGAGGTACGCCTCCTGCGTGAGCCCGTAGATCGCGGGGATCGAGTCGACCGCGAACACGAGGTCGATGAACCCGATCGCGACGATGACGAGCAGCATGGGGGTGACGAACCGGCGGCCGTCCTTCTTCACCGTGAGCCGGTCGCCGTCGTACTCGTCGCTGACCGGGAGCACACGACGTACGAGGCGCATGAAGCGGCCGTCGGCGGGGTTGGACTCACCGTGCGCGAAGGCCTGCCGATACGCGAGGAACAGCAGCAGCGCGCCGAAGAGGTAGAACACCCACGAGAAGTTCTCGATCAGCGCCGCCCCGACGGCGATGAAGGCGCCGCGCATGATGAGGGCGATGACGATGCCGATCATCAGCACTTTCTGCTGGTACATCTTCGGCACTGCGAACCCGGTCATGACGATGAGGAACACGAACAGGTTGTCGATCGACAGGGCCTTCTCGGTGAGGTACCCGGCGAAGTACTCGCCGCCGTACCCCCACCCCGAGAAGACGCCCACGCCGACACCGAACAGAAGCGCGAGACCGATGTAGAAGGCCGACCAGCGCGCGGACTCGCCGACAGTCGGCTCGTGCGGCTTGCGCACGTGCGCGAAGAACTCCCACACGAAGAAGGCGATCGTGACGGCGATCGTGATGATCCACACGAGGGGGGTGATGTTCACAGGAGGCTCCCGAAGAATGGCGTGACGTGGTCGACGCCAGAGTCTCCCCCATCCCTTGCGGGACCGGTCGGCCCGGGCCGCGACGCGACCGTAATGACGAGCCGTCCGTATCGGAGTACTCCCCCTGGACTGCTGACACAGTAGGGCAGCGAAGTGACGCGAAGCTGGGAAGTCGCCGGATGCCGCGGCATCCGACCGGCGCCGGCGATCAGGATGCCGTGCGGATGCGCACCTCGCGCTCCATCCGCTTCTCGTGGCGGGCGCGTCCCTTGACCGCCTCGGCCTCGCGGTTCTTCGGCGGTGCGGTCGTCACGAGCGCGTCGAGCAGGCGACGCGTGGCGGCGGCGATCTCGTCGATGGCCGCGTCGAACGCCTCGGCGTTGGCGCGCGAAGGATGCGTCGATCCACTCACTTTGCGGACGAACTGCAGAGCCGCTTCGCGCACCTCGTCATCGGTGGTGGGCGGTTCGAAGTTGTGGAGCACCCGGATGTTTCGGCACATGCGGCGAGCGTAGACCGCGACGCACGGCAGCGACAGGGGTGACGCCGCGCGCGGGCGACCCGATCAGCCCTGCGCGGCCGAGCCGTAGGCGCCGGCGCGGATCTCCTCGAGCAGAGACGGGCGGGCGGGTGTCCAGCCGAGGGAGCGCGCCTTCTCGCCGCGTCCCTGCTGGTCGAGCATGAGCGCATCGGCGAAGGGGGCGCCCAGGCGTGCGCGTGAGGCCTCGACGCCCTCCGCAGCGACCGGACCGTCGGCGAGCGCTTCGCCGAGCTCGATGACCGTCGCGTTGTGGCCGCTGAGACCCAGCACGCGTCCGACCGGCGCGGAGCGCTCGATCACCCGCACGTACAGTTCGGCGAGGTCGTCGACGTGCACGGTCGCCCAGTGCTGGGTGCCGTCGCCGATGACGGTGAGGCGGCCCTCGCCGTCACGGGGCGCGGAGGCCAGCATGGCGGGGATTCCTGCGCCGTGGCCGTGCACGATGCCGGGCTCGACGATCGTGAGGGCGAGCTCTGCGGCGGCGAGGCGGGACTCCACCTCCTCACGCCAGGCGACGATCGCGGGTGGGTGGAACGGGGTCTGCTCGGTGAGGTCGTCCGACGGGCCATGGATCCAGAGACCGCCCGTGTGGATGTAAGGCTTGCCGGTGCCGCCGAACGCGGCGATGACGGCATCGGCGACGGCGCTGTCGAACTGGGGGGCCGTGCCGTCACCCGGTGCGGCGGTGTGGATCGCAGCATCCACGCCCTCCAGCAGCGGAGTGAACCAGTCGGCGTCGGTGACGTCGCCGACCACCGCAGTCGCTCCGGCCGCGGTGGCCTTCTGCGCGGCGTCTGCGCTGCGCACCGGCGCAACGACGTCGTGACCATGAGCGCGCAGAACGTCGAGGACGGACGAGCCGATGTAGCCGGTGGCACCGGTGAGGAGGATCTTCATTCCGTCATCGTAGGCACGACGACAGGGAGCGAGGGTCGGATTCGGCGCGCTCGTCAACCCCGAGATCGGATGCCGCGGCATGCCTAAGCTGGCGGCATGCGACGGTGCGGCGGGGACCCCGGACGCGTCCGACGACGAGAGGCGGAGCGGCGATGCATGACGTCGTGGTGATCGGAGCAGGCCTCGCGGGGCTGCGGTGCGCGGTAGTGCTGGCCGAGCGCAGGCTCGAGGTCATCGTGCTCGACGCGGGAGACGAGGTCGGCGGCCGTCAGCGCACCGACCTCGTCGACGGGTTCCGACTCGATCGGGGCTTTCAGGTGCTCAACCCGGCGTATCCGGCGCTGCGTCGCAGCATCGATCTCGACGCTCTGGCGCTGCGGTCGTTTCCCGTCGGCGTGCAGGTGCGCACCGATCGCGGCCTCGCTGAGCTGCGGCATCCGCTGCGCTCACCGCTGTCGATCCCCCGAACGATCGGCAGCGGGCTGGTGAGCGCTGCGGATGCCGTGGCGTTCTCACGCTGGCTGACGCCGGCGTTCACGCGGCGGCTGTCGGCACGGGCGCGAAGCGATCGCGCGCTGCGCGAGGGGTGGGACTCCGCGGGCCTGCGCGGCCCCCTGCGCACCGCCGTGCTCGATCCGTTCCTCACCGGTGTCGTCGCCGAGGACCGTGAGGGCAGCTCGAACGCGTTCGTCCAGGAGTTGGTGCGGTACTTCGCGCTGGGGCGGCCGGGGCTTCCCGCGCAGGGGATCGCGGCGGTGCCGGCGCAGCTGGCGGCGCGGGCGCGTGCTGCGGGAGCGGAGATCCGGCTCGGGGCCCGAGCGGAGCGCGTCGACAGGGACGGCCCGATCGTCGAGGTCGGCGTCGCCGGTGGCGAGGCCCTCCGCGCCGGGCGGGTCGTGGTGGCCGTCGGCGCGGAGTCGGTGGCGGAGTTGGCGCCGGTGCCGCGACCCGCGACGAACGGGCTGCAGACGTGGTGGTTCGCGGCACCGGCAGCACCCTCGGCATCCGCTCTGCTGCGTGTGGACGGGCGCGGGATCGGCGTCCGCGGGCCGGTCGTGAACACGGCGGTCATGTCGCACACCGTGCCGTCGTATGCACCCGTGGGGCGTCATCTCATCGAGGCGACGTGCCTGCTGCCGCGCGGTGGTGCGCCAGCAGGCGAGGACGAGGTGCGCCGCCACCTCACCGAGCTCTGGGATGCCGGGGTCACCGACTGGCAGTTGCTGCGTCGCGACGACATTCCGGATGCGCTGCCCGCACAGCCGGCACCGCTGCGTGCGCCTCGCCCGCCGCGCGTCACCGACCGGATGTACCTCGCCGGCGACCACCGACATGCGGCGTCGATCCAGGGCGCTCTCGCATCCGGCGAGCGCGCTGCTCGCGCGGTGCTCGTGGACGCGGGCGTGTGATGGGCGAGGCGGAGCCGCTGCGGTCAGCCCCGCGACCTGAGGACTTCGAGAGCGTCGAGCACGAGGTCGAGACCGAAGAGGAACTCCTGGGACGGGTCGTAGCCGCTCCCCATGAGATGCGCTCCAGACTCGTGTAGGTACGGATATCGATCGGCCGGGACCTGCGGCAGGTAGACGCCCTCGGTCATGTCGGCCATCTCCTCGGCCGTTGCGAACGGCAGGTTCGCCTCTTGCAGCGCGTAGCCGTAGACATGACTGTTCAGCAGCCAGTTCGCGTGCGTCGCCATCTCGATCGAGAAGCCGGCTCGCCGCAGGCACGCGGTCACGGCCTCGCGATGCCGCAGATTCGCCGGTCCGGGTGACGTGCGCGACTCCATCAGGCTGATCGCCCACGGATGCCGCGCGAGCACCTCCCGAGCCGACACCGCTTCGGCACGCATCGCGACCGTCCACGGGGCATCGAGAGAGGGCAACTCGATCTCGTCGAACACGACGTCGATCATCGCGTCGAGCAGCTCCTCCTTGTTCGCGACGTAGTGGTACAGCGACATCGCACCGGCGTCGAGCGCAGCAGCGAGACCGCGCATGCTCAGCCGCTCCACTCCGTCGCGGTCGGCGATACGCAGCGCCTCGGCCACCACGCGCTCGGCGCTGAGGCCCGTGCCGTCCGGTGTCGGCGTGCGTCGCTGCGGCATCGATCGGTCTCCTCATCGGGTCGAAGGACTTGACAATCGTACAGCGTACGGTCGATAGTACGGTGTACGACGTACAGTGTACGAAGCCAGAGCTCAGGAGATCCCGTGGCCACGACAGCCCTGCCGCACGCAGCTGCGGCGACACCCACACCACCACGCATGCGCGCCCTCGTGCACGAGCGCTACGGGCCGCCAGACGTGCTGCGACTGGCGACGGTCGCGCTTCCGACGGCTGGCCGTCGCGAGGTTCTCGTCGAGGTCGGCGCGGCCTCCGTGCATCCCGGCGACTCCTTCGTCATGACGGGACGGCCGCGCCTGGTGCGGCTGGCGTTCGGCCTGCGCAGACCCCGCCGTCGCACGCCAGGCATGGATCTGGCCGGTGTCGTCCGCGCGGTCGGCGCCGATGTGACCTCGGTGCGCGTGGGGGACCGCGTCTTCGGCTGGACGACCGCGGGGGCGCTGGCAGAGTTCGCCACCGTACGTGACGACCACCTCGCGCCGATTCCCGCGGGTGTCCCGGTCGACGTCGCAGCCGCCGTTCCCACGTCGGGCATGACGGCGCTGCAGGCCCTGCGCGACGTGGCGCAGCTGCAGTCCGGGCAGACGGTGCTGATCACCGGCGCCTCCGGCGGGGTCGGCTCGTTCGCGGTGCAGATCGCGAAGGCACTCGGCGGCGAGGTCGCCGGTGTGTGCAGCGGACGCAACGTCGAGTTCGTCCGTCAGCTGGGCGCCGATCACGTCATCGACTACGAGACGACCGACGTGACTCGCGGGAGCACGCGCTTCGACGTGATCCTCGACAGCGTAGAAGCGCAGCCCCTCGCCGCGATGCGCCGCATCCTCACTCCGCGCGGCACCCTCATTCCGAACAGCGGCCGCGGCGGTGCCTGGATCGGACCGCTTGGCCGGATCGTACGAGCGCGCCTGCTGTCCGCCTTCACGCGCCAACGGCTGCGACCGTTCACCTCTCTCGGTCGGCGCGGCGACCTGCTCGTGCTCGCCGAGATGCTCGCGAGCGGCGAGATCACGCCGTTGGTCGATCGCCGCTATGCCCTCGCGGATGCCGCCGATGCCCTCCGGCAGGTCGCGACCGGGCACACCCGCGGCAAGGTCGTCGTCACCCCGTGACGCGGCATCAGCTCACCCACGCACCGCACCACCACACACAAGGAGAGACCATGTCGACCACGCTCAAGATCCGCACCCCGCTCGAGATCGCACCAGTTCCCGTCCCGGTGAAGCTCGCCGCCGCGTGGGCGAGCTTCATGTTCCTCTACGTCTACGTCGACGTCTTCAACTTCTACAAGCCGCATGTGGTCGCCGGCATCCTCGAGGGGATGGTGTGGCGGTTCGAAGTGAGCCCGCCCCTGCTGACGGCGATGCTCGCCTCGGTCATGATCCCGGCGGTGATGATCGTGCTGTCGGTGACCCTGCCACCGCGGGCGAACCGCATCGTGAACGTCGTCGTGGCCTCGCTGTATGTGCCGTACTCGGTGTTCAACATCGCCGGATCGACCCCCGAGTGGCTGCCGTTCTACGTACTGTCGATCGGGGTCGAACTCGCACTGCTGGGGTTCATCGTGCGGCGCGCGTGGGTCTCGGTCCCTCGCCGCGAGCCGGGTGAGCTCGGCGCGGAGAGGTGACGCCGGATGCCGCAGGCACGTCCCTCACTCCCACGTGGCGGTGTCGGGGTCGATGCCCGCGGCGCGCGCGCTCTCATCGATCGCCCGGCTCAGCCAACGGGCCAGGCCCGGCCGCACCGCGTCGTAGTGCGCCGAGAACCGCGGGTCGGCGACGTAGATCCGCCCGAGGCACACCTGCATCTGCCGCGTGATCGGGAAGAACTGCGAGAGCAGGGTGCGGTGTCGCTCGACGAGACCGTTCGCCACGGCATCCCCGGGTGTCGCTCCGCCGTCGACCGCGGCGCCCATCTCGAGCTCGAACGCGGTCATCGCCTCGGTCACCGCCGCCCAGTCGCCGGCCGAGCGCGACGCCGTACGCTCCGCGTACTGCTGCCACTGCGCCGATTGTCCGTAGGCCTCGCGCGCCTGCGCGGGCCACTCGGTATTCCAGTCGGGGCCGAAGATGTCGCGCTGTTCGTCCTCGGAGAGCAGGATGCCGCGCTCCTGCGCCTCGATCATGCGCGCGAGGTCCTCGTCGAGGTCGTTGAGCTGGGCGATCCGCTGCGCGAGCTGGGCGCGCTGCACCCGCAACTGGTCGGCGACATCGCCCCCCGGCTCATCGAGAATGGCCCGGATCGCGTCGAGGTCGAGCCCGAGCTCGCGGTACACGACGATGCGCCGGAGGCGTTCGAGGTCGGCATCCGTGTAGAGCCGGTAGCCGGCCCGCGATCTCGCTGCAGGGCTCGCGAGGCCGATCTCGTCCCAGTGGTGGAGCGTCCGCACGGTCAGGCCCAGGCGCGCAGCCGTCTCGCCCACCGGCAGTCCGTCGTCAGACATGGGACTCATTGTCGTCGGTGCCGATGCCGACCGCGCGGAGGGTGCGGCCCTCGACGCTGTCGGGGTCGAACACCTTGCCCGCCGTGAAGATCACGCGGGTGTTCTCGGGGGTGATGACCTCGATGTCGCGGGTGTTCCACATCGTGTCGCGCGGGTGGGCGTCGACGCCGAGGGCGCGCAGGGCCTCGGCGATCGGATCGAGCTGGTCGAGCACGCAGGCGAAGCTCACGCTCGCAGCCGGGGCGGTGTCGTCCGGCGCGCCCGCGACGAGCAGGACGTCCTGGAACGCCCACCGGCGCAGGTGCGTCATCTGCCCCGGGATGCCGAACAGCTCGAAGAAGCCGAGGCCGCGGGTCCAGAAGTCGATGGATGCCGCGAGATCGGCCGTCGGGATCGTCACGAACATGGGCATGCCGTAGATGCCGCGGAACAGAGGCGGGGCGACGGCGTCGGGTCCCGGGGCAGGGACGGGGCTGATGTCGAAAGCGTGGGGAAGGTCGGTCATGAGACCACGATCGAGCCTGACGTCGCGTGAGGGTCAAGCCCGGGATGCGATCCGATTCTGCAATGTTCGGATGGTCGATCCCAGGATGCCGCGGGCCAGCAATCCGCCGGCGACGAACGGACCCGCGGCATCCTCGCCGACCGGTGGAAGCTGACGGAGGGCGGCGCGGACCGCCGGTGTCATGCGCTGCAGTTGCCACTCGATCTCGGCATCCGCCTCGTCGGGCCGGTCGATGCCGACGGCTTTCACGGCGTAGGCGGCGGCGCCCAGGGCGTGCGCACCCATGTGCGCGACGCCCGACGCCTGCGCCGCCGACCGGGCCGCCGCGATCGCGGCGGGCGAGGTGACCGAGGCGGCGGCGCGGCCCGCAACGAACCGGCGGCGGATCTCGCCCGCCGAGTCGAGCTCACCGCGGGCGTAGGCGCGGGCCCGCGCGATGGCGTCACGCGGGCGATCGTCGTCGGGAGCCTCGCTCTCGAAGAGAGGGAGCACCCGTTCGGCGCAGTCGGCCGCCCACGCGGCGACGAGGCGCCGGTCGGGCTCGCTCAGGGTTTGCGGGGAGAGCATCTGCCCATGCTGTCACCGGGGCTGTTCGCGCGGCGGCCCCGGGCGGCGGCGGGGCGGGGAGAATGGCGTGATGACACGTCGCGCGAAGAAGCCCGCCGCCACCGTTCCCTGGATCGTGATGGTGCCGTTCGCGGTGTCGGGCGTCATCCACCTCGTGCGACCCGGCGTGTTCACGCCGATCATCCCGCGGGCGCTGCGCCGATGGGATCGGCCGCTCGTGGTCGTGTCGGGCATCGCGGAGCTGGCATGCGCGGTGGGGTTGGTCGTGCCTTCGACTCGGGCCGCCGCGGGGCGAGCGAGCGCGGTGGTGCTGGCCGGCGTCTGGCCCGCGAACATGCAGATGAGCATCGACCTCGGCCGCCGGGCAGCGCGCCGCCGCTCCCCGAAGGCGTGGGCGGCGTTCGCCGTGTCGCTGGTGCGGCTGCCGCTTCAGGTGACGTTGATCCGGCGGGCGCTGCGGGCCTCACGCTGATCCTGGTCTTCGTCGCGGCGCCGACGCGATGCGCGGTCAGACCCAGACGAGGAATCCGAGGATCGCGACTGCGACGGCCAGCAGCAGCAGAACCAGATTCATCGGCACCACCCGGGCTTCGCCTCGACGCAGGTGGAAGATCACGGCGCCCAGCTGCACGAGCGCGAGCCCGATGGCGGCGACGGGCCCCAGCACCGGAGCGATGCCCGTGAGCGGCGGCAGGATCAGACCGAGCGCTCCCAGCACCTCGACCACACCGATGACGCGGACGAGCGGCAGCGATACGTCCTTCGCCCAGGCGATGCCCCCGGCGACAAGGGCATCGGGAGAGCGGAAGGCCTTCATACCCCCGGCGGTGAGGTAGGCCAGGGCGAGCAGACCGGCAATGATCCAGTAGGCGATCGACATGAGTGATTCCTTCGGTTGTGGTGTGGTGATGACGGGTGGAACAGTGGTCAGCGCGGCGCCCGCGCGTTCCAGATCAGCGGCGCCTGACGCAGCCAGGTGTCGTCCTCCAGGGAGTCGAGAAGGAACCGGGCGACGTCGGCGCGGCTGATGGTGAAGCCCGGCTTCGCCTGCTCCATCTGAGCGGCGCGCACCGGCCCGCGAGGGGTGGCATCAGACAGTGCGACGGAGCGGACCATGACCCACTCGGCATCCGAAGCACGAACGTCGGCGTCGACGCCGTGGTGGTCGTTGTAGCCGTGGCGAATGCCGGAGCTCTTGATCAACGCTTTGAACAGCAGGTTGCACGAAGCCCAGGAGTCGCCGGCGCCCATGGTGGAGGCGACGGCGATGCGACGGATGCCCTTCTCTCTCATGACCGCGAAGGTGTCGCGGGTGGCATCCGTCATGAAGCTCGGCGGGCTCACCGCCTTAGACCAGGGGTTGTCGCTCGCGCGTGAGTTGTTGAGCGCACTCACGACCGCATCGGCGCCCTCTGCCGCCGAGAACGAGGACGGTGGTCACAGAAGAGTCCTTTCGGGGCATACGCACTGATGGTGTGGCAACATATCTTTCAGTCGGTAATCAGGAGCGGCGGGGGCGAAAGATGGCGTCAGCGAGGACGATCAGCGGTCCGTGCCGGGCATGGCCGGCCGAGAGCGACTTCATCCGCGAGGTGCTCGACCGCATCGGCGACAAGTGGACAGTGCTGGTGGTGAGCACACTCGGCGGCGCACCATTGCGCTATTCGGATCTGCAGGCGAGCATTCCGGGCATCTCGCAGCGGATGCTGACCGTCACACTCAAGGCCCTTGAGCGTGACGGCTTGCTCACCCGCACGGCCTACCCCGAGGTGCCGCCGCGGGTGGAGTACGAGCTGACAGATCTGGGGCGGTCGCTGCTGGACGCCGTCATGGCGCTGGCCGGCTGGGCGGCCGCCCACCACGAGACCGTGGCGGCGAACCGCCGCGATCACGAGGTCACGGGTGTCGGCCGCGTTGGGGCGCATGCCATTCTCGCTTCCGTCGGCCAATAGCGCTCGCTCTACTTCTTGACGACCAGCTCGTGCACCGCGCGAGTGTGATGCATGTCCCAGTACAGGGGGGCGATGTCGGCGGCGGGGAGGAAGTCGAGTCCGGGCGCGGGTGCGTGCTCGGCGATCATGAGCGCGATGGCGACATGGGCGACATGGACGCCGCTGCCGGCGAGGGCCTGACCGAGGTTGAGCGCCCAGTTGCGCAGTGCCGCACCACCGGCGGTGACGTTGCCGTACTGGGCAACCGGGTACATCGATCCGGCGCCCGTGGTGAACAGCAGCGTGCCGGCACCGATCGCGAGCATCTCGGGCAGAACGACGTCGGCTGCCGTCATGGCGCCGTACAGGTAGTACTCGATCTGCGGCTGCACGTTCTCCGGGGTGGCTTCACGGATGTCGACGGGAGCCAGGGGACCTGCCGACGCGTCGGCCGGCGAGTACTCCAGCACGTCGATGCCGCCGAAGTGCGCCGTTGCGGCGGTCAGCGCTGCGCGGAGGGTGGGCCGGTCGAGCACGTCGGCGGCGAAGCCGGCGGCAGTGATCCCGTCGGCGGCGAGTTGGGCGACCAGGCTGTCGAGCTTCGCCTGGTTGCGGGAGATGAGCGCGACGTCGAATCCCTGGGCACCGAAGCTGCGCGCGATAGCGAGTCCCAGGCCGGAGCCGGCTCCGATGATGGCGATGGTGGGCACAGTCTTCCTCAGATTCGTCAGTGTGTGGGGGTCGGTGGGTTACGGGCGGGTGGCTGTGGGCAGGGCGCACGCTTCACCGTTGGGATCGCACGCGGCCGCGGCGGGGTCGCCGAAGGTGAGCAGGACGGGCTTCGCGGTGTCGTCGGTGCTCATGCCACACCGTCCGTGGCGTCTGTAACGAGGTTGTCGAGCACCTGCCCGTATGCCTCGACGGACTGGGCGCCCGACGCGGCGAAGCGGCGGTCGAAGACGGTGAAGGGCACGCCTTGGATGCCGAGTGCTTGACCTTCATGGGTGTCGGCGCGCACGGCATCGGCGTATTCGTCGCTGGTCAGCACCGTGCGAACGCGGTCTGCCGACAGCCCCACCTCTGGGGCGGCCTGTGCGAGCACCTCGGCATCGAAGGGGTTGATCTCTCCGGCGAAGAATCGGTCTTGCACTCGGGAGAAGAACTCGAGGCCCTTGCCCGCCTCCTCGGCGTAGTGCACGACGCGATGGAAGTCGAAGGTGTTGGCGTTGAGCCGGTCGAGCGAGAAGGGCAGACCCTCGCGCTGCGAGAGCGCCTGAATCTGACGCTCGGCTTGAAGGACGACGTTCGCGTTGCCGCCGTGCGAGCGGATGAAGGCGCTCTCGATGGTCTCCGGTGTGTGCGGCGCGTTCGGGTTGAGCTCGAACGAGCGCAGCTTCACCTGGAACCGATCGGCATCCGCGCGGGAATCAATGGCTCGCTGCAGTCGATGCTTACCGACGTAGCACCACGGGCAGCTGAGATCCGCCCACACCTCGATGACGATCGGGGCCGCCGCATTGGTCTCCTTGGACGACATGATCATTACCTCACTTCTGATTCGTAACCACATTGTGAGTGAGTAAGGTGAGGCCTACAAAAGGCACTTCGAGGTGCGTTTCGTGAGGGCTCAGAGTCGCCGCCCGCTCCTGCGGCGGTGGTCCCTGGCTATGCGATACTTCCCGCATGTCGACACCGCCGCCGGACTTCCCTTCGTCTGTGGCTCCGGGCGCTCAGGCACCCGTGAGGCCACCCACATCGGGTGCTCGCATCGCCGACGTGATCTCCTCGGTGATCCTCGTGGTCGCCGGCTTCCTCGGCTTCGCGGTGCTCGCGTTCATGTCGCTTTTTCTCGTCATGATGTCGGACGGGTGCTTCGGTGACCGGTGCAACACCGGCCTCATGTCGGTGGGCTGGCTGATCGCTCTCGGCGTGCCTCCCGTCGTGTTCCTCGCCGCGGCGGTGTGGACGATCATCCGCCTCGTCCGCCGCAAGATCAGCTGGTGGGTTGCGGCGGTCGGCGCGGCGTCGGGAGTAGCGATCTGGTTCGCGGGTGTAGGCATCATGAACGCGAGCCTCGGTCGCTGACCCTCGAGGCTCGAACTACCCCTCGGGAGCAGTTCACGTGGCGACGGATCCCGACGTCTTCACGTGGAACCTGAATGCGACTCCTACCCGAAGTCGCCCGGCGCCATATCCGTGAAGCGCGAGAAGTGACCCTGGAAGGCGACGGTAATGGTGTCGGTGGGGCCGTTACGGTGCTTGGCGACGATCAGGTCGGCCTCGCCGGCGCGGGGGCTGTCCTTCTCGTAGGCGGCCTCGCGGTGCAGCAGCACCACCATGTCGGCATCCTGCTCGATCGAGCCCGACTCACGCAGGTCGCTCAGGGCGGGCTTCTTGTCGGCGCGCTGCTCGGGGCCACGGTTCAGCTGCGACAGCGCGATCACCGGCACCTGCAGCTCCTTGGCCAGAAGCTTCAGCGCACGCGAGAACTCCGAGACCTCCTGCTGACGGCTCTCGACGCGCTTGCCCGACGTCATCAGCTGCAGGTAGTCGATGACCACCATCTTCAGGCCCACCCGCTGCTTGAGCTTGCGGCACTTCGCGCGGATCTCGACCAGCGTCATGTTCGGACTGTCGTCGATGTACAGCGGCGCGTCGTTGATACGCCCACGGGTCGCCGCGATCGTCGTCCAGTCGCGGGAGTCGAGCGTGCCCTTGCGCATGCTCTGCAGCGGAATGGCGCCCTCAGCGCTCATGAGACGCATCGCGATCTCGCTGCGACCCATTTCGAGCGAGAAGACGATCGTCGGCTGCTGCGCCTTGATCGCCGCGGCCCGCGCGAAGTCGAGCGCGAGCGTCGACTTACCCATGGCGGGTCGCGCCGCGATGATGATCATCTGGCCGGGGTGCAGACCGTTGGTCAGCTGGTCGAGACCCGAGAAGCCGGTGGGGATGCCGGTCATCTGACCGTCGCGCCCGCGCGCCGCCTCGATCTCCTCCACCGCGGCATCCACCGCGATCTGCAGCGGCACGTAGTCTTCGGCCTGCTCCGCGCCGGTGACCGAGTAGATCTCCGCCTGCGCGTTGTTGACGAGGTCGAGCGCATCGCCCTGGCCGTTGTAGCCCATCTGCACGATGCGCGTGCCGGCCTCCACGAGCCGGCGCAGCAGCGCCCGTTCGCGCACGATCGACGCGTAGTAGGCGGCGTTGGCCGCGGTCGGCACGATCGAAGTCAGCGAGTGCAGGTAGTCGGCACCGCCCGAGCGCTGCAGGTCACCCGTCTTGATGAGCTCGTCGGTCACGGCGACGACGTCGGTCGGCTCGCCGTGCGAGTACAGCGAGAGGATCGCCTCGAAGATCAGCTCGTGCTTCGGCACGTAGAAGTCGGTGCCGCGAAGAGCCTCGATGACATCGGCGACGGCGTCGCTCGACAGCAGCATGCCGCCCAGCGTGCTCTGTTCGGCGAGGAGGTCGTGCGGCGGCGTGCGCTCGGGGCCGCGGCTCTCCAGGGGTCCACCGAAGCGATCCTCGGAGATGTCCGCGATCGACATGCAGTCCCCTTCACACGCTCGATGACCGGTCCCGCCGCGAGACCACACGTCACGTTAGGCACGGGTTCCGACAGTCGCAAACAGGCCTGTGGATAACTCTGTGGATGATCTGCGCGAAACGCCGGACACCCTGTGCACAGTACCTGTGGAAACACGCCGAGCAACCTCAAGATTCATCGAGACAAATCGACTTTGACCTGGGTTTTCCAGATTCACAACCTGTGGATGCGCAATGTGGTTGAAGTACCGCTTGAAGGTTGACGCTGTGGGTGGGGGTTGGGGACAACCATGGGGATGAATGCGCCCTTGTCAAGTCGAGCTGTCCGCCCCGGCGCGTCGGAAGTTTCGCGACAGGGGTCTGGACACGAGTGATATATCGGCGTATCTTCTCTGTTCCAGGCACTCCATGGGTGTCGGCGTGCGCCGGCATCCCGACACATCGTCGTGGGAGGTGAACATGGCAACAATCGCAGTCCCCCCGCTGCGCCGCGGACGATCGACCACCGAGTCGACACGGCGATGGGCGATGCTGGGCGCGCTAGGCGTCGGAGCCGCGTTCGCCTGGTTCGCCATCTCGCTCTTCTCCGGTCCGTCGGCCCACGCCGCCGACGACATGGACAACCCCCTCGGCTCCCTCGTGAGCGGCGTTTCCAGCACGCTCTCGAAGGTCACCACGCCCGTCCTCGACCCGGTCGCAGAGATCCTCTCCCCCGTCACCGAGACCGTCGCCCCCGTCGTCGAGAGCGTCGCTCCGCCGGTGGGCGGCATCGTCGACTCCGTCGCCCCCGTCCTCGAGCCGCTCGCACCGGTCGGCCAGGTCGTCGCCCCCGTCGGCTCGGCGGTCGGCGAGATCGTCAGCCCCCTCGCACCCGTTCTCGCGCCGGTCACCGGCGCGGTGAAGCCCATCGTGGATGCCGCGGCCCCCGTCACCGACGCCGTGAGCTCACTTCCGGTCGTCGGCGAGCTCGTGACCCCCATCACGAGCGTCGTCGTCCCCCCTGTCGGCGGCCCGGCATCCTCCTCCGACCCCTCCGCGCCGGCCGTGGGAACTCCCCCCGCCGCGGCCGCTCTGGCCGTGCTGTCGGCCGCGTGGGATCAGACCATGCATGGCGTCGCGACCACGACGACAGCGGCCGCACTCTCGCTCGGCAGCGCCGTTACCTCGTTCGTTCCGGGCGCGGGCGCTGTCGCGTACCCGGCAGCGCCCGGCGCTCCGGCCGGCGGCTGGGGACTTCTCGGTCCCACCCTGGACGCCACCTCGTTCTTCTCCAGCGGAGCTGGATTCTCGTTCGGCGCGGGCGCTGTGCTCGCCTTCGGTCTGTTCGCTGCACACCGTGCCTGGGTGCTGCGACGCCGACCGGAGGACGACTCTGCCCTCCCCGCGCCGGTGTTCGCCACCGACGTCTCCCCTGACTGACGGGGGTTCGGCCGCCTTCCGAGCGGCACGATCCCGCGCGCTGTGCGCGCATACCCCCCAACACTCTCAGGAGAGAAATCATCATGAACACCAACCTCAAGCGCGCCCTGTGGGGCACGCTCCTGGCCGGAGGCATCACGCTCTTCGGCGCAACGGTCGCCCAGGCGGCCGAGACAACGGGTGACGACGGTCTGCTGTCGGGCACCCAGGGGCTCATCTCCGTCGCGGTGCCCGTCACGGTCGCCGGCAACGGCATCTCGGTGCTCGGCGACGCCACCAGCACCGACGCGCAGACCTCGACCCCGTCGATCTCGGTCGGCGGCGGTGACGCGTCGACGAGCGGTTCCGACGGCGCCGGCTCGGGCACCCAGGCCCTCATCGATGTCGTCCTGCCGGTGACGCTCGGCGGCAACGCCGTCTCCGTCCTCGGTGACGCCGAGAGCACGGATGCCGCGACCTCGCAGCCCGCTGAGGCACCCGCAGCGGCGCCGGCGGCACCGGAGGCTCCCGCACCCACCACGAGCGGCTCCGACAGCATCCTGGGCGGCACCCAGGGCGTCGTGAACGTCGCCGCACCGGTGACCGTGGGCGGCAACGCCATCTCGGTCCTCGGCGACGCCGACAGCACCAAGGCGACCACCACGGCCCCCGCCGGCACCGGCAACGGATCGACGGGCGGCTCCACCACCGACGGCACGGACGGCATCCTCGGCGGCACCCAGG